>CALURK010000003.1 GCA_944323165.1 Candidatus Gastranaerophilales bacterium | reverse complement strand
GGGACTGACGCAGGTCAGTTCCGTAACGCCGTTAATCGCGAGCGACTCAAGACAGTCTCTTCATGCCCACCATTTTTTAGAAAGGACAATAGCATTGACTATTGTCCTTTTTTTTGTTTGTCGAAATTAGAGACGAGAACTCCCACAAGGCAAAGCCTTGTCTATAGTTCGAGCGAGGAGCGAGCTGAGGCTGGAGGGACTGACGCAGGTCAGTTCCGTAACGCCGTTAATCGCGAGCGACTCAAGACAGTCTCTTCATGCCCACCATTTTTAGAAAAGACAATAACTTTGGTTATTGTCTTTTTTTATTTTTCTAATATCTATTTCTACAGATTCTCTATAAACTCTTCTGCTTCTTTTGCGATTGACATATTTACAAATTTTGCATACAGTCTTATATTCTCACTTAGACTTGACATTTGTGAAAGCTTTCGAGTTATTCTTGCCATAAATGAAAACAGCGGTAAAACTTCTCTTTCATTTAATACGATATCATAATTATTTATTTTAAAATTAGAATTTATAACATTTCCCGTGTCATCTCGTATGTACTGACAACGTTGAAAAATATCAATATTTTGAGGAGCATCTTTCTTAATACAATTTTTCTGATACCCGCTAGCACATTTTAATAAAGTCGTCTTAAAATCAGATAAATCTGCTCCCAAAGCATCATCAGATAAATCACATTTGATAATTATCTCTTTCATACTTTTATTGCCTTGCTTTATTTTTGAATCATTAGAAAGATAATTACCATATTTTTGGTAATTCTTTTTGAACATTCGTACATTATTTATCCCTGTAAACGTAATAGCCATATATTCATTTAAGAACATAAATAAATAGTTTTCAAGAAATATGCACGTATTTATTATTAAGAAATGTAACATTTTTAATTAAGCCTGAAATTATATTATAAATATATACTTTATATATTTGTAAGAAATAGATGGGACACAAAAAAAATGGCAACTATACTTGGAATGAACAATTTTAATATTTATGGTAACTCCTTGTCAGGATTGTTAGGCTCTTCAAGCGGTACTGGAATCCTTGGTAATTTTGGTATGTTCGGCAATAATAGCATATTTACAAACTGCTTTGGAGAACCAAATTATGGTGCTATAACAGGCTTCGAGACTACAAAGGCTTTAGCTGGTGTAGTTGGTTGGGCTATTGAAAGCAACATAAAATCTAAAGAGCCTGAAGTTAATTATACAGAAGAAATAAAAAATACAAATAAAGATATTGATAACATACAAGATGAAGTCACAAAGAAATTAACAGAAGTAACAACTCTAGATGGAAAAATCAGCGATGCTGATAAAGAAATTAGCGCATTAAACACCAAATTATCAAGCGCGGAAACGACCTACAATAATGCAAAAGAAGCATTACTCAAGGCAGATAAAAATAGTACAGAATATGATATCCTAAAGGATGAATATGATAAAGCAAAAGAAGCTTATGAAAAAACAATTCCAGAGGAAATAAAAGCTCAAGAAGAAATAAAAGAAAAAGCTATAGAAGAAAAAAATAAACTTAATACAGAAATAGCAGAGCTACAAGATGAAATAGAAGAGTTGCAAGACAAAAAAGCAGATTTTCAAAAAGCTTCAGATGCTAAAACAATTAAAACTGCGAAAAGTATGGGCTGGCAAAGAGCAGACGAAGCTTGCATAAAAGATTGGCAAGAAGCAAGCAGTGAAAAACAAGCAACTGAAAAAGAATTGCGAAGAGCAATATATGAATACAAACACGCAGAGACTGACGATGCTAAAAAAGAAGCAGCATTAGCAGTAAAAAACATGTTTGAATCAAATGAAGACGGTCTTAAAGACTTCAAATGTATATACGAAGCAGTTAAAAGAGAACAAAATTTATAAACTCAATAAGTAAGAAATGAGAGTAAAAGATGGGTTACTATACAGATTACAGCAGCAGTACAAAATATTCAGCACAAGATACAGCATTATCCAACAGGCTCAGTGGAGTGACTAATCATTCCTGGGGTGCTATATTAGCAGGAAATGCTACAAGTATTTTTCAAATGGGCGTTTCAATATTTGACAAAATAAGTAACAAAAATGATACAACAGGACCTGAGCCAGAAGTTAATACAGAAAGTATTGAAACATTAATAAAAAATAAAAATAACTTTAATAAGGCTTTAAGCAGCTTTAATAAACAACCTAGCGTAGAAAATGCAAATATTTTAATCGAAGCATATGAAGCTAATCCTACATCACTAGCCCAAAATTCAATCAAGATATTAAAAGATAGATATCCTGACATTTTTAAATCCGCAAAAGTTTAATCTGTTAATCTTATAAACATAGATTGAACTTTAAAGAAAATTTTATAACCCCATCTTACATCTTACTTAAAAATTCCAGCCCATATAGGGCTTTTTTTTTTGCAATAAAAAAAAAGCTTGCCACAAGACAAGCTTTTTACTGATAAATACTCGATTAACCTCTGATACCAAGTTCTTTAACAAGGCTTCTGTACCCTTCAAGGTTCTTTTCTTTCAAGAATGAAAGAAGTCTTTTTCTCTTACCAACCATCATCAAAAGACCGCGTTTTGTTGCAAAGTCTTTTTTATTTGATTTCATGTGTTCAGTAAGTTCTGAAATCTTCTTTGTTAACATAGCGATTTGTACTTCTGCAGATCCAGTATCTTTTGCATTAGCACCAAACTTTTCGATAATTTCTTGTTTGTTCTTTAAATTCATTTTTTCTTCCTTTACTATTTTGCTCCTTAGTAAGGCAAGGTCTTCGCTTTTTGTAAACCAAATCGGCTAATTTACCTCACCCTCACCGGGCACGTGTACTCAGATTCTTACTCGCGTAAGAGCCCACGAGTCAAGTATAATATAAACATGCCTGTAAATCAATATTTTGATATTTACAATACTTTACATTTAGCCTACTGGATGATAGGAGCCTATTACATAGAACATTTTTACAAAACTTTTTATCTCATCAAAAGCTTTTTGAACTTTTCCGTCCAAAATATGTCCCTCAATATCAATATAGAACACATACTCTCCAAGTTCCTTTTTGGAAGGTCTTGAGTCTATATATGACATATTAATATTGTAATTTTCTAATATTGTTAAAATCTTATTTAAAGCTCCAGCCTTGTTCTCAGTCGAGAATGTTATACTGGTTTTATCATAACCTGTTTGAGGTGACATGAATTTTCCTAATAAAATAAACCTTGTTTGATTATTGGTTTCATCATTAATATTATGTTCCAGCACAGGTACATCATACATTTCAGCACACTCTATACTGCCTATTGCTGCAACTTCCGGTTCTTCTGATACCAAAGACCTTATTGCAGCAGAAGTAGATAAAGTTGCTTCTTCTATTAGAGAATCCTGGAAATTGTCTTGCAGATATTTCTTGCACTGTGCCAAAGCTTGCGGGTGAGAACGAACAACCTTTATATCCGATTTATTTTTTGCAAATCCTACGAGTGCGTGTGATACTCCCATTGTTGTTTCGGCTATAATTTTATAACATTCTTTCTTCAGGGAAGAAAGATTATCCAAAGTTTCTCTCACTATACCCTCTATTGAATTTTCTATTGGAATAACAGCTACAATATCCTCATTATTCTCATCTTTTAAGGCTTTTATTATGCTCGATATAGATTTTAAATTCGTACTTACACAATTAAGCTTAAAAGCATCTATAAATGTATTCTTGGCAAAATCGCTATATGAACCGCGTGGTCCTAAAAATAACAGTTTTCTTATCCTGGATGTATCTAATACTTCTGGTAACATATCATTCCTTTTCACTATTTTTCTAATTACTTCTTGTGCCGGTTTGCATTCCTGTTTTTTGGAGCAGTGTCTGGATTAATCTTTCTCTAGAAGGCGTTTTCTCGATTTTATTAGCCTTTTGCGCATAGACTAATGCTGAACCAAATCTTTTTTGGATAGCAAAAATATTCGCCATATCTTCATAACACTGTGCACTATATTTTTTGTTAGAATCGTTTGCTAAAATAGAGCGATAAACTTCTAAAGCAGCGTCATATTCTCCATTTTGTTTCAAGCTCACTGCCTTTTCAAAACTTTGTCTTGCAGAATCTTCTATATTCGGAGGAGTGTTTTCCTGAATTTTTGAAGAATTTAGATCACTTACCCCTTCCTCAATAGGTATAAGCGCTTCTGTAGGTTCAGGAGTGCGCACTTTTGAAGAAGCTTGAACATCCTTCAACTCTTCATTAGTGTTTTTCTGCTCTACTTTTAGAGCTTCATCCCGTTCGGAAATTTCATTATCTGAATCATCGTCCTTTGAACTATCGACCTGCTCCTCAGTTTTATTAATATTTTCAGTTTTGACTTCATGATTTGGATATACAAGCTCTTCGTTATTTTCATTATTTGACATATCCTGCTCATCTGGTAAATAATCGAATGCTTTTATTATAAGTAAGAAGAAAATCATACATATAAAAAGTAAAATTAACATAGTTTTCTTTGAAGCAAAATCGAAATTGTTGTTCATAATAATTAAACTCCTACTTTTATCCTATTTAATTCTACACCAAAAGCAAACATTGCAAAATCATATTTTATAGGATCCTCAGGACAAAACTCTTTTAGCTTGTTTGTTAGCTCTATTACGGCCTTAAGATCATTGCTTTTTCTATCCAGAAGTCCCATTAACCTTGATATTCTTCCGACATGAACATCTAAAGGAATAAGTAGTTCCTTAGGTTTCATAAATTTCCAAATACCCAAATCAACATCAGATTTTCTTACCATCCACCTCAGAAACATATTCATACGCTTCATTGCACCGCCATTTTTAGGGTTTGGAATCATATGATAAAAACCTTGACCGACTGTTTTGGGAGCTTGTGAATAAAAATAATCGACAACCGTTTGCAAAAAATTATCTGAATTAAATCCATACTCAAACAACTCTTCCAAACCTTGAGATTCTTTATAAAGTTTGGATAATATCTCGAAAATAGGAACTATATCATTTTCTTTGGAAAATCGATATTCCACGCCTTTCAAATTTGAAAAATCACCATTTTCAATATAATTTCTTATATCATTGCCTGCTCTACAAAAAATATCATCAAGCTTTTTAATAAATAATATCCTATTTCCGTAAGCAAAAAGAGATGAGATGAATCCGTACAATTCGATATCTTGCTTTGAGTTTCCCCTGTGGGCAAATTGAACAGGATCATCCTTTATAAAATCCTTTGTTTCATATTTCTCTGCTAACTTATCTAATTCTTCTTTTGTTATCATCTTAATTTCTTAAAAAAATCTTCTAGTATTTTACCACATTTTTCTTCTTCTATTCCACCATAAACTTTTATTGCTAATGGTAAGTATTTTGGAGGAATACAATTGGGATTAGAAATAAAAACGCCGTAATCAGGATTATACGCACCAAAATATATAGTTTTAATTCCCGATTTTAATATTGCCCAGCTGCACATAGGACAAGGCTCTAAAGTCACATACATTTCACAGTCATTAAGGCGAGAGGTTTTTAAAGCTTTTTGGGCTTCCTGTATTGCTAATATCTCCGCATGTGCTGTAACGTCATTATCCTCTTCGCGCTTATTATGAGCGCGGGCTATAATTTTTCCGTCCTTTTTTATTACACAACCTATTGGAACATCTTCTTTGCAATTTAAGGCTTCTTCAATAGCATTTTGCATTTGTTTACTCCCAATGAAAGCACACTTACCCCTAGCTTAATCCTAGCCCCAAATTTCATCATCATAATAGGCAAGCTCTAAGTGACCTAATATAACAGTATCACCATTTTTCAGTCCATAATTGTGGAGTTTTTCAAAAACACCCATACTTTTCAGGATATTTTGAAGTCTTACAACTTGTTCCGTATTTCTGGCATCAGTTACTTTTGCAAGCCTGTTTATTTTTCCGCCGGATATAAGATATGTTTCTTTATCTAACTTTGTAACTTCAAAAGCACTGTCATCATTATCATAAGCATCCAAATCCTCTTCTATATCCAAATCAAATTCAGGTTTTGGAATCTCGTCAACTTTTGCAGAAACAAAATGCAATAAATCCTCAATACCCTCTTTTGTTACGGCTGAAATACAAAAAACATCCTTTGCTAATTTTCCAAATTCCTCTTTATAACTATTCAAATCTTCTTGCAAAATTGCATCAATTTTGTTCAAAACAACAATCTGGTATAAGTTAGCCAAACCTTCCGAATGTTTTTTTAATTCATTATTAATTATTTTGTAGTTTTCAACAGGATTTTGAGCGGTAAGATCTACAACATGTATTAAAAATCTACACCTTTCAACGTGTCTTAAAAACTCATGACCTAAACCGACACCTTCTGAAGCACCTTCAATTAGTCCCGGGATATCTGCGATAACATAAGATCCGCCATCATCTTTTTTTACTACCCCAAGATGAGGAACTAATGTTGTAAAAGGATAATCAGCAATTTTAGGTCTGGCAGAGCTTACAGAACTTATAAAAGTCGACTTACCTGCATTTGGCATTCCCAACAACCCGACATCTGCAATAAGTTTAAGTTCTAATTCCAAAACTCTTTCTATTCCGGGTTCTCCAGGCTCACAAAACTGCGGTGCTCTTTTTTGAGCAGTTGCAAAACGAGCATTACCTCTTCCGCCGCGTCCGCCTTTTGCAATCAAGACTTGCTGTTCATTTTCTGTTAAATCCGCAATAAGCTTTCCGCTTTTTACATCTCTTACAACTGTTCCCAAAGGAACTTTTATATACAAATCCTTTGCACAAGCTCCGTGCATTCCCTTTATTCCGCCATTCTCTCCTGAAGGAGCTTTGAAAACTGATTTTATTTTGAAATCCAACAGAGTAGACATATTTTCATCTGCAACGAAATATATATCGCCTCCGCGACCGCCATCACCACCTGCAGGACCGCCTTTATCCACATATTTTTCACGACGCCAAGCGACCATACCATTTCCGCCATGGCCTGATATTACTCTTATTTTTGCTTTATCTAAAAATTTCATTTTTTATAACCTTTGGTCGGAGTACATTTCTTTTAACTACTAACTGATTTTATCACTCCAGGTACTCCTCTGGAACAAACTACTTATTCTTTTTTATCTTGTCTATAACCTTTGGTCGGAGTACATTCCTTTAACTACTAACCGATTCTGTCACTCCAGGTACTCCTCTGGAACAAACTACTTATTCTTTTTTATCTTGTCTATAACCTTTGGTCGGAGTACATTCCTTTAACTACTAACCGATTCTGTCACTCCAGGTACTCCTCTGGAACAAACTACTTATTCTTTTTTATCTTGTCTATAACCTTTGGTCGGAGTACATTCCTTTAACTACTAACCGATTCTGTCACTCCAGGTACTCCTCTGGAACAAACAACTTATCCAATAAACATCTTTTCCGATTATTTTTATAGTATAATGCTACTATGAACAAAATTAAAAATACATTATTCAGTAACAAACCTGTTACAATCAATGAGAATTCCCTTATTATGGGAATAGAATCCAGTTGTGATGAAACAGCCTGCGCTATTGTTAAAGGCGGAAGAGAAGTGATTGCAAATGTTGTTGCTTCACAAATAAAAATCCACGAACAATACGGAGGTGTTATACCTGAAATTGCAGCAAGAGAGCACTTGGAAGCTATCAATGTTGTTATAGAAGAAGCTCTTAAACAAGCCGGTGTTAGCGGTAATGAGATTTCCGCATTCGCATCCACTATCGGTCCCGGTCTTGTAGGATGTCTTTTGGTTGGAATGAATGCTGCAAAAACTCTTTCTTTGGTTTATGACAAGCCTTTTATTGGTGTAAATCACCTTAATGCCCATCTTGCGGCTAATTTTATAGATACTAATCTTGAACCGCCTTTCATAGCGTTGCTAGTAAGCGGCGGGCATACGCAGATTATCAAAGTAAGTTCTTATTCTGAAATGGAAATTATGGGTGAAACTATTGATGATGCAGTAGGAGAAGCTTATGATAAAGTTGCAAGACTTATAGGGCTTCCTTACCCTGGCGGACCGAAGCTGGATAAACTTGCACAAGAAGGAAACCCACACGCGTTTAAACTTCCAGAAGCTAAGGTTGGCGGATACGATTTCAGCTTTAGCGGTTTAAAAACTGCTGTTCTAAGACTTGTTAAAAGTTTTGACGGGAAAGAAATGCCTGTTAAGGACATCTGTGCTAGTTTTCAGGAATGCGTTTCATCAACTTTATTTAAAAAAGTCAGAAACGCACTGCTTGAAACAGGATATAAGCAAGTTGTCTTAGCTGGCGGGGTTGCTGCTAACTCTGAAATCAGGAAGAAGATTTTTAATCTAAAAAATGAAGGTTTTGAAGTTTACGCTCCTATAATGAAATATTGTACCGACAATGCCTCTATGGTAGCATCTTCTGCGTACTTCTTTGAAAACACATTTGATGACGTTAATGTAGAAGTTTTCTCTAGAGCATAACGGCTTGAGGGAATACAACTTCAGGAAGGTTTTCTACGTTATAAAATATTTTTGAATGCTCCTGAAAGCTTTCAGGATTTGCGCTTACGTAAAAACTTTCACTTCCGCCTATTAAATTTAACAGATTATTTTTTTCTAAATCAGATTTTATATAATCTACAAAAATCTCTGCAGGATCGATAAATAAATCTTCCGGAGCAAATTTTTTGATCACAGAAAGCAAATATGGATAGTGAGTACATCCAAGAATTACTTTTTCAGGAGAAAATTTCATCATTTTTTCTACCTGTAATTTCACATCCGCTATCGCAAAATTATCATTATATTTGCTGTTTTCTACTATCGGAACCCAATTTGGACAAGGAATTTCTTTTACTAGTACGCCACCATTATATTTTTTTAATTCTTTAGTATACACACCCGATTTTACAGTAGCTTCTGTCGCAAAAACTCCTATACGATTATAATTCATTGATGCAATTACTTTTGCACAAGACTGAATTATCGGATATATTTTAAAATCGTAATCGTCTTTGACTGCATCATAAGCCTGAGCGGAGGATGTGTTGCAGGCTATTACAACTGCTTTAACATCTTTTGATTTGTAGAAATCAAGAATTTTTCTTGCAAATCCTATTAACTCATCTTGTGTTTTGTTCCCGTAGGGCATATTTGCCAAATCACCGAAGTACAAAGTATCTTCACAAGGTAAAACCTTCTTAAACCGTGCATAAACAGAGAGTCCACCGACTCCTGAGTCAAAGAAACCTATTGGCTTATTATTTTTGTGATTTGATGTACTCAATTATACCCTCAGCTATTGCTTTTGCTGTCTTTTGCTTTCTCGTATCAGTTACCAGTTCTGAACGTTCCTCTGCATTTGATATAAATCCTGTTTCGACTAAAATTGCAGGTACCGTTGTATGATTTATAACATAAAACTTCGACTTAACCAAGCCTCTGTCCTTTGTATCAATCGCTTTCATTAAATGTGTATGAACTACATTCGCCAACTCTTTGCTGTAATCATGGTAATAATGAGTTTCAATACCTTTTGGTTCTGTTGCTACAGCAGAATTTACGTGAATACTTACAAAAATTTCAGGAGTTTCTTTTTCAGAGAAATCAACTCTGTCCTGCAACGACACGTAAGTGTCATCAGACCTTGTTAGTGCAACTTTATAACCTTTGGATTTCAGAATAGATGCCACTCTTTGAGTAATATCTAATGTTATATCTTTTTCATTAATACCTTCTCTTATAGCACCGTAGTCACTTCCACCATGACCTGCATCTAAAACGACTTTGCCCTTTATTTTTGTTTTTTTAGCCGTTATGACTGGTGTGGTAGATGTTTGAACAGGCTCGGCACCTTTTTTAATCGTTAATCTTATAGCTTTACCGTCAATACTTTGATCTATCTTTACAACATCATCTTTATTAATTTTCATTGTCGCCCTTATACCGACCTGAGGCAATAATGACAATGTTAAATCTTTATAATAGCTATTCTGTAATGTCTTAATTAAATCCATCTCATTGTAGCTTTTCACATTGAATAAATACATATTCAAAGAGTTGTCATTTCTCAATATGGAATGGACAACTGGCTCTGTAAAAGATAGTATAAGTTCATTTGTTTTATTATCAATTTTTCTTACATAAGCCTTAGCTAAATTTGAAACACTACTTGATAATTCCGTATGCTTCAGCTTATCCGCATTTATAAAAAACATAGATTGAGAATCCGCAGAAAAGACAGGAATATATTTTTCCGCATGTTCACTTGTAACAACAACTCTCGCCTTGTTATACTCAAACTGACCTATCTTTGCAACATCCTTACATGAACCGTCAGGACAAATTTTTATTTCCTTGTTTCTAATATTTTTATCTACAAAAGAATTGGCTAAATCAATTGCAACGCGTTTAGGATTATCCAAATAAAACATCTTTGATGCCGTAATTTGTCCGGAACCGTTTACCAATAAACCGCCATTTTTGATGTAATAACCATTTATAAAGTACTTAGTCCTTAACTTCAAATCTGATGATAAATCGACTGATACAACCGAATCATAGGATTTCCCGTCCGAATTGCTTAATATCGAATTTTCAAAAGCCTTTTGTATATCTGCAACTACACTATTAGGAGCTTTTATATTTGAAGTTTGAGGAATAGCTACCTTTTGTACAACTTGAGAATTCACAACAACGCTTGAATAAGGCAAATTCTGAGAAGTTTCATCATATACAGGATTAAAATAATCATTCTTCAAAGAGATTACAGAGCATTTGATAAGAATATTTCCATTTATGTTCAACAATTTTATCTTGGAAGTATCAAACCCCTCTTCAAAAGTAATCACACCTCGAACAACATCAGGATCAGTAGTAAATTGAGATAATCTGATTTCCTTAATTTGCGATTTGTCAAAAACAAGTTGCTGCTTTTCTCCAATCAAAACT
This sequence comes from Candidatus Gastranaerophilales bacterium, assembly GCA_944323165.1. Classification (GTDB taxonomy): domain Bacteria; phylum Cyanobacteriota; class Vampirovibrionia; order Gastranaerophilales; family Gastranaerophilaceae; genus CAG-196. Next base: position 139,808 of record CALURK010000003.1, on the reverse strand, counting down.
GCGTTTTCAATATCAAAATATATCCTATTTGGATTTTCAAGCTTTGAAAACTTTAAGTTCTTCTGCAAACCCTCAGACGATTCAACGATATTTAAAAACACTACAGAAGACGAATCGTCATAATGCATAGACATAACTTTTGAGGGCTCTGCATTTACACATGCAAAACTCTGTAACAAAAACATTATAAATAGTGTTATAAAAAATAATACTCGCTTCATTATTTAAAAGGCTCTCGCCCCCAAGTCTTAACAAGATTTTAGCAAAATCAAAAATAAAAGTAAAGATTTTTATAAGCATTTATTTACACAAAACAAAAGCTTGCAATCTACACTGCAAGCTAAAATTTTTACGAGAGAAAGAGAGAAATTATATTCAAGAACGTTAACCATGTAACATTCTATCTAATTCATAAATCTTTAATATCAGAGAATCCAACCATTCTTTCATCCAAAGAGCCATAATCTTTATTTCATCTCTGAAACTATAACATCCGGGCCACATTGCGTACATATTAAATACTCCTTTCAATGTTTTGCTTTGGACAACCTTTAAGTTATCCCCGTCTACATTTTTGTATAACGGCATCTTTTTCTAAAACTTTAGACTTTTTTCGAAAATCGTTACATTTTTTTACATTATTAAGTTTTATTACAAAATTTTATTCACCTGAAATTGCCGTCACCGTAAATACTTTATATATATGAGGTATGTAAGATGTCAGTAAGCGGAATTTATACAACTGAACAAGCTAAAACTGTTTCAACTGCACAACAAACAAAGGGTGCAGCTAAGACAGAATACACAAATTCTATTATGACAAAAGTTCAGGAAGCAGAAACAACAACTACAACTGAAAATAACACCCAAGCTAATACCTCAAAGTTAGATGAATTAAAAGCTTTATGCAACGATTTAGGCGCACCTCTTGATGAAGTATTTCATTACCCTGTAGAAAACCTACCTGATGAAAAACTTCAAAAAATTATAGATGCCTTAAAGCTTGCAATACAAAGAGCCACTACAAACAATAAAGTCGATAAAGAAAAAGCTATTGAACTTGGGAGAAAATATTGTGTTGCAATCTCTTCCGGAGCTTACACGCTGGAAGAATTAAAACAAGACAAGAACAAGCTTAAAGGGGAATCTATTTCTTCCCGTCTTGAACGTTTCTTTGGTTTAAAAGAAGGTGCGTTTTCCAAATTATCAGAAACTCAAAAAGCTGATTACATCAAACGTTACTTTGCTGATTATTTTGAAGAATTAATCCAGAAAAGCAAAGATCCAGATAAAATTAAAAGACTACAACTCAGAGATTATATAAAATTATTATCAAACAGCACAGACGAAGAAAAAGGCTGTTTCAAACAAGTAATTACAGACTATCTACTTTCAGGAAACAAACCTATAGGTTTATTTGCATCACTTGCAAGTTTCGGTTCACAAGAGGCTCGCACTAAATGGGCAGATTCTTGGACTATCGAAGAAAAAGCTGCACTTGGCAAAAAAGACCAATTGGGTGAAACTGCTAAAGATGAAGATATAACAGCAATGCAAGCTGCTTTAATCAGAGAGAATTCCCAAGAAGGTTTAACGAAAACTCACCAAGAATTAAATGAAAAAGTAACAGCTCTTCTTCAAAAAGTAGAAAAAGGAGAAGATTTAACCCCGGAAGAAGAACTTCTATATAACACCTTCAAACAATTATATGCAGGTGAAGAACTCGGTATTCCGCAAAACAAAGTTATAACTGATAATCAATGGAAAGAAAATTTCCTAAATAAGGTTAATAATGACATCAAAGAACACGGTGAAGATATTTACAACGATGTCATAAAAGAAATGGCTAAAGCTGTAGAAGAAAATTCTGAAACATTGACAATGTCAAAAGAAGATTTGGAAGAAATCTTAAACAGTATAACAGACAATAAATATGAAGATGCAGCAGCCAGCTACATTACAGAAAAAGAAAACCAAAAAAATCAGAATACAACACCCCCTGATATTGGCTTTACCCCGAAAGAAAAGGTCAATACTGACAAGTTAAATGATCTTAAAAAAGAAATTCTTCCAAAAGAAGATAAACCTAAATTTACAGTTGAAAGTCCTATTACAAAGGAGCCTGAGAGTTTAAAAGAAAAATTTGCTCTAGCTGATAGTAAAAGAGAAAAAACTGATTTAATAAAAAAATATTTCAACTATTCCCCTATACTGAAAAAAGCCATGGAGAATTATATAGCTCGTTTATCAAATCCTCTTTATGTACTTAATTCATTACCTTCCAATGCAAGAAAGTACCTAGCACAAAAATTTGTTCAAAAAGGAAAGTTTGACGAAAGCGACATTCAAAAATTAAATTTATCATTTGATGATAAACAATTACTAAAAAAAACACTTATAGAAAACGAAAAGAAAACAATAAACAAATAATTTAATTATCAAAGCCGGAAATTAAACCATCCGGCTTTTTACATTTCTTAATAATTAAGCAAGTTTATCATTTTTAAATACTTTATATATATATCTAATAACACAGGGATATATTATGAGCTTTTTAACTGAAATTAAAAATTTCATAAAAACAGAAATACTGGGAACAGACACAAACAACACAAAAACAAATTCTGTCCAGCTAAAGCATAATAATGCCATTATTGAGTGCGAAACAGAAAAACCTGTGGATAAATTTGAGAAAAAAGCAAGTGAAAATAAAAAAACAGAAAAAACAGAAGAAAAAAATACAAAAACAAATCAATTATCACAAAAAGCACTTGAAGAAACAATTTCAAACATTCCAGCAGAATCTGTTAATATAAAAAAAATGATAAAAGAAGGCTTAATCGAAAAAGTAACAGGATGTTCTAAAGAGGCATTTGAACAGTTACCGCAAAAGAGTAAGTTAATGGTATTACGTTCTATACAGATGACCGTAAAAAAATATGAAACATTGAAAGCCGAAGGTAAAATTAATAAAGATGCTAATATAGAAGAGCTAATTATTTCTGAAGCCACGAACACTTACCAAGCACTATCGACAGGTGCTTTTAAAAGTGAAGAGGAATATGAAGCTGCTGCAAAAAATTTTAGTGAAGAATTAGGAAAAGAATTTGATAAACGCTCAAAAGACGCCAGAAGAGCTGAATTTAAAAAGCTCAAAGTTGAATTAAGAAAAGAATTTGAAAAGCAATTACAGGAACTCGAAAATTTACCCAAAGAGCAAAGAGAAACGGCAAAACAGAAATTATTTTTGAGGCACAAATTCATTGCTCGTAAACACTTTTTGGAAATTGCAGCTGAAAGAAAATCTGAAACCGCAGTTGATGCAATGCTTTTATTGCACTCAGAAGATCTTGAATATGGAGCTAAAACCATAATATCAACACGCAGGAATCAAGAAATAAAAACTAAAGTTGCAGATTATGCAAATTACAGCTTTACCAAAGAACTTATACAATCAAATGCAGAAAATGGTGAAAAAGTAAAAGCTGAAATTCTAAAAGGCTATACACAAACCTTTATGGAAAATAAATCAGCTGATGCCGCATTTGAATACCAAGCAGACTACACCTCAGACAGGAAATTATACGAAAACGCTTTGCGCAAAAAACAAAACGGAGAGAGTTTAACTGAGGAAGAAAAAGCACTATTAAGTTACATGGAAACTGAATATTATACAGCGTCTGCACAAGGTATAGGTGAAGGTGCTTTAAACAACATAAATATGACCAGTGATCAAAAAGCTGAATTTATTTCTACTTGGGACAATGATGCAAAACAATTCAGTGATTACGAAGAAGTTACAGCAACTGTTAAGGATATTATCAATAACAATGTTGAGTACAAAGAAGTTAAAGAAAAACTTGATGAAATAGCATCTACAACTCAAAGACAATCACGTGTATCAGAAAATAATCAAGTTGATTATGATACAGAGAAAGATACTTCTACAGAACATTACTACTTTACAATAAACCAAGAGCCAATTATTAAAAATGATACAGAAATTGAGATAGAAAAGGTAAGAGATAATACAAAAAGTAAAAAGGTTAATAATGCACAAGCAAACAAGTTTTTATCAAATGCAAATACAAATCCGATTGCTATAATACAAAAAATCAAAAATGAGGGTGTCGAAAAAGCCATTTCTAAATATGGCACTGACGCAATACAAGTCATTCTTGATACATCAGCCCTGAAATACCTTAGACCTAAACTTACCACAGCTATAAGATCATTTGATCTCAATACTCTGTTTAAACTTTCAGAAAGTTGTTCTAATACATCATTTGTTTATCTTTGTAGTATCGTAAATAATGATTATGTAGAAAAACTTATAGAAAATAGAGAAAAAACAAAAAAATTATGTCATTCTGCGAAAAACCAAGTAAAGAAAATGGAAAATAAAAATGCAACTGTTTAAGAATTTTATATACACAATATTATCAATACAAGAGAAATTTTTAAAAATGCGCTTGTCAAAGACCTTAAGCGCAAAAAATACATCTAAGAAAAAAACTCATTATTACAAAGGTTCTACATTAACCTTAAGTTCGCTTGCAGAAGCTGAAAAACTACAACTTGAAGAAGAAATTAATTTAATACTAAAAAAATATAACTATGAGCCGGAAGAAATCTTAAAATATATAAAAACACAAGGAACAAAAGTTTTTTATATCGAAAATGCCTCTAAGTTATTAAATCCTATAGGCGAAAATGAAGGTTTTATATATCCGGCAAAAGGATCAAAAGCCTTATACTTATCTTTAGCGACAGAAAAGACGATCAAATTTAAAACAGACGAGATGTTTGTACTCTCGATCGGTAACATCAATAAATATTACTTTATTTATCATCTGTATAACTGGTTTGCATTCAAACATAAAATTGCAGGCTTAGATTCAGAATCTCAAAGACTTTTAAAAAAATATTTATTCGAAACTTCTGATACGAAGAATTTACAACTTTCAGAAATTTATAAGTTAAAAGATGCCATTCATCAAGACAAAGCGGCGATTGAATTTGTAGTAAAGCTTTGCAGAAATTATGAAGGAACTAAACAAGCTTTAGACAAAATGAAAAACGAAGGAAGTGCAAACTTATAAATATTCCTTCAACCAAGAAGTAATTATTTTACTCAATGTCGGATCATTTTTCAACATAATCATCCCCTTTGATTTGGCTTCAGAAGTATAAGTTACAAACGTTGCTTGCGCAAATCGTTTCAAATAATCTGATGCATCTTTTGCTGATATATCATCCGTACCATTTATTGCAAATATATCTACATTGTTCAAATTAGCCAATTTTACAGGTATAAACAGCCCTTTTGTCTTTACAACAGGGGACAACATTACAATAGTCTTTGGCTTATAAGAAATTTTTTCAGCCGTAAGCACAGCCGTACTTGCGCCAATATCAGCACCAACTATTGCCCATTTGTTAAAAAATACTTTCTTTGTATTTTCAGCCTTAACATAATCAATAACCTTAATCACATCATCAGGATACTTGGCATAAGCAGAATTTGTAAGGCTTGACCACGAAGTCCTTACAAGTTTTGAATTATAAATACTCCTTCCATGCCCTCTAAGATCAATCCTTAAAACAGCATAACCACTGCTCAACAATTCGTTTGGTAAATCTTCCCACCACTGAGATGAATAACCCAAAGAATGTAATAATACGACAGTTGAAAACTCCTTCTGACCCTTTACTTTCGGATACTCAAATACAGCCTTTATAGTAAATCCGTCAACAGATTGAACTGTTATATCCTTTTTGATATTTGTAGCGGCAAGAACAGGATTTAAAAACACAAAAATAAATGTTAAAATAAGAATAATTCTTTTCATACAAGTTTCATTATATCACATCAAATTCATTGTTACAAATCTTTACATTAGAGCAATTATTTACATATAATATACTTTATATATATAAGAGATTACAAATAAGGAGAGTTCATGTCAATAGTTTTAGATACAAATATGAAATTGTTCGCAGAACGATTGAATATAACCTCATCCAGAATGGTTCAGGATTACGGCTTAAAAACTGTTGACGAAATTATTGAAGCTGAAGCTGCTCAGGGAAATACACAAGCAGTTAACTATGCAAGAGAAATGTATAATTCTCCGGAAAAGTTGATTAAAATATTCAAATTAACAGATGTGGAAAACAAATTCGTAATCTTACACAATATGGATGATAAGACTAGATTAATGGTTTTACCTTTACTGGAAAAAGAAGATTTGGTAATGGGCTTGTACTTTTTTACAAAAGACAAACTATTATCAATGCTAATGGAAGTAGACATAGAAGAACTGGTTAACGTAATAACAAATACATTTCCACTCCAAGAAATTGTAATGATGTTTACAGAAGATGATTTGGCACAATTTTTCCAGAATGAAAAGCTTGAGAAATATGATGTTATAAACCAACTCAAATCAATGCCTCCAGAGGTTATGCAGAAATTTGTAGAAGGAGTTACCGGCCAACCATCAGATGAAACTAACCCTTTAGATTTAATAAAAAGTATTGAAGAATTACCAATTGATAAATACAGAGATTTTATGTCATCAATAGATCCTGATGTACAAAGACAATTAACATTCCAGCTAACAAAGCAGAAACCTGAATATTTAGAATTGTTTGAAAATGAAACATACGTTAATATGCTGTCAACATTGATGAAAACAGAAATGGTTAAACCAATGGTATTTTTGGAAAAAGATACATTGATGGAGATGGTTTCCATTTTACCTGACGACTTATTATCGATAGTTGCGGCTCAAGTTGATACCAAAAAATTTGCAGAATTCTTATTGGAAGATCACTTAGATGTACTGGAACAGGCTTTAATGATTTAAGAAAACAGCTCTGACATAATAATTTGAGTCATTTTTTAGGGTATTTTGTAACCCCTCAAACACTCTTGACATTATAGCAATTTGAGCAATTTTTTCCCTAATCGTGTACTCATCCTGCATTGAAGAACGTTTTAAGATATTCATCAATAAATCAGATTCTGCATACTTATAGAAATTTTTTAAAGTTTCAAGGCACCAATACAACTTAAAAAGCTGCTTATTTTTGATGTATTTCTTATCACGGTATACACATCTATCTAACTCATCCAATGCATCTTTTGCATAGCTTAAAATTAATTTCGTATATTCTTCCGCAAAACTGCTTGAACCAGCTAAAAACTTTACACTATCTACGATTAGCCTACAAATATTAGCATTAATATCAATAGTTGCATCGGCAAATACCTTAGGCTCCATTTGCGCAAACAGTTTTTGTGCGTTCGGATTTTGTATAAGTTGAAAAATTTTTAGAGCAACAGCTTCTCGAATTTTACCGTCACAGCCGGTTAAATTATTTACTAAAGCCAACGCATCATCAATAATTTCTACCTTATCAAACTTGAGAGCAGCAATTTGTTTTTGGGGAATATTTCCTTGAGTTAACAAATTCACCAGCTCTTCGTGAGAAAAATCCTTTTGGGATAAATAACAAGCTTGTTCAAAATTTGTATCTAAATCTTTATAAAAACCCGCGTTCAAATCCATATCCTACTTATTATATAATACTATCTTAACACAATGTATAATGATTTAAGCACAAAAAATAGTTTTAATGTATGATAAGTAAAATAGAAAATTTAGTATAATACTCTTTAAGGAGACTATCATGAATTTATTACAAATAATATTAAATAAAATATTAGTATTTGAAAAAGAACCTCAAAAAATAGGTCTGTCACAACTGAAAAGTACACCAATAATAAAAAAAACAGAACCGTCAATAAAAAACAAAAACGTTAAACTTTCAGATTTAATGCGCAGAGCAAGCTAGCCATTAAGCTTAAAAATAATAAAAGCACTTAATATTTCGTAAAAAATACTTTTTTAAATTGCTATTTAGTTATAGAATAGAGATACTCCAACATTACACAATTTAAGAAAGGATTTTCACATGGTGCTTGAAATGACTTATCCTCAGCTTGAACGAGCTGTAAACCCCACTCACGATATCAGACTTTTTTCCGGTCGTTCAAATCCAAAATTAGCACAAGAAATAGCGGATTACTTAGGAACAACCGTAGGTCCGATGGTAATAAAGAACTTTGCGGATGGTGAGATTTATGTTCAAGTAAAAGAAAGTATCAGGGGTGATGATGTATTTATCGTTCAACCATTGTGTAATCCTGTAAATGAAAACCTTATGGAACTTCTGATAATGATTGATGCATTCAAACGAGCAAGTGCGAAAACAATCACAGCAGTAATCCCATATTATGGATATGCTCGTCAAGACAGAAAGACTTCCGGCAGAGAAGCAATCACTGCAAAATTAGTAGCAGATTTACTAACAACAGCCGGAGCAACAAGAGTTTTAGCAATGGATTTGCACACTGGTCAAATCCAAGGATTTTTCAATATACTTGTAGATCATATTTTTGCAACACCAATCTTGGTAGACTATGTAAAGAGTTTAGGTTTAAACCCTGATGAGATGGTCGCAGTAAGCCCAGATATGGGAGGAGCAAACAGAACTCGTCACTTTGCAAAGAATTTAAATATTCCTATGGCAATTATTGATAAACGCAGAGATAGACACAACGAAGCTATCGCAGCACACATTATTGGCGATGTTGAGAACAAAGTTTGCCTGATGTTTGATGACATAATTGATACCGCCGGAACTATTTGTGAAGCATCTAAACTTCTAAAGAGCAAAGGTGCAAAAGCAGTGTATGTAGGAGCAACCCACGCAGTGCTTTCAGGTCCTGCAATAGAAAGACTTAAAAATGCTCCAATAGAAGAGTGCATCGTAACCAATACTATTCCTTGGGCGAAAGAAGATTTGCCATCAAATGTAAAACAACTATCTGTGGCACCACTATTGGGACAAGCAATATCACGCATTCATGATGATGAGTCAGTAAGCTCGTTGTTTGGGTTTGAGAAAGAAATGAAGGTTTAAACTTCCTTCAATAACACACTTACGTCAACGCCTAAAGCAGCTGCAATATCAATGACTTTCAAAATGGTAGGGTTAATTTTGCCTGTTTCTATTAAACTAACTGAGTTTCTTGAAATATTAGTAAGTTCAGCAAGCTTTTCTTGAGAAATATTTTTTCTTAAGCGCTCGCTCTTAATATTAATACCAAGATTTTTTAAACGTTCCTTATCTAACATAATAATAATTCTCTTGTATTACACGAAATTTTTCCATAAACTATATTAGTATTTATTATATTATATTCTCAAAATAAAAAGGAAGTCACAAGAGCTAACATGACTTCCTCTTTTATATGTAAGGGCAGGCTATAAGCTGCCCTTTACCGCATTCAATCTCTCGGAGTAAACCTCCTATAAACCTAGCCACTAGGCTAAGTGGACTGAACCGGCTCATTTATGAAATTTCTAATTTTCTTGATTTGGATTGGTGGATTTCCAATTTAGGAATATTTATCGATAAAACCCCGTTTTTATAGACAGCTTGTGCCTCAGAGGCCTTTACAGGTTCATCGAAAGAAATTGTTCTTTGGTATTTTCCATACCTAAATTCGCATGTATGGTACTTAGCATTTTTTTCTTCTTCATCTTTTTGTTCTTTGTCTTCTTCAATTTCTGCTGTAACTGTCATAAAATCGTTATCTAATTCGATATCAATATCGTCTTTATTTACCCCAGGAAGTTGAACTTTAATTTTATAAGCTTTATCAGTTTGCTTAATTTCCACTGCTGGACGCCATATAGAATTCTTTTTTACATTGAGAGGATTTGCAAAACTTGGATGCAAGAAAGTATCACGTAAAAAATTATTAAGTTCATGATGTATACTATCAAAATATAATTCAGGTTCTCTTATTATTAAATTTGTATTCATTAAAAACTCCTTTTTGTCACTATCACAGTATAAAAGAGTTTTCAAAAAGTTACATTAGACAAACCGGCTATGTTGATTTATACAACATAGCCGGTTAAAATCTTCAAACAAATATTAGTTTTCTAGTTTTCCACCTGTCCGGCAGTTTTTCCGTATTTCTTAATTGTTGCATTAAGCATGTTTTCATGATGTTTTTCACGATAAATCTGACACAGCAATTTATATGCATGCTTATTATAAGGATCTTGAGCCAGAATAGTTTCTAGCTGTTCTACGGCAGAATTTGAACGCTTTGTATAATAATCAATCAAAGCCGGAAGAGTTTCAGTCAAATCATTCATATCTGTTGCACAAGCAATTTCTGCGCAACTTTTTGCTTTATCAAACTCTTCTGCATCCAAATACATCACAGCAACTTCATAGTAAACTTCTGATTTACTTCTTCTATCATCTTTCATCTGAGCGACAGCTTGATACTCTTGAGCAGCTTTGTCATATTCTGCTCTTTTTCTGTACTGTTCCGCTAAAGCCAATTTTGTTTCTATATCTTGAGCCACAACTTCGTCAGGATTCATACTATCATCAACTGGCACATTCAATGTTGACAATATTTCCGATACAGTAAACAATTGTGACTTTTCTTCATCTGTTAAAGCGACATTTGTAACATCAGGAATTACTGAATATAGAAGTGCAAGAGTTTTTAAATCTCTAGCTGTTATCTCTGTATTGAACTTTGTTCCGATAGGGTACATAACATCATAAATGCTAGGGCTTTTTCCATTTAAACCTAAAGAATGACCGATTTCTTGCAAAGCTGAAGAGAACAATTGTTTTGAATCCAAATTATGTTTCTTCTCGTCTGTCTTCTTGAAAAATATAGTAGAGCTGATTATCGTGTTTCCGTTAACCTCAAATGATTGAGAACCGATAGGAGAATTGTCATCATTGTTTACATTTTTGAAATAACATTTCATATCAGCATCCTCAGGAGCTTCTACAAAAGTAAAACGTATAAGTCCTTCACTGGCTCTTTGCCAAGCCTGATAAGCACTCATAACGACTTCTCTGTAGTAATCCGGCACATCTGTTGTGTCCTGTATATAAACTCTCAACGGAAATGTCGATTTATTCCATCTTACAATCTTGCCGTTTGCTGCAACTTCCCTGAAATAACTATCAATAACAGCAGCTTTAATAGTTTTTTCGCCCATTGACTTGTCATAACCAAGCAAAATCGAATAAGAATTTTTTAATTCAAAATTTGGAACAGAAACATCATCTGAATTACTTAAGTTTAATAATGAAAATGCTCCTGTTGCCATTAGGACTGTACAAATAACTATTTTTTTCATTTTCCAGAAAACCTCTTTTCAATACTACCACTACATTATACATGAAAAAACCCTAAATTTAAATTTTTGCGCTTACAAAACTATTTTTTTGCCCTAAAGAAGAAAGGGTAGAATAGGATTTTAACATACTGTAGAGTTTAAGAGCATCCATTTTATCAACACCCTTATCCTCAAGGCCTTGTATGAAATCTTTCGCAGAAGTTTTCCTATCATCATCCAATCCTAAGAACCCATTTAGAGCGGAATTCAATTTATTTGCAGAAGAACTTCCGTACAAAGCATTCATAGTAACTCTATAAGAATTCATATCCGTATATTCTTCCAAAGTAATTTCAAATTCATCATTTTGGAATTTCTCCAGAGTTTCATAATCTAAAACTTCAGGCAAATCCTTAAGCTGACTATTTATCTTATCCAGCTTATCAGATATCCCTGAGGCATTACTATACGAATTTACACTACTAATTGATACCATACACCTAACCCTAATTAATATTATACACTATTTTACAAAAATTTTACAAATTAACTTGAAAGTTTACGCATTTTAAGTTAAACTTAACACATTAAGGAGGGTATATGCACGAATACGTATTTAAAATGAAAAAAGGTGATATTGAAATAGAGTTAAAATCAGATGATTTGGAGTTCGTAGAAGAACAATTAAATAAATGGCGAGAAGAACTTCTTCAAGACAAGTAATAAAACCAATCAAAAGTATAAGGGTATAAAATGTCAATTTATTCTTTCAAAATTACAAAGGGCAAATATCAACTATCTTTAACAACAACAGACAAAGAGTTAGTTGTAGATCAGTTTGCCAAATGGGTAAAAAAAGCATCCGAATATGTTCAAAAGCATAAAGTACAACAGTGTAAAGAGATTGTAAATTCACAGATAAATGCAGAAAAAGAGATTACGCAGAAAAAAATTGATGAGCAATTAAAAAGAATGCCTAAATCAGAGCCTGTTGTAGAAGAAACGGAAATTAATGACACCAATAAAAATCTCGATATTTTTTATGCTCCGGGGAAAGCTCAAAAAGAAGAGCCTGAGGAAGAAAAGTATTCTACAATAACAACTCCAAGCGAGCCTGTAAGAACAGGAGATTTTGACAACATCCTGGAAAAATCCCTGCAAGCACCTCAAACAGAATTATCATTTAAACCAAGCCCTTCAATAAAGAAAGATAATGCTTTTATCAATTTTATATCTGCAAAGCCTATTGAAAAGAAAATTGATTATTTGTTAATGACAGCATATTATTTCACACAATACGAGCAGAAACCAAGATTTACCTTGAAGCAGCTTAATGCTAAGTTAATGCAAAATATAGCTGTAATAATAGATCACAGTGTTTTACAAGAAGCTATAAATCGTGATTATATAGAATGTTTACCTGATTTAACAGGTTTAGTCGGAGCTTCCGAGTACAGACTAACTGCATACGGAGAGAAAGTTTTACTAGATGACTAAACGGGTTGCAGTTGCTTTATCAGGGGGAGTTGACAGTAGCGTAACAGCTTTACTATTAAAACAGCAAGGGTATGATGTGGTGGGAATTACCGCTCAAACGACTTCTTCTAAGGAAGCTGAAACTGTTGTAAAGAATGCGGAAATAGTGGCACATAAGCTTGGAATTCCATTTTATCCGTTTGATGCGACAGAGATATTCCAAGATAAAGTAATCAGCTATTTTGAAGAATCCTACAGAAACGGAGAAACACCCAATCCTTGTATAATGTGTAATAAATACATGAAATGGGGGAAGCTTTTTGATTTTGCGATTAATAAGCTTGAAGCCGACTGTATAGCAACCGGTCATTATGCAAGAATAAAGAACGAGAATGGCATATATAAACTTTATCCTGCCTCTGATGAGCATAAAGACCAGCTTTATTTCTTGTTTATGTTGGACCAGGAGCATCTTTCAAAAACCATATTTCCTCTTTCTGATTTAAAAAAAGAAAAAGTGAAGAAAATTGCGTTGGAAAATGATTTACCAAGCAAATCTTCAAAAGAAAGTCAGGATATTTGCTTTATAAATGCTCCAATGACAACAAAGAAATACCTAAACAATATTTTTTCGCCCCAAACAGGCGATTTTGTGGAAAAAAATACGGGTAAAGTATTAGGTCATCATACAGGATATTGGCAATATACCATAGGTCAGAGAAAGGGTATAGGCTTAGCTGCGCCTGAAGCACTTTATGTAGTAGATATTGATGCAACAAAAAACATTGTCTATGTCGGATATAAAGACTCATTATTATCTAAAGCTCTCACATTAAAGCGAATCAATTGGAGTTATCCATTGGAACTTCAAAGCTTTGAAGCGTTGGTAAAAATCCGTTATAATATGCAGTCAGTAAACGCAAAAATTACTATAACACCTAATGGCACCACAATAGATTTTTCAGAAAAAGTTTCCGCAATCGCAAGGGGCCAAGCTTGCGTAATTTATGATAAAAACGATGGTCACTTGCTTGGCGGCGGTTTTATATAATGCCTCAGTAATGTTGCGGAGATACAAATAATAAGTTATAATAAACTAAGGTAGAGTGTGTGAGGTAATTATATGGTAGGCGTTTTATTTAATGCTGGAACTACCAGCTTCAAACAGAATTCTTATGGAAACATCCAAAGGCTAGGCACAACCCCTGAAGGTAGGGTTGTTTATCGAGTAATTGATTCACAGGGCGAAGCCTCCGGCAAATTGAGTGTTCCCCAAAATCAGGTAGACAAATTCGAATCGGCATACAAAGACGTTATGGATGCAGCACCACAAATACAAAAATATGTATTTGAGAACTCCTCCGAGAAGGATATAAAACGTCGCCGCAACTTATCAAGAGCCATCGTAACCACTTGTGGTGTAGTAGGGGCAGCAATTCCTATAGCATTAACAAAACGAGCTTCAAAGGTAAAAACAATTTTAGCTACTGTTACAGGCATAATCGTAGGGTTATCCGTAGGCTACGCAGCATCACTTGCTGCAACAACCCCACCGGGAACTTTTAAATTTGCAAGAGCCACCAGAACTTTCTCAAAACTAGACATTCAACCGATGATGGAAAACGACGAGAAAACTGATGACTAAATGGTAACACAATTGATAGACAAGCATTTATGTTTATACTATTATGGAAATGGAATAAAATTAGTATAACATAATGGAAGCATCCGGCTTTCGAGTAGCCGGAGAAAGAAGGAAAAATGTTACCTGAAACAAAAAGTTTTCAATTGGAAATCGGTGGAAAAACCGTAACCGTAGAGACAGGGAAGTATGCACGTTCCGCTAACGGCAGTGTTACAGTAAGATGTGGCGACACAATGTTATTTGTACATTGTTGTGTAAGCAAAGAGCCGAGAGTTGGAATAGACTTTTTCCCACTACTTATCGATTATGAAGAAAGAATGTCTTCAATAGGTCGTATACCTGGCGGATATAACCGTTCAGAAGGTAAGGCAAGTGATAAAGCAATTTTAATATCACGTTTGATAGACAGACCTATAAGACCGCTTTTTCCGAAGGGATATAGAAATGATATTCAAATTGTAGCTCAATTATTCAGCTACGATCAACAAAATCAACCTGATACACTTGCAATGCTCGGTGCATCTTGCGCATTAATGTTATCAGGTGCTCCTTTTGAAGGTCCTATTGGTGCAGTAAGAGTATCAAAATTAGACGGTCAATTAATAGCAAACCCAACACACCAACAAGCTGATAAATCAGACTTGGATATAGTTGTTGCAGGTACTCACGACAGCGTAATAATGGTAGAAGCAGGCTGTAAGTTTGTAACAGAAGACGATATTATGGAAGCTGTTGAATTTGCGCAAGGTGAAATAAGAAAACAATGCGACGCCCAATTAGAATTCGCAAAAGCTTGCGGAGTTGAAAGAGAAGAGTTTGTAAATCCTTACGACACTACTGAATTAAAAAATATCATTGATGAAGTTGCACACGATATGATATTTGATGCATACCATCATTTCGACAGAGAATACAGACAGAACAAGTTGGAAGAAGCTAAAAAACTTGTTAAAGAAAGAGTAGAGGCTCTTCCTGAAGATCACTATATTCACCAAATAATGGAAGAAACAGGCATCGATTTTGTCGCAGAAGAATTTAAGGCAGCAGAAAAGAAAATTATGCGTGCAATGATTCTAGACGAAGGCGTAAGAGCTGATGGCAGAAAACCTAACGAAGTTCGACCAATATGGTGCGAAGTTGGAGTAATTCCTCGTGCTCACGGTTCAGCAGTGTTCACAAGAGGTCAAACCCAAATTCTTTCTGTAGCAACACTTGCTGGTCCTGGTATGAAGCAAGAATTAGACGGTGTTGATCCTGAAACGGAAAAAACTTACATGCACAAATACATCTTCCCAGGATTCTCAGTTGGTGAAGTTAAACCTTTAAGAGGCCCTGGAAGAAGAGAAGTTGGTCACGGAAATTTAGCCGAAAGAGCTAATGTTCCGGCACTTCCTTCTCAAGAAGAATTCGGATACACAATAAGAGTAACCTCTGATGTCTTGGAATCAAACGGTTCAACTTCTATGGGTTCAACTTGCGGTTCTTCAATGGCATTAATGAATGCCGGTGTACCTGTAAAATGTATGATCGGCGGAGTTGCAATGGGTATGATTACTGAACCAGGCAGAGAACCTGTTGTGTTAACAGATATTCAAGGTATTGAAGACTTCTTGGGTGATATGGACTTCAAAGTTACCGGAAACGATGACGGTATAACAGCTCTTCAAATGGATATGAAAGCAAAAGGTATTGCAAATGAAACTTTAAGAAGAGCTTTAGCTCAAGCGAAAGATGGAAGATTACATATCCTTGGAGAGATGAGAAAGGTTATATCAAAACCTGCAGACCACTTGTCACCATTTGCACCAAGCATAACTACAATGAATATACCAGTAGAAGACATTGGAACAGTAATCGGACCTGGCGGAAAACAAATCAGATCAATTATTGAAGCTTCTGGTGCAGAAATTGATATTCAAGACAATGGTATTGTTACAATCACTTCCAATGACCAAGAAGGTGCAGCTATTGCGAGAAAAATGATTCGTGACTTAACTTTCAAACCGGAAGTTGGCATGGTTATCAAAGGAAAAGTTGTTAGAATAATTCCTATCGGCGCATTTGTTGAACTTGGTGGCGGAAAAGACGGTATGGTTCACATTTCACAGATTTGCCAAGAAAGAATCGAAACAATAGAACCACACGTTAACATCGGAGATGAAGTTGTTGTTAAGGTTATAAAGATTGATGATAAGGGCAGAATTAACCTTACTATCAAGGGCGTAACTGATGAAGACAAAACTAAAATCATTAATGCTTAGTTAGTGACAATAAAAAAAAGAAGTCCAGAAATTGGACTTCTTTTTTTTTTACAAAATTTTTTCTTTAAGATTAAAATATTCACCTGCACCAATACTCAAGCTTTTTACAGCGGCTTGAACTCTGTTTAATACCCCTAATTTTTTGTATATTGATGCAACGTGAGCTTTTGTAGTATGATTAGAGATAAAAAGTTTCTTTGAAATCTGCTGATTATTTAACCCCAATAATAACCAATACAACACTTCTCTTTCTCTTTCAGTAAAAATTTCCATTACAACAAAATTCCCTTTACTTTCCAAACTTTCATTTCTCATTATATTTGTACAATATACGATATCATTATGTCTATAAGCTTGGTGGCTACATTTTTGCACAATAAAGTTGATTTTAAGTTAAGTTTTGTAACAATTTTAAAAAGCCTTGAAATTAGATATATTTTAAATACTTTGTATATATAAGATGGTATTATAGGAAGCAAGTAAGATGAGTATCGGAACAAATGCAGATTTACAAGGAATATTTGGGCAGGTAAATAGCCTTTTAGGTCAATTGCCGTCTGGTACAACTGGTAGCTCTCCATCATTCAATGCTCAAGAGTTCTTCAAACTTGGAAATATATTAAACGGATCTTCATCTCAAGCAGCAGGAGGTACTGGGGAAAATAATCAAACTGCAAACATTATACAAAGCACTATTAATACAGTAATGTCTTTGATTAATAAAATAACAACACAAGAAGCAAAGGCTGCAAGAGAAGAAGTAAGTAAAAACACAAAGGCTGCAGATAAATTAGCCAAAGAACAAGAAGAATCTAGAACAGAATTAAGTCAAAATATTGATAATATTGAAGCTCAGATAATTACAGAAAAAGATACAGTAATTAATTCCACAGGTAATTTAGAAGAGATAAGTAAACAGCTTCAAGAAAAACAAGAACAATTAAATGAACTAGTTACGCAAATAGAAGAACAACAAAAGGCACTTTCAACAGCAAAAACTCCTGAAGAAAAAGCTGCAATATTGGGAACAATTCAAGGGTTGTCTGGGCAAATAGGTGAACTTGTTGGAAATCTTGGAGATTTACAAGAACAAGTAACAACTTTAAGCCAAGCAGTAGAAAATTCTTTAACAAATATTGAAACAGCAAAAGGTAATGCAGTAACAATTCAAGAGGATGGAGAAATGCAAATTACCAAATTGGCTCAAGAAGGAGCAAATTTGGTAACACAAAACACTTCAACTCAAGTTAAAGGCGTAACGAATAGCACAACCGGAGCTTCATTAGAAGTAGCGGCAGAAGCATCATCAGCAACTATTTTCTCAGCTGGAGCTGGTGCAAAACTATACAGAGCAGCAAATGACCAAACAACAGCAGGTCAAACAAGAACAACAGGTTCTATTACAAATCTTCAAACTGTTTTAAAAGGAATCGGCGGTTTACAAGATAATTTAACCTTACTAAATAATTTTAAAACAGCAATCGGAAGCTCACTTGGAGAATTTGACAGTGCTGTCGGAGAATGGAACACATCAGTTAGCCCAATAATTACAAGTATCGGTTCATTTGAAGCAGTAACAACAGGCAATGAAGAACTAAAAACAGTTGTAACAAGTGATCTAAGTTCATTAGGCTATAGTTCAGAAATGGATGAAGAAGGTAATGTTGAAATTTCAAAAAACAAGAACGAAGATAAAAAAGAAGAAAATCAAGAAACATTATCTACATTACAAACCTCAGAATTTGATGTTCAAGGTAAATTAAATCCATTTGAAAAAGTAAAAATTTAATCATACATATAAAGATTTTATTAAAGTTTTTTAGCGAGTGTAATATCTACACTCGCTAAATTGATATTGTAGCCTGATTTTTGAGCTTATGTATATAAAATTTATCCCTAAACATCACTCTATACTTGCGTTGACAAGTAATTTAATTTGTGTTGCAATATTGTTATAGCCGTACTAAAAAAAGGAGATTTCAATATGACAACGAAAACAAAAAAGAACGTTGAATCTTTGGAAAAATCTCTAAATGCATCAAATGTAGTAGAAACACTTGATCAATTAGAAGGATTAGTTTCAAGGGTTAACAAGGCGCAAAAAATATTTGCTACATTTTCACAAGAAAAAGTAGATAAAATATTTAAAGCAGCAGCAGCTGCTGCTGACAAAGCTCGTATTCCTCTTGCAAGAATGGCTGTTGAAGAAACGGGCATGGGTGTTTTAGAAGATAAAATTATCAAAAACCACTTTGCATCAGAATACATTTACAACAAACATAAAAATGCGAAAACTTGCGGAATTATAAAAGAAGACAAAATTAATGGTATAAAAATCGTTGCAGAACCTTTAGGCGTATTGGCAGGTATTGTACCTACAACAAACCCAACTTCAACTGCAATATTCAAATCATTAATAGCTTTAAAAACAAGAAACGGTATCATCTTTTCACCACACCCAAGAGCTAAAAAATGTACAATAGCTGCTGCAAAAATCGTTTTAGACGCAGCAGTTAAAGCAGGTGCTCCTGAAGACATTATCGGCTGGATCGATGTTCCGTCTATTGAATTATCAAGCGCTTTGATGCAACACCCTTCTATAGCTTGCATCGTTGCAACAGGTGGTCCTGGAATGGTTAAAGCAGCTTATTCTTCTGGTAACCCTGCACTGGGTGTTGGTCCAGGAAACGTTCCTGCTGTTATTGATGAAACAGCTGATATTAAAATGGCTGTATCTTCTATATTAATGTCAAAATCTTTTGATAACGGTATGATTTGTGCTTCTGAACAATCAGTTATCGTTGTTGACAGTGTATATGAAGAAGTTAAAAATGAATTCTTGTACAGAGGTGCATACCTTGTTAACGAAGAACAAAAACAAAAATTAATAGATCTTCCTCTAATTGATCCAAAGAGAGGAACTGCTCATCCTGACGTAGTTGGTCAAAAACCACACAGAATAGCAGAACTTGCAGGATTTGGAAATGAAGTTCCTGAAGATGCTAAAATTCTTCTTGTTGAACGTCCTGAAGTTGATTGGAATGATCCATTCTCAAGAGAAAAATTGTCACCGGTTCTTACAATGTATAGAGCTAGTGATTTTGAAGATGCAGCAGAAAAAGCTCACCATTTGGTAATAAAAGGTGGTGCAGGTCACTCATCAGCTCTTTACACTGATGAACGTCATAAAGAAAGAATTGATAAATATTCAGAATTAATGCCAACTTGCAGAGTATTAATCAACTCTCCATCATCACAAGGCGGTATAGGTGACTTATTTAACTTTAGACTTGAACCGTCACTTTCACTTGGCTGCGGTTCTTGGGGTAAAAACGCTGTTTCTGGTAACATCGGCGTTGAAAACTTATTAAACTACAAGACTGTTGCTGAAAGGAGAGAAAATATGTTATGGTTTAAGGTTCCTTCTAAGGTTTATTTCAAAAGAGGTGCTACAGATTTAGCTCTCCGTGAATTAGCCGGTAAAAAACGTGCATTTATTGTTACTGATAGATTCTTATTTAATTCCGGTGCAGTAAACGCAATTACAAATGTTCTTGATGAAATTGGTATTGAACACGAAGTGTTCTTTGATGTTAAACCGGATCCAACTTTATCAACAATAGAACAAGCAATGGCTATATTAAAACCATTCGAACCTGATGTAATCATATCACTTGGTGGCGGATCTCCAATGGATGCTGCTAAGATTATGTGGTTACTATATGAACAACCTGATACAAACTTTGAAGATATCGCAATGAGATTTATGGATATCAGAAAGAGAATTTGTTCAATCCCTGAATTAGGTAAAAAGGCTACGATGGTTGCTATTCCTACAACATCAGGTACTGGTTCAGAAGTAACTCCGTTTGCTATTATTACAGATGACGAAACTCACGTAAAATATGCAATTGCAGATTACGCTTTAACACCAAATATGGCTATCGTTGATCCAAACTTTGTAGACGGTATGCCAAAAGGTTTAACTTCTGCTTCAGGTATTGATGCTTTAGTTCACGCATTTGAAGCTTACGTTTCAAATATGGCAACTAACTTCACTAACTCAAATGCTCTTGAAGCAACTAAGTTAGTATTCAGATACTTAGAAAGATCATATAGAGAAGGTGCTAATGATCCTGTAGCTAGAGAAAAAATGCACTATGCAGCAACAATTGCAGGTATGGCATTTGCAAACTCATTCTTAGGATTATGCCACTCTATGGCTCACAAACTTGGTGCAATGTATCACGTACCTCACGGGGTTGCTAATGCATTGTTATTCAGACAAATTATTAAATATAATTCATCTGATGCGCCTCATAAACAAGCAATATTCCCTCAATACAAGTTCCCTAATGCTAAGGCTAAATATGGTCAAATAGCTGATGAACTTGGACTTGGCGGAAACAATGATGATGAAAAAGTTCAATTATTAATCAATGCAGTAGATGATTTGATGACAAAAATTGAACTTCCTAAGTCAATTAAAGACTTTGGTGTTGATGAACAAACATTCATGGATAACTTAGATGAACTTGTAGAATTGGCATTTGATGACCAATGCACAGGTGCTAACCCTGCATATCCATTGATGTCTGACATCAAGAAAATATATATTGACGCTTACTACGGTAACGTATAATAATCATCATTACGAATATTAAGAAAAACCTTTAGCATAATAATTATGCTAAAGGTTTTTTTAGCAAAAAAAAGCCTAATTTCTTGGAAATCAGGCACTCTAGATTAGGGGAATTAAATTAGTTAAGTAGATGGTTATATATTTTTAAATTTATTGATGTTTCGCTCTTGATATAAAAGTAACTCGGGATTTCATATCCATTGCAAAAAGTCGCATTTCATCCATCAAGACATAGGATTTATCAACTTCCGGATTATCTTTTATATAAAATTCTTTTGAAATATTTGTTGCCATAGCATTAATATCGTATGATTGTAATAGAGCCATACTTGTGTCACCTCATCTTTTCTGGAACATAGTTACTTAAGCCCGTTAATTATAACAATTAACGCATTTTCACTTAAGCCGGCACAGTTACATCTTCTTACATCTTGCTCAACGCTGATTAAACAGTTGAGCTTTAAGATTTAACTCACCGATTTGTTATGCTCTCTTATATATTCGTCTTACACATATATAAAGTATATAAGAAATTGCAAATTTCATTCTTAATTATCTTTGTTACAATACTTAACATTATATATAATCAGTATATTAATATACTTTCTTAATATTATTGGGTTTTAAACGTTTTTTGTAAAGTTTTGTAACAAATATCCGAAATTTATTAAAGTTTTTAGAAAAAGTGCCGATATATATTATATATCATATAAGAGGTGTGTATCATGTCAAACTTCACAGTCAACGGAGTATATTCTTACACAAGTGCAAACATCTACTCTTATCTGGGCAGAGTACCTACAAATTCGGCTGCTTTGGAAAGGGCCTTTGACGATTTTGACATAACCCCAACAGGTACTACTGATGATTTGAAGAAACTGGACAAAGCGATGTATGCTGAGTATTCAAAGCAAGTTCAGGAGCAGATTAAAAATCAAAATAACGAGCAAACTATACCTTGGGCAGGGTTAATGGCTCAGATCGGTATACAGGCGACAGGTGATTATGACAAAGATTACGCAGCATTCAACAATGCCATTCAGCTTTTGAGTCAAAGCGCAATTGATGGTCAGGCAATGACATATTTTGCAGGCTTAAGATCTGAGGCACAGCAGGCTTTTGGTCTTTCCAACAAGCCGCAGGCTCAAGATGCGCCTATCAGTTACAGGACATATCAAGCGCAATTTATGAGCTAAAGTTTAGGGCGGTCTAGACAGGGAAAATGACCGCCTTTTGGTTAAGATTTTTTATTTTCCTTATGATATAATTATCGTAAGGATTTTTCTTATGAATATATTTGTAACTGGAGGGGGCAAAGGTATCGGAAAGGCCATTGCCGAAGAATTAAATATAGGTAGCAACAAAATTTTTACTTGCGGAAGAAACGAAAATCTTCTTAAGAGTTATGAAAATTATTGCATTTGTGATCTTGCAACTAGTGAGGGATTACAGAAAATCGGTGATTATATTTCAGAAAACAATATTGACGTTCTTATAAACAACGCCGGAGAATATATTTATTCTGCAATTGAACAAATGAGTTTTTCTCAAATTGAACATATAACAAGAGTTAATTTAGAAGCACCTTTGTTTTTGGTATCAAAAGTTGTTCCTTATATGAAAAAACAAAAATGGGGAAGAATTATAAATATCGGCTCAATAAGCGGTGTTGTAGGAGAAGCCGGTGCAAGCCTTTATTCAGGGACAAAATCCGGACTTATTGGTGCTACAAAAGCACTTGCACTAGAACTTGCTGAAAATGGAATCACAGTTAACACAATTAACCCGGGTTGGGTTGATACAGATATGGGAAACTCTTCAGCTCAAGAAGGGGATTTTACTAAAGATGAAATTACAGAATGTATTCCGCAAAAAAGGTTTATTTCACCTTCTGAAATTGCAGGGATGGTTAAATATTTAATATCAGAAGATGCTAAAGGGGTTACAGGTCAATCGATTAACCTATGCGCAGGTTTAACCTGTGGATGTTAATCTTTTATAAGAAAGGATTTTTATGTTAAACAAAAATGAGTTATTAAATTTATATAATATGAACTTAGACAATTTGTTAAAAGAATCGCAAAAATATTTAAAAGACGAAGTTGAATTCTGCTCAATTATAAATGCCCGTTCAGGAAAGTGCTCTCAAAATTGCAGATATTGTGCGCAAAGTTCACATTATAATACAGAAATTGAAACATATCCTCTTATGGACGTTGAAACAGTTGTTCATGCAGCCCAAGACGGAATAAAAAACGGTGCTGACAGAATTGCTATAGTTACTTCCGGTAAGACTCCTGATGAAAGTGATTTTGACACAATGCTTGAAATGATAAAAGCATTAAATAAAAATGGTATTAAAAGCTGTGCAAGTATTGGCATTTTAAATGAAGAACAAGCAAAAGCACTATCAGAAGCAGGACTTGTAAGATTTCATCACAACATAAATACTTGTAAATCATATCATCCTGAAATTTGTACCACACATACTTATGAAGACAGGATTAACACAACAAAACTTGTAAAAAAATACGGAA
The DNA here is from genome assembly GCA_944323165.1 of Candidatus Gastranaerophilales bacterium. Taxonomy (GTDB): domain Bacteria; phylum Cyanobacteriota; class Vampirovibrionia; order Gastranaerophilales; family Gastranaerophilaceae; genus CAG-196. The sequence continues at coordinate 116,010 of CALURK010000003.1, read as the reverse complement.
TGGAGCTTTGTTGCGGAGTAATTATCGGCATGGGTGAGAGTGTTGAACAAAGAGTTGAAATGGCAATGGAGCTTGCTGAAATTAATCCTGATAGCATTCCTGTAAACATTCTCACACCAATTCCGAACACGCCTTTTGAAAAGTACTGGGATAAAATTGATGAAGAAAATATATTAAGAACGCTTGCAATTTTCAAAATTGCTTGCCCTAATGCTTCTATCAGAATTGCAGGAGGGAAGAAAGCCAGATTATCAGAAGAAACATTAGAGAAAGCTTTCAAATATTGCGCAGATTCTGCTATTGTAGGTAATTATCTCACCACAACAGGTTTTTCTCCTGAAGAAGATGAAAAACTTATTAGAAAAATCGGAAGGAAGCTAAAAAAATGTCACTCTTTAAGTTGTTCATAATATTTGTTAAAATCGGCGCTATACTGCTTGGCGGAGGTTACGTCATTTTGCCTATTATGACTAGCGAATTTGTTGATAAAAGGAAGCTTGTATCACACGATGACGTTGTTGATTATTTTGCACTTGCCCAATCACTTCCTGGAATCATTGCCGCAAATATGTCGATGTTTATAGGGTATAAACTCAGAGGGAAATGGGGTGCAATCATTGCAATGCTCGGAGTAACATTTGTTCCTTTCTGGTGTATTGTTTTACTCGCATCTGTACTTTCCACATTAGTCAATAACTCTTATGTGCAGGGAGCTCTCTGGGGTGTCGGAGTTTCGGTTATTGCACTTATTATGCTCACAGTTAGGGAAATGTGGCAGAAATCTAAAAAAAATGCATTTTTCTACACAATTTTTATCCTGACTTTAATCACGCTTCTTGTTTTTAAACTTTCTCCTATTCAGACAATTCTGTTATTCACACTGATAGGTGTAGGATACAAAAGATTCAGGGAGGGGAGAGCATGATATTTATCCACCTTTTCTGGGAGTTCTTTAAAATAGGAGTCTTTTCGTTCGGCGGAGGATACGCAACAATACCGTTTCTGTACCATATATCGCAGGTTTATAACTGGTATTCGCTGGATGAACTTACGCAGATGGTTGCTGTCGCATCAATTACTCCGGGCCCCGTAGGTATAAACGTTGCAACTTATGCGGGACTGAAAAGTGCAGGAATTTTAGGCTCAGCGCTTGCTACAATTTCTGAAATGCTCCCGTCACTTTTCCTTGTAATTATAGTTTCAAAACTTCTTAAAAAATTCAGCGACAATTTTTATGTAAGAGCAATCATCGAAACCTTAAAACCTATAAGCTGCGGACTTTTAACCGCTGTTGCTATAGGGCTTTTAAAACCGGAAATAAAAGACATCAAGGCAATAATTCTTCTTGCAGCACTTTTGCTTCTCAGCTGGAAATCAAAAAAAGATCCGCTATTTTACATTCTGATCGCTGCGTTTATAGGAGTAATAAATTTTATATATATTATACAAAAACATTAAGTTTTGTAAATATTTTGTCAATTTTTGCATGTATAAATACTTTTTATATACAAAGGAGAGAATTTATATGCAAAACGAGAAAGATAAAAAGAAAAAAATTGACGAGATTAATATAGAGACATCTTATATTGATGAACAAACTGTTCAGACCGGTATTGTAGAATCCAACCCAATTCTTGGTACCTCAAAAACTGTTTTTGCTATTGAGATTGATGGTAAAACGTATGAATTTTCTGAGAGCAGGGGAACTGAAAAACCCGATTTCAACTGGGATAAACTAAGAAATGATTACAAATCCGGTAAATCTGCAGAAGAAATCTATACGAGTTTAAAGAATGAAGTTTTAAATCATAAAGACAATCCGGAATATATAGAACTTGTTCTTGCAAATTTAATGGGTGATCTTGCAAAAAATTTATATGATAGTGAAACAAGGCACGAAAATATTGGTGATACAGCAGAAGAAATGCTGAATACAATGTTGAATGTCAAAGACGATGAAGAGCTTAAAGGATTTGTCTGCTCAAATATTCACGAATTTGGTATGAGGTTATTAAACGATTGCGGTATAAATGCGGTAGTTTTATGCGGAAAGGCACGTCAAATCGGAGCTCATGCTACTCTATTATATCAACGTGAAGACGGAAAATACGTTTTCACGAATTATAATACAAGCATGGTTATTGAGGCACCGTCAATCAAGGATGCTGCAAAAACTGTTTATAAAAATAGCGGACTTGAAAGTTTCGGATATCTGAGTTTCATTGATGACAATGGGTCTTATCAGGAATTTGCATTAAAAGACGAAGCTTGCTGGGGCGAAGAGTTAGATAAAAGATTTTATAACAACCAGAATTTATTTGACCGTCACATAGAAGGAAAGTCAAGTATAGACGGAAATATCAGTTATTCAAATATTGGAAATATCTCTGCAGAAGCAACCCTCACCAGAGCCGGCGGAAGTGAATTAAACCCGAGAGAAACTAAGTATTCACTAGCATTTAAGAAAAATGGAGAGAGTGCATTATTTGAAAACTCTGTAAGCGCCGGATTTAAGTTTGAACGAAAGGGAATTAACAAACAAAATAATGGTGAGACTTTCTTTGAAACTAAAGCAGTACTGGATTTCACACAGGGACAACTCGGCAATGTAATTTTTAATACACAAAATAATACACAAAATAATATATATAATCAAGTAGATACATTTTTTACAGAAAATCCTCATCTGCTTGAAAATAGTGATTTAACTAAAGAGGAAATTCTCCAACAAGTGCCCACAACACCCCCTATCTATGTCCCGGGATATAAATCTAAACATTTTACAACATTTGTTAGAGGCCTCTTGGGAAAAGAAACCAACCTCGTTGAAAAAGAGAATTTACGCTTAGATAATACCGCACAGGTTTCATTAACCGGCGGAATAGATTTAGGTACAAGCGGTTCTCCGACAGCAGGCGGAGACGCCAGAGTTGTTCTGGAAGATGGAATCCAACTAACTAATATAAGCGGAAACACTATATATCAAAACGGTATCAGCGCCGGTATTGTAGGAGACTTAAAATTAACAAACGGTGCACAAAAACCCGGAATAATGCCGGGCGGAAAGTTTAATGTATCTTCCGCATTTCAAACAAAACCGGCAGATAATATAGTTTTTGGTGCAAATGCAAATGCTGGCGCAGTTATAACTGCTCCTGCTAAAGACTTTGCAGTAAATGGCGGCTTATACGCTTCTTACAAACCAAATAATTCTGATATAATGATTTTTGGCCAGCTAAATAGCAGTCACGAAAGACAAAAGCTTAACATCGGACAATTTAAGCAGCAGACAGAAAATGTTACAACATTAGGTGCTGTATTAGGCGCTCAAATAAACGACAGAACAACCCTTCATGCCGGATACAGCAGAACCTTTGATAAACTAAATTCTACAAGAAATCAAAGTGTCATATCATTAGGTGCTAAAATCACTTTTTAGCCGTATTTGTATCCTTCATTACAACTTTAAGTTCTACCCTACGACTCTTGGCATAATCCTCTTTTCCGTTAACAAGAACTGGGGAAGAAAAACTTGCACCTTCTACTATAATCATTTTTCTTAATCGATTTCCGTTCGCCTTATTATAAGGAGTATTGGTCATATAATTCGCAACAGCATAAGCTCTCTTTAAGCTCAACTCCATATTTTTCATATACTGCTCATCTTCAGAATATTCGCCCCTGAAAGTCTGCGAATCAGTATGACCTTGTATAATAATTTTTTCAATATTCTTGTTCAAATATTCGTTCGAAAAAATTGAATCCAAGTATGCAGGTGCAAACTTAGACAAATATTGCTTTCCTTTTGGAGAAAGTTCATAACTGTTTATATCAAATAATTCCAAGTCCGAAATCTTAACAACACCTGCTGCATCAATATTTGCATCAATATTTTGTTTCTTTAAGGTCTCTTCAAGAGCCTGAGCAGCTTTTTTCTGTTCAAGCTGACTTTGAATTTTTTCATAATAACTTGTCATATACGTATAAAAGAACAACACAATAAAAACCAACACCAAAGCCGTCATAAGATCGGTCATTGTTACCCAAAAAATATTATTTTCACCTGTTTCTTCCTTATGTGGTCTTATTCTCATTATTTCCGCCAATACATTATTTAGAACAACTTATCTACTACATCTCCGCCATTACCTTTATTCAATGACTCATTTAGCTTATTTAAACTGTATAAAATATTTTCCAGATAAGGAACCGTTGTTTGTCCAATACTCTTCTCTATTGCCTTTGCAAAATCTTCAGGTAAGGATTTTAATAATTTTTCATTTGTCAAGCTCTGAACCTTAGATTCTTTTACTAAGTCTATTAAGAACTTCTCACTTGTAACAACATCAAATAATCGTATTAACTCTTTTTGTATAGCAAGATAATACTTTTTACACATTCTGTTATACATTATCTTCTCTATAAACATAAAAAGAAGAGAAAAACCTACTGCAAAAACCGAACATAATGCTGCAATTTGAATATTTGCAATCAAACTATTCAAAGACTGCCCGACATTTGATTCCATTGAAAAATTAACTTCAGTAAACGCTACTGCCATTTTTAAAAATGTAAAAAACGGTCCCAGACCTGTTAGCAAAGTTGGCATTGTCTGAATAAATTTATGATTTATTTTTGAATATACCAAAGAATCTTCATTGAAAAAATACGACGCATCTATTGTCAAATATATTTCAGGCTTAAATTCACCATTAGAAGTTGGATTTTTTGAAGCCACATACAACTTTTCAGGAAATATTAAGGCTTTTTTAAAATCTTCCCAAGAGGTTGCTGTATATGAATTACCTTTCATAAAATTATCCAATTCATTAAACCTGTAAGAAAGTTCATTCTTCTTCAATGATTTTAAAAACAAATAGACAGAATTGAGGTTTTTCTCCACTTTTGAATAATTTTTTAAAACTGTCATTATAAAAAACAGGAAAAATATCGTTATAATTAAAATAGCAGGCTCTGTAATAATTTTTAATAAAGTCATACCCTCTCCCTTAATACCTGTTTAAAAGTCATAAATATAATCTATTTTTCACTTAAATTATAGCATAAAGTTTGATTTTAGACTATAATTCTATGTATGAAGTGTCCGAAGTGTCATAAAGAGATTTCCGATAGCACGGCAGTATGTCCATATTGTCATAAAGTTTTGTCGCTTGAATGTCCCAATTGCCATACTCAGGGATTCTCACCTGTTTGCGAAAATTGCGGTTATATAATCTTAACTAAATGTTCTAAATGCGGAAGAACAGTACCTACGGCCTCTGAAAAATGCAAATGCGGTTTCCCGACAAGAACAAGTATCGCTTATCAAGAATGTGAGAGTGATGAGTTCGCATCAGTAATTATTGAATTTAAAGCGCTAAAAAATATTCGCAGACAACTGGGTTCTCAAGAACTTTTTACAAAATTTTTCTTCCGACTCAGAAATCTTTTAACCGCTCAATTCAATGGAATTGAAGGTAAAATTATTACATACAATGACATTTTTATAGTTAATTTCAACAAAGAATTATCTTTTCCGACTTCGGCTAACAAAGCAACGAGATTTGCTCTAAAACTTATAAACGCTTTTTCTGAGTTGAACCTTCGTATATTGGATGAGCTAAAAACTTCACTCAATTTAAACATTACAATTATAAAAAAATCTTCCGAAAATCTCTTAGATAACATTTGTTTGGATACAAGCGTAAAACTTTTAGCAATCAAGAAAAACGAGAAAAAATACCTTAAGGGAATGCAAATTATCATAGATCAATATGTTTTTGACTGCATAAATAAAGAGTATAAAACAGATTCTCTATATTCTATAGAAAAAAATGGTATGTCTTTAATGGTCTATGAAATCATTCTAGATAACTATATTTTACCGCCGGATGAAAAAAACGCAGATACGATAACAGAAGTCGTGCCCCAAATGATACAAAAGCCAGCTTCTGAAGTAAAACAAGAAGATATTTACAGCTTTAAGGTCTTTGATATCAATGCAAAGTGTAGTTTTGTAAAAACTAATGCCTTAGCGTTTTTCGAGCAATACCAGGACAACAAAATTATCTCTATCCGTTCAGCAGAAGAGCTTGGAATATGTTCGTATGATGTTGTTAACTTTTTTGAATCAAAAGGGATGAAAGTTTTGCATGCCGTTTGCTCGGAAGAGATGAATTATAAACCTTGGAGTATTTTTGAAAAATTATTTAAAGATTTTTATAATCTTTCTATCCACAAAAATTTTATTCCTGAAAATTTTGATATTAAAAAATTTTCATCAATAGTCGATTTATTAAAATTTAAACCGAGGAAAGCCGCAACCCCTGAAGATTCAAGATTTGCTTATATGGAGGACTTTGGAAACTTTTTGGCTTCTTTAAATAATGTTGTAATTTTTATCGAAAATTTTGAATTTTTAGATGACACCTCTATTCAAACTCTTGAGCTTTATTTCGATAGATTTAAAAATATTAATGTCCAATTTATTTTTACTACAGATAGCGAAACATCAATCCATTCAAAAATTAAAGGGCTTTTGAGAACGCCAATTTATACGGAATATTCTTTACAAAAAACTAATATAGATTCTATTTTAGCTAACATTAAAGAAGAAGCTACAGATTTCATTCAATCTTTCTATTTTGAAAAAATCAAAGAAAATTATAACGGTTCACTTCTCTATTTTAATCATGCAATAAGATATCTTCAAGAAAAGGGAATTTTAATCAGTTTTGAAAACAGACTGCTTATAAAAAACAACAACTCTATTATTATCCCTAATACACTTTCCGGACTATTAAAAGCTCGACTTAAATATCTTAGCAAAAACATGGAAGCATCTATGATACTTGCGTATTCTACGTTTTTGGGAGAAAGGATTGATTTCGAAATTTTTAACAAGCTTGGAATAAAAGATGTTAACAAAGCTTGCATGACTTTAGAAAAAGCCGGATTTGCTTACGCAAAAAATAATATTCTATATATTAACAATTTCAATATTATAAAACCTGTTATACAAGATTCTCTTAAAAAAGAAGCTTTCGAATTTTTATCAAAAAATATTCTTGCAAATATTGGTAAAGGTCTTGATGACACTACAACACTTCTTATTATGGGGAAATTAGGACTATTCAAAGAAGAATATTTGCTACTTTGGAAAAATTCACAATTTGCAATGACTACAGGTGATTATGATGCTTATCTCAAAAACTGTCTTGGTTTCCTATCTCTAATAGAACACATAGAAGCGAACATTAATCCTGAAGATATTGAAAATAATAAAAAAGAAGTTTACCAAAATATTTTGATGAGCCTATATAGCTACTCCCCGGAAAAAATCTACTCAATTGAAAATGTTTTGCTTATTGATGCAATAAATGAAAATAACAACGAAAAAATTGTTAAATTATCAAACCTGATGCTCCAAGGGGCTTTGATATCATCAAACTACACAGATGCGTTATCTCTATTACATAATATCCTGACCAGAATGGAATCTCCAACACTGATTACTTCGGAAGGAGCTATTAACACTAAATTTTTACTGCTTTCGCTTGTTAATATAGAAATTCTCTTTAACATCGGTGATTTTGCTCAATGCACAGAAATTGCAAACAACCTGCTTGATGTTTTGACTCCAGATATCATTGATAAAATAAAACCTGCGAGTTTTTCTACCAATTTATTCGTTGAACACATATTGGAAACTTTTAGACTGGTTGCCTTTGCAAAACTGTTTTTATTAGATAAGGATCTTGACTCATTTTTTGATTCTGTACAAAAAGCGCTTAACACAGATTTACCTGACAGAGAATGTATCATAACTCTTAAAGATTACTTAAACGGAAAATCATTCTCAACATCAAATGTAGAGAATGCCTCCAGTTTTTCTAAAGTAATCTATCTAATAATTCAAGAATTTGAAACTCACAAAGGGGAATACAAAACTTTTGCTCAAAACATTTATCAAGCAAAGCTTCTTGCTTCAAATATTCACCAAACCCAGCTTGAAATGTTTTGCGATCTATTAATCGCATATTCTTATGCAAACATAGGAATAAAACAGAAGGCTGAATTTATTTACAATGATGTTCTTGAAAAGGCAGAAAAATCGGCAATTTTCAACATACAAACTCTTGCTAAATACTTCATTGCAAAAATGTACATTTCAGATAAACAATACGAAAAAGCTATCATCATCATAAATGACACCCTTGCTCTGTTACAAAAATATAACAATCAAGCCAAAATTCTATACATTCTGTTTGAAAAATTATTTATAGAAACAGCAAAACTACTTGAGCTTGACTCTATTGATTTCAAATCAGAAGAGCAAAAGCTTACACTCGCGACTGAAAATGGCGAGCTTTCAAGACTTGTTTCAAACTAATATCCTATTTTCCCTTTTTTTCACAAAGTGTCGGAATACCTATCAATGCAAGATAGAATACACAACCGAATAATACCAAATTTAATACTTCCATTGTTAAGACTCCTTTCTGTAGCAAATATAATCACACTAGTGAATATACCTACCACTCTATCTTATATTTACTTAATTCCACATTTTTCAAATTTATAACACTTTTGTCGGAAAATCGTTACAAAACTTAATATATTGTTGTTTACAATGACATACTTTTGAGTGTACAATTATATAAGGAGGCTTTTAATTTTGAGTAAAGGCTACGAAAATTTCAACAATATGGAAACTTCTTTCAGAAAATCCACACTTATCCAAGAGAGAATAGGGCTTGTTTCCAGTCACATGTATAAACAATTTTTGGATTATCAACATGCGACAATGAATACAACCGAAATTTTTGCTGAAATGATTGAAAATCTTAAAGCTACTGCAGATTCGCTGAAACAATCATTTGCTGCTAGAGGGGTTACTACTGAAAACATTTATGTTGAACACGATAAAGAAAAAACTGTTGTTATCATTAATATTTTATGGCATACAATAAGCCTTACAACAAGATGCAACTATGAGCCACAAGCATTGTATAGAGAAAGTGCTCCTCCTATGTTTTCAGGTCGTATTATGGCTATAAATGGAAACTATAATGAATTAATGGATGGTATTAAATCCAGAAATGAAATGATGCAAATTCTGTTGGATAAAGAAGTCGCATCTCTTTTCGTTCCTGCTGACAAAACTCAAAATTCCATTTTCAAAATAAGACACCTAGCTAATAGAGAATTTTTCCTTAACTCCTCTGATGCGTCGAGAGAGTTTGTGCTCAAAGTCGTTGAAACAATTTGTGGTGGCGGTTTATACCACGAAGAAGGCTCCAGAAAGAGTTTCAACATATAATAAAAAGCCCCTAATCGGGGCTGAAAAATTTTTGTAAGATGTAAGATGGGGGTAATTTTTCAAATATAAGAGTTTTTGTGAAACTACTTATGTAGCACTTGGCTCTTATTTAAGTAAAGTAGAGATAAATCTGATTGAATCATCTTTTAATTCTCTAACAAAATCTCTTGCGATTTTAGAAAGAGGTCTGTTGTCGATTTTATCAAATACTGCATAGATTGGATCTCCACCGTTATTAAATCTCATTTGTCTGTCTTGTTTCTTTAAGTAGTAGAATTGAAAATCTTCTGGGATTTCTATAGCTCCTGCCGGTTTTTTATTTCTTTCTATTGCATCGTATGTTGCTGTCATCTTTTTTATCTCTCTTATTTATCTCTTACATATATATAAAGTATATCTACTTCCAAAAATTGCCTTTTTGGTTTACTTTTGTTAAGAAATATTAAGTCTATGTTATTACATCTCTTACATGTGGTATAATATATATATAGGATGTATATGGCGAGGTTTTTATGTCAGAACAACAATATAGAATAGGTCTGGGGTATGATATACACAAGCTGGTCGAAGGGCGAGCTTTAATAATTGGCGGAGTTAAAATACCTTTTGAAAAAGGTTTAGATGGTCATTCAGATGCCGATGTGCTTGTTCACGCTATCATTGATGCTCTTTTAGGCGCTCTTGCGATGGATGATATTGGGACGTTATTTCCTGATACTGATGACAGATTTAAGGACGCTGACAGTTTGCTGCTGCTAAAACAAGTTTGTGATAAAGTTCAAGCTCAGGGATATTGGATTAGCAATATTGATACAAATATCATAGCACAGGAACCAAAACTTATGCCTTATATTCCTCAAATGAAGGCTATTTTAGCACCATATTTAGGATTAGATCAAATGGATGTATCTATTAAGGCTAAAACAAAAGAACACCTGGATGCAGTAGGAAATAAGCAAGCTATTGAGGCTCAAGCTGTTGTTATGTTGGAAAAGATCGGCGCTTAAAATATTAATTTTAAGCACAAAAAAAGGAGCTTTTCGTTAAAAGCTCCTTTTTAATTATTTATTTTAATGCAACGGTCATATCTGCTTCTATACAAACTTTGCCGTCTACGTAACCTACACCGTGGCTTTTGCAAATAGGACCTTTTGCCTTTATAAGTTCGATAACCATTTCAAATCTATCACCAGGTCTTACGATATTTTTAAATCTTACATTATCAACCCCTGCATAAAGTGTCAACTTACCTTTATATTGTGGTAAGCACATTAAAACCGGAGCTGAACATTGTGCCAAAGCTTCCAGCTGAAGTACACCTGGCATTACAGGATTTCCTGGAAAATGACCTTGGAAAAATTCTTCATTCATTGTCAAATTTTTGTAACCTTTTGCATATTTTCCTGGTACACATTCTGTAATTCTATCTACTAATAAGAATGGATATCTGTGAGGAATCATTTCCATTATTTGCATCGTATCAAAAGATAAAATATCTTCACCTTCTGCGTTTACACCTATTTTTACCCCTATTTGTTCTGTCATAAATCTCTCCTTTTATATTTTTACCAACTTTGTTTTTAAAATTTGTGCAACTTTCGTATGAACCGCATGTCCGGCTTCCTTAACTAAAATTTGAGCTCTCATATTCAGAGGGGACACCCCTGTTAAATAAAAATCACCCAATAAATCTAAAATCTTATGCTTTATAGGTTCGTCCTTTGTTCGCAATTCTGTTGTATAACCTTCATCTTTTAAACCCACTGTATTTTCGATGGTTACACCTTTAGCAAATCCCAGCATTTGGAACTTTTTAAGATCCTTATAGAACCCAAAGGTTCTAGCCTCTATTATTTCATTAAGGTTGTTATTATCCATTGTAACCCATCTTTCCCTCAGATCAGGATGGTCATAATTTACAGAATAAGTAATCCTTAATTCTTTATCTGGAACCACTATTAAACTCGTCTTGCCATTTAAGTAATAAACAGGCTCACTTACAGTATACAAATCTTTAGAAACATCTACAATACCGGCTTTTTGGAATAAATCTACCCACACCTTTGAACTACCGTCGAATATTGGCATTTCAGTTTCTGACAAGTATACATCTATTGAATCTATTCCAGTTATAGCACAGGCAGCTATAAAGTGTTCACAGAGCATTACTTTATACTTATAATCGCCCAAAAGCGTTCTATGCTCTTTGCTACATAAAGTTACGCAATGGTCTGTCGAATATAGATTTTCTATACACACGCTAAATGGAGCGTCTGCACCCTTTGAAAAAATTCGAATTTTTCCCATGCCGGAAGGCTTAATTACAACTTCACAATTCTTATTTTTCATTAACCCCTTACCGGAAGTTTTTATTTCAGTTTTTATTGTACCCATTGTCTATATTCTTTTAAAACCTCTTATTACTTTAATTAAGACTACTTAGCAACAGTTTCGTTAGAAGCTACACTTTCCTCAAAAGAGCGTAAAAGCGGCTCATATTTTTTAAATTTTGCAATCAAGTCACCGGCATCTTTCATAATCTTAAGCTGTTTAATAAATTCTTTTCTAGGAACAGCAGGAGCCCCAACTACAATTGATTTTGCTGGGAAACTTTTCGTTACACCGGCTTGAGCAGCAATAATTGTATCATCTCCAATACTTATATGATCTGCAAGACCTGCTTGACCTGCAATAACAACTCTATCTCCGATTACGCAGCTGCCTGCAATACCTACCTGTGATACTATCATACAACCTTTACCAATGCGGCAGTTATGACCTATCATTACCAAATCATCGATTTTTGTATTATCACCTACAACTGTATTTTCAATTGTACCTCTGTCTATTGCGGTATTTGCACCTATCTCAACATTATTGCCTATCTCTACTGAACCTATTGATGGGATTTTGAAGATAACTTGTTCTACATCATTTTCTTTAATTTCACCATCTTTACGAGCTTGTTCTATATTATTAGGATTTTCTGTAACAAAGCTAAACCCATCAGCACCGAGAGAAACTCCGTGATGTAAGATAACTTTATCACCAACTTTTACTCTATCGCCTATGCATACAGAAGGATGGAAGAAACAATCTTTTCCGATTATTGCACCATTTCCTATATAACCATTAGCTAAAATCTTTGTATTATCACCTATTTGAGCATTTTCACCTATAACAACGTTCGGACCTAAGGAAACGTTTTCACCAATTTTTGCTGATGGATGAACTGTTGCTGTCGGATGAATTCCTGAATTTACATGCGGAGCTTCATAAAACATTGTTATCAACTTCATCATTGCCAAACGAGGTCTTTCTACCTCTATTGTCGAATATCCGTCAATATTTACTCCCAAAGGAACAAGAGCTGCCTTTGCTTTTGTTTTACTTAAATTATTAATTTCATCTTCTCCAAGAGCAAGAGCTAAAGTATTTTCATCTGCTAATAGAGGAGGCGCAATCCTTGTTATCGCTACATCTTGAGCTTTTGAAAGCATTCCACCTGTAATCTGTGCAATTTGTTCCAACGTAAAAGTTTTCATAATGAACTCCTTATATAACTATTTCAAACACTTATTTATAATATTAGTTGTAGATTTTCCGGCCACGAATTCTATAAACTCCACCTTTATATTATTCCTCTCTACAATCTCGCGTTCTGGAAGGGTATCCAGTGTATAGTCCGCTCCCTTTGTATATATATCAGGCTTTATAGCTTCCAGTAGTTTTGCCGGAGACCTCTCTTCAAATAATACCACATAATCAACTGAGCTCAAAGCATTTAATACTTCTGCTCTATCTTCCTCACAATTTATAGGTCTATCGTTGCCCTTTATTTGCTTTACGGAGCTATCTGAATTTAACATAACTATGCTGTAGTCCGCAAGTTCCTTAGTTTTTTTAAGGTATCTTACATGCCCCACATGCAATATATCAAAACAACCGTTCGTTGCCGAAAAGGTTTTCCCCTGAGAATGCCCTTCTTGTACAATCTCTATTATTTCTTTCTGCGAAACAAGTTTTCCCAACTACTTATATCCTCGCATTTCCTGTATTTTTATCTGTATTTTATCTTTTATACGTTCAAATGTTTCTGACATTGGACACAAATATATTTTCTTTTCCAATGGCATTTCTTTAGGCAATCCACTTACTTCACTAATGGCCTTCTTTACCTCTTTCATCTTTCTGTTTGTAGGTTTTATCTTTAACTCGCTTGATATTTTTTTCACATTCATAATTAATATAACCCCATCTCTATAACCCTTTTACAAATTCTTACAGTATTCAATGCTGCTCCTATCCTTAAATTATCCGCTACACACCATAGTGTAATTCCGTTTTGAAAAGCTAAATTCTTTCTAATCCTACCTACAAAAACAGGATCTACACCACTTGCATCCCTTGTTGTTGGATAAGCATAGTCTGTAGGATTATCAATTACCTTTAACCCATAAGAACTTTTTAGAATTTCCCTAACTTTCTCTGGAGATACTTCTTCTTCAAATTCTATATCTACAGCCTCTGAATGTCCGTTAAACACAGGCACTCTCACTGCTGTACAAGAAATCATAGTTTTATCATCCAAATGCAAAATCTTTCGTGTTTCATTTACGACTTTCATCTCTTCTTTTGTATATCCGTTTTCGCAAAAAACATCTATCTGCGGTATTACATTGAAAGAGATAGGCTTTTTGAAACATTTATTTTCAAAAGGTTTTCCTTCCAAATTTGAGATTGTATCTTCTCTAAGTTCATTTATTGCTGCCAAGCCCGCACCTGATACAGCTTGATAAGTTGAAACAATGAGTCTTTTTATCCCAAATTTTTTCAATGGTTCCAAAACCAACATTAATTGAGAAGTAGAACAATTTGGATTGGCTATAATGCCTTTATGATTTCTTAAATCCTCATCGTTTACACCTGCTATGACAAGAGGTACATCCTTTTCCATTCGAAAAGCTGAAGAATTATCAATAATCAATCCACCGCGCTTTACAATTTCCGGAGCAAACAACTTGCTTGTAGAAGCCCCCGCAGATGCCATAACGATATCTACATTATCAAAAACTTCAGGTTTCGCTTCCTCTACTGTATAATCTTTACCTCTAAAAGTTATCTTACTGCCGGCACTTCTTGAACTGGAAAGAAATTTGATACTTTCATACTCAATTCCTAATTCTTCCGTAATTTTTGTGATTTCTCTTCCCACAACACCTGTTGCGCCTAAAATTGCTATTCTTGGTTTTCTCATTCATTTCCTCTTTATTAGCTTTTATCCCAAACAAGAAAATTAAATTATTTTATCCAATCCGTAAATAAATTTGTGATTTTCATTTAGATATCTAACAGCTCTAAGTACACCATCCATGTAACATTCCCTATTCATTGAATCGTGTCTTATGGTAAGAATTTGTCCGCCGGCTCCAAATATAACTTCTTGTGAAGCAATGTATCCTGGCAATCTCACTGAATGAATATGTATGTTATTATAAGATTCTGCACCCCTTGCACCTTCTATAGTTTCTACTTCCGGGCAATTATCCCTTGTAAAATCAGAATTCTCTTCTGACATCATTAGTGCAGTCCTAACAGCTGTTCCTGACGGAGCATCCTTTTTCTGATTATGATGAAGTTCTATTATCTCCGCATTTTGAAAATATTTTGAAGCAATTTGAGCAAACTTCATCATTAAAACAGCACCTGTAGAAAAATTCGGAGCTATAAAACACCCTAATTTTTCTTTTTCCGATAATGTCTTTAATTCACTAATCTGCTCATCACTTAAACCTGTTGTGCCTACAACAATATTTATACCATTATTCAAACAATACAGAGCATTTTCATATATTGATTTCGGTTGAGTAAAATCTATTAAAATATCTATTCTAACAGAGTCTTTTGCATCCTTAATTGTTGCAAACTCTCCATCCTTTATATCTATTTTTGCAACTAATGTCATGTCGTCTGAAGCGGTTACAGCCTTTATAACCTCTTGTCCCATCTTTCCGTTTGAACCACATACAGCTACATTAATCATAACAATCCTCTCCTTACTTGAATTAAGGATGTAATTCCTTACCACAAGTGTGTCACAACTATTATACTACAAACATTTTTGAGTTGAAATGTTAATTTTTGTAAAAATATATACTGTTTATGTTATAAATATATAAAATGTGGTATTAAATAAATATAAATAATCTCTTTTCTTTATTTTCTCCTCCACTCCTTTATCTAACGAGAGTTAATGCCGCAAAAGATTGCGGCTTTTTGTTTGAGAAAATTTACACCACATTATCTTCGTCTGATACAAATTGAATTCCAAATTTTGCCCTAAAGAGGTATTTAACGGTATTACTTTGGATTTCATACATCATTTTATTAAACAGATCATACGCTTCCTTTTTGTACTCAATTAACGGGTCCTTTTGTCCGTATGCTCTTAAACCGATACCGTCTTTTAACATATCTATGTTATGCAAATGATCTATCCATTGAGTATCAACGACTCTTAGAAGAATATCTCTTTCTAAGCTTCTCATTATATTGTTTTCAGAGAATACCTCTTGTTTTACAAACGAAGGATCATACTGTTCAGAAATAGAATTATAGAACCCGACAATTTCCTCTTCGTGCTCTTTGTATGCTTTTTGAGCAGCCTCTTTTAAAGAATCGTAAATTCTTGCATATCTCAAATTCTTTATATCATCAACAGTTATATATGAAAGTTGAGGAATATTTGAGTGCAATTCTTTTATCAGAGTTTGTAAATCTTCAGGAATATACTCCTCAGGATTCATTTCAGGAGTTATATAACTCTTTAAAAGCCTATCAATTTCCTTATCTATCATATACTCTATATCACTTCTCAAATCTTTGCCTTCAAGAACTTTTCTTCTTTGTGCATAGAATTTTTCTCTCTGAATATTCATTACATCATCATATTGAAGAACGTTTTTACGAATATCAAAATGGTAAGTTTCTACCTTCTTTTGAGCAGATTGAATTTGTCTTGATATTAAAGAAGATTCTATAGCCATATCCTCTTCAACATTTAGCATATTCATTAAACCTGTAATTTTATCTCCGCCAAAGATTCTCATTAAGTTATCTTCAAGAGATAAGAAAAATCTTGTAGAACCCGGATCTCCCTGACGAGCAGCACGGCCTCTTAATTGATTGTCAATTCTTCGAGATTCATGTCTTTCCGTTCCTATTACATGCAAACCGCCTAATTCTACAACCTTTGCGTGTTCCTGCTCTGTTATTGCTCTGGCATTCTTTAGTGCGGATTCTTTCAATTCTTCATAATTCGGACTTTCCAGAGTTATATTATGCTTTTCCAACTCTTCCTTAGCCAAGAATTCAGCGTTACCACCCAACAGAATGTCTGTACCACGACCTGCCATATTGGTTGCAATAGTTACAGCTCCAACTCTTCCTGCTTGGGCTATTATATATGCTTCTTTTTCGTGCTGTTTTGCATTTAAAACGTTATGCTTTATGCCCTTTTTATTCAATAAAGAAGATATATATTCAGATTTTTCTATACTTACAGTACCGACAAGAACAGGACGTCCCAACTTGTGCTGCTCTATAATATCATTTACAACAGCGTTATACTTTGCCCTTTCGGTTTTATAAATTACATCAGGATAGTTTATTCTTATATCAGGCTTGTTTGTAGGAATTACCGTAACCTCTAAGTTATAAATTTTACCAAACTCTGCTTCTTCTGTCATAGCAGTACCGGTCATACCTGAAAGTTTAGGATATAATCTGAATAGATTTTGGAAAGTTATGCTTGCTAAAGTTTGGGTTTCATCTTGAATTTCTACACATTCTTTTGCCTCTATTGCCTGATGTAAACCGTCTGACCAGCGTCTGCCCGGCATTAAACGACCAGTAAACTCGTCAACAATCATTATTTCGCCATCTTTTACTACATAATCAGTGTCTTTTATGAACAATTCTTTTGCCTTTAGTGCATTCAACAAATCGTGGGCATACTGATTATTTATATCAAATAAGTCTTTGCAGCCAATAATTTCTTGAGCTCTGTCAATTCCATCTTCGGTTAGAATAACATTTTTATTCTTCTCATCAACTTCGTAATCCTTATCTTTTTCAAGCTGAGGAGCAACCTTTGCCATCAATGTATAAGTGTCTGCAGACTTTTCAACACGTCCGCTTATAATAAGCGGAGTTCTTGCTTCATCTATTAAAATGCTGTCAACTTCATCAATAATTGCATAATTAAATGGTCTTTGAACAAGCATATCTTTAGATGATGCCATATTATCTCTAAGATAATCAAATCCAAACTCGTTATTTGTGCCGTAAGTTATATCGCAGGCATAAGCGGCTCTTTTTCTGTTAAATTCATCTGCGTCGTGCTGATTGGAGAGAATAACGCCTACACTAAGTCCCAAAAATTTATAAATCTGCCCCATCCATTCGCTGTCACGTTTTGCAAGGTAATCGTTTACCGTAACAACGTGAACGCCTTTGCCCGTAAGTGCGTTCAGATAAGCAGCAAGAGTTGCTACTAAAGTTTTACCTTCACCTGTTCTCATCTCTGCGATATGACCGTTATGAAGGAAGTACCCGCCAATTAACTGGACATCAAAGTGACGCATGTTTAATACACGCTTGCCGGCTTCTCTAACGGTCGCAAAAGCCTCGGGAAGAATTTTATCTAAAGCTTCTTTTTCCAGAAGTCTATCTGCTTTTTCATTATCAGATGTAGGGCGTTTTGCCAAAATTGCCTTAAATTCGTCTGTTTTTGCGCGTAACTCCTCGTCTGTAAGTTTTTCAAATTCAGGCTCTAAAGAATTTATATGGTCAATTATTCCTGAGATTTTTTTAACTTTCTTCTCATTTGCATCGCCTAAAAGCTTTAGTAAAAAATTTATCATGTTTATCCTCTCCAATTACGAACATAATATCATAAAAACATTATTTTTGTTGTTTATTCTATAATCCATTTTTTAGGATCAAACTTAAAATCATTAACTTTCATTCTTAACGACTTTAAGTAAGGTTCGAACTTTTTTAACAAAATCACTTTATACAATGAAAGTTCTTGTGCAACTATAGGGTTCTCGCAGGCAATCACCATAACGTAGCCCGGTAACATAGAATAAGGTTTTGATTTTCCCTTAAACTTTACAGGTAAAATTTTGTCCCAAAAGTTTATGAGATTTGTCCGCGTAATCGCCTTCTTAAGCTGCGGATTATCCATCATAGAACTTATTACCGAATCTACCCCTTCAAAATCTGTATAAAGAACTTTTTTCATTGTTTGTGTTATCATCTTTATTATGAATTGTAACTTAAATGATATCATAAAAAATTCTAATAAGATACTGCTATTATCTCACATGAACCCTGATGGAGATACATTGGGCTCTATGTGTGCACTTTACAGTATGATTTACAATCGTTTTAAAAAGAAAGTTGATATGAATGTAGTTTCAAATATTCCTTTCAACTACAAATTTATTCCTAATATCTACCAAGCACAAAGATATTTTGATAAATCACTTGTTTATGATTTAGTCATAACTCTTGATGTTGCTGCGATTGACAGAGTTATGGACTCTAAAATTTTGTTTGATAAAGCAAAATGTACCATAAATATTGATCATCACAAGACTAATCCCGGTTTTGGAGATTATCAGATAATTAACCCTAATGCAAGCTCTTGCGGAGAAGTTTTGTTCGATTGTTTTAAAGATGAAGATTGGAATTTTAATAAGGATTCGGCTATTTGTTTATACACAGCAATTATGACTGATACGGGCAATTTTAGATTCGAAAATACTTCTTCTAAAACACTCAGAGCTGCCGCCGATTTGGTTGATTTTGGAGCAAATCCTAATTATATTTACAAAATGTGTTATGAAACAAAGTCAAAAAATTTCGTTATGTTTCAAAACTATTGCATAAATAAGGCAACTTATTTAAATGATAACAAAATTGCCTACACCACTGTTTACAAAAAAGATTTAGAAAAGTTTTCGGCAGGGGACGATTATACAGACGGACTCGCAGAAACCTTGAGAGCTATAGACACTACAGAAGTTTCTTTTGTAGCAAAGGAAGTTGATACTAAACTAACTAAAATATCTATGCGTAGCAAAGGGGTTGATGTCGCAAATATTTGTTCAAAATTTGGCGGCGGCGGACATACTTTTGCTGCCGGATGCACGATTAAGGCAAATGTAGAAGATGCGATTGAAAAATTGCTGAAAGAAATAAAGCTGTGAAGTATAAATTTAAGACACTCAGAAATATTATTAAATCGGTTATTGAGCATGACTATTTCGGTATGGCATCGGAAATGGGATTTATGCTTTGTATAGGAATTTGTCCTTTTATACTCTTTTTGACGGCTCTTTTCGGATACATCGGCAAACAATACTTTATGCAACCTATTTTTATATTCATGCAAAGTATTATGCCTAATGACGTACTTAATGTTGTTAATACTGTTTTAAATGAAGTATTTTTCTTCAAGAAGGGTGGATTAGTAGCTGTATTAGGGTTTTGTATAACATTATTCTTATCTACTAATACGGTGGCTATTGTTGCAAAAGGCTTAAACAGAGCTTACAAAGTCAAAGAAACCAGAAATTTCTTCTACTCCAGACTTCTTGCCTTGATTATGGTTTTTGTAAATACTTGTGTTTTATTTCTCAGTATAACTCTGATTGTATTCGGAAAAGTCATTATGAAATTTTTGGTTTCATATATCGGAATGACTCAACATTTTGCTAATATAATGCTTTTTGTACGTTGGCCTATCGCATTTTTAACATTATTTATAATGGCATATTTGAGTTATTACATATTACCTGATCTTAGCGGAGATGAAAAACTCAGAAGACACAGTGCTCTTCCGGGATCTTTTTTCTTCTGCATATCTTGGCTGCTCGGTTCTTGGCTATTTTCGGTTTACATCAATAATCTGCATACATACAACTTTGTTTACGGAACAATTGCTGGCTTTGCCGTTATGATGATGTGGCTTTATTATACTTCTATTTTAATACTCATCGGTGGTGAAATTAATTCACAACTTTATAATAAGTTAGAAAGAAAAAAAGATATCACAATTAGAAGATCCAGGATGAAACAAAATGATAACCAGGTATAGAGAATATTTAGAATTTCTCGACAAGAAGCTTGCTAAAATGTTTGAGGCTCAAAAGCCTTTTATAAAATGCAAAGAAGGATGTGCATATTGCTGCAAAGAAGGAGAATATCCGCTTTCAGAATTGGAATATGTGTATATAATGCTTACTTATAATGAGCTTGAAGCTGATTTAAGAGATAAAGTAACTGAAAATATCATCACTTTGTTAAAAAAATCCAGAGAAAAAATGTACGAATGCCCGTTTTTAGTAAATAACAGGTGTACTGTTTACAAGGCGAGAGGGGTAATTTGCAGAACATTCGGATTAATTTCCTACGATGATAAGGACAAAAAAAGAATTCCATTCTGTGTGAATTTAGATTTAAACTATGCAAATGTTTATGACAAAGAAAAGCACATAATAGCATCTAAAGCTCCTGATGGTACAGAACCTGCTGCATATAATATAACAAGAAAGGTTCTAATAACACCTAAGGTAGAAAAACAGTTCAATATATTTTTCGGGAATGATAAACCTCTTGTAGAATGGCTGGCTGAAGAAGATTTTCTCAGTTAATATTGTTACAAAAGCTCTTGATTATTGTATTTGTTTGTGGTTATTTATAATTGGATAAGTTGTATCCTCTTAAGCTTATCTAAACTAAGAATAGCGGCTTGATTCTTAGGTGTTAGAAGAGGAGATGCAATAGTCAAGTTTGCCTCTCCCAGATAGAAAAAAGAAGGAATTAAAAAATGTTAAAAATCAGATTAAAAAGATTAGGTGCTAAGAAAGCTCCAACTTACAGAATAATTGTTATCAACTCTACTACAAAGAGAGAAGGTAAACCAGTTGAAGAATTAGGACATTACAACCCTAAGACTAAAGAAATGAAGCTTAATAAGGAAAGTGCTTTAGCTTGGATTTCTAAAGGTGCTCAACCTACTGATACAGTTAAATATTTAATAACAAATTGTAATGATGACGGAACATTAAATTACAAAAAATCTGAAGTTGTTAAATTATCTAAGAAAGCACAAGCAAAGAAAGCTGCTGAAGAAGAAGCTAAAAAAGCAGCAGAAGAAGCTGCTAAAGCTGAGGCTGAAGCTAGCAATACCGAAGCTGCTGCTGAATAGTAGAACAAGAGTTATATATACAAAAGAACTGCAAATTTTTTGTAGTTCTTTTTTTTGTTAAATACAGCCTTTATAAAAATCTTTTATAAAATCTCTTGCTTGTTTTTTTGTCACAATATCCCCGTTTAGTTGAGCTTCATATAGAGCATTAACGATTTTTCCCAGTATCGGTGATGGTTGTATATCCAGTATACTCATTATTTCGTTTCCGTCAAGGAGTTTTGGTAACGGCTCAAGTGTTTCACGTTTTTCCAGATAAAAATTTAAAAGCGTATTTAGTCCGCTTAAATTTGCGTTAACCATCTCGTCTGTTACATCTACCCCGCGTGCAGACAACCTGTCAGCAAAAGCCAGCATTATATTATCAATTACATTATCTCCCATTTTTCTAATGTAGCGCATTTTCACCTTTTCATTAAAATCTGGAGATAATATCACATTTGAGGGATAAATATGGTATTTTATCATAGATGTTATATATTCAATTTGTTTTTTTGAAAATTTTAATTCTCTAAGAAGCGGAACAGCCATCTTGGAACCGACATCATCATGTTTTATAAAACGATGCCTTCCAGTAGGCTCAATAGTCCAAGTCGAAAATTTTCCGATATCGTGCAGAAATCCTGCAATCTTTAGATGATTTATTCTGGGAAATCCGCCAAAATCTATCTTATCTAAATGTTCTCTGACTTCTTTTGGTGCATTTGAATAACCTATTTCAATTTGTCTTACAGTCTCAACTACGTGATGAAACAAATCCAGGTGATGATGAGTGTTTGGCGGAACTTTTTTCATATCTTTTATACAAGGAAATATAAGTTCTAACAATCCAAATTCATCCATCTTTAAAAGAGCTGATGAGGTGTATTCTCCCCCAAAAAGTTTCATTATTTCATAATGAATTCTCTCTTTTGCAGGTTTCATCGCAAGCGGCAAATAATTTCTAATAGCGTTTTCAAGCTCTGAAGTCATTTCAAAACCTGTTGTAGCTAAAAATCTGAATGCTCTTAGAATTCTTAAAGGGTCCTCTTCAAAATTTTTGTCATCTATATGGCGCAAAACCTTATTTTCAATATCACTTACACCGCCAGTTACATCAACAATGTTATCATTTTTTAAATCATAAGCAATAGCGTTTATCGTAAAATCTCGCCTCTTCAAGTCTTCTTCAATAGTTTCGCCCTGAAGCTCCGATATATCAAAAAAATTAACTTTATCTGCCAAAACCACACGATAAATTTTATTAACTTCATCCAGTACAATAAAAGTTCCTTTAAAATCATCCGCAATTTTCTTTGCAAATATTTCAGCATTCCTTATCGTGATATCTCTATCAGTAGTATTTTTCCCAAGCAACAAATCCCTTATTGCTCCACCCACCAGATAGCCTTCATGAATATTAGCCAGTACAACATCATCCCTGATATTCATAAATTATATCTCCTAAGGCTGTAATAACTGCTGTATCAGCTTTTAATATTAATTCCCCAAGACTGATAAGAGGTAAATTTTTATCTATAAAATACTGAAATTCTCTTTCTGAAAAACCACCCTCAGGACCTATTATTACAAGTATTTTTTCAGATTTTTTAACAGGATTTTCTCTCAAATACTGCTTTAAACTCTTCTCTGAAGAGCGTTCTGCAAAAACTATAATTCTATCAAAGGGGGAAGTATTTGGGTTAAAAAGTTCTTCAAATGTAGTAACAGGATAACACGTAGGAATTTTTGCCCTTTCGCACTGTTTTGAAGCTTCATACATAACCTTTTGCCACTTTTCCCGTTTATCAACCTTAAGCGCACAATTATCCGTGAATACCGGATAAACTCCTCTTACTCCAAGCTCAGTAGCTTTTTCCATTACAGTAAGTTGAGAATCACTCCTCAGGGGGCTTTGAGCCAAATATAAATCAAATTCTAAATCCCTTTTTGATGGGTAATATTTGATAATTTCACATTTTATTTCTTTTGAATTAATCTCTCTAATTATTGTTTCGTACTGGATTTGTTTGTTATCAATAAGAAGAAGTTTCTCCCTGCACCTAGCTCTCAAAGAGCGCGCTATATGCCTATAATTTTCTGTATCCCTGATTATAATCTCATTATCAGATACTTCATTTTCATTATTTTCTCCTATAAAGAAGTGCGGCATGATATCTCCTTATACTCATTCTTGAATTTTCTAAGCATTGTAACCAACATTATTGTACACAAAACAATAGCAGAAACACAAAGACTATACCAAAAACCGAGCAAATTAAGCTTATACTTTAACCCCAGCAAACACCCCAAAGGTATAGATATCAACCAATAAGAAATAAAATTCGATATCATAACGACATTAGTTTGCTTAATTCCTCTAAATACACCCGCAAGAGCTACCTGAAGTCCGTCAAATACTTGGAAAGCACACAGCATATAAACAACAGGAATACAAACTTTTACAAGCTCCTCATCCGTCGTAAACAAACTTAGCAGAAAATCAGGGAATATACCGACAATAATAGCTGAACAAGCCATAAAAATTACGCACATTGCAATACCTGTAAATGCGTAAGTTTTTAGGGATTTAAAGTACCTTGCCCCATTTGCGAACCCAACTTTAACTGCCGTAGCGTTTGAAATTGCAAGCGGTACCATAAACGAAACACTTGTTAGAGTACATACAATATTTTGAGCCGCAGCATAAATTCCTGATATTCTACCTAAAATAACAGTAATTGCATTGAATCCGATAAATTCTATCATAACCGCAAGTGAAGCCGGAACACCAACCTTCAACATATCTTTATAAAAGTTTTTGTCCTTGTGGTGCTTAATATTAATTTTTTTGTAACAATAAATCAAAAGTACAATACCCATAATGTATCTTGTAATTAAACTTGCAAGAGCAAGCCCTGCCGTTCCCATCTCAGGAATAACTCCCCACCCGAAAGCGAATAGAATATTCAAACCGACATTCACAAAAATACAAATAACGGTAAGAATATTTGGGAAAACAACAATTTCAAAAGCTTGCAAGAATTCTTTTACAACACAATGAATATAAGCACCAAAGACAGAAAAAGCCGTAATCCAAAAATAATCCTTGATTAGAGGAACCAATTTTGCCTCAAAGCCGAATTTATCAATTAGAGGAATAAATGCAGCTATAGCAATAGACATTATTACCGAAAGAATAGCCGCAAATTTTATAGAAGGATAAAAATATCTTTCAGCCTCCTTGCCCGCTCCTCGGTAATTAGATAAAACGGCAGAAGTACTGGTTAGAATCCCTATTCCAAATATCATAATACAGTTTATAATAGCGGTTGCAAGACTAACTGCTGCAAGCGTATCAGTTGAGTATCTTCCTGCAACAATAACGTCGCCAACACCGATTAGAATAAATCCTAAATTACCTAAAATAATAGGCCCTGCAATATTTGCAATATCTTTTATATAAAAATTTCTGACTAGCATAATAAGAATATTATATAACAAAATTTTGACAACAAATTCTGATTATCATACTATTAAATAAAACCGAATACGAGGAAACAACGGTGAAATTCCGTGACTGTGCCGCAGCTGTAAAAGTCAGAATGCTCAAAGAGCTTTCGTCCCCTCCCTTCGTAGGGGGAGGGTTAGGGTGGGGGCTAATCTTAAAACAATACTGCGAGTCACAGTTTTGTAAGTAGCTTTCTTTTACTGCGGCAAAATATAGCAGAAAAGGAAGTTTTTTAATTTGGCAGGAATATCAGCAGGAGCAGGAAAAGTTAATGCAGGGACATGTCCGCACGGAATGTCACCCTCAGCTTGTCCTATTTGTTCGGGAATGGGAGGCGGTGGCGGCTCCAGATTGGGAGAAAGACCTCAAAAAGCCGGAGAATGGAGTTATCATCAGTGCGCAATGATTGGTGCTATGATGAAAGCCAGAGAACAAAGAATTGAAACTCACGAAAAAAATCTTCTCAATCACGCACAACAATTATTAGCTTTTCAACAAAATTTAGACAAAATGGCTCAAAAAATGCTTGAATTTGCCAACAAAATTTCTTCGAGCTTTATTTTTAAGCCTGTTGCTTATACAATTAATACTATCGTCGGCGGGATAAAATTTATCTCAAGAAGTTTAAATACTATCCTGAATTTTGTTTCCAATATTGGTGAAAAACTATCTCAAATCAAACAAAAACTAATTGATATTCAAGACAAATTGAATGCAATATTTGGTGAAGCAAAGGCTTATGTCGAAAAAAAAGTTTCCGAGCTTGTTAGTAATATAAAGTCAAAATTTGAAGGACTCTTCAAGATTTTCAAACGAAGCAATACAAAAGATGACGATACAAAAATTGATGAAGATAAAAAGATTTTTAACCTAAAAACCATACTTCACAAAATCATACGCAGAAAGAAAAAAGATGATACCGAAAGTCAATCTGGATCTTGAATCTTCAAGACACCAAAAAAACATGACAAATACTCAGAAAAAAAATGACACCTACGTAAAAGAAGGCGTTATTGTAAATTCGTTTGTCAAAGATCCTCTGCTGGAAGGTCCGAGGGCTACGGTTTTGGATGAAACTTATGATACACTTGTAATTTCTGATAAGAATATCGATTTGCCTGAACGCGTATTTGAAAAAGAAGACAAAAAAGTAAATCCTCTCCTTCCTTTGTGCTTTGCAACAATTGGGGTAATGGGATTGTTAGGCGGATTTACCGCTATGATGAAGAAGTTTTCTAAAGGGAAATTAGAAAGTTCAAAAGAATATTTGCTACCCGGAATCACCAGAAACCACTGCATTAATGATGAAATTCATCAAAGTATTTTTAGTATGATACAATCTCCTAACAGAAAAACAATTCTGGCTTCGTTAGGTGTAATAACACTTGGTTCTATGGCTTTTATGGGAAAAATATTTATAGACGGATTTAAAGAAGTTTGGGTAAAAAAACAGGAAGCAGACATTCAAAAGAATTTGCAAGAGAATTTGATTGCGGTAGAAACTCAATCTTTTTCAGGAAAAATCCAAATTATAAGAAGTATGCTATCTTCTAAGGCTAATATGTTTTCTAAAGAACTTGCTTTCAAAAGCAAAAAAGAGAATAGTGAACAAAAACAAAATGATAACAAAGGTTTGTTTTTACTGGGCGGATTAACCCTTCTATCAATACTTGGCTTAGGTTACTACACTGCAAAAAACATCAGAAAGAGTGATGAATTTATATCAAAAGGTATTAAAAATACCCAAAAAGGTTTAGAAAACGTAATTGAGGATTTTAATAATAACAAGCCAATTGGAGAAATTCAGGGACATAGTGGGGAAATTTTAACGGGAAAAGACGCATACAAACTTCTAATTGAGAATTTATTGGAATCAATTTATGCAAGACCTGAAGAAGTAAAAAAAGCGGTCGAAAAACTGAATTTGCCGCCGGAAGAGAAAACCGAATTTTTAAATAAATTACTTGATAGCATGAATCAGGCGACAGAAAAAGTTAATCCAATGATGGGAGGAAGCGGAAGAAACAAAATCACATATTTTTCCCACGTTAATGACTACTTATCATTCTTCTATGACTGGTTAATGAATCCTAAAAACCCGCAATTTAAAAACTTATTTTTTGGAATTGCAGGAATTTCAGCCCTTGCCTATGGAGGCAAAGCTGCCGCAGAAGCTGTAAAAGAAGTTCAGGTAAAAAAATATAATGCAAAAATTGAACTCGATTTACAAAACAGGCTTGTATCTACAGAGCTTAGGAACTTCAAAGCAAAAAAAGAAGCTGCAATAGAACCTTTATGCGATGAGTTTTTCAAGCAGAAAGCAAATGGTAAATCTCAAGAAGAACTCAAAATAATTGCCGATAATATTCTATTTGAAATTAAAAACGGACCACCTTTTGTATATTCTTAATAAAATTTATTTTTTTGAAGCCAATAGCATACAATATTCAAAATTATATTTATCAATGTCTTCTGAAGTTAAATTGTTCACCTTATTTATAACTTCTACTATCTTATTTTCAGATTGACCTTTCAAAGCTAATATTTCAGATATTTCATATGCAGCTTTCCAAGCATCATTATTGTTTGATAAATCCAAATTTTCGCTGGAAAAATAACGTCTTAAACTCAAAATATCATCTTTTGCAAAATTAAATTTTTCATCCAATAAACGTATTACAGCGCATTCTATTGAATACTTATTGTTCTTCTTTTGTTCAGTTTCTTCAACCTTTGATTTAGCTTTATCTAAATCTTTTGCTGCCATACTAAACTCAATAAACAAATCCTCTTCAATATCTTCAAAATATTTTGTACTCAAAATAGTATTTAATGAATCAAATTTTTTACCCCTATTCTCTTTTTTGAATAAATCAAATACACTTTTAAATCCGTTTTCATAAGCATCTTGCTTTAGTGCAAGATACAATTTTTTTGCATTATTGAAATCTACACTGTTATTTTTCATTATACTATTGAAAATCGACTTATCTCTATTAGATGTTTCTGCATCTCTGTCTAAAGAGTTAATTTCAGGTATATAATCTTTTTCAGAAGTAATTCGATTTGCAAATTCTGCAATAATAAGAGTATTATCATAATCCGATAAATTTAGTTTTTGAGTAATCTCATCAACTATCGCAGTATTTGCTTCAATACCATCATCATTATCAAGTTGTTTTAGAGTTACAAGATTTCGTTTTTCTAAATTCTTATTAATTATAGATTCTACTTTTTTCCTCTCTTCATCAGTAAAATTAAAAGTCTGACATAAAGTATCTACTAATTTTTTATCGTTTTCCTTTTCTTTATTTACTACTTGCTTAATTAACTTAGCAATAAATTTTTCTTCAGCTATTCTATCTTCAGACGTTTCGTTAATGGCATTTTGCTGCGGGAAATACGTTTCCCCTGAATCACATCTTTCTATTATCTTATCTGTTAGAAATAACATCTTTTGAGTATCATGTTCTTCGATGTTTAAGATTTTACTGAATCTCTCTGCCAATTCTGCCTGCTCATCTATGTATTCCTCACCGCCAAAATCACCCATTGAAGAATAATTCTTTTTGTCTAAAAAATCTGATAATTCATCTTTTAACTTATTCAAAATCACACCTGATACCCCAAGGGAAGACGCTATTGTACTTAAAAATAAAAGATCTTTCTTATCTAACTTGCGAAACTTTCCGGCAAAACTTATTTGACTTTTTATAAAATCTGCCTTTGCTGTCATTGAATTCTCAAGCTTATGAGTATCTACAGTTTGTTCCTCTTCGGATTTATTTTTCTTTGAAGCAGAAAATTTATACATTTTTACACTGCTTGGCAAAGTATTTATTTTATTCATCAAAACAACTCCTTGTACACACACCACTTTATTTATAAAGTCTAATTTATATGAGGAATTGCCAAACAAACAAAAAAATATTAATAAATGTAAATAAGAATAAAAATTTACCGAACCATTACTGACAGAAATTTTCCATAGCCTTTACAAAACCATCATTGAAAACGGTATCTGTTGTATAATTGGCAACTTTTTTTAATTCATCAGTTGCATTTCCCATAGCAACTCTTACGCCACCAGCTTTTAAAAGAGCTATATCATTATTTTGATCGCCTATCGTCAGAGTTTCTTCCTCACTTATCCCCCAGTATTTTTGAAGGAATTGAACTGCACAGTATTTTGAAGCTTCTTTATTAGAAAACTCCAAAAAGTAAGGGGTTGATTTTACTATATATAAATCCGGGAAAATTTTAGGAAGCTCACGCTCAAACCTATCAATCTTTTCAGGATTATTGTAATCTATCGCTAAAAGTTTATTAACCTTATCTTTCTTTATGTCCCCAAAAGCCGAAACCTTATATTCAGTATGCAAATTGTTGCAATATCTTTCAATTTCATAACATTTTTTTTCAGAGTACAAAATATCATCATTATACAAATTTAAATGAATATTTTCAGAATTTGCCCAATCAATAACTTTTTGAGCCTGATCTGGAGTTAAACATCTTTCATACAAAGTTTCGTCTTTATATTTTATAAGCCCACCCTGATATGATACAACCGGAGTATCTAAGTCCAAGTCTTGTGCTATCAAAGTTGCAGCAGCATTCATTCTGCCTGTTACCAAAACGACCTTAATTCCTTTAGCACAAAGATTTTTCACACACTTCTTTACGTTCTCAGTAAAATTTCCCTCAGGAACAAGAAGTGTCCCGTCAATATCAGTTGCAACAAGCTTAATCATAACAAATCCTCTTCTATCAAGATTTCATGCCCTATATCCTGCATTAATTCTAAATATGAATAAAAATGCCTTGACATTGCTGTAAGATACTGGGTTAAAACCTCCTGATGACCGTTTTCATTAATTACCAAATCAGTATAAGAATTTTTACCACTTATATAACCATCTGTCGAAAGTTTTACGATTTTTTCAGAATCTTCAAGAATTTTCTTTGAATACTCCATATTTTGAGCCGAATACTTAAAAGTATTATAATCTTTTTTTAATTCATATTTAAGTTGATTTTCATAAGCCAATTTTCCAACCTTCGATCTTTCCAAGTAAATTTGCGCCTTTTGGATCTCAGGTGTAAAATTGTACAAAATTGGCAAATCCATTCCGAATCCTACAAAAGCACCGCCATAATTGTTTGTAGTATTTTTGTAAGCCTGCCAAGCATAACCGCCTGCAATGCTAACATCAGGAACTCTTTGACGCTTTGCCATTATTACTTCATTTTCAGATTTTGAAATATTTTTTTCTGAAATTTTTACAATATAACTATATTCTAAAGCTATTTTTTCAAGCTCATTATACTCAGGAATTTTTATATCTAAAAAAGCCCAATGTCCTAATAAAGATGGCTCTTTTGTGTCATACATAACATCATCTTTGCCAATATTTAATATTTTATTTAACTCAAATTGTTTAGCAAGCAAATTTGCCTTTGCTCTGTTAACTTCTATCTGTTGCTGCGCGTATTGAATATCTGCCTTTAAGTTATCAATCTCATAGGCAGGATATTTAGGTTTATCTGTTGTTATTTTTACCAAACTCTTAAATAATTTCAAACGTTCTTCCTGAATTTTACAAACGGATTTTGCATATAGAATATCAAAATAAGCCTGCATGACCTGTAATTTAAAATTATGTTCAGCTTGTTTTAACTCCGTTTCCTTAATAGAATACTCTTCTTGAGCAACTTTCTTCCTAATTCCACGCTTTAATACTTCTATTGGTAAACTCACTCCAGCCTGAGAGCAATTTCCTAAAGCAACATTACCAATCACAACATTTGATTGGATTTCCGGATTTTGAAGCCTGTTTGCAATTTTTATATCTTTTTCAAACGCTTTTAACTCCATGCGCTTCATTTTTAAATCATAATTTTCACGCAAACCTATATCTAAAACTTGTTCCAAATCAGCATTCACGACGGTTGCCTGAACACTTATGACTGATAGTAAAAATAAAATTAAGGTAAATAAAACTCTTTTCATACAGTTATATTCTAACACAAAAAAAACGCCCTATAGGGGGCGTATAAATTTGGTTAATTAATAAGGTATTTTAATAAGGTTATTTATGCTAATTTTTTGTTCTTCTTAAACCAATTCATCGGGTTTAATTTTCTTAAGAAACTTAGTTTTTCACTAACAGGAGGTTTCTTTTTATTCTTAAGAGCCAGAGCTATAGATCCAAACATTAAAACTCCTGCCAAAATACCCTTAAGTGGTTTAGGAATTCTATCAAAGAAAGATATCGCTCCATCTACATTCCTGCTAACATCTCCAAACCCACCCCAAGCATTTGATCCGACTTGTGATTGAGTGCCTATACCTCCCATACCCCAAGCGTTTAAACCGGCTTGAGAATTTGCACCGATTTCTTGAGGCATATATGGAGAACTGTAAGAAAAGCTATCACCTAACTTATTATAATTTTGGTATAAATTTCCTCGCATTGCGCTTGAAAGGTACGGATTTGAAATACCGTTTAAAGATGAGACATTTACACCAGAATTACACAAATCATAAGGAGCATAGTCAAGTATTCCTTGAGAATATAAATTATTTAACGTAAATGGACTTACTGTCATTTCAAAATACCTTTCACTAACACACATCTATATAAAGTTATTTTTTGTTAAAAAATTGCTTTATTTGTAAAGCTTTGTTACGATAAATTTTATGAATAAAGTTTTTCTAAAAAAACACTGGCATATAATAACCATTAACCTGCTTATTTTGCTCATTTTTATCATCGGATACGGAAGATTTGGAGATATTATTTTTGATTCTTTTAGAGAAGCTTACATTCCTGAGCAAATTCTAAAAGGACAAATTCTTTATAAAAATATATTTAACATTTATGCTCCTTTTTCTTACCTTTTTAACGCTCTATTATTCAAAATCTTTGGAGTTAAATTATCTGTTCTATATTTTGCAGGGCTTGTTTTTACTTTAGGAATTTCTAATTTTATTTTTGCTATCTCTAACATTTTCTTTGAAAAAATTAACTCATTTTTTATAGTTTTATTCTTCATTTGTACCTCTGTTTTATCAGCAAATGTTTTTAATTGTTTTTTCCCATATTCGTATGGTATGCTTTATGGATTATTTTTCATTTTAGCTTCAATACACTTTGCCTTAAATAAAAAATATATTCCTACTTTTTTAATGTATTCTTTTGCTATTTGTTCCAAATATGAGTTTATAATGGTTTTACCATTATTAATTTTCATCGCCGGGAAAAAACAACTTTGGAAAAATTTATTAGCTATAATTGTACCGATAGTTGTAACCTTTTTACCTCTACTAATTCAGGGAGTTGAATTTAAAAATTTACTTATCTCATACCAATTAATTCTCACAATGAGTGCGACTAAAACCTTATATTGGTTCTATTCTGTTACAGGACTTGTTTTTAGGTTAGAACTGATTCCAATCTACTTAGAAAATATTGTAAAATTTACTATTCCAATAGCAATTATTTATTATTTAAAACACTGGATTATTTACCCTTGTATACTTGTTTATTGTTATTTTATATTTACTCCAGAGATTTTTATATATTTATTTCCGCTAATTTTTATTTTGTTTATTGCAAGATTTACAGAACTTTCCTCAAAAGAAAGAATTTTTATTGCAGCTTCTTTATTAGTATCTTTGAAAATATTTTTCGCACTTACTCTTCAATCTTACGGAATTTACTTCACACCTTTTGCAATAATATCAATTTTTATCCTATTACCGGAACGCCTAAAAAAATCCACCTTAATTGTTTTAATCATTTGCGGAATAAGTTTTGGTGCAAAAAATATCCAAACACTAATTTCTAAAAACGTAAAAATTTCTACACATTCAGGAACTATTTACACAACTCCTTACAATGGTAATTCTATAAAACCACTAATAGAATATATACTCTCAAATACAGAACAAAACAATACAATTCTCGTTTACCCTGAATGTTTAGGCGTGAATGTTTTAACTGCAAGAAACTCCGATAATAAATTTTACTCACTTATTCCACTATATGTAGAAACTTTCGGAGAAGATGTAATTATCAAGCGTTTGGATATAAAAAGACCTGATTATATCATAATAAGCAACTATGATACTTCCATGTACTACTTCTCATACTTCGGAGTAGATTATGCTTCCAAAATTATGAATTTTATTCAGCAAAATTATGAAAAGCAAACTGAAATTGGAAAAGGATTAATTTTTACAGTATACAAGCTTAAGTCTGATCGTCTTTCTCAGCCGCACGCCTAAGAATATTTCTATCCAACTTCTTCTTACCGTATTTCTTATGAGATTCTTCCATAAGTTTTTCACTTGGGCGTTTCCTTGCTTTTTTCGTTTTTGAAGAAGTTGTATTTTCTTTATTATAATTTCCGCCGCCAAGTTCTTTATACCATATTGACCAAAGTATTGAACGCATAGGAAGCGTATACTGAATTAAAATTTGTGCAGTAAATGTTTTTACTGTAAAAATTGCAATATCATATTCTGTAGGTGATTTTAAATTATATTGAGACAAATCAGGTATAGGAATTTGAGAAATTATTGGCAAAATTCCTTTTGCTAAAAAATCATTGATATTAGTAATCTCAAAAATCTTTATAAACAATTGCGGAATAAAAATATAAGTAAGAGCTCCTGCTAATGCCATCAACATGAATGTTGAAGCAAAATGGCCTTTTACTAATTCCAAACTTCTTTTAACACACCCGATAGGTGAAAGTTCAGGTTCAAACGTAAACACCTGAAATACAAGTACAAAATAAACGGCAAGAATACCACAAACCACCCAGAAAATAGGGCAAAATGCTACAGTAGAAAAAATCCCAAACAAAAACCATAAACCGATAAAAGCAAACGCCCTTCTTTTTATCAATTCTGTGTGAGCCGCAAAATCATAAACTCTACCTGATTTTTGCATATTTTCATACATAGAATTTACTGCCCCGTAAGCAACTAAATACTCCCAAAAAGATTTACAGAAAATCGCAAGCCCCGGAAGAGTTATCAGAACAGATATCAATATTAAAACACTGAAGTTATTAAGAGAAGAAAACTTATCAATAAGCGGAGGTAAATTTTGAGTATAAAAATAAGTAATCAAAAATACCAACAAAAGCCCGCCGATTTGACCTAAAACAGGAAATGTCATATACTGAACAAATTTGTTGAAATTAGAAAAATACAGACCTATTGCTTCTGTAAAAATTTCCAAAGGTGTGTTATTTTTTTTAGCCATAAATTTCTCCGCTTCTCTTTTCTAAACCATTGTAGTATAAAGATATAAGTATGAAAAATTTAACACAAGAAGATTTTGTATCAGCAAGAGTAAACCTCCACATTCATTCAAATTACTCTGACGGAAAAGCTGATTTTAAAGATATTATTGATAATGCTAAAAAAAACGGGTATAAACTTATATCCATAACCGATCATAATACAGTAGAGGGACACAAAATTTATAAAGACGAAATTCTAATTACAGGTGCTGAATTTGATTGCTGGTTCGGCTATGTTTTCATACACCTTCTGGCTTACAACATAGACGTAAATCATCCCGCACTAAATCCGTTTCTGGCAAAAACTAAAGCTGAAACAGAAGGTGATTTAATAAGACTTTTTTCCAGAAGGAATGTTCCAAAGCTTATAAAAGCAATCCACGAAGCAGGTGGAATTGCTGTTTTAGCTCATCCGGCATGCTACTGGGCTATTAGTTTAGAAAGACTTGTTAAAAAACTTATGAAATACGGTTTGGATGGAATAGAAGTATTTTATCCTTATCCTCGATTTCGAAAAATTGTAAAATTTCATTCGTCAAAAGATGTA
This sequence comes from Candidatus Gastranaerophilales bacterium, assembly GCA_944323165.1. Taxonomy (GTDB): domain Bacteria; phylum Cyanobacteriota; class Vampirovibrionia; order Gastranaerophilales; family Gastranaerophilaceae; genus CAG-196. The sequence continues at coordinate 81,050 of CALURK010000003.1, read as the reverse complement.
AAGAAAATTGCAGACAAATATCCAGAATTAATCCAAACCGGCGGAACTGATTTTCACGGAACAAAATTTTACTAGTCACATGACTATACATTTACACCCGACCTGATAATTTTTTTTTAATCTCGACTGAAATAACATGTCAAAGTTGAGATTTAAAGGAGGATTTATGGATAATAATGTTGAAGCAACAACAGATTACAATACTTCTGTATCAGTGGTAAATACATTTACTAAAGCCCCTGTTTATAAAATGAAAGACTTTAATAATCTCTTTATTGAAATGACAGCAAAAAATTGCAATCAAAGATGCTCAAGTTGTTATATCAAATTTGGAAATTCAATTGGAATTACAAAACAAGTAAAAGATTTTATATCAATAGAAAAAATCAAAGAAGCTTTAGATGATACGAGAAATGAAAATCTATATTGCATATATTTAGGTGGAGCTGAGCCAATGACACACCCTGATTTCAACAGCATTCTAAGGCTTTGTCTAAAAAGATGTAATGTATGTATTACAACAAATGCTAGCTTATTAAATGAGAAAAAAATAAGATTTTTAAAAAAAGTAGAAGAAGAAGGAATAAATCAAATTTTCTTCAAATTATCAGTTACACATTATAATGAACTGGAAAGCGATAAAGCTAAATATAGGGGGAATTTCAGACAAACAATGTATGCCTTAAAAACTCTTTGCAGGTACAATTTTAACTCTGTTTTAACTATTCAAAATTTTTATAAATTAGATAAAGCTGAGTTAGAAGAAAATTTTAACAGAATTTTTAAAGAGCATGAAATTTTAAACACTGATCTTCAAATAATAGAATCTTATCCTTCTTATGAAGAAGAAAATTTTTCTAAACCGTCACAAAAAACAGATTGTATGTACGGTCGCGTACTTTGCCAAAACGGAATATATTCCTGCCCTTTTTTGGCAAATGATTATCGAGGAAGATCAGGAAGTTCCTTCAAAGATTATTCAAAAAATATAACAGCAGAAACAGATTTCTGCGCAACTTGCTCTAAAAATAATAACTACATGTTTGGCATTGGATAACCTTATATAATCCTTATATAAGTGAATTTTAGAGGATACGCGCCTGTAATATAGTTAACATTTGTAACATTATTCCACTGAATTAATACTAAAGAGTTAAATTTTTGATAAGATTATGTTATAAATAATAATGTAAAAATATATATTCAAACACGAGAAATGAACGGAGGCAAAAATGTCAGTAGGACAATTCGTATTTATGTTACACAGCCACCTGCCTTATTACAGAAAAGCAGGTATGTGGCCATTCGGAGAAGAAAATCTTTACGAATGTATGGCCGAAACTTATGTACCTCTATTAAACGCAATCGCAGAATTATATGATGAAGGTATAAAAGCAAAATTAACAGTAGGTATCACTCCGATTCTTGCTGAGCAGTTGAATGATGAACATTTGCAAAATGGATTTGTAAAATATATAGATTCAAGAATTGCAGCTGTATCAAAAGATTTGGACAGATATCCTGATCCAAAAGTTGCTCATTCACAACACTTAAAATACTTAGCAAAATATTACTTTGATTTGTGGAACAAATTAAGAGATGATTTTGTAAATAAATACGAAAAGAATTTGATAAAATATTTCAAAAAATACCAAGATTTGGGTTGCATAGAAATCACAACCTCCGGGGCAACTCACGGATTTTCTCCGCTGCTTGCTACTGACAGCAACTTAAATGCTCAATTTAAAGTTGGTCAAGATACAACAAAGAGATTATTCGGTAAAAAAGCAATGGGAGCTTGGCTTCCTGAGTGTGCTTACCGTCAAGGATATGAATATGTAGGAAAAGATGGCAAAAAACATTGGAGACCTGCTATTGAAGTTACACTTCAAAATAATGATATTCATTATTTCTTCACAGAATCTCACGTTATTGAAGGCGGTAATTCAATAGGAAACAGACGTGTAATCGGTATGTACGGTAATATTGAATATATTCCTTTACCTGATAGACCTGCAACAGGCTACGATACATACTCAGCATATTGGCTTCCTGATGCACAAGTTGCAGTAATGGGACGTAATGACAGGGCTGGTTATCAAGTTTGGTCAGCTGCTGACGGCTATCCTGGGGACGGATGCTTTAGAGAATTCCACAAGAAGGATGATAAATCCGGCATGCACTACTGGAGAATTACATCACCTACGACAGATTTAGGTGACAAAATGCTTTATGATCCTGTTCTTGCAATGAATAAAGTTAACGAAAATTCTGATCACTATACAACTTTAATTTACCATTTGCTAAATGATTATAAACTGGCAAAAGGAAAAGAAGGTTTGGTAATGGTATCATTTGATACAGAATTATTCGGTCACTGGTGGTTTGAAGGCGTAGAATTCATTAAACAAGTAATCAAGAAATTCCACGATTATTTACCGGAAGTCGAAAGACTTACAGCTGGTGAATATGTAACAAAATATCCTCCAAAGGAAGCTATCCAAATACCTGAGAGTTCTTGGGGACAAGGTGGACACTTCTATGTATGGATGAATCACTTAACAGAATGGATGTGGCCTATTATTCACTCCTGTGAAAAACGCATTAATGCAATTGTAGATGCACATTCAGAAATTCCGGAGGATAAACTTTTACATAGAGCATTAAATCAGCTTGCTAGAGAAAACCTTTTACTTCAAAGTTCAGATTGGCCTTTCTTAATTACAACATGGCAAGCAAAAGATTATGCTACGGATAGGTTCAATGAACACGTAGACAGATTTAGTCTTATTGCAGATATGATTGAAAGCGGCAATATCGATGAAGAAAAACTTTCTGAAATTGAAGGCATTGATAACTGCTTCCCGATGATAGATTACAGAGTTTATCAATCAATTACGGAAGGTACAATTCCTCAACAGGAAAAGAAACTTGCACCTTTGTATCAATAAAATTAGTTTAAATAAGAGGGGCGGGGTTAGGATAACCCCGCCCCTTTTTATGCAAATTAAGCTAACTTGTATTTACCCATTTTTCATGCTAGAATTCTAGTTGCCGTACTCCACGGGGACTTAGCGGATCTCTCGACTCGAACGCTTTATGCGAGGTGCAGAGCCTGCTGTGAGGGTTACAGGCAGATTGCCTATGTTTATAGGATTGTTGATAGCTTAGAATATGATGGCGTAAGATATCGAACCGTGTCAGGATGGAAACATAGCAGCACTAAGGTAATCCTTGCGGGTGTTATAGTTTTAAGAAGTAGGTTTTATAAGCAAAATCAATTTGGCTGTAGTTCGATAGGCAGTGGTACGGTTTTAATTAAAGAATACCGAAATAAAACAGCTTTTTAATATATAACTAAATTTGCCCTCTCCAGATTACATTTTTTCCCAATTGGGATTGTTATTTTATCCTTTGCGTGTGTAATCTTAAACCCGCCAGCAGTTGGAAGCGGGAAAGCATAAAAGAATTCTTCCAGCCATTCTTGATTATCTGTATCCAGAAAATCTCCAAGAACAATTCCTTTGCAATTAGCCTTAAATTTTTCTATATTAAAAAGCTGGGTAAACATTCTGTCAATTTTGTAAGCCGGCTCATTTAAATCCTCTGCAAAGAAAACAAAATCTTCATCAGGAATAAAGTCCTGTCCGCATAGCGAAACAACTGTTGCAAGATTACCGCCCCAAATAATACCGTTTGCAGAACCTTCTTTATAAATTTTATTACCTTGAAAGTTCAATTGCTCACCATTAAGAGCTTTTAAAAAATTTCTATAAGTAAAGGAAATATCATCCCCTCCCTTTTGAGGGAGGACCGGGGTGGGTGCTGATTCCTCCCCTCTCCAACGGGGAGGGTTAGGGTGGGGGTCAGTCAAGACTTCGCACCCAAAATCCGAACAAACCATAGGACCATGGTAGGTAATCATGCCGGTATTTTTATAAATCAAAAGAAGCAAAGCCGTAAAATCAGAAAAACCAACAAAAGGTTTTGGATTGTTTTTTATAATACTATAGTCAATTTTATTAACGAGCCTAATTAAGCCATAACCGCCCCTTGCTGACATAATTAAATCAATATCAGGATTTTGAACAAAATCATATAAAGCTTTGAGTTTTGTATCATCGTCTCCAGCGAGATATCGCTTTTTATCAAAAATATTTTTAGATAGCACGACATTAAAACCCAAATTTTCAAGGTTAATAACAGCTAGTTCAAGCTTATTTTTATCAACTTCGCCGGATAAAGCTATAATGCCAATTGTTTTCATAAACAAATTATAAACTATATGTTAACATTTGTAAATTTTTTTATATAAAGAGCAATTTTTGAAAATTTAAAGCGTTATTATATGTATACAAGTAAAAAAGGATATCAATTATGGGTGTATCGCAAATACCAGGATTAGAACAAAACTATCAGTATGGACTGTACGGTCATAAAAACCAGATTCCGTTTGGCGGTTTAACAGTCGGACCTCGTGTTTCTGGAGTTGAACCTGCAGGACAAATCGGAGCACCTTCTGTCGGTATGGTTACTGGAGAGGATGGTGTTACAGAAATTTCTCGGGGCTCACAAGGAGTCGGTTTCGGTCCTACCTATGCTGAAGGCGCAGGAGCTAGTTATACAAACGGACTTGGACATTCACTCCATACGAAATGGATGGTAGCATAAGTAAAGAATTATAAAAAAAATCCGGTTTGTGACCGGATTTTTTTATTGCAAATTTCAAATGGATTTACCCTTGAGGATTTACCCCCGAGGATTTACCCCCGAGGTATTTTTCCCTATGTTTCTCTATTTCTTGTTTTCATCCATTCATCTTTTGGAAGATCAGAAACAATGTTTCCGTCTTTAAAACGTATTACCCTTGAACAATACTCGGCAATATCAGGTTCGTGTGTAACAAGGACAATTGTTTTGCCTTCTTTTCCGTCAAAACCTTTGTTCAATTTGACAAAAAATTCCATTACTTCGATACTTGTTTTTGTATCCAAGTTACCTGTAGGTTCGTCAGCTAGAATTAGTGGAGCATCATTTACCAAAGCTCTTGCAATCGCAACTCTTTGCTGCTGACCACCTGACATTTGATTTGGCATATGGTGCTCTCTGTTTTTTAAACCAACAATTTCAAGGGCTTCTTTTGCTCTTTTATACCGTTCCTCCTCAGGAATCCCCTTATAAATCATCGGTAATTCTACATTTTCTAATGCAGAAGTTCTGGAAATCAAATTAAACCCTTGAAAAACAAACCCAATTTTTAAATTTCTAATTTTAGAAAGCTCTTCTGAATTAAGAGAAAAAACATCAACCCCATCAAGATGGTAACTTCCGCTTGTAGGTTTATCAAGAGTTCCGAGAGTATTCATACATGTTGATTTTCCGGAACCTGAAGTTCCCATAATCGCAACAAATTCGCCTTTTTCAACAGAAAATGAAACACCGTTTAAAGCATTAAAGCTTTCATCTTCTGAAGTATATGTTTTTACAATATTTTTTAGTTCAATTAACGGCATAAAAATATTATACTATAAAATAAAGAAAGAGGCGCAGCCTTCGGCTGCGCCTCTTTTGTTACCTGTTTAAATTTTATTTTTATAAGCTCCTTTAGCTGCACTGTTTGCAAGATATTCATTAATACCTCTTACAAAATCAAAATGTCCTAAAGCAGTTTCTCTAAGAACAGTTTCTTTTAAAACTTCTTTGTCATGAGTTGTAGCAGCGCAGGTCATACCGGCCACACGCTCCATAAAGGCTTCTTCCGGAGTTAATTTCTTCACTTCAGGAATTATTTTTCCAACCAGCTTTTCTTTTCCTCTAAAAGCCGGCGCTTCAGTTGCAGGAACTTCGTTTGGCAATTCAGCCTTCTGATTCAAAGCATTTCCTTCTGCTACAGGAGTCTCCTGCGGCTGAGCAGTATTCAGTTTCATTGCATTTACCCCTGCTCCTACAGGAGTTGTTACCGGATTAATTGTTGTTGACATATTTTTACCTCACACTTTCATAATTTCTACATACAGTTGTCAATACATATAGATAAAGACAATTATATTTTTAAAATTGACTTATTTGCAATTGATTGTTACATAGCTTAACATTAGTCCTATATACATCAAAATACCTTCATGCTAAACTTATAATACTTGGAAAAAGAATAAAAAAAGAGCGTATTACTAGATATTTTAAAAAGGAGAAACAGATGACTCAAAACAAAAGAGTATGGCTGTTCCACGAAGGTAATGCAAATATGCGTAACCTTTTGGGTGGTAAAGGTGCTAACCTTGCAGAAATGACAAATTTAGGTTTACCGGTACCTCCGGGACTAACTATCACAACAGAAACTTGTATGGCATATATTAACAACGGAAATAAAATGCCGGAAGGTTTGATGGACGAAGTAAAAACTGCTTTAAAAGAAGTTGAACTTAAAGCAGGTAAGAAATTTGGAGATACACAAAATCCATTATTAGTTTCTGTTCGTTCAGGAGCAAGAGTTTCAATGCCTGGTATGATGGAAACTATACTTAACTTAGGTTTAAATGACGAAACAGTAGAAGCTATGGTTAAGTTAACAAACAACCCTAGATTTTGCTATGATTCATACAGAAGATTTTTGACAATGTTCGGTTCAGTAGCTTGGGAAATGGACAGACAAAAATATTTTGAGTCTGAAGTTGAAAAAGTAAAAGCAAGAGAAGGTGTAAAATCTGACACAGAAATTTCTGCTGAGGGCTGGAAATCTCTTATTCCTATATACAAAAACGTAATAAGAGAAGTTACAGGAAAAGACTTCCCGCAAGATCCTTATGTACAACTTCAAGAAGCTATCGAAGCAGTTTTCCGTTCTTGGAATATCCCACGTGCAGTAGCTTACAGAAATATGAACAAGATTGATCACAACTTTGGTACAGCAGTAAACGTACAAACAATGGTATTCGGTAATATGGGTGATGACTGTGCAACAGGTGTTTCATTCACTCGTAACCCTGCTACAGGTGAAAATAAGTTCTACGGCGAATATTTAACAAACGCTCAAGGAGAAGACGTTGTTGCAGGTATCAGAACTCCAAAACCTATTTCAGAATTAGAAACAGAAATGCCTGATTTATACAGACAGTATGTTGATATAGCTAAGAAATTAGAATTAGGCTACAAAGATGTTCAAGATATGGAATTTACAATTGAACGCGGTAAATTATGGATTCTCCAAACTCGTAACGGTAAGAGAACTGCCGCAGCTGCTGTAAAAATTGCAGTAGATATGTGCAAAGAAGGCATAATTACAAAAGAAAGAGCAATTCAACTTGTAGATCCGTATTCTGTAAACCAAATTCTTTTACCTTGCTTTGATGTTAAAGCAATGGAAGAAGCAAAGAAAATTGCTCACGGTGTAAACGCATCTCCAGGTGCTGCTGTTGGTAAAATCGTATTTGATACAGAAGAAGCAGCCCTAAGAGGCGAAGCAGGCGAAAAAGTTATCTTAGTAAGAGTAGAAACTTGCCCTGATGATATTCACGGCATGGCAGTATCTCAAGGTGTTCTAACTTTAAGAGGCGGAGCTACTTCTCACGCAGCAGTAGTTGCTAAAGGTATGGGTAAACCTTGCGTTTCTGGCTGCGAAGATATGAAAATCGACTTGGCTAACGGAACATTAACAGGAGCTGATGGAACTGTTTACCATAAGGATGACATTATTTCTTTGGATGGCGGAAAAGGTATCGTAATGGCAGGAGCTGTGAAATTAGCAGAAGCTAAGATTGACGATAACTTCACAACATTCTTTAAATGGGTAGATGAAATTAAAACACTTAAGGTTGAAGCTAACGCAGATACTCCAAAAGACATCGCAAATGCTTTAAAATTCGGCGCTGAAGGTGTTGGTCTTTGCAGAACAGAACACATGTTTATGGATCCGGACAGACTTCCTTGGGTTCAAAAAATGATTATTGCAGGAACACCTGAAGCAAGAAGAGAAGCTTTGGATAAACTTCTTCCTATGCAATATTCAGATTTCTATTCAATGTTTAAGGCTTTAGGATCTGGAATGCCTATGACAGTTAGACTTTTAGATCCGCCACTTCACGAATTTTTACCTGATAAGGAATCTTTAATTGCAGAAGTTGCTGCACTTAAAGCTTTAGGTAAGGATGCAAGTGAAAAAGAAAGCTTGTTACACATTGTAGAAGGACTTTCAGAATCTAACCCGATGATGGGTCTGAGAGGTTGCAGATTAGGTTTAACTTATCCTGAGATTAATGAAATGCAAGTAAGAGCAATTTTTGAAGCTGCTTGTGATGCTAAAAAAGAAGGAGTTGACGTAATTCCTTATGTTATGATTCCGCTTATCGGCCACGTTAACGAATTGAAAGTTGCAAAAGAAATCTTAGAAAGAGTTGCAGAAGATGTAATGAACGAAAAAGGAATAAGAGTTGATTACAAGTTCGGTACTATGATAGAAATTCCTCGTGCAGCATTAACAGCTGATGAAATTGCCGAATATGCTGAATTCTTCTCATTCGGTACAAATGACCTTACTCAAATGACATTTGGTTACTCAAGAGATGATGCAGAAGGCAAATTCTTAAAACGCTATGTAGAACAAAAGATTCTTCCTTCAAATCCATTTGAAACGCTTGATACAAAGGGCGTTGGACAATTAATGGAAATTGCTATGGAAAAAGGTAAGAAAGTAAATTCTAAACTTATCGGTGGAGTTTGCGGAGAACACGGCGGCGATCCTGATTCTGTTAAGTTCTCTTACAGAATTGGTTTAGACTATGTTTCTTGCTCACCATTTAGAATTCCTCAAGCAAAACTTGCTGCAGCTCAAGCTGTTGTTGAAGGAAAATAAAACTGTTATAACACTTAAGAGAGTGGCGAGAGGCTGTATTTCTCGCTACTCTCTTTTATTTTTTTTAGTAAAATGTTATTATTATAAAAAAGGATTTTTATATCACGATTATCTGAAAGAATCGAAAATTTTAACAGAGCTTTTAACCTCTATGTACAAGCACATAACGCCTACGTTGCGGATAAAGTTTAAAAGACTATTTAGCTTCTAAAAACATTGAAGAGTATACACCAAGAGATGTTATTAAAGCTGCTTTTAGAGCTAATATCCTTCCAACTGCCCAAATATGGATTGATATGGCGAAAGATAGAAACGCCAGCTCGCATGAATATAATGAAAAAAAAGTGGAAGAAATTATAGAAAAAATAGGTTCTATATATTATGAAGAACTTACTAGATTTCATTTCTGGTTAGGAGAAATAAATGAGTAATGAATTTGGGCTTCCTGAAAGAACAATGAAAGAACTTTTAGAGTACTTTAAATCCCGAAAGGATGTCGAAAAAGTTGTTATATATGCTTCTCGCGCGAAAGGAACTTATAAAACCGGTTCAGATATTGATTTTGCCATCTGGTCTGATAAAGATACATTGAATGGTATTACTCTCGAACTTGATGAACTTCCGACGCCATACTCGTTTGATGTGACAAATTATAAAACACTTACCCATGAAGGAATGAAAAAAAGTATAGATAGAGATGGTAAACTCTTTTACCAAAGAGAAAATTAATCAAACAATTTACTATCATTTAAGTTATTTTCTGTTTCTGTTATAATATCGATATCGGGTATATTAAAGGAGAAATTATGCTGGATTTATTAAAGAAAAGTGCTATGGAACAGTCAAAAGCACTTAAAAATAAAGAAGTTTCCGCTGTTGAGCTTACTAAAGCTTCACTTGATAGAATCAAATCAATCGACGAAAAAATAGGAGCTTTTAACTCTTTGACAGAAGATATCGCTCTTAAAACAGCAAAAGAAGTTGATGATAAAATTGCAAAAGGCGAAGAATTACCGCTTTTAGCCGGTGTGCCTCTTGCACTTAAAGATAACATGAACCTTATTGGTTCTAAAACCACTGCTTCAAGTAAGATTCTTGAAAACTTTGTGTCACCATACAATGCAACAGCAACACAAAAACTTTTAAATAACCTTATTCCAATTGTCGGGAAAGCTAACTTGGATGAATTTGCGATGGGTTCTTCTAACGAAAACTCTGCATTCAAAAAAGTTCATAACCCTTGGAATTTAAATAAGGTTCCTGGAGGTTCTTCAGGAGGTTCTGCAGCGTCAGTTGCATCTTGTGAAGCAACTTTAGCCCTAGGTTCAGACACCGGCGGAAGTATCAGACTTCCTGCAAGCTTTTGCGGTATTGTTGGTATGAAACCGACTTATGGTAAAGTTTCAAGATACGGTTTAATAGCTTTTGCATCTTCTCTTGACCAAATCGGACCGTTTGCAAGAACGGTTGAAGATGCTGCAGCTTTGTTGGAAGTAATTTCTGGATACGACAAACATGATTCTACTTCTCTAAAATTACCTGTAGAAAATTACAGAAACAGTTTAAATAATGACATCAAAGGTATGAAAATTGGTGTTGTTAAAGAGCTTGTTTCTGAAGGATTAGCAGAAGATGTTCAAAAAGCAATACAAAATGCTATTGAAACATACAAATATTTAGGGGCTGAAGTTGTGGAAGTTTCTCTTCCAAATCTTAAGCATTCTATTGGTATTTACTACATCTTGGCTACTGCTGAATGTAGTTCAAACCTTGCAAGATTTGATGGAGTAAGATACGGACACAGAACGGCTGATGCTAAAAATTTACTGGAGATGTATTGCAAAACTCGTGCAGAAGGCTTTGGACCGGAAGTAAAACGTCGTATAATGCTTGGAACTTATGCTTTATCATCAGGTTATTATGATGCTTATTACAAAAAAGCTTTGCAAATGAGAAGAGTTGTTACAAATGACTTCATAAAAGCTTTCGAAAAAGTTGACGCTTTAATTGCACCAACTTGCCCTAATACAGCTTTTGATTTGGGAGCTAAGACTGAAGATCCGCTTGCAATGTACCTTACAGATATTGCAACAATATCTGCTAACCTTGCAGGTCTACCTGCTATATCTGTTCCGGCCGGTTTTGATAAGGACGGTATGCCTATAGGACTTCAAATTATGACTCCTCAGTTAACAGAAGCTCGGTTGTTTAACTTGTCTTATAAATTCGAACAGGCTCACGATTATTATAAACAACTTGCTAATATTTAATTGAATATTGAAAAAACTCCTGAATATTTCAGGAGTTTTTTGTTAGCAAAAAATTTTTTTTCTATCTTTAATATAATATGGAAAACAATATTTCGCGCCCCTATATTTTTTATTCCGTAAAAGATAAGCAGGGAAATAAAGTAAAAGAAAAACATAATATTAGTGTTACAAAAGAAGTTTCACCCCTTTCTTACAAAATTAATTACACTAAATATATTGTTAAGGATGGAAAAATTCCCGTTGGTTTTGTTGGGCTTATCGATACACTAAACGGGGTTAAAGTTTCTTTTATAAAAAATTATAACCCTGAAAAATATAGTGGTTTTGGAAAACTTGCAGACCAAATAGAAGTTGAACATTGCATAAATAGGGGATTAGATTATTTTGAAATTACGTCAAATGCTGCGCTCAATTCTCACGCATTTCACTATTTAAGGGGAAAACGTTTTGGTGAAATTTTAGATGAAACTAAAAAAGATAACCTTTTGAAAAAATTTAAAACATACGATGTTAATAAGATAGTAGAAAATATTATTAAAAATACAAAAAAGGGTACTGATTTCTATACAAAATTCTTGGGTGAAGTACCTATGTTTATGCCACAAAAACTAATAGAAAAATATAGAGAACTTGCAAAAAAATGCCCTATACTAAAGTAAATTAATTACTTTTACCTGCTCTATATCCACAATAAGTATATATAAAAGGTAGCACCCTTTCTAAATGTAATTTTCCTACCAAAGGAAATTTCGCAAGTACAAAAACTCCTAATGCATCATCTATATTTACCAAACAATCCAATAAAGTAAGTTTTCTATCCGGAACTTTATCGTGCGGATCACATATTACATTAGATACAGACGCTGCACCATACATACCGATGATTAATCCCCCTATCATTGCTAAAATTTTTCCGGGGATATTGTTATAATTTTTGCTTGATTCACATAATTTTAAAGCCCCGCCTACGACCCAAGCCGGTACTGAAGCATTCAGAAATTGGAAAATTCCCTCTTTTATTTTATTTTTATTTGTTTCCTTATCCTCGCCAATCATACCTGCCCCAACGCCTCCTAAAACTGAGGTCGCAGATAAGGCAACCATTTCTGTTAATCCATATTCCAATTTGAAAGGATTTTTTACCTTCTGCTTTTTCATCATATAAACCATTGGCAAAGCGCACCCCAATACCGAACCTATTCCAGCCTTAAATTTATCTTTTGTTGATATTTTACGCTTTGATTTATTACGTTTTGATATAAATGCATCAACAACCGACTCACTTTTTGTAACATAACGTTCACTAAATTCGGGATACGTATCTATTTTTTCCAATGTAGGGTAGTTATAATTTACGCTATTTATCATATACACATACCTACTCGGATTATAGCTTAAGAAATAAATCTTCGCAAGGTTAAGATTTGTAAATTTATTTTTATATTTTAGCAATCTTCAATCTTGATTGTGTTTACTTAGTTAAAGGAGTTTGTGTTTATGAGTGTTGAAATTAAAGTTTTAAACAAGCTAGATAACCAAAACGTTCAAGTTGAAATAAAATCTGAAAAAAGTGACAAGCGTTTATACTATAAAGTTCCACAAAAAAACCTTGATACATTCATAAATGAATACAAAAAAAATGACAAAAAAACTTCAATAATTGCCAATACAGCTTTTGTATCATCAATATTTGCATCAGTAATTATTGCAAGCCTTGCCACAAAGAAACTTGCGAGCAATGTCTTAAAATGGATAATCGGTTCAGCTGCAGGTATCGCAGGCGCAACACTGTCTATTTTAGGTACAAGCAATTATATTGACAGTAACAATAAAAAACTTCTACAAAAACATAACGCACAAGAACTTAATTATAAAGCGTAAATAATTAAATAGTTATCTACCCCTGAACTCCCTGAGCACCGGATACTATTTCTACAAGTTCTTGAGTAATCGCAGCTTGACGAGCCTTATTGTAATCAATAGTTAGAGTATTTATCATTTCTTCAGCATTATTAGAAGCTGCAGACATAGCTGTCATCCTGGCAGCCAACTCACTTGCGTTTGCTTCCAATAGCGCTTGATAAATAGAATTTGAAATATACATCGGAACCAATTGCTGCAACACTGCATGAACAGAAGGTTCAAACTCCATTACAGGATCCAATTCGTGTTCTTGTACTTTTTCAATATTAACAGGTAAAACATCCCAAGACTGAACAGTATAAGACATCATGTTGTTAAAATGTGTTGTTATAATGTCAATTCTATCAATAGCACCAGATACAAAATCATCAGCAATGTCTTCAGCTATCAAGTTTGCACCAGTAGCTGTCGGATTGTTTGCTATACTTATATAACCTTGCTTAACTTCAAAATTACCGCTTCTATGTTTGAAAGCAGAAACAGCTTTTTGACCTACAGGATAAATAACAGTGTGTACGCCTTGAGAATCATTTTCTTTAACTCGCTTTAAAGCCGCTTTTATAACATTAGCGTTATAAGCACCTGCTAATCCTTTATTTGAAGTTATTACCAGCAACCCTTCCGAATTTACACGACGTTGTTTCAACAACTCCGGATAATTATCCAATGCTCTGGAAACATTCAAGCCAACAACTGAATATTCACCCGCTTGAGCAAGCATCTTTCTAAACATCTGCATCAGTTCATCCGAAAATGGTCTTGCAGCTTTTACTGTAGATTCTGCCTTTTTCACCTTTGCAGCAGCAACCATTTTCATTGCTTTTGTAATTTTTTTTGTATTCTGTACGCTTGAAATTCTGCTTTTTATATCTTTTAAGTTTGGCATATTTCTACCTTTTTATTTCCCTTGACCTGAAATTTTGATTACAAATTCTTTCCGTAAGCTTCCAAATTTTGTTTCAAAGAAGCAATGTCTTCATCTGAAAGCTTCTCACCTGCATTAAGTTTTGCGCTCAATTCAGGCATATTAGCTTCAAAATATTCAAACCAACCAGACTTGTAATCATTGATTTTAGTATTTTCAACTTCGTCCAAAAATCCTTCATTTGCAGCAAAAAGAATTGTAACTTGCTGAGCAACTGTCAAAGGATTATATTGAGGTTGTTTTAAAACTTCTGTAAGTTTTTGACCTCTTAGAAGTTGCTTTTTAGTTGCTGCATCCAAGTCTGATGCAAACTGAGCGAATGCCTCAAGTTCTCTAAACTGAGCTAAGTCCAAACGAAGCTTACCTGCGACCTGTTTAATACCTTTGGTTTGAGCTGCACCACCTACACGAGAAACTGAAATACCAGCGTTAATTGCAGGTCTTACACCTGAGTTAAACAATGATGATTCCAAGAATATCTGTCCATCTGTAATTGAAATTACGTTGGTAGGAATATATGCTGAAACATCGCCTGCTTGAGTTTCAATAATCGGAAGCGCTGTGATACTTCCACCGCCTAATTCATCGTTGAGTTTTACAGCTCTTTCCAATAATCTCGAGTGTAAGTAGAATACATCTCCAGGGTATGCTTCACGTCCTGGTGGTCTTTTCAAAAGCAAACTCATCGCACGATAAGCCTGAGCGTGCTTCGTCAAATCATCATATACTATAAGAACGTGTTTTCCTTGTTCCATAAATTCTTCAGCAATTGCAACACCCGCAAATGGTGCTATATACTGTAACGGCGCCGGCTCATTCGCTGTTGCTGAAACTATTATTGAATAATCCATCGCACCATGTTTTTCTAAAGTTTTTGCTAACTGAGCAACCGTAGATGCCTTCTGACCTACTGCTACATATATACAAATTACGTCCCCACCTTTTTGATTTAATATTGTATCAATAGCAATAGCAGTCTTACCTGTCTGTCTATCACCAATGATCAATTCTCTTTGACCTCTTCCGATTGGGGTAAGAGCATCTATAGCAGTTAAGCCTGTTTGTAATGGTTGGTGTACAGATTTCCTTGCAACAATACCAGGAGCTACCCTTTCTATCGGACGTGTTTTATCTGTCAGTATTTCACCTTTACCATCTATTGGACGTCCTGTTGGGTTTACAATTCTTCCGATTAAAGCATCACCGACCGGAACTGATGCAATCCTTCCGGTAGTCTTTACAGTCATACCTTCCTTAATATGAGTGTACTCTCCTAAAATAACTACACCAACATTGTCTTCTTCAAGGTTTAATGTAATTCCTAATGTACCTTTGCCGTCTTCAAACTCTACAAGCTCATTAGACATTACATTTCGCAAACCATATATTCTCGCAATACCGTCACCGACTTCCAGAACGCTTCCGATATTGGATACTTCTGCCTTGGCTTCGTAATTGCGAATATTCTCTTTTAATATTGAACTTATTTCATCAGGATTAATTACTGCCATATTTTACCCTTTCTGTTATTTAAGCATTTTATTTTTTACTTGCTTTTATCCCTTTATTATTTGTTTTCCTATATTGTCCAATCGATGTCTTATGCTGTTATCTACGATTGTCTCATTTATATTAAATATTAAACCGCCTATTATATTTGAATCTATAACCCAGGTCGTTAAAACCTCTTTTTTTAGCTTTTCTTCCAATTTGCTTCTTATATAATCTTTCTTTCCATCATCTAATTCTATTGCTGATGTTACACTTACCCTTATTATATTTTTGGAATTTTCTAACTCTTTTTGAAATTCTTGCGCTATTGGCTCTAAATAACCCAACCTGTTCTTTGAATTTACAACAGTTAAAAATTTAAAAACTATTGGCATCAGGCGACTTTGAAACAACCTGACAAGAACAGCTTGCTTTTCCTCCTGAGAAACCACAGGATTTACTAACATATCAGCCAGTTCTTTTGAAGATGAAATATTATTGTTAATGTCCTTTAACTCTGCAAGAATCTCTTCTTTTGAAATTCCTCCATCTTCATCAGCTAAATCTATTAGAGCCTTTGCCCATCTTTTTGCTATAAGTTCTGATCCTTTTAATTTTGCACTTGAACCCATTATATCAAAACCCCATTCACAGCTTCTATACTTTCATCTATAAGCTTGTTGTGTAATTCCGGATTACGATTTAACTCTTCTATTATGTGATTGCGAGCTACATCTATCGACGCAATCGAAGCTCGTCTTAAAATATCATTCTTTATAAGTCCTGCTCGCGCTTCTATCGACTTCTTCGAATTTTCTTTTATGTTACCGACAGTTACTTTCGCGTCTGATAAAATCTTCTCGCCAACCATCTGAGCATTCTTTTCAGATTTCTTTATGATTTTATCAATTTCTTCCTCTATATGAGAAACTGACTCTTCTATTTTTCTTAAATCATCTTCTGATTCAGATTTAGCTGTCTTTGAGTTTTCTATATTATCGACAACAGAACTTCTTGATGCTTCTATCTTCTCTGACACATTTATCTTCTTGCATACCCATACTATTATGCCAAAGAATATTATGAAGTTAAAAAGATTTGTTCTTCCTATGTAATTTATAATTTCACCAACACCGCTCATCGACTTTTCCTCTCTATTGATAGAGAATTCTATTTACGTCATCATTATTGAAACCCTGAACCTCGCTTCTATAACCGATGACTTTTTCTACTATATCGTTTGCTAAATCTGACATTCTTGACTTTAGTCCTTCTTTTGTTTCATTTGATATATTTACCAGGTTATCATTCGCTTGACTGAATTCTCTATCTGAATCCTCTTGGGCTTGTTTTACTATATCATCTTTTTGTGATTTGAATTCTGATACAGATTTTGAATATAAGTTCTTTGCGTCATTTCTTGCGCCATTTAATCTTTCTTCTTTTTTGTTCGAAATTTCTTCTGCCTTTTTATGGTTCTCATCTGCTGCTTGCAAATTTCCATCAATGAACGTCTTTCTTTCTGAAACAATCTTAAGCATTGGTTCATAAAGAATTTTGTTCATTAAGAAAACAAAAACTATAAAAGATACTATTGTTACTAAAAATGTTGCATTGAATTCCATATTGTATAACCTTTTGTTCCGAGTATATTCACTCTTTTGGTAAAATAAAACAAAATATTCGTAAAGCTAATAATTAACCCATCATACCAGACAATTTCATAGCTATAACTAATGCATAAATAGCACAAGCTTCTGCAAGAGCAGCACCTACAAGGAAGAAACCTACTGCCTTACCTGCTATTTCCGGTTGTCTTGAAATTGCATCCATCAAACCTTTTGTTGCAACACCGATACCAAGACCTGCACCGATTGCTCCAAAACCCATTGCAATACCAGCTCCTAATTGTGCTAAATCTGAAATTGTTTTTACTTCTTCCATTTTTTTCTCCTTCTTATCTTCTACTTTCTTTTATTTTAATGTTCCTCATTTACAGCTGTTGCTATATAAACAGTAGTCAACATTGTAAATACTAATGCCTGAACACAAGCTACCAATATTTCAAAAAACATTATCGGCAGCGGTAGTCCCCAAGCACATAAGCCTAATAAGGCCGTAATTAATATTTCACCAGCTAAAATATTTCCAAAAAGTCGTAATGCCAATGTTAATGGTCTTGTAAACAACTCCAATATTTCAACAAGCATAGAGATTATTCCTACAAAAGAAAACTCATGCAGCAAAAATCTTCCTTTTTTCTTAATTAAACCTGCTGTTACGTAATATATTAAAACTATTATTGCCAAACCTGCAGTTAAGTTTATATCATTTGTTGGAGAGGCAAACTCACCGGTTTTTAATTGTATCATCTTTAATGGCAACTGCCCCATAAGATTTGCCGTTATAATAAATAAAAATAACGATGCTATTAAAGGAAAATGCTTCTTGCCCTCTTTTGGCATCATACCTGTTACTAAATCTGAAAAATATCCCAAAATACTTTCAAATACTATTTGTAATTTAGTAGGGAATATTGTCAATTTTCTGGTCGCTATAAAGGACACGATTAACAAAAATAACATGGCAGCCCACATCGTAATTAATGTATCCATATTAAAAGCCATTGAATGACCGGCTATAACTTTATTTACAATCCAATGTCCTTCGCTCATTGAACAACCTCTCTTCTGTTTTCAGGAACCTCATTCCCCACCTGATACTAGCACAAAAAAAATACTTATGCAATGTCTATTTTATTCTAATCTTATTTCTGCATTATCTGTTGCTACAATTTCACTATCGCTTTCATAATACTCATTTGTTAACTTTGTATTAGTGATCTTTGCGTCTACCAACTTTTGAAATAATTTAACGTAATCCAGACATTTTTTACCCTTTACACCAATCGTTTCCATCTGGATTTCACCATTTGGCAAAAGTCTTATTTTCATCTTTTTTGACATATTTACTCCAAATTTACTGTTAAAACTATAGTGTTATCGTCACAAATCTCTTCGTTTTCTATCTGCAGGTTGTTTTCTTTTAGCTTAGAAATTATATTATTGTAGCTTTCTTCCTGAACATTTACAGTATACTCATTTCCCAACTCTGTCAGTTTTGACTCAGCACTATCAGTATCCAGGCACTTTATAACCAGAGAATAAGGCTTATTTTCATTACTGCGTTCAAATTTTAGTTCATAACTTCCTGAATAACACACTATTTGTCCGTAATCATTTTCGCTTAAACCTCTCACACCATGCTCCTTAAGAGTTTTTATTAATAGATTTTTATCTACAAATGGCGTTTCTAAACTTTTTTCAATAAAATGCTTCTCCGAAATAATTTGAGCTTCAGAGCACGGAGCTATCTCAATATCCTCAGAATTTTCATCTGCTAAAGTAAGGTTTTTTGCTTCATGAGCATCCCTAACCTCAGACTCATTTTCAATAGATAACTCATTTACACGCGTAACGACTATAGACCCTACAATCCAGGCTAAAGCATATGGTATAGCGAATATCGAACAAGACATACAAACTCCTTTTTAAAAATCTAAGGTTCTTCCACCTCTTGATGCTGTAATATTTTCCTCATTATCTTCACGCTTGTACTGCTTCATATCAGACATTTTTGTTGCAGAAACAGCTCTTACATTCGCCCAAGCTCTAAGCGCCAAAATTTGTTCTCTTTGGGTGGTTGAAAGTGGAACAGTATTTGCGATATTTTTCGCCAAATCTTCAAATTTTAAAGGTCGATTTTCAAAAAATGCATCGCAAAGAGATGATATTACAACCTGCTCTATTTCTGAACCGATAAAACCTTCTGTCATTTTCGCAAGCTGACTGCATATATTCTTAACTCCAGCAACCTCACTTGCAACCTCTCTGTCCTTCAAACGCTTTTCCAAATGAAGTTTAAAAATTTCTTTTCTCTCTGCCAGTGTCGGTAAATCTACAAAGAAAATTTCATCAAAACGCCCTTTTCTTAAAAGTTCAGGCGGTAAATTATTTATATTATTAGCGGTTGCAATAACAAATACCGGAGCTTCTTTTTCCTGCATCCAGGTTAAAAACTGACCAAAAATTCTTGAAGAAACTCCGCTGTCACCATTTGAGCCGATTCCGCTTAAGCCTTTTTCTATTTCATCTATCCACAATATAGATGGTGCAACGGCTTCCGCGGTTGAAAGAGCTCGACGCATATTTTCCTCAGAGCTTCCGACAAGACCTGAAAATACCTTTCCAAAATCAAGCTTCAATAACGGAAGCTGCCAAATTTTACTCATTGCCTTTGCTGTCAAACTTTTTCCACAACCGGGAACTCCTGTTACCAGAACACCTTTTGGTGACGGAATGCAATACTTTTTGGCACTTTCTGACCAGGAGTTATTGCGTTTTAACAGCCAATTCTTCAGATTATCCAAACCTCCGATATCTTTAAGAGAATAATCTGACTGAATATATTCTAAAATACCTGTCTTTTTGATTACCTGAACCTTCTCTTCCATTATTATAGGCAAATCTTTTATATCAATTTTTCCATCGTTTACCATTGCTAGAGCAAATGCACTTTCTGCCTCTTGCAAAGTTAAACCCAATGCTGCTTTACAAAGCTTATCTTTCTCTTCTTCTGATAAATTGGCCTCTATTCCTGCATTTTGCTTAAGCATGCTTTCAAATTTATTTTTTATTTCACTAAGCTTAGGAAGAGGAAAATCAAATATTGTAATCTCTTTTTGTAAAGCTTCAGGTATAAGAAGTTCAGGAGATATAAAGAAAATTGTCTTTCTGAATGTTCCCAATTTTAAATCAGGAATTATATCTCTTATTTTCCGTATTACGTTATAATCAGGAGTTCTGTTTTTAGGGCCAAAGTTTACATAAAAATCGTACAATATAAACACTGCATCCTTATCATAACGTTTTATAAAGTCGAGCATTTTGCAAGGACAAGTCGTATCTGCTACAGATTTATTCGCTGATTCATTTCTTAGACCATCAGTTTGAGTCCAAGTAAAAACTTCTCGCTCATACTTTACCTGTTTTACATCCGTCACAACGGATTTTATATATTTTGTTACTCTGTCCTCTTCAAATGTTGATATATAAATTAGAGGAAATCTCGCTCTTATTAAATTCGAAAGCTTGTATGCACACATATTAATATCCTTTTTTAATACTTATATCATTTATTTAGCTTTACTAAATCAATCTTTTGCAGTATCTCATCAAAATTTCCCATACCGTTCATAAAAACAGTGCCGTCTTGAGATATATTTAATTCGACCTTGTTTTTATATTTTTCAAAAATTTCTTCATTGTATCTGTTCGTCAAAAAATGGTATCTCTGATTTCTGGAACCTACCCAAGGACGAGAATAATCAACCTCATCTTCTCTAAATTCACCATCAATTAACAAATCTATATTATCTAAAAGAAGTTTATTCTTCTTGTCTTGAATTAAATCCTCTAGCAAAAATCCGGTAAAACACAATACGCTTAACCCCATTTTTCTTACTTCACAGGCAATCAAACCAACTGCTTCTGCCTGTTCAAAAGGTTCGCCTCCAAGAAAGGTTACTCCTTCAATAGAATCCTTCATTGGAAAAATTTCATCTATAATTTGATTTGTATCTATTAAAACACCCCCTGAATGCGACCAAGTATGCACAGCCTGACAACCTTTACAGTGTCTTGAGCAGCCTTGGGTCCAAATACAATAACGAATTCCGGGACCTTCTACTTTCGTTTTTTTTAATATTTTAAAAACTCGTAAATGCAAAATCTTTTAACCTATATTCACACTACTTTTTAGTAAAAATTCTTACTATCTTTCTTAATATATACTCCTCTGGAGATGTCGCATCCGTAATGTCTTTATCCTCATCATTATATTCTGAATTAAGCCAAGATAAAAATATCCAAATCCTAGAAGTTATCACTAATATCATTAAAATCACCGCAATAAGCATTATCATTTAAAAATCAACTCTCCTCTCAGGGGAGATATTGTCTTGTTGTTTTTTCAATCTTTCTCCCAAATATATAATATCCCTTAACTGTTCCTGCATATTAGGTTGAAGCTTTAAAGTTTCGTAGAAGTCTTCCAAACTCTTAAAACCATCATTTTCCTCTCTGTTTTTAATAGCCTTCTTTGCCATAATAATGCTAACACCTGGCAAGTCAGCCATTTCCTTTTCGGTGCAATTATTTATATCAACTTTTTTTGTAACAGATTGTATTGCCGGAATTTCATTTTCTATAGGTTTTTCGTAAAGTTTCTCTTCAACCACCAAATTAAACCTCCTACAATCTTCAAGAAGCCCGTCATAAGATTTGTTATAACCAAAATTTTTACAAAATAAATTCCACAAGTCTTCCCAATCATGCACATTTGATTTTAAAACTTTAAATGTTCTAAAAGTTCCGCCCTTAGTTTTTTCAAAGCCTTCTATTGTCATTCCATCCATTGCTAAAGTCAAATAACAGAATGAATTTGAAAGCTTTAAATCTCTCCATATATCTTCATAAGGAGCTAAAAAAACTTTTGCGCGTTTTAAAGCTGCCTCTCTTCTTGCTACGCGCCCATTCTGAACAGTTTTTGCTGGCATATAGTATTTAAAAAATAATATTGCTCCTATTAACAAAAGCATTGTAATAGCCGTTGCAACAGGATTTGCTCGATATAGCATCATGATACAAACGATAATTAATCCCAACAAACGAAAATTCGAAAACAACAGCTTCTCCTAACAAATTGTATAAACTTTTCTATAGTACAGCCCTATTCCTGCTATTGTAAGAATTATATCAGGCATAAAGGCAGCCAGAGCCGGAGGTAGAGATCCTGCCTCTCCAAATGATATAGATAAAGCTCTTACTAAATAATATGCAAATATAATCAAAATACTAAACAAGAACCCTCTATTATACCTTACCCTTGGAGGAGTTATCGCTAAAGGAACACCTATCAAAACCAATACAACCGTAGTAATCGGAAGAGCAATTTTATCAAATAAACTTATTTCTAATTCCTGTTTGTCTTCAAGATTTTGAGTAGCCAGAACCTTACATAACTGAATAAAATTATGCTGATTTGCCAAATTTTTATCTAACTCTTTCGATAAATCCATACCGAATTTTACATCTGTATTCTCAAATAATGTTGTATCAAGCGTTTTTCCGCTATCAGTTACTGTATAAATAGCACCTTTGCGGAATTTCCATCCTCCGGGAGTAGTTCCCCCTTCTCGTGCCTGCAATATTTGGATAGTACCTTCTTTTGAAGCATCTAAAACTGTTATATTATGTAAAACCCCGTCAGTTGAATCCCCTACGTAAAAAAGACGCTTCAACAATCCATCATCTCTTGTTTCTTTAAAGGTAAAATTTTGCTTTCCTTCAGGAACATTTTTTTGGCTAAACGCAACTCCTGCCAATTTTGTTGACAAACGTGTAGAATAAGGAACTACAGTTTCATTAATAACAAAACTTACACAAGACATTATTATTGCAAATACAAATATAGGTTTTGCAATACGATTAAGACCTATACCGCAAGCCCTCATTACTGTTATTTCGGAATTCAAACTTAAACCGTTTAGAGTCATTACTGTCGCCAATAGTACACCCATTGGAATTGTCATTACAAAAACTTCCGGCAGGTGAAGTATTATCATAAGTATTGCATACTTAAATGGAATTCCATACATAGAAATTTGCTTAATCAAAGTTATGAATGTATCCGACGCAAATATAATTGATGTAAAAACAAGAACACCCATTATAAACATCTCAATAACCTGTTTCAAGATATATTTATCAAGATGCGACATATTTTGAAGATTATATATTACATTCTTTAATAACTTTTTCATAAGCTCTTGTTTATTATACCAAAAAACTAAATGATGGAAAAATTTTTTTAAGAAGCTGCCCTCAAATCTTCTCTCAAATATTTAACAAAATAAGAAGAAATAGCAGGGATTATACTAAGAATAACAAGAACATTCATAATTCCGAATTTTTGGGCAACACTACCTAAAACAGACATACAAAGAGCAATAATTCCAAGACAGAAACCATTTATAAAACCCGCAACAATACTCTTATACTCAGGAAGAATTCTTTGAGCCCAAACCATCGTAACAGGTTGAGCAAGCATTGTCGTAAAACCTATTACAAAAAATACTGCTAAAGCCAAATTCGGATATGATTTATAAATACACGAAAATAAAATCATCATTGGAAACGTTGCCCACATAGAAAAATATACAACCTTTTTCGAACCAAATATTTTTTCTGCGTGAGGACTTAAGAAAGAACCTATAGCTCCGGCAAATACGAATAAAAACAGAGCAAAACCTATATAAAATGGAGAATATCCCATAGATTTCCACAAAAACGGAAGCAAAATACAAGAACTATTTGTTATAAGAGATTTCATCATTGCAATTAACATCAAATAGTTCATTTGCCTGTTCCCTAAAATTTCTTTAAAAGACTGTATGAAATCCTTATGTCTAGGTTTCTTCTCGGTTTTAGAAAGCTTTGGTACAAAAAAGAACATCAAAGCTGCAAGAAATAAACCAAAAATTGAAGTATAAGAAATCATATCAAGCCCCAAAACTTGTGTAATCAAAGCTGCAAGAAGAGGACCAAATGCAAAGCCTAAAGAGCCTACACTTATAAACATACCCATAGTTACCGGGCAGTCTTTACCGGCAAAATAATTAACAAATCCCATTGCTTGAGGATGGAAGAAGCTTCCTCCGATACTTCCCAATATCATAAAAACTAATAATACATATATATTTGGTGCTGTTGGTGTAAGCGGAATAAATAGAGATGATAGAATCAAGCCCCAGAAGATAAAAAATCGCTTCAAGATATTATCAGCAAAAAAGCCAAAAATAGGCTGCATCATAGATGAACAGATATGAGAAATACTTATTACAACAGTCGCTATAGCCATTGAAAAGCCTAACTTTGCGGCTATAAACGGCATTATAGGGTTCAAGAAACCACTGTATACATCTGCAAACAAATGGGCAAGACAGAGCCAGATTATCGCTTTTTTTGTATTTAACATATCCTTCCTTCCAAGTCTACAAATACATTATATCCAAACTTATTGCAAATTATCAAATTTGTTTTCTCTATAATAGTTATACATTCACTAAATTGATTAATTATCTCGAAAGTGTTATAATGAGTGCATGAGTTCGGAAGCTGAAGACAAAAACTTGAAAATGGTAGGGCTGGAACTCATGTTCCTTACCCCTGAAAAATATAGCCACGAAGACGGAATTACAGCGGTTGAATTGGCTAAATTGGTTGACCTGCCTTTAGACGAAGTGAAGAAAAAGCTGCAAATTCTTAAGGACAAAAACATTGTAAGGGTTAAAGGAATAAATCCAAAGTACTGGAAATTCGATGAATACAACTTCCAAAGACTTGATGACGATGACGATATCTTCCACCTTCTTTGTAACTTTGAAGATGTAGATTTTTCAAGATACTTCTCTTATTGATTAGAACTATTCCAAACTTTTATAAAATACTCTATTGAACGATCATGTTTAAGTTCTGCCCACTTTGGGAAAAAACACCCAGGAATTTGCCCCGCTTCTCTATGGTGCCTTACGCACTCGCAGCAAATACCTCTATTACCGCATTTTGTTGCAGAACATGTACATTCCAATAAATTTTCTTCTCTTTTACATTCCATAATTCTACCACCCTCAATTTTAATCCCGTCTGGAAAACTCACAACCGCAATAATTTTGCCTATATATGCCAAGCTCTTTTGATAGTTTATTTGTTTTCAAAAAGCCATCTTTTTTCTTAAAATCTATCGCTACATATTCAAGATCTTCCGCCAAACTTTTTCCTATCTCCGTAATTTTTGCAAAATTCTTATGCGGACTTATAACCAAAGACGTAGTTATGTATTTTATTCCTAACTCTCTGGCTTTTTCTACAGTTTTTCTTAAACGCAGCTTTATACACTCGTCACACCGAAGCCCTTTTTCCGGCTCTTGTTCCAAACCCTTAGCTATCTTTAAAAAGTCCTCATGCTTATACTCTTCTACCACCAAGTCAACCCAATGGTACATGCATACTATCTTCTGAGCTTCTAAACGCCTTTCAAACTCTTCTTTTGTATCCAAATTCGGATTACAAAAATACACAACAGGCTCATATCCCATTTCTTTTAATAAAGAAATGGGATATCCTGAACAAATTCCGCAACAAGCATGTATTAAAATTTTCCTATTTTCGCTTTGCACCATGCTTAATTAATATTTCCTTTAATTCATAATAAGGTTTTACACCAACTATTTTATCACCATTTACAAACATTGTCGGAGTAGCATCCAAACCTAAGTCATTTGCTTGTTTTAATTCCGACTCAATCTCACGTTCAGTTGCTTGCGAATTGCAATCTTTGATAAATTGATCCTTATTAAGATTTAATTCTTCTGCCAACTTCAGTAAATCATCCATCTTTTGCGGTTGTTTTTCATACAAAAGCGAACTCATTTCCCAATAATTACCTTGATTTCTTGCTGCAATAGCACCCCTTGACATAAAACAAGCATTCGGATGCATATTGACAGTAATATAAGGATTACACTCTTTGTCAAACGGGAAGTTGTGATGAACTACTTTTACATTTGAAAATTCTTTCACAGCCTGATGAAGCATTATATTTTGTATATAGCACAGCGGACATACAAAATCTGAATATAATTCTATTACAACATCGGCCTTTTCCGCACCTAAAAGATTTCCCTTTACACGGTATGGATTATATGTCATTTCTCTATACTTCATAATTGATTTATGTCTTTTTACATGGGGAACAAAATTATCTGTTACTGCCGAATATGTTAGAAATGAAACAGTTAATATAAGTAATACAATGAAAGTCTTAGTATATTTTTTTGCCCCATCTATAAAATCTATGATAGTATCTTTAAAAGAAACAAAAAAAGTTTTAGGTTTGCAAGCCGAAGCCGTAAGAGCGATTATCAAATCAATAAAGTACGTTATAAAGCATAGAATACAAAGCTTGTGTATCTGGAACAAACTAATTCCTGCAAGAATCATTGAACATACAAAAGCAATTGTTCCTAACGTTGTCATATACGCTAATGGGTTTTTAAAAACTTCAAGAAAGCCTAAAAATTTTATTCTCTTTAACTTATCAACCACAGTCAAAAATAAAATAATTAAATAAAAGAATATTCCCCAATAAGCCAGAGGGATTCCCCAGAACTGAGCCGCTGTAGATTTTGCAGCACCATCACAGTCAATAAATTCGTTGATTGAGCAAAAGCTTGACAGAGCGTACATGTCATAATTTGCACTATAATAGATGCATGCCAGCTTAATTGCCAATACTAAACCAATTAATGCCAAAATTTGTATTGTAATGTTTTGTCTTTTTTCAGTATTCATAAAACTCTACTCCCGTATAGCCTACACTACTAATTGTAATATATCATAATCATTTTTCAATAATAAAAATGCCCACTTGCACTAATAATAAAGTCCTAGCCTAATTATCCAATTAAATACATTGGGAAAATAATTGTTAAGATTCATTACAAAATCATACGTTCTAATGATTTTATTTAAAAAATATACTGCTAATATATAACTATACTCCTTAAAAAACGACGATACACATATCCCTAATCAACAGCTATGCACGATAAAAAGTTCATAGCTTTTTTTTTGTGGTGCTACGCACGTAGCCCTTTGGTCGGAACACATCAGATACATTCCAAACTTAAAATTTAACTACAAGTGTTCCTCGACTGTGTAATTTCTATATTTCATTGTCACAAAAAACGCACGTAGCCCTTTGGTCGGAACAAAATACATTTTCCCCCCCCACTTATTTACCCCCATTGTAAAGTTTTTGTAACAATTTTTATATACGAGTCAATTTTCAAGTTTCAGTTGTTTTATACTTGCAGGAAGAAGTGTTATGAATATACAGCCGATAAATAATAGTGTATCAATGCAGGGCAAGCCTAATAATAACGGTTTGCATAACCTGAAAGACAAAGTCGTCCAAAAAATTATTGACGCTGTACCTGAACACACCCAAAAAGAGTCCGCTAAAAAATTAGACAGATGGAATAAAATAGATAACTGGGTATCAAAGCCTGCACAAAACAGAGCTATTATGGGTGTTACGGCTCTGATGACGCAGCCTTTTATAGATTACAATAACCCAAAAGTTGATAAAGAAACACGAAAAATGGCATTCTTTAACCGTTGTGCAGTAATTTTAGCTGGCACTTCTGTAGGCATGTTTATAGTAAGAGGTCCAATTCATACACTTACAGAAAAAATGACTGATTTGAAAGGTAAATCAAAGTTCAGCAAGGCTCTTCTCCCTAAAAAATATCTAAATGAAATTGCAGAAAATGAGAAATTCCTAAAAAATTATAGAGTTGCACTCTCAACATCTTTAGCTGTTGCAGCTTGCGCTATTACAAACTTTTTATTAGACGCGCCGCTCACAATATATTTAACAAATTTATTTCAGGACAAACTCTGCAATAAAAAGAAGAATGGAGCTAAAAAAGAAATGGAGGTGAAGAATGAATAGTTCACTTCTACAAAAAGGGCTTGAAAAAGTTTACCAAAACTTCAAAAAAAACACTGCAACAATGCTTGTAATAACAGGTACTGTTGGTTGGGGCTTATCTTCACTTGCACAAGTAGGAGCTGTTCTTTTTAACCCTAGAATAAAAAAAGAGCAAAAGAGCTTCCTTGTACCACAGGCTCTTTTAGATGCAGCAGTTAACATCGGATGCTTTTTTGCAATTACTCAGTCTGCAAAAAAAATAATTTCAAAACTAGCTTCAACAGGCAAACTCGCGCCTTCTAATGTAAGAGCTTTTCTCAACAAAAATAAAGATTTATACGGAGATAAAGTCGGAAAACTCTCTTTGGATTTAGATGAAGTTATAAAGCAAAACCCTAGATTTCCTAAAGAGTCTTATTATTCTTACAAAAACTACGTAACAACAATGGGAACAATCGGAGCAAGCATTCTTTCATCAAACATTGTAACTCCGATTCTCAGAAACTCCATGGCATCAGATATGCAGAAAAAATATTTGGATAAACGCCCTAAACCAATGCCGACTTCAGGAAACATGAAAATATAATCATGAAATTTGCGCTATAATATAAAAAAGAAGGAGCGAAGTATGGATTTTGAATACGGGATAATTGGGGGAGGTCCTGCCGGATACACAGCAGGAATGAATTTGGCAAAACTTGGTCATTCAGTCGTTTTATTTGAGAAAAATAAGCTTGGCGGAACTTGCATGAATGCGGGGTGTATTCCGACCAAATCTTTTTTACACTCAGCTGAAGTTTATTCTAATCTCAAAAAGGCAGCTGACTTCGGTATAGAAGTCGATTTCAATAACTTTGATTTTTCTAAAGTTGTCGAAAAAAAAGATACAGTAATAGAAAAAATTCGTAAAAATCTAGAAATTGCGGTTAAAAATTCAGGAGTAAAAATAGTCTACGCAGAGGCAAATATTAAGGATAAGAACACAATAATCACTCAAGAGGAAGAATATAACGTAAATCAAATAATTATAGCCTGCGGTTCTAAGCCAAAAGAAATAAAAGGTTTGAAGTTTGACGGAAATTTTATTTTAAATTCCGAAGACGTTCTAAATCTCCACAAACTTCCTAAATCCATTTTAATAGTAGGCTCAGGCGCGATAGGAACAGAATGGGCAAGAATTTTCTCATCATTTGATGTTGAAGTTACAATTGTAGAACTTGCAGAGCACTTAATTCCTAATGCTGATATAGAAGTTTCAAAGAGGATAGAGAGAATTTACAAACAAAAAGGAATTAAATTTTATTTAAAGGACTGCGTTGAAAGGATAGACAACAAAACCGTATATTTAAAAAGCGGAGTTGAACTTAATCCTGAAATCATATTGGTAGCAGTAGGAAGAACTCCTATTTGTCCTAAATGCGATAATTCAATAGTTTTAGGCGATTCTTGCGGAGAAATCCAATTAGCGCATTATGCAATACATCAAGCAAAAGAATTTACCCTCAATATACCTTTTGAAAAGACTCTGACACCATCTGTTATATACGGAGAACCGGAAATAGCTTGGGTGGGACTACGGGAACAAGACATTGACACCAGTTACAAAAAATCAATGCTTCCGATAACCGCACTCGGAAAATCTTGGTGCGATGATTCTACAGACGGATTTATAAAACTTATCACTAAAGATAACTTGATTTGTGGCGCGCACATAGTATCAAAAGAAGCGTCTTCTTTAATTCACATTCTGGAGATTGCCATACAAAATAAAATCACTGTTGATAAACTCAAAGAAATTTGCTTTGCACACCCTACTTACGCAGAAGGGATTTTTGATCTCATTTGCAGGATATAGCGTATATTTAAAATATTAAAATCACATATATTGTTAAGATTTGTAACAATATATCATCTTTCGTGCAATTTTATATCTTAAATATACTTTATATATATGTAAGCATTAAATAAACACGAAACACATAACACAAACCTTTCATACAACCTACACACTAACCTTCTACACATGAGGAATTAATTAAAAAAGATTCCGAAACCTTTCTCAAAAAGAAAGGTTTTTTTTTGACCTGCTGAATATAAAATACTCTAATTAAAGCCCTATGATTTTACTTCCAAATAAAATTATTCCAACCAAAACACTTATTATAGTTGCAAACATCACAGCCCCTGCTGAAATATCTTTTGCCATACCAACCATTCTGGAATACTTGTTATGATATATTGAATCCAGAGTAAATTCTATTGCTGTATTGAGCATTTCTGCAACAATCACCAAACCAATGACAAAAAGTAAAAGACAAAACTCAATTGCTGAAAATTTCATACATAGAGCCGTAAAAACAACTAATGTAGCTACTGCTACGTGAATTCTTATATTCAATTCACTCTTTAATACTAATCTAAACCCTTTTCTTGCATTCTTAAAGGTATTATGAAAACCTTGCGACTTAAATTTTGTCATAATCAATACACTCCAGAGCCTTTCTCTGCTCCCCTATAACAAAATTGTATTCCTCTTCTTCCTGATGGTCAAATCCTAATAAATGCATAAGACCATGGCTTATTAAGAAAAACAATTCCTGCTCTTTATTCTTTGAATGGCTTATGTCCCTATTGTCACCTGATATAACCTTATCCAAAGCTATTACAATTTCGCCTAAGTTTATCTCTCCATCGAAGATAAAACTGTTTTCATCATCTGCAAATATAGCAAATGTTATTATATCAGCAGGATAATCCTTACCTCTATAATCCCTGTTTAACTCCTGGGTTTTATTTGAATCACAAAAAACAATATCCAAAGTTATTGTATCGTACTCTTTGCCACTTAAACAGGAACTAGCTCCAAGAGTTTTTATGTAAAACTCCAGCATTCTTCTGGTTTTATCTATAACATCTTTTTCATCTACATTCCAAGCGTCATAAATATTTTCTGTAAAAATATTAATTTTTGTCATTCTTTTTGTTTTCTAATTCCTTAACTTTTGATTCCAAATCCTTATCCAAAGATGGTTTCAGAATATCATGGCTAAGCATATTATTTTTGTCCAACTCATGTACCAAGTCATTGTGATATTTAATTCTCTTATGATGCATTCCTCTTAACATTCTTGAAAACGTTTCAGAAATCGTCTTTAAATCCTTTAGAGTCAATGGAGAATCAGATAACTGCCCGTCGTTTAAACGCTCTTTTACTATTTTATTAATTATTGCATCTATTTGCTCATTGGAAGGATTTTTTGCAGCTCTTACGGCTGATTCAATAGCATCAGCCAACATAAGAATTGCAGTTTCTTTCATATTAGGTTTTGGACCGGGATATCTGAATTGCTCCTCCTTAACATTATCTGCACCTTCTTCCTTTAAAGCTTCATTATAAAAATAACTTACAAGGCTTGTTCCGTGGTGCTGCAAAATAAAATTATTGATTACCTGAGGAAGATGAGCGTCCTTGGCAAGTTCTACTCCATCTTTCGGATGGGCTGTTATTAGCATTTTGCTAAATCTTGGAGTACAAGCTTTGTGAGGATTTTCAATCCCATAGAAAGACTGGTTCTCAACGAAGAACATCGGACGAAGAAGTTTACCTATATCATGATACATAGCGCCAACCCTTGCTAAAACAGGATTTGCACCAATTGCTTCGGCAGCACTTTCACACAAATGAGATACTGTCAAACTGTGATTGAAAGTTCCAGGAGCTTCCTGCATCAAGCGCTTTAGCAATTCTTGATTGTGATCAGCTAATTCTGCCAAACCATACGGAGTTAGGATTCGGAATACATTCTCTATAATAGGAAGAAGTCCTAACAACAAAATTCCGCTTATTACAAAACAGTTTACTACAATGAAACCTAAATCCCTTAGAATAAGCAAATTATCAATATCCATCATGTATTTTTCTAAGAAATAAATTCCACCAACGATTAAAACACCTGCCAGAGATATCTTTAAACTTACTATCAACAAATCTGAACGCTTTGAGAATTTAAGCTTCGATACCGCAGTCATTACTACTGTATTCAGTAACATATAAGACACTACAACTTCTATATTCCAATGCATTCCTATCGCTATCAGTGCAAGAATTATTGATGATGCAAAATAAGCATTTCTCGGAGTTGTAAATATTGATAATAAAATCGTATATGCCGGTATCGGGATTATATACGGAGAAAATCCCGTCGGAAGCAATACAGAAATAAAGGCTAATACAAGAGTAAATGTTCCCATCATGGCCATGTGTTTTACATCGTAATACTGTTTCTCAAAATTTTTCTCATACTGCAAAAATACAAATGTGAAAAACGCTGTTAGAATGAATAAACCTAAAATTCCGCCATAATTTACTTCTAAAACATTATATCCTGCTGCACGTAAAGCATCGCGCTTTAGCTTTGTAACAGGTTCACCTTCGAAAACTATTTTATCACCCTTTTTAAATACAACCTCATAAGGCTTTACTGCATTTTGAGCATTTTTCTTTGCAATCTCTGTTGCAAATTCATCAACTACAAGGTTCGGAACAATTACCTGATTTAAAATTCCTGTTATTAAACTTCCCTGATAACGCGGAACATTGTTTGGTAAATTATTTTTGATTATTGAATTAACATTGTTATTCTCAAAGTCTTTTGACGAAACTCCAACATTCAACACAGATGATAAAGTGATTTTTGCATTGTCAAAAACCATTCTTAAATCATCTTCATTTGATTTTAATAAAAATTCAACAAGTCCCTTTTTACCAGACTCATCAAATAAAACATTTAACTCTTCTTTTTTTACTTGATCACTTACATTCTTCTCTCTTATTCGCATTACAGAATTCTGTAACGTAGAAAGACTCGTAGCAATAAATTCGTCCTCAGCCTGTGTTAAGATCGGCTCAACACTCTGAGCGACCTCTTTTTTGTGCTGCTCAGTTTTCTTTGTATCAATAACCTTAATATCTTTTTGAGCAACGATATCTTTCTTACTAATACCGTTTTCTATAACCTTTTGAAAAAAGAAATTCTGTGATGATATCGTTATAGTTAGGAAAAAAGTAAATAATATAAAACAAACTATATTTCTGAAACTTTTTGAAGATATATAATCTAAAACTTTTTGCATAAACATTTATCCTTTATAGTTCTCATTTCTTTTTACTACAAATCCGCACTTTGTACAAGCAAGAACATTTCCCGTACTGTCTACCGGCATAAAATTGTGCCTGCAATTTATTGCTTCATCCGGAATATCTTTGAAACTTTCTTTATATATCCCTTCAGGATTTGCAGCTTTTCCCCGTTTATTTTTATTAAGCCATTTAATAAAGAGTTCAATAATATACATAATTTATCAACTGTTCTGAATTTTAAACCCGTAAGGTAAAAAATCACTCAGTTTTCTTATATTCAAATTATCTTCATGATTTGTAATAACAACGACTTCCTCTTCGCCTTGGAATTCATACATAACCTGCCTGCAAGCACCACAAGGATAGCAATCGTCCTCATTCGGCGAAAATATTGCTACAGCCAAAATTTCACGAACACCTTCTGATACAGCTTTGAATATTGCACACCTTTCTGCACAAATAGTCATTCCAAAAGAAGAATTCTCTACATTACACCCTGTATAAATTTTCCCGCCCTTTGCCAAAACTGCTGCACCTACAGCAAATTTGGAGAATGGCGAATATGATTTCTTTGAAGCTTTTTTAGCTTTTTCCATTAATAATTTATAATCGTAATCCATACCAATTATTATAATTGATTTTTCCCCAAATAAATCCGTTAATTAGTTGATATTGCTATTCAAACGACTTTATTATTTTGTATATAATCTCAATCTTTTCGCGTTCTTTTATGCTCTGCACAGTTTGAATTATTTCATTAACCAAATCTTCCCGAGGTTTTAAATAATTAATCATAAACAGGTCTTGCGGAGTAACATCAAGAGTGACAAGAATTTTTTCCAATGTAGCTGCTGTAAAAAAATTCTTTCCTATTTCTATACCGCATAAAGTTCGCGTAGCAATCCCAAGCTTTTCGGCAAATTGTTCTTGCGAAAAACCTCTATCCTGCCTTAATTTTTTTATTCTGGCACCTATCTGTTTTTTGATATTTAATGTCATAGTATTATTAATATTTTATATTTAGATACTAGATTTAAACAGGATATTTTATAATAACTTAAAGAGCTATTTTGATATTTAATTGCTTATGTAAGCTCATAATATTAAGTTTTATGAAGCTACAAAAGCATTGTAAATACTGATATTCCAAAAATATTGATGTTTAATATCAATATCTTAAGCAATTATTTGTTACAAAAATACTTTATATATACATAACAATCAAGAATCGATTCCTGGAGAAAAAAAAGAAAACACGAAGAAAAAAGAAAAGGAGAATTATATGACTAATTTAGCAATTCAAGAAAGAATTCAAGCTTATGCAGGTATGAGCGTAGAAACTGTAAAAGCACAAGGTTCAGAGGGACAAAAATTAATGGTAAGTTTATTTGACAAAAATCAGGATGGAAAGCTTGATAAACAAGAAGCAGAACATTTTAACAACTATCGATTTAAAACAGAAGAAGGTAGAATTAAAATGACTGACATAAATGATGGAAGTGAATTAGAACTGATATATGACAACTTTGAAGAAGATGTATTACATACCTACAATGGAAAACCATTGAACAGATTACACCACTACCTATTTAAAAATAAAGCTGGAGAAGGCTGCTATTTTGCAAAACTTACTGGAGCAGTTAAAACCGTTATAGATATGGTTAATGGGAAAGTAAGCGTAGAAGGTGCAAAGCCTTCAGGAATAGGGAGCGTAAGCTCTCTTTGGGGAAACAATATTGAACTCACTGTTAAAAACTCTGATGTCGAAGAAATTCACATAAAAAATGGTTCTCTGAAACTTGAAAACACAAAAGACAAGGGCTTAATATTTGATAGTGCAGTAAAAGTCGAAACTGATGGAAAAAGTACTATTAAAGCAGACAAAGAGTCCGATTATGATATAAAGTAATATAAGCAAACGGGGCATTAAATAATGCCCCGTTTTATATTCATATCAATTAGTTGATATTAAAATTTGTAAACTTTATACTTAATCTAAGCAATTTTGATTTGTGTTTAGTTTTAAATAAAACAAGTGTAGAACAAGTGAAAGGATGTTTTATGAATACAATTTCTCAAGTGTCAAACTTTAACAAGTATAATAACGTATCAAATGAAAATCAAAAAAATACAACACCCTCTTTTAAAGGTTTTGGACCGTATAAAATGCCTGCGAAAGAGATTACAAAAACTTACTTTAATAAAGGCAATATTGCCAGTTGGATGACTGGTTTTGTAGGAATTTTGGGACTTAGTTCCTTATTTGGATATAAAGCAACCAGTTATTCTCACGACGAAAAGGAAAACCTTAGCTTATTAAATGATAAATTTACATATAAACTTGCTCGCTTAAAGAATAAAAAACTTGCGGAAGAATTAAATAACTCAAATTATACTTTTGAACATAGAGATACAATGCATTATATCGTTTCAGAAACAAACAAATCATATGATGCACAAACTATTAAGTTTATTGTTGATAATGCAAAAGATCAAAAACAAACAGAAATGCTAAAAGACTTATTGAAGGGTAATAATAAAAGAATTCAAGACGTATTC
Organism: Candidatus Gastranaerophilales bacterium; assembly: GCA_944323165.1. Taxonomy (GTDB): domain Bacteria; phylum Cyanobacteriota; class Vampirovibrionia; order Gastranaerophilales; family Gastranaerophilaceae; genus CAG-196. The sequence goes on along the minus strand of CALURK010000003.1, from coordinate 45,279 downwards.
TCAAAATATCCTGAAGAAACTAAAGCCGCTTATCAAAAAGTTTTGAATAACCGTGCAAAATATGTACAGTATCAACCGGGAATTTTTGAAAGCGATTTGATAGATGAACAAAAATTTATAGCTGAAGTACTCAGCTTAAAAAATAGTATTTTGAATTCTTAAAGTTCGACAAACTACAACATTGAAGATTTTACATGAAATCACAATTGTAGATTGGAGTAGAAACCCCAACCCACAAACTTGTAATTTTTTACAGTTATTTTAATATGATATTAAATTATTTTCTACTTGTTCTTTTGTAACTGTTCCATCTTCATTAAAATTGTATCGAATCCCTTTTCCATTTAAATAATTGCCCTCAGATAATAATTTACCTGATTTATTATCTACTACATATTCTTTAACACTTGTAGTTTGATTATCACCATTCTTTTGAGGATTATTTGATATTATTTTTATACTTGTAGTATCTTTTCCTTTCCAAATAGTTACACTGCCTTGTTTTTTATTTATGTTAATTTCGCCTGAATTTCCAACAGATGTTACTTCAGATGTAAGATTAAAAGTTGTTATACTACGATTCCTTTTTATATTATCTATATTTGTACCATTTTCTGGACTTGTAAATTGACCATACATCCAGTCCCACATATAATCATCAACATCAGGTCGTTTGTCATTAGGATTTATTTGGCGTTTTGGGACATCATTTGTGCTTTTCTCAAATCCCATGATTTCTGACAAAGATTTTTCTTCTAAAGTTTTTTCCGTAAAATTAAAATTTATATCAATATTCTTTTCTGTTTTTGAGCTTGATTTATTTCCATTTACGTTAAAATATTCCAATTTATAATTACCATTAATCTTGTCTGTCATACAGCATCTCCTTTCTTAATTATAATCTCGATTTATTTAACAAATTCTTATATGTATATAATAAGTGATTTTATAAAAAAAAATTGTCATAATCTTAATATTATTTTACAAAATTTTAATTTTATAGATTGTAAATCAAATTAACAAATCTGACAATAATTAAATAACAATTACTGTCCTGCAGCTCTAGCAATTTATTTTACGGAGCATAGCTTCAAATTGGTTGATATCCACATAAACAGCTAACCCACGACAAAAGCTATTTGCGCAAACAATCACATCTGTTGTTTTAATCTCGTTACTCAAACAAATACAACAAGTTCAGGATGACAGTTTATATATATTGGGCTGTAAATTTTTACATCACACAAAACACTCATTTTACATTCCGATAAACACAACATCGTCATTCCGAATTTATTTCGGAATCCTTTTCCTAATAAAGCGTCTAATAAAAATCGGAGAAGGCGGGATTCGAACCCGCGGGGGGCTTGCGCCCCCACAAATTTTCGAGATTTGCACCTTAAACCGCTCGGACACTTCTCCTTTTATTTTTTATTTTTACCGCTTTATCCTTGCCCACAACTCGCGAGCGTATTCCATTTTTAGTATTAAATTCAATACAGAATATAATCCCAATACTGATACCATTACTACTATAATTTTTGATATCTCAAAAATATATTTAGGTAATTCAATTCTATCAAAACCTAAGCATAAAAACCAACCTGCTACAAGAGTTATACCGCCTGCAATCAGCATCTTTAAGAGATTATAAAACAAAGATTTATAATCAAGTTTAATCTTTCTATGTATAAACAATCCCAAAAATACTGCATTAAATAAAGTTATAAATGATGTAGAAAGCGTAATTCCTGCAATTCCCATATCAAGTTTAAGAATTAACAGCCAATTTAAAAATGCTTTTAAAGCAATTGATGACATTGCTATAGCAAAAGGGGTTTTAGAATCATTAAAAGCGTAGTAAACTCTTGTAATAGAATCTCTGAAAACGTACGGTAAAATAGAAAAAGACAAGAAGCATAAAGCTTCAGACACCATTACAACAGCATTCGCATTAAATGCACCTCTTTCAAAGATCAAAGAAATTCCGTCTTTTGCCAACAACAATATTAAAATGAGCATCGGAAGCCCCACAAAGAACAGAACTCCAACACCTTTATTGAAATACCTTTTAATTCCTTCGCTATCGTCCTCCCCTGCAAGACGCGAAAATATAGGGAAAAGCGGTACAAGAAACGCGGTAACCAGAATTCCCACAGGAAACTGAAAAATTCTGTTTGCAAAAACAACCGAAGTCCAAGCGCCTTCTTTCAAGGTTGAGGCGAAAAACATATCAATATAAATACTTATTTGACCTATAGTAGAACTTAAAATTGCAGGGAACAACAATTCGCAAATATTTTTAAATTGAGGATTATTTTTGATATCCAAATTAGGTTTAATCCTGTACCCGATTTGTCTGATTTTAGGAAACTGTACAGCGAGCTGACAGATTGCACCTAAAGTTGTTGCAGCAGCCAAAACAATACCTGTTTTGTCATTATGCACAAGAGTAATTGTTATAATAACCACCAAACTTAAAATCATTGGAGAAAGATTTGGCAGAATATACTGTTTATGAGTAACCAATAACCCATAATAAATTCCGATAATACCTCCGATTAATATAATCGGTGACATAATTCTAAAATGTTGAGATGCCAGAGCTACCAATTCCGGAGCCCCTGCTGAAATTATTATTCCCATTACTTTATCTGCAAAAAAGAAGCCTAATATAGCACACAAAGCAAAAAACAGAAAAGAAACCGTTAAAAAAGTATTATATAGTTTGTTTACTTCTTCATCCGGCTTTGAATCAAAATCAGGAATTAATTTGGAAAACACTGCAACCGCTGCGCTATGAAACGGTCCACCGACGCCACCCAATATAATTATAGCCAGAGAAGGTATTTGAAGCGCATAAAAATACGCATCTGATACAAGAGTTGCACCGTAAAAATTTGCAACCACCATATCTCGAACAAATCCCATAAACTTACTTGCAATAGTTACAAGAGCTATCAGCCAAGCAGCCTTTAAAACACTTTGAGTTTCGTCTTTATTTGTTTTCTTCATACTTTTCTACCAATTCCACATACAAAGTTACTGATCTTCCGAGTGTTGGCGGATAATAAACTACAGTATTTTCTCCATCTTCTATATAGCGTGAAATATCTATTCTATAATCTTTTTGAAAAATTGTTTTTGTTACAGGAAATTCGTGTACTTTTCCATTTATCATCACAGCAATTTTTGCAGCATTTGAGTTTGTAATAACAAGCTTAGCTCTGCCTATTGGAGCCCAAAAAGTCTGCTTAACTTCTTCCCCACAAACTGTTACAGGCATCGTGCCCAAATTTATCCCACTATAATAATGTCTTAATATATTATAATATGGTTGGTTTAATTTTGTTGCCATATAACCGGCTCCGTACTGACTCATTCCGACGCCGTGTCCGAAACCTCCGCCATAAAAGGTTAAGTCAGTTATATTTCCATAATTATCCAACTTCTTTTCTACAATTATATTTGCGCTCGGAAGTGATATTCCGTCTTTTTGAAAAACTCTTCTTATTACCAGCTCTTTTGCTATTCTATAACATCCTTTATCAGTCATCAACTCGACTTCTATAGCCTTGCCTGAAGCGCCGCGTTTCATTACTTTTATATCTTTTATATGACCTAAAGCATCTCCCTGATTAAATGCCGGATGTACAAATCCTGTTTTTGATTGAGCAACAAGCGTTGTTTTTAAAACATTTTCCAATTCGCCAACAGCCCAAGTTTTTTGCCACCTATAATATGGAGAGTCTATATCATAAGAAGGAACTTTTGTTTCATAAAATTCCTTAGCTTTATCTTCTTCATCTAAAGGCTTAAACTCTTCTTTATCAGGAACAGCCATTAAATAAGGCTTATTTAAGGACGGAAACATTTTTGTCGTAGGATCAGAAAAAGCATTTGAATAACTTTCCGTATACCCTCCGGCAGTTGAACTATATAGTGCAAGTATAGGTTCATTATCATATAAAGCAACTATACCATCCGTTTCCATAACTGCACGCGTCGACAAATCATCTTCTGTATTTACACCGTAATAAACCTGACTTGCCACACTATCGACTACATTAAATTCTTTATAAGCCTGAGTTCTAGGTGTCAAAACATAATTTCTAGCGGCAACTGCCTGAGCTTTCAGAGCTTCTAAACCAAACCTTACAGGCATCTCATTTGGAACAACACCTTTTAAATACTCTTGAGTTTCTACAAGATTAACCAAATAAAACCCTTTTCTATCAGGGTGCTGCACAACTTCGAATGCACCATGATACAAAGCAGGCTTACCTTTTCTTGTTAAATCTTTTACACCTAAAACACCTTGAGGACAAACTATAACGAAATCTCTCAGAGTTCCGACTTTACCGTCAGTTGACAAATCTAAACCTGTAACACCATTTTTTATCGTTATTTCAGCATTTGCAGGTACTGCCAGTATAACCTTTTTTGTTTCCTTATCACAGATATCACAACCTGCTGTTCCATAAACAGTTATCTGCTGTTTTAAAACATTCTGGAATTTATTATCAGTAAGCCCTACTCTTACAACACTGTTACTTTCTGCAAATACAGGATTTAACACTGATATAGAAAACAAAAACAGCATTATGCCTGCAATTAAGCTTAGTCTATTTACCCCTTTACTTCCCAAACCGTACCTTCCTTAGAATCTTTTAATAGAATTCCTGCATTATCTAATGCTATTCTGATTTTATCAGCTAAATCCCAATTCTTTTCAGCTCTGGCTGCTCGTCTTCTCTCTATAATTTCATCCATTGACAAATACTTTTCGCCTAGCTCAGCACTAATTTCATCCAACTTCTTTTTCAATTCATCTTCAGATAATTTAGCTTTTTCAAACGTAAACCCTAAAGTAGAACCCAGCTTATACAAAAGAGTATACGCATAAGGAACATCTTTATTTGCCTTATTAGCTAAATCAAATAAAACAGCCAAAGCCTTGGATGTATTCAAATCATCATCCATAGCTTCCACAAAATCTTTATACTCACTATATTGAGTAATGTCTAAACTCTCATCAACTTTAGTTTGTTTTGCATTAAGCATTCTTTTTACACCGTTAGAAGCCGCCTGCAAAGCTTCATCCGAAAATTCTACAGGCATTCTGTAGTGATTTGTCAATATAAAGAATCTTATAGTATTTGAATCATAATTTTTCAATAAATCATCTATAGTAAGAAAATTGCCTAAAGATTTGGACATTTTTTCTTTATTTATAGTAACAAACCCGTTATGCAACCAGTAATTGACAAATTTGCATCCGTTTGCACACTCTGATTGAGCAATTTCATTTTCGTGATGCGGGAAGATTAAATCAGCTCCCCCTGCGTGAATATCAATAGTTTTACCCAAATATTTTCTACTCATAGCAGAGCATTCAATGTGCCAACCCGGGCGCCCTACACCCCAAGGTGAATTGTAGCCGAACTTTTCGTCTTTCTTCCACAAAGCAAAATCTAAAGGATCTTCCTTATGTTCGCCAATTTCTATTCTAGCGCCGCTTTCTAGCTGATCTATAGGTTGTTTTGAAAGGTATCCGTATTTCGGAAATTTTTTAACCCTGAAATAAACATCCCCATCTGCCTCATAAGCATACCCTTTATTAATAAGTTCTTTTACTATAGAAATCATCTCTCCTAAAGTTTTTGTAGCAAAAGGTTCTATGTCAGGTTTTAAATTATTTAATGCTTTCATACTGTCACTAAATTTGTGATACCAATATGTTGAAACTTCTTCCGGAGTTTTATGTTCTTTTTCGGCTTTCTTAAGAATCTTATCATCTACATCAGTTACATTTCTACAGTACGTAACATCATAACCTTTGAACTTCAAGTATCTGTATAGCACGTCCCAAGTAATATAACATCTTGCGTGCCCCAAATGAGCATTATCATAAACAGTTGGACCGCAGACATACATCTTAACCTTATTTTCTTCAATTGGTTTAAATTCTTCAACTTGATTTGTGTAAGAGTTGTGTAATCTCATGATAAAATTGCTCCCCAAAATACTCTTTTTTTACCAAGGTTTATATTACAACAAACACAAATACTTGTCTATCAAAACTAATTCTTTTCCAAGTTAATACCCATTTTCTTAGCATTTGCTTTTCTTGTATTGCTGTAGGTAAGTTTTGGAATCAAAATACCAAGAATTACAGGTGATATAAATACTGTTGAAATAAATCCCGGTAAAGAGTTTAAACCTCTTGCCATTGTGGCAATTTTGTTATGCTTAATTTCTCCAGAACCCTTCATTAATTTTGAAATTATTTCATTTTTAGCATTCTTATCTGTTACTTCAAATTTATTAAATAAGTCTATTATTTTTTTATTTTTTTCTTCTTTTGATAGATGTTTAATTGAATCTAACGTGAAAGTTTTATCATTAAACATTAATGAAGAATGTTCTGATTTTGAAAGAATTTTTTCCAAATCTCCGCCCTTCTTGTCAACAAAGTTAGAAAAATTCATAAGCTTAGATTTAGAATCAACATTACCATATATAGAATCTAAGTCTGCAACAGATAATACTTCCAAATCGCTATATGGGTTAATCATGTCGGTAAATTTCTTAAACGCATTTTTTCCATCTGAAGCTCTATTTGTTAGGATAAACCCAACCTTGTCCTCATAACTTTTTACAAGCATTTTTGTTAACATTGGAACAGCAAACACTACAGAAAGAGAAGATATGGTATCTCTTAATAAGATTTCATAAACTTCTGTCAAATCTTTCTTACCGTCAGGGCCAACAGAAGCTCTTTCCCAAGCGTGTTTTCCTCTTGGCCAAAGCAGACCTAGTGTCGATAGCAGCGCAAACGTTGTCTTGGTGAAATTGTAACCTGTATATTCTAAAAGAGCCTGACTTTTTTCAGGAACTTTTTTAGTTATTACATCCCCAAGTTTTGCAAAAAATCCGTCTGAATTTATTCCTTTTCCTTTAAAATTAGGGTTTGCATTTGCATTTTCATTTGCATTTTCATTTATAATTTGCTCTTTTTGCTTCTTTTCTTGATTTGCCTTCAGATGATTCATTGTATTCGCACCCGGAGAAACTTTTGATGGTGCATACAATTTAGGTAAAATTGAAAGACCTCCAAGTGTTATTACGACGTTTGCAATATTAGTTATAAGACGCTTTGCCGCAAAATTATTTTTTATATTATCTATAGCAGTATTGTCAATTAGAGAATACTGAGAATTATTTGTAATTGCATCATACCCAAAATCCTTCAATGCCCTTAGTGCTTCAGCCGTATGGAAAGATGCTTTCGTAGAGCCCTCGCCTACATAAACTTTATTAACATCCAATAAGTTATCAGAAGTTTCAACCATCTTGTCGTTTATTTTTGACACAATATTTCCAAGAGCTTCTTTACTTGTCTTTTTGTCTTTTGAATCATATTTTTCAAACTCTTTTAGTAAATAACTAATAGTTTCTTCTGCCTTCGGATCATTTGGTACAGCACCCTTATACATTTGGGTTAAATTATATTTATAAAATTCTTCTTTTAACCTTTTTGCATCATTCATTACAGACTTATCAAAACCACTGTCTGATATCATTGTTTTGAAATTTTGTCCCAAACGTTTTATAAGTCTTGTATTGGTATTAGTTGATTTGCAAAACTTTCCGGCAACAGCAAGAACTGCAGGTGCCACACCTATAATAAAAGGTCCGGTACTTCCCTCACGTCCAAGAACTTCAAATCCTTCTTGGATGTTGTATTCGCCAGTAACCTCTCTATCACGATGAAAACCTGTCCAAACTCTCGGAGCAGTCATTCCCAAGCCATCCTGAATAAGAAAAGAAACTAAATATCCTTTATTTTCAATCCATTGCATAATAAAGCTGGAAAAACCTAGCATTGACATACCCAAAGACTTAAATGAAGGATTTTTAGCACCTGCATTTACATTTGTACTAACATACTTTGAGCCAGCAATATTCTCATCAGATATTTGCTTATACTTATTGTTATTCAACAAACCAGCCTGAGAGTTAATAGAAGATATTTTCAATATTCCACCCCTATATTTCGACTTAAGTGTACCTGCTACACTATTATAAGTTTTTGTCTTTTTCAGAGCAAGATGCAGTATATACGATTGTTAGAAAAATTTACATTTCTAAAATCGCTCATATACTGACTTGAAAATATCTAATATTTAAATCGACTATGCCTTTGACGATGAACCTTCCGCTATAATATATTCTTTCTCTATTCCTTGAGCATCTAAAATAAAGTCACAAAGCTCTCTTACAGCACCTTTTCCACCGCCAAAAGATGATTTAAAATTGCAGATTTCTTGAACTTCTTTCACAGCGTCTGCAGGACAGCAAGCAAGACCAACTTTTTCTAAAATACATACATCCGGCAAATCATCTCCCATATATGACACATTCTCGTACTTTAAATTGTATTTTTCCATAAGCTCTTCCAATGCCGGAAGTTTGTATTTTCTTCCTTGATACAATTCAGTAAAATTAAGATTTTTTGCTCGATGCTGAACAGTTCCGTTATTTCTTGCTGTAATTATTGCAGTTATAAAACCGGAATTTCTCATTCTTATGACACCATGACCATCTTTTGCATTAAAAGTTTTATATTCTACACCATTTTCATCATAAGTTATACTACCGTCTGTCATAACTCCATCTACATCAAAAACCAACATTTTTATTTTCTTTGCCGCATCTAACGCATTTTCTTTTTTCATAATTCGCTCTCCTTTAGAAGGATTATATAACAAAAATCATTCATTTGCAGGATTTATAATAAATTTATTTAAAAATTTTTAAAATCGTGCCGATTAATTAAACATCAAGGATAAATATACATGATTCAACTATTACCCAATAGCGAAATACTTACCCCAAATACTATTTCAGCAGAAGATACTGTTGATTTTATATCCGAATACATAGAGAAATATCATTGTAAATTTGTTGATATAGATATTTCCTTTTTAAATATATTAGATTCTTGCTTTGTTACAACAATGTGTAACACAAAGCATTTTATAAAGTATCCTGATGGAAAAATTAATTGGATAGTTTCCTCTGAACTTATTAGAGAATTTAATAAAGATATGGAATTAGGAAATAGCAACTACAGGTTATAGAGCCTCTATAAAGCGTTTTAAATCATTTTCTTCTATATTGCTTAGTGCTATATCCTTGTGAACTTGAGTTAGGGCTTCTTTATCCTTTAGCTTTGTCAGAACTTTCAGTATTAAAGTTGGATTTGAACCTTCTAACAGAACCTCTAATTCCTCTTTTTCCTCTGCATAGTCTACTGCAAATATAACAAAATCACTTCCGTCATAAAGTTCATCGTAAAGAAGATTTTTCAATTTATATCTATCAATGCCTTCTAAAAGTTGGTTTACAGCGTACACTTCTTCTTTGGTATTTTTATCACAATCAAACAGGTATTCTTCATTCTCCGTAAGCTGTGCAAACTTCTCTTGAGCAAGTCTTAGCAACACAGCAGCAGAACTGGAAAGATTATTCAAATAGAGATTCTCAAATACGCTAAACAAATTATAATCTAAAACTGCCGAAGCTGGTATTATTTCAGGTATGGCATTCACAATGTTACAGAGAACTAAAATGCCGTCTTCTGTTTTTACTAAATCCTCAACAGGAACAAGGTAAGGAATTTCAGATGCAATATTTTCTGAAAGTGAAGACTTTTTCATAACCTCAATAATTTTTGGTAAAGCATCTTCTGCTCTGTATGCGACAAGATACCTAACACCGTTGTATTGCTCAAATTCATCATCAGAATTTAGTAATCCAAAAGCTTTGTCTTTAAATTCGATATCCTCAAGTTTTGAGAGTAAATCGATAGAATTGATACTTAGAGGCTCAAAATCAGACTCTGCAGTTTCCCTAATCATAGGCAAAAGTTCAATCAAATACTCTTTTGGGATATAAGAAAAATACTTAACAGCATAAGCCTTTTTTCCATTTTCACCATTTACAAAAATTTCTTTCATAGCAGGCAAAAGTTCCAGCCCGCCAAAATCAAACAAAGTTTCTGCAATAACATTGTCGTAAGACGCAGAATAGTAATCCAAGAAATTCATCAAATTCAAGTAATTATCTTTATTACAAGCTTTTTTAATTCTATTTGCGACATTGTTCTTTACAAAATCAAACAAGAAATCATCTTGTTTCACCAATTTTGCAAAAAGCTCCTTGTCAGAATTATTAACAAGTATATTTGCGGCTTTTTCATACTCATCAGGATTTTTCCCGGTGAGCATTTTAAGTAAATCCATAGCTTAAAACCCTCAGTATAAAAGAGAAATATACAATTTAACTAAATACTTAATCTAAGTAAAATACAGTAACGACTTTGTGATTTTCTTCAGCATACTCAACAGCAGTATGAAGAGTTTTACTAGTGTGTGACAAGAAACAAATCAACTGATTGCAATCATCAATAATTTCTCTGTTGCAAACTCTTGATGCATCAGCCAATGTCATCATAGCCCTATCAGCGTGCTCTACGATATTAGGCACACCGATAAGCTGATCCTGAACATCAGAAGGTTGTTGTCCGATAGTTTGAGGTAAAATAACTTTCAATTTATCAGGATTAGATTTCATTGCTCCACGAATAGCAGCAGCATTGGTACCGCAAGAACCTCCGGAAGTAATAATAGTATTACCTTGTCTTACAAGAGCAGTAGCAAGAGTTTCAATCATCTGTTGATGAGTAATAGCAAGATTTCTGGAACCGATTATAGCAATTCTCTTAGCCGGCTGTTTAATAGTTGCAAGCTCCATAGCCAACTCGTCAACTGTATCCGGCGACTGTTCAGCAGTGTCCATATCTCCTATCGGAACCATAATGGAAGGCTGTTTGTCATCATCAAGAGAATTCAAAATATCGTTCATCGTACCACCTTTTTAAATCTATTGTCATTAACTTATCTTTTGTGTATGCTGATACATAATATCACAAAAATGGCAGTTTGGGAATAGGGGAATGGAAAATATTTTAGAAAACCTTAACAGAGAGCAGCTTGAGGCTGCAAAGACAACAAAGGGAGCTTTATTAATACTGGCTGGAGCAGGTAGCGGTAAAACGAGAGTTTTAACTTCAAGAATTGCATATATGATTCAAAACGGAGCTATTGCCGGGAAAATTCTTGCAGTAACATTTACCAATAAGGCTGCAAAGGAAATGAAAGAAAGGTTATCCTCTATTCTTGGAGAAAATATTGTCAAATATATGTGGGTAGGGACTTTTCACAGTATTTGCGGGCGTATTTTAAGACAGGATATCGAGAATTATTCTTTCCAATCAGGGAAAAAATTGGATAAGAATTTTACGATATATGATGAAACAGATTCTCTTGCAATAATCAAGCAGGCAATAAAAAAACTTAATATGGATGATAAAATTTATCAGCCAAAACTTGTTAAGGCTGTAATTTCGAATTCTAAAAACAAAATGCAAGATGCTTATACTTTTGCAACGTTTGCAAGAGATTTCAAATCTCAAAACATAGCAAAAATATACGAATATTACGAAAATGCACTTAACACCAATAATGCAATAGATTTTGACGATATGCTTATGCTTTGCGTAAAACTTCTAGAGCAAAATCCTGAAGTTAGGAAAAAGTACTATGACAAATTCCAACACATACTTGTTGACGAGTACCAAGATACTAACCAAGCTCAGTATCAGCTTGTTAAAGCGCTTTATACAAATCTGCAGCCAGAGGTTCCTGAAAGTCGTTCTCTTTGCGTAGTAGGAGATGTCGATCAATCTATTTACAGCTGGCGAGGGGCTGATTTTAGGATTATAATGAATTTCCAAAACGATTTTCCAAAAGCAAAATTAGTTAAATTGGAACAAAATTACAGATCAACAGCGAACATACTTAATGCAGCAAACGCTATAATCGAAAACAACGAAGAGCGTGTGGATAAAGTTTTATATTCACAAAAAGGTGACGGAGAAAAAATTTCACTCTATGAAGCCCAAGACGAAGCTGATGAAGCAAATTATATAGTTAAATCCATAAGAGATACATCAGATAATTACAACCAATTTGCAATTCTTTATCGTACAAACGCTCAATCAAGAGCGTTAGAAGAAGCTTTAATTGCCTCTGGTATTCCATATAGAATTTATGGAGGTCTAAAGTTCTATGACAGAAAAGAAATTAAGGACGCTATAGCTTATTTGAAATTAATATACAACCAAGATGACTCCCAGTCTTTGAGAAGAATAATAAATATTCCTAAAAGGGCAATCGGAGAAACTACATTAAAACACCTTCAGGAATATGCTGATGCTCAGGATATAAGCCTGTTTTCTGCAATATTAAATGTAGATGAAATTTCTGCAATCAAGTCGGGAACAGCAACAAAATTAAAAGACTTTGCAACTTTGATTATGAAGCTTAAAGAAGCACAGGAAAGATACTCACTTCCTGAATTTTTGAGCTTAATTTTAGAAAAAAGCGGTTATTTAAAAGAACTCCAATTATCTGGAACAGACGAAGACGAAACAAGAATTGAGAACTTGCAAGAACTTGTAAACGTAGCAAACGAATTTGAGCCGGAAGAGTTGGACAACACTTTAGGCGAATTCCTTGCACAAGTATCTTTGGTTTCAGATATAGACGGAATGGACGAGATTGCAAATAATGTTACCTTGATGACTTTGCACGCGTCAAAAGGTTTGGAATTTCCGATAGTATTTTTAGCCGGCTGTGACGAAGGGATTTTCCCATCAGCAAGGTGCTCAAACAGCCTTTCAGAGTTGGAAGAAGAAAGACGCTTGATGTATGTGGGAGTTACAAGAGCTGAAACAAAATTGTACCTGACTACCGCCAAGCGCCGACAAATGTGGGGTGAATACAAATATTATTCACCAAGCAGATTCTTAGAAGAAATTCCTTCTAAACTAATAGAACAGGAAGAATCAGCGTTCTCAGAATACTCAAGCAGAGAAAGCACTTTCTCAAGCGCAGTAAAATCTGTTAAATCAAAGGCTGAATCAAATAGTTGGGGCAAAACAAAAGTTCAATCAAATTCGGATGGATACGTCAAACCTGTATCAGGCTTTGGTGCAAACTTTGTTGCACCATCTACGAAGTCAACTTCAAACGGTTTCGGGAAAAATTTCGTAGCTCCTGCCGCAAAAAAGACTACAAATGTAGTTCAAAGAACTCCAAGCAAAGTTATTATCAAAAAAAGTCCGCTTAATAAAGAAAAAGAAGAAGAAAAAATTAAAGCATTTTTTGAAGATAATATAATGAAGCGCAAATTAGAAGAGAAAAAGCGCCAAGAAGCTGAACTGGTTAAGCAGCAAGAAGCAGAAGAAGAGTTAAAAAATGCTACTACTCAATATTTCTTCAATGTAGGAGAACGAGTTTTCCATGACAAATTAGGAGTCGGACATATCGCTGATGTAATCCAGATTGGGGACAGCACCATGTACACAATAGATTTTGGCAAGCTCGGTAAAAAAGCTATGGACGCAGCTTATGCGAGATTAAAAAAATTCTAGGTGGGGGTAAATCCTGGGGGTAAATCCTGGTGGGAGTAGCATTTCTTCCCTTGTGGGGGAAGGCTAGGATGGGTGCTTTCTTAATCGTTCCTTCCCTTATGAGGGAAGGCTAGGATGGGTGCTTTCTTAATCGTTCCTTCCCTTGTGAGGGAAGGCTAGGATGGGTGCTTTTTTTAATCGTTCCTTCCTTTGTGGGGGAAGGCTAGGATGGGTGCTTTCTTAATCGTTCCTTCCCTTGTGAGGGAAGGTTAGGATGGGTGCTTTCTTAATCGTTCCTTCCCTTGTGAGGGAAGGCTAGGATGGGTGCTTTTTTAATCGTTCCTTCCCTTATGAGGGAAGGTTAGGATGGGTGCTTTTTTAATCGTTCCTTCCCTTGTGAGGGAAGGTTAGGATGGGTGCTTTCTTAATCGTTCCTTCCCTTGTGAGGGAAGGTTAGGATGGGTGCTTTTTTAATCGTTCCTTCCCTCATGAGGGAAGGTTAGGATGGGTGCTTTCTTAATCGTTCCTTCCCTTATGAGGGAAGGCTAGGATGGGTGCTTTTTTAATTATTCCTTCCCTTGTGAGGGAAGGTTGGGATGGGTGCTTTTTTAATTATTCCTTCCCTTGTGAGGGAAGGTTAGGATGGGTGCTAATCAAATTATACCGAACTCACGCTGTAAAATTTTATAAACTCCATCAATATTATTATCGATGTCATTGTTCCAAAATCTAATAACTTTATACCCTCTGGAGTTCAAAAAATTTGTCCGCTCTAAATCATACTCAATATCATCAGGTTGATTATGCTGTCCGCCATCTATTTCTATTATTATTTTCTTTTCCCTGCAAATAAAATCCACAATATATGGTTCTATTGGATATTGTCTTAAAAATTTGAATCCATAGAATTGATTTTTTCTCAGAATACTCCATAATATACGTTCTTGCTTGGTTGGATTTTTGCGTAATTCTCTTGCTCTTAAAACAAAATTATTCATGCTAGAATTTTATCACAAAAAGCACCCACCTTAATCCTCCCTCAAAAGGGAGGAAACGAATTAATTTGACTTAAACTTACTAAAATCTAAATCATAGTTAACAATTTTCGTATCAAAAGGTGTATTTAAGGTCGGATTTGAAAAATCTCAAAAATTTGTCAATTTTTGGATTTTTCCGCATCCTCTTTTAGATAAACATAAATTGCTTATTTTTACAAAAATTTATAATAATTTATCTCTCAATATTTCAATTACTTATTATTTTTGTGTTATAATAACCGTATTAAACACAGAGGGAAGAAGGTAAAAGATGAGTTTAGATGTTTATTTGGGTATTGATGTAGGCTCTGTTACTACAAAATTAGCTTTAGTTGATGAAAAAGGGAAGTATATAGATTCTTACATGCTAAAAACAGCAGGTAAGCCAGTTGATGCAGTGCAACAAGGTTTAAAACATATTGTGTCACAAGCACTATGCGAATATTCAGTAAAGGGTGTAGGAACAACCGGTTCAGGAAGAAATCTTGCAGGAGCTCTTGTTGGCGCTGATGTTGTTAAAAACGAAATTACGGCTCACGCAGTAGCTGCAAGTACAAATATCCCTGGAGTTCAAACTATTCTTGAAATTGGTGGACAAGATAGTAAAATAATTATTCTGCGTGACGGTATCGTAACAGATTTTGCGATGAATACTGTATGTGCAGCAGGAACAGGAAGCTTCCTTGACCATCAGGCTCAAAGATTAAATGTTCCGATAGAGAAATTCGGTGAAACGGCCCTTCGTTCAGAAAATCCTGCAAGAATAGCAGGAAGATGCGGTGTTTTTGCGGAATCTGACTTGATTCACAAACAACAGCTGGGCTATCCTGTAGAAGATTTATTATACGGCCTTTGTCAGGCACTTGTTAGAAATTATCTTTCAAACTTGGCTCTTGGAAAAGAATTATTACCAACGATATCTTTCCAAGGCGGTGTTGCTACAAATTCAGGTATGGTTAAAGCATTTGAAGAAGCTCTAAATACAAAGATTGTTGTTCCTGAAAACCACCAAACAATGGGGGCAATAGGTGCAGCACTTCTTGCGATGGAAAACCATCAATATACAGAAGCTGAAACAAAATTCAAAGGTTGGGAAGTTGGAAATATGAATTTCCAATCAGTAACTTGCCAATGTACAGGATGTTCAAATAACTGCGAAGTTATCACAATTTTGGAAGGCGCAGAACCTATAGGACACGTTGAGAAAATCGGTGATATTAAAGGCAATATCATCGCTCGTTGGGGCGGTACTTGTGGAAGATGGGATATCGGATAGGAATTTTATGAACATAAAATTGAAAGATTTTGAAATCGGAAAAGATAAGTTAACAATCCTAGCTGGGCCTTGTGCAGCAGAGTCTATGGATATTCTAAGGGAAACTGCAGAGGGTTTAAAAGAGGTTTGTGAAGAATTAAATATAAATTACGTTTTTAAATCGTCATTCGATAAGGCCAATCGTTCTTCTATCAATTCTTATAGAGGACCTGGGCTTGAAAAAGGCTTGGAAATGCTCTCTAAAATCAAATCAGAATTTGATTTACCGATAGTAACCGATATCCACCTACCTGAACAAGCTGTACCTGTAGCGGAAGTTGCAGATATTTTACAAATTCCGGCATTTTTGTGTCGTCAAACAGATTTACTCGTTGCAGCTGCAAAAACAGGAAAAATTGTTAACATTAAAAAAGGACAGTTTCTTGCTCCTCAACAAATGAAATCTTTAGTAAAAAAGGTTGAGGATAGTGGAAACAAACAAATTCTGCTTACTGATAGGGGAGTATCTTTTGGATACAACAACCTTGTAGTAGATTTTAGAGCAATTCCTATAATGAAAGAATTTGGATATCCTGTAGTTTTTGACGCAACTCATAGCGTTCAAATGCCCGGCTCTAACGGAGATTCAACAGGCGGTGACAGAAGATTTGTACCGACTTTGGCTAACGCTGCAATGGCTGCCGGAGCTGATGTATTGTTCTTTGAAGTTCATCCGAACCCGGACTGCGCTCTTTGTGACGGACCTAATATGCTGGCTCTTAGCGACGCTAAAAATGTTTTCAAAAAATGCAAAGAAATTTTTGAAGTTATAAGAGGTTAGGTGTGCTAAAAAAAGTTTCTGCGTTAAACAAACCTCTAAAGGGTGAAATTACAATTCCGTCGGACAAATCAATCTCTCATAGAGCAGTTATGTTTTCTTCTATCGCAAGAGGGGAATGCATTGTAAGAAATTTTTCTAGCGGAGCGGATTGTCATTCTACTTTGAACTTATTTAAACAATTAAGAGTAAATATCCATTTCCTTGATGATAAAACTCTTAAAATAATATCAGATGGATCTCTTAAACAAACAGATCCAAACCTTTCAACGTACAACTGCGGAAATTCTGGAACTACAATGCGACTTGTATCAGGGATTTTAGCAGGTCAAGAATTTAATTCCACATTAATTGGAGATGAAAGTCTTTCCAAACGCCCAATGAAGAGGATTATAGAGCCTCTAAAGCTTATGGGAGCTAATATAACATCTGTTAAAGGGCATGCACCTTTGACAATAAAAGGGACACCCTTGAAAGGAATAGTTTACCACTCTCAACTTGCAAGTGCTCAGGTTAAGTCTTGCATTTTGCTTGCAGGATTGAATGCAGAAGGAGAAACAATATTTGAAGAGCCTTACACTTCAAGAGACCATACTGAAAGACTTTTTAAATATTTAGGGGCAGACATAAAAGTTGATGGAACAAAAGTTACCGTAAAACCTTCTCAGCTAATCGCCAGAGATATTGATATCGTTGGAGATATTTCTTCTGCAGCGTTCTTTATCGTGGCTGGGCTCATTGTAAAAGGTTCTGATTTTGTCATCAAAAATGTCGGCATTAACCCTACTCGTTCTGGAATTTTGGATATAGTAGACCGTATGAGCGGGGGAGTTAATATAATTAACAAAAAAGAAGTTTCCGGAGAGCTTTGTGCAGATTTAAGAGTAGAGTACAATGACTCTTTAAAGGGCTGTATTATAGAAGGATCAGATATTCCAAGATTAATTGACGAGCTTCCTGTAATTGCAGTCTTGGCTTCTCAAGCTAACGGAGATACTGTTGTCAAAAACGCAGAAGATTTAAGAAACAAAGAATCCGATAGAATTAAATGTTTAGTTGAAGAACTTTCAAAAATCGGCGTTGATATTGAAGAAACCCCTGACGGGTTTATTGTACACGGTAAAAATTCTTTACAGGGTGATGCCGAATTAGAATGCTATCATGACCACAGATTAGCTATGAGTTTTTATATTGCAGGCCTTGTGTGTCCGAAAGAAATCGCTATTAACGGGTTTGAATGGACGAAAATTTCGTTCCCGGAGTTTGAAAATTTATTTGAAAACTTGACACAATAGGGAGATTACATTCCCTCCGAGTATATTCACCCCTAGCCTTGTTCAATCCAGCTTCTTATTTTTTCACCGGCTTCAGAATCATCAACACCATCAAATTCACGCTTTAATTCTCTTAAAGCTTCTCTTATTTCTGCCCCGGAAGTCGGCACAGGAATAGGTTTGTTCTGCTGTTCCAATAAACCTTGCTGCAATTGAGATTGTTTTTGAATTAAATCAGCAGCATTTACACTCAAATCTTTTATCTGTTTTTCCTGAGCTTCATTCATCTCTCTCAAACGATTTAACTCTTCTTCTTGTGCAGCTTTAGCAGCATTGATTTTTTGAGTAAGAGCTTTATGTCCAAAGAATAAGCCGAAAGCTAACAGTGCAATTGCCAACCACCAAGGATTTCCGTGCTCTGCCTTTATAGGAGCTTTAACGTTCTTATCACCAGCCATAAACGGATCAAGAGAATCTGCAAATGCGATTGTTACGTTTTCCGGATCAGCTTTTGGACTTGCAGCATGTGCAACCAATTCTTTCAGCTCTTCCAGTGTTAACTCAACAGGCAAAGCATCTTTTTCCAAAGTTACCGCAATAGAAATCTCTTCTAAAGTTCCCGGTGACATATATTCATTTGTCTGAACTTTGGTTACACCATATTGAGTTTCTTTTGCCGTTCTTGAATAACTTCTGTTTTGAGAAGAATCAGAACTTCCGGCAGGTAAACCATTAGGTAAATATACGCTCACAGCGTTTGTATTCTTATTTGTATCAACAGTTTGATCCCCCAAACCTTCTGAGAATGTCTGTTCAGAAACAGAAGCTTTCTTTTCAGGATCATACTCTATTGTAAATTTTTCAACAGGAGCTTGTTTCAAGAAAGTACTAACCGTTGCAACGTACTTACCTTGTCCGATAAGTCTGTTCAACTGAGCTTGAACTTTCTCTTGCATATATTTATCGTTTTCTTGCAATCTTGCAAGCATTTCTGATTGCGCATCAATTAAACTGTTATATACGTGACCGTTTGTATCTGTGATAGAAATGTTTTCAGCTTTCAGACCTGAAACACTTCCTAAAAGCAAGTTAGAAACAGCCTTAATCGTACCCATATTAAGAGTTTGACCAACTGCTACCTGCAATTGAACAGTTGCGGTAACAGGCTTTTGCATAGAAGAAAACATTGTCTGCTCAGGTATTGAAATAAATACGGATGCATTTTCAATACCGTCTATTCTTCTTATCAAACGAGCTAATTCACCATTCATAGCTCTTACAAGCCTTATTCTTTTATCTTCTTTAGTTGAAGTAAAATCACCTTTATCAAATATTTCCAAACCTACATTCTGATCATACAGCCCGCTTTCTACAATAACCATAATTGCTCTGTCACGTTGTTCTGTTGTACATTTTCTCATCCCTGGAGTACAATCTCCTTTTTTTAAACGTAAAACAGACTTAGTTCCATCTACTGCACGAGCAGCTACAATATTGTTTCTGGCGAGCAGTGCTTGAATTTCAAGAGCTTTACCTAAATTATCAGTTGTTAATAAGTCTACATCCTCTTTTAAAGGTTCTTTACTTACATCAACAGGATCATTAGATTTTTTAGAGGCCGAAATAGTTCCACAGATAATAAAAACAATCAAAAGCAAGACGATACCGCCTACGATTGATGCTAAAAGAACTTTATTCTCCAATAACTTTTTAAAATCCATATTCCTGCCCTATTAATAATATTATACACATATCAATACGATATGAGAAGCCTAAATTTGAATTTGCATTATTTTATCATACGCTTGTATGACTTTGCCTGTAGCAGTAGTTGCTACGTTAACTGCAATTTCTGCTTTGGACATCGCAACCATAACGTCGTGAATATCTACATTTTCCGAACCCATCATTGCATCTTTTAGCAAATTATCCGGAGCACTCATTGTATTATTCAGGTTTTCGACTAAACCGGACATAACACTTTTGAAATCACCTGTTGCAGGCTCTTCAACTCTATTCATTCTGGCTGAAGGAATGTTTCCCCAGCTATCTAACTTGGTGTGCTGAATTCGTGCTTCCAATTCGTATCTCGGATAAAAACCGTTAAACATATTGATTACCTCTTTTTAATTTCTATCGGATTTTTTTTTATTATTTTTAAAAATTCCTATAAAAATCATTCATTTGTAGTATCGTTTTAATAATTATTAAAGAAATGTCAATATTTTCCGATATAAATTCTGAGCTATCACGCTGTACCCCAACCCTATATTTTTTTTATAGGGACAATCAAAAAAGGAACAATTGTTATGAATTTACATGAAGAATGCTTACTGAAATATTTACTCCATCCGCTGGATTTAATGTATTCAACGGAAGCTTTGAAAATCAATAATAATATGATAGAAAAGAATCTTTGCAGAGAAAATTTCCTTGCAAAGAAAACTAATATTAACTATACTAGAATGTAATTTTGGGGGAGATATGAAAAATTTGATAAAAACCAAATGGTTTATTTACGGAACTTATTTGCTTCTTGTTCTTGCAACTTTACTCATTGGTTTTGTACTTTTGCAAAATAACAAAACACTTAAAAACGTAATAGTATCGTTTTTTGAAGTTGCTGAAAACAGAACTTTTGATTACAGGCAATCCTTACAGGTAATACATAAAAGACCTTTACCTAACAAAGATATAGTAGTTCTGGCGATAGATGACGCCAGTTTAGAAACTCTTTGGGAAAAATATGGTGAATGGCCTATTCCAAGAAAAGTTTACGGCGATTTGATAAATTATCTGGAACAAAAGAAACCTCAATCTATAATTTTCGACTTAATGTTTATTAAATCTATAAGAACTTCTGAAAATGATGACAAATACTTGGTTGATACAATGAACAAGTATCCTAATGTTTACACTTCAATGAACTTAGATAATCAGCCAACTGATGTTAGAATTCCAATAGATCTTCCTGATAGACTAGCTCTCAATATTCAAAATAACTCAAATGTTGATTTTAAAACAAAATATAACTTCTCAAATTGTCGTCCAATTTTGACAGGCTTAATTAATGGAAAAGTTAACATAGGAATGACAAATGTAATGAGAAATAGCGATGGTATCATAAGAAATGTTGCCCCTGTAATTACATACAAAGATAAGAACTATCCTTATGTAACATTTAAAGCTGGTGCAGATTATTTAGCTCAAAAAAATATCAATAATTTTGTCATTGATTCAAATTCAAACTTAAAAGTACTTGATACCCAAATCCCGCTAACCAAAGAAGGTGATTCTATATTAAATTGGTACGGCCCTAGCGGAACACACACAATCGTACCTTTATACAAGGTTATAAGGGATATGGAAAACAATGATAAACCTAACATTACTAATTTTGATTTCAAAGATAAAATCATAATAATAGGAACAACGGCAATGAGCCTTCACGATACAAAAAGCGTACCTGTTCAAGAAGGTGTATATCCTGGTGTTGAAGTACACGCTACGTTTTTTAATAATATGTTAGATAATAATTTTATCCACAAAACAAATATATTGGCAAATATCTTAATATTGGCGAGTGTTGTAGTTATTGTAGGCGCAATCGTAATGCTTTCAACTTCGACTCTTTTTGCATTTTTATCAACAACACTCTTTGGTATAGCATATTTGTTTATCTCCTATTATGTAATGGAATTATACAATATCTGGATACCCGTAGTACTTCCAATAATAGCAATAATGGCAGCATTTGCATTATCGTTCCTTGCTAAATACCTTCTTAAAGCAAGAGATTTTGAATACCAATACAAACTAGCAACCATAGACGGTTTAACAGAATTATATAACCACAGATATTTCCAAGATGCGCTAAGAAAACAAATAGACATCGCAAGAAGATATAATCAGGCATTTTCATTAATAATAATAGATATAGACTTTTTCAAGAAATTCAATGACACTTACGGACACCAAGCAGGAGATGCCGTCTTAAGGCAGGTTGCAAAGATTCTTAAAAATAACTCTCGTGCTACAGATTACGTTTGCAGATACGGTGGGGAAGAAATGACAATTATTCTTCCAAATACATCTGCTGAAGATGCCTTATTTAACGCTAACAGAATATGTAAAGCAATTTCTGATACACCATTTCACTTAACACCCGTTGATAAGGTTAATGTAACAATAAGCCTAGGAGTTGCAACCTTCCCGGATAACGCACAAACTCCTCAAGATTTAATAGAATGGGCCGACAAAGGTTTATATTATGCAAAGGAACACGGTAGAAATCAAGTTGGACGTTATTAGTGCTACGCACGTAGACATCGGATCGGCAGACATTCTTAAAACTACAAGTACAAAATAATATTACAAGTCTGCCTCAAAGTACACAACAGGATGAAAGAAAATGCAAGAAGTTAAAATAATAGGAGCGGGGCTTGCAGGCTCAGAAGCAGCTTTGCAGCTCGCAAAAAGAGGAATAAAAGTTAAACTGTATGAAATGCGTCCAAATAAAACAACAGGAGCTCATGTAACTTCTGATTGTGCAGAATTTGTTTGCTCTAACAGCTTAGGCTCCGCTGATATCAATAACGCAAGCGGACTTCTAAAAAAAGAAATGGAAATTCTGGGAGGAGAATTAATCCAAATAGCTTATGAGAACTCTGTTCCTGCCGGAAATGCTTTGGCTATTGCCAGAGAAGATTTTTCAAAAGCTGTTACGAACAAAATTAAAAACGACCCTAATATAGAATTAATAAGAGAAGAAATAACAGAAATTCCTGAAGGTAACGTTATTATAGCCTCAGGCCCTCTTACAAGTAATAAATTTGCTGAAGCAATAAAAGATTTTACCCAAAGTGAACATTTGCATTTCTTCGACGCGATTGCACCTATTGTAGAAGTTGATTCGATTAATTTTGACAAAGCTTTTTGTGCATCAAGGTATGACAAGGGAGAAGCTTCTTACATTAATTGTCCTATGAACAAAGAAGAGTATGAAAATTTCTACAATATATTAATTAACGCCCCTAGAATAGAGCAACACGATGTAGACAAAAATTCAAAATACTTTGAATCCTGTCTTCCTGTAGAAGTATTGGCTTCGAGAGGAGTTGATACACTTAGATTTGGGCCTATGAAACCTGTTGGGCTCATTGACAAAAGAACTGGGGTTGAAAACTATGCAGTCGTCCAACTCAGACAGGATAATTCTGCTAAAACTCTTTTTAATCTTGTTGGCTTCCAAACTAATCTTAAATGGGGAGCTCAAAAGGAATTAATCCACTCTATCCCTGGGCTTGAAGAAGTTAATATTGTAAGATACGGCGTAATGCACAGAAATACTTTTATCAATAGCCCGCAAATTTTAAACTCAACACTTGAAACAAAAAAAAGACAAAGTCTATTTTTTGCAGGTCAAATAACAGGCACAGAAGGTTATACAGAATCAATTGCAACTGGAATGTTTGCAGGAATTAATATGGCAAGAAGAATTAATAACCAAGAACCAATTGTTTTACCCAGAGAAACTATGCTTGGAGCATTAACTTTCTACATAACAGATATTGCCCACTTGAAACATATTTCATCCAGAGACAATTCAGTAAGATACCTCCCTCTTCAACCAATAAACTCAAATTGGGGAATTTTGACTCCTTTAGATAAAAGCTTATACAAAAAAAATAAAAAGCTGAAAACAGAACTCCTCTCTAAACGTTCTGTAGAGTCATTAGAAGTTTTTATTAAGAATTGTTAACAAAATTACAAATTATGCGCAATTCTCGTTTGTAAAAATACTTTATATATTTAAAGAAACACAACGAGGAAAAAGGAGTATAATTATGGGAATCGAAAGCATTGATATTTCTAATTTAAGCGGGAAATTACAACGATTAGCACAAGCAGCTGATAATGATAGTAATGGTCTTATCGAAAATAAAGAAATCGAAATTTTCAAAGATTTGGCTCAATCAATTGTAAAAAACGGTCAAGTAAGCGAATCTGATTACAAAGCAATTTTTGGATCTGAAATTAAGGAAACAACAGAAGTAAAAGCACAAACTGTTACAAATCCTCAAAATAAAACTTACTCAAAAAAAGATGTAAAAAGAATGGAAAAATATGTATTAACTATTCTTAATGAAGAGTTCACTACAACACCAGAAGAACTTCTTGAAAGACTTACTGAAAGATTAGGCGTAAATGTTAATGATCCTATGTATAAAGATCTTCAAGGTCAAGTAAAATACATAATGAATGCAATTAATGAAATTGGATATAATTCTAAAGATCAAGTTGATGATTTAGAAAAGAAAGTAAAAGAAAAACTTCAAATCGGCAGAAAAGATGATTTTGCAAAAGATGTTTTAGAAGTATTAGTAAAAAATGCAGAATATACACAAGCACAAAAAGAATTTGATGAAGTTAGAAAAGGTTATGATTCATTAGTAAATTCCGGAGTAAATGAAGAAGAAGCATTCAGACAAACAAAAATAGAGTTTAAACAAAAAGGCTCTTATTACAAAGATATTCTAAAAGATTTTGAAGACAAATACATTATGCCAAAGGCAAGACAAACCGTAAGAGATGCTATATATGAATCAGATGCGACAAAATCAAAAAGAGTAAAAAAAGACGCAAAAGAAACCTTAGTAAAAAATGGTGACTGGAATAAGTACACTGAAAAGGCTCTTGGAGGAGAAAACAACTTTGGTGAATGGATTTCAGGTAAAGATTCTGATATGAAAATTGCCAGAAAAAACAAAGCAAGAAAAAATGTTGTAATAAATATTAGAGAAAATGGTCTTACTGGAGAAGAAATACATGATGCAGTAGATAAGAAAAGAACATTCTTATTCTTCAAAAAGAAAACTCAGTTATTTGAAGCTTTAGTAAGCAGCGGATTAATTATTGATAAAGGAAATGGTATTTATGATGTAACTCCGCTTTCAGAACTAATCGGGTTACATGTTGGTTCTAACTACAAAATGGATAGAACTTCAAAAGATTTTAAAGCTCTTGCAGAAAAAACCAAAACAACAAGCGCATTAGCTGCCGCAACAGAATTAAAGAATTTGACCCCAAAAGAAGCAAAAATGTTGGTAGAAATGTGCGGATACGAAGTTGAAGGTAAAGACCTTGGTAAAGCAATCCTAGGTGCAACCGCCGGAGCTTTAGTTAATGGCATAGGAGGAGCTATAGCTACAGCTACTAACCCGAGATATGTAATTGATAGTGTAATTACTAATAGCAACCACATTGAACTTAATATCAAAACAAGCGGAGAAACCCTTGAAGAACTTGCTTCTCAATTTGAAAATAACGGTGGACAAGTAAGTTTGATTGAAGGCGGAATACAAGTAATCATTGATCAGAAAAATGTTGTTCCTTTATTCTGGAAAGGATCAAAACACATTCTTAATACAGCATTAAAGAGTTCAATAATCGGTGCTGCAGTCGGCCTAATCGCAGGTTTGAAAGATGATCCTGAAAAACCTATTACATCTACTCAATTTGATTGTACTACTATTGAAGAATACGAAAAAGTTCTTGATAACGAAATCAAGCAAAACGCTCTTAAACCTGAATACAAAGATGCATTAATGATGGTAGCAGCAACATTTATTAAAGAAGATAAGGACGGAAATAAATATTGGGATTGCGACAGTTACAAAATGTTCTTAAACAAAGCAGCAGGTAATGGCGGTATTCTAAATAGAGAAGAACTCATCGGCGGGCTTGAAGAATTGAAAAAGAATACAGAGGAAGTAAAAGACAAACCGGTTGAAGAAAAGAAACCGGAAGTCAAAGAAGAAAAGAAACCGGAAGTTAAAGAAGAAAAATGTCCGCTTGAACAATATGATAATCCTGTAGATACAACATTAACTCATAAGATTAAATTTGGTGATTCTTGGGAAGAAATCGTAAAAGCATACTTCCCTACTTGGAAAGATTGTTTCGGGAAAATGTACGGTAAAGGAGGCGCTATCCAAGCATTGAAAAAAGCTTTAGCTACAAACGCTGATGGTTCTATTGATAATCGTTTATATCAAAAATTATTAGCAGGTTACATTCCTTCTTCAATTAAAATTCCTGAAAAACTTGCAGACTGTGCTAGAGATGACAAAGGACAAGTTAAATTCAAACAGCCACAAGGCAGACCAAGAGGCTATATGGGTTCAGTCGGTATAAACTCCGGATATAATGAAGTAGTTCTTACTGACTGTAACAATCAAAAAGGAACAGGAAAGACTGTTGATGAAGCTCTTAACAACTTAAATAAAAATACTGGTAAAAATTATACAAAAGAAGATATTGTTAAATAGAAAACCCATGGTTGTTTAATTAAATAAAAATGGACGGCATAAAACCGTCCATTTCTTTTTGTTTATTTTAGATCCTTAACCTAAAACATCATCTAAATCACCCAAGATTCCTTCATTATTGCCACCGCAATCACAGTTACATTTGAAGTTTTCAAGAATTTCTATAATTCTATCTAATTTTGAACTATAATCTGGATTAGACCAATCTATTCCACTTAATTTATCAAGGATTTGATTTAAAATCTCTGAATTTTCTTTGATATAATCCATCTTAGCATCAATTGATTTTAACAGTTCTTCAATAGAATCAAGTTTAGAAGTATCTATACCCAAATCCTTGATTAACTGACTGTACTTGTTAAAGTTAGCTTCGTCATGCTGTTTCCACATTTCTTCTAACTTATCATAGTCAATATTACCGCCTGCAGCTTCTTCTAAGTTTTTAATTTCTTCTTTTAATGATTCTATTGCATTTAGCATACTATTCAAATAAACTTCTGCAGTCTTTTGGTTAGCAATTATTGTTGCCAATTGTGATTCTATATTCTTCAATGAGCCTAAAATACCATCAAACTTAGCATCCCATTTTTTGAAATATGTGTCAACTTTTGATGCTTGAGATGCTATTGCACTGTAGATAGCATCTATAGATGCCTGTAATTTGTCTAATTGGTCTTGAAGAGCTTTTAGTTCTTCTGTAATATCTGTATTACCATTACTTACTGCATCAGTCAGATCTTTTATTGCATTTATAATTTCCTTATTATTTCCGCCTTGTGCAATAAAGATTTGAAGATCTTGTATTTTTAATTGTATTGATTGAAGTTCTTCTGTTTGTTTTTGTTCTACATCAACATATATCTTTTGGAATTCTTTAATTGCTGCAACAAGTTCTGATTGAGACATATTTATTGCGTCTGTAATCTTGATACCCAATGCTTCAAACATTTCTTCAAATTTTTCATAATCAATATTACCACTTCCACCTGCTGCAACTTCTTTTATTGTAGCAATTAACTCTTTAAATTTAGTATCATCCTGAGCAATTTCTAACAATACATCTGTATTTACCTTTATACCAGTAATATTTGCATCCATGTTTGCTATAGTAGCTTGTAACTTCGCAAGAATTGATGTTTGTACATATCCGTTTTTGACTAATTGAGATAATAATTTATATGCTTCTTTCTTATCACTTTGATAACTGCTTACAAAATTATTGAAACTTTCTGTTAAGGCTAAAATATTATTGTTAATTTCTTCCAACAATTCCAATATCTTATCAGCTGCTTCTTTTGCTGATATTGTACCGTCTTTCACTGCATTATTTATTTCTTCTAACCTTACATTATTTTCTTTTGTTATTTCTGTATTCTCTTTTATTGCCTCAATTATTTGAGCGGCATTCATATTTTCTATCTGGATTTGAGTATAACCTAATCTTAACAATACATTGATTAATTCAGTCTTTGACATATTCAAAGTTTCAATTACTTTTTCAAAGTTTGCGTTACTATCAAGATTTGCTTGTTCTATCTGAGTTCTTATATCTTTTAATTTTTCTATAACATCCTTATTACTCTTTATTAAACTATCATTTTGAGCTATTAAGGTTTCTAACTGTTCGTTTGTTACCTTGCTTGATTCTTTAATTTCATTTGCTATTTCAATTAATTCTGCACGATCTTCTTCTGCTTTCTGAAGAGATGTAAGTACTTGACTTAAAATGCCTTTTATATCACCAAGTAAATCCATAATCTTTTCCATAGCTTCTGCTGCTGTTATATTACCGGCTTTAACTTCAGCTACTAATTCTCTTAATAAATCATTTGCTTCATCCTGACTCATTCCGTTTTGAGTAAGTAAATCGATAATAATTTCTTGGTTTGTTGTAGATGACATTATGAAATTATACATTTGTTCATAAAATGCATTTGCATCTGTCATACCTTGTTTATACATTTCTAATAATTGTTTCATAAATTCATTATTTTGCTGCAACTGTTCATTTGTAATTTGTTGCTGCTCTAACATTTGCTGCCACATAATCTGCATTTGTTCAAATAATGATGTCATTGCACTTAAATCAACATTTACTGTTACATTTACTTCACTTGAACCAGGAATCCCTATATATTCCTTATCATCACAAGACGTTAAAGTTGAAGTTGCACCAAGAGTAGCCAAACCCATTAAAGCAGCTAGTGCTACGCTTTTCACTTTTGAAGCTTTTCCCTGAAACGCTAAATTTGTTTGATAAGGAGCAACATATTCTTTTGCGGAATTTTCTGCAGCACCTTCATTTGAAGCTTTAGGGCTATCTTCTCTCATAATCTTTAACTCACCTGATAATTGAGGATTACTTACCACATTATTCAAACCTTGAAACATTAACATATTCATGCCGGTTTGTGGGGTGTTTGTTTCTGGAGTTGGAACTGCAACTTCTTGCGCTTGTTTTCCATCTTCTCCTGCAAATTTAATTTTTTTGTTTAATAACAAAAGTTCTGTTGAATTGATGTTCATAAAATCTATGCTCCTTTTTTTAGTTATAGCTTTGCCATTGTAATAGCTCAAAAACACATAAAAACTATTTTTGCTAGAATGATACATTTTTTTTACAAAACTTCATAATCTTCTTTTGAGAGTTGTTGTCAAAGATTATATTTGTATATATAATAGGGAGTATAGCAGGTAGAGATTGATGAAAAGAATTATAGTTCAGAAATTCGGAGGAACCTCCGTTGCTGACATTGATAAAATCAAAAATGTAGCAAAAGCCGTTATAAGAGAGCGTAATTTAGGACATGACGTTGTTGTTGTTGTATCAGCAATGGGACATACTACGGACTATCTTGTCAAAATGGCAAAAGAAATTTCAGAAAATCCTTCTTCTAGAGAGATGGACATGCTGTTATCTACGGGAGAAGGTGTTTCTATAGCACTTCTTGCTATGGCACTCCAAGCACAAGGTTGTCCTGCTGTTAGCATGAATGCTATTCAAGTCGGGATTATGACAGAGAAAGTTCATTCTAAAGCTAGAATTATTAATATAAAAACCGAGAAAATCAAAAGTCATCTTAAAAAAGGTGAAGTCGTTGTTGTTGCCGGCTTTCAGGGAGTTACTGATGATTTAGAAATAACAACTCTCGGACGTGGCGGTTCTGATACTTCTGCGGTGGCTCTTGCTGGAGCTTTAGATGCTGAAAGATGTGATATTTATACTGATGTTGAAGGGGTATACACAACCGATCCAAGAGTTGTTCCGCACGCTTCCAGATTAGACATTATCTCTTATGAAGAAATGCTTGAGTTAGCCAGAGTTGGTGCAAATGTTTTACATCCCAGAGCAGTAGAAACAGCTAAACAATATAATGTACCAGTTAGAGTCAGAAGTACTTTTAAGCTAGATAATTTAGGAACTTTAATAATAGGAGTTGACGAAATGGAATTACACAGACCTGTTGCCGGTGTTGCATCGGATTTATCCCAGTTAAGAGTAGTGGTATGCGATGTAAAGGACAACCCCGGAACTGCTGCAGTTCTGTTTAGCGGTCTTGCTAAAGAAAATATCTCTGTAGATATGATTATCCAGTCTTATGCAAGAAAAGCTCTTAATACAAATGATATTGCCTTTACGATAGACAAAAGTGATTTAGAAAAAACTCTTGAAATCTTGAATAAAGTGAAAGAAAAGTTAGAATACAGTAATATTTTTGTGGACGATAAAATCGCAAAAATTTCTATTGTTGGTGCCGGAATGATTGACAGACCGGGTATAGCCGCTAAGATGTTTAAAACACTAGCTGATTTAGATATAAATATAAAGATGATTTCTACCAGTGAAATTAAAATCAGTTGTATTGTTGCAGAAGATAGAGCCAAAGATGCCGTTGAAGGGCTTCATAAAGTTTTTCACCTTGATTCTAAAGAGATTGCAGAAGTTAAGGGTGATTTACCGAATCTATAATTTCTGAACAAAAATTTGAAAATTTCGTTATATAAAAGAGGTAAATATGAAGAAAATATTATCATTATTAATAGTATTTATGGGAGTTTCTATGTCTGTTTTGGCAGATAGTAGAGAAGATGCTGTTCAGTTTTTCAACAGTTACGTAAAAGCTGCAAATTCTTACAGTCCAACTGTTGCTGAAATGTACTCACCAAAAGCAAGGATTATAAGACAAGTTATTAAGCCGGATGGGACAACTCAAAATGTAGAAACCAATACATCTACATACATTACCCAGATGAAAATCGGGCAAGCTGGAGCCAAATTAAGACATTACAGCAACAGTTACACTAATATTAATGCTGTAAAAATTTCAGACAATAAATATAAAGTAACGTCATTAAGACAACCTTCCGGTGAATCATACAAACTCAAGACATACATGGTCGTTGAAAAACAGCCTAGCGGGAAATGGCTTATTGTAGAAGAGCTCATGCAAACAAAAGAGCAAATCTTCTTAAAATATGCTAAGAAAGCTTAATTTAAACTCCCAAAGACGGTGCTATTTGAATAAAAGTCCTTACTAAATCCCCATCCCACTGAGTTCCTGCACCTTCTTCAAGGATTGAAATAGCTTTTTCTATATTCATACCGCGTCTGTACGGTCTATCACTTATTAGAGCGTGGTATGTATCTGCAATAGCAACAATTTTTGCTGCAAGAGGTATATCTCCGTTTGTTAGTCCTTCAGGATAACCTTTTCCATCTATTCTTTCGTGGTGATATTTTACTATTGGAATTAAATCTCTTAATGACGGATTAGGCATCAATACCTTTTCAGCTCCGATTGTTGGGTGTTGTTTCATTATAGCCCATTCTTCATCTGATAACGGACCTTCTTTTTTCAACACAGTTTCAGGAATACCAATTTTTCCTACATCATGAAGAAGAGCCCCTAATTTTATGCGCTCAACTTCTTCTTCTGGAAGATTAATTGCTCTTGCCAAAGCTTCTGAGAATCTTGAAACAGAAGTTGAATGACCTTTTGTATAAGGATCCTTTGCATCTATTGCACCGGCAAGAGATGTTGCAATCTCTGATATCCTTGCACCTGACATAGCATGATCAGCATTAAATTTCGAAATCAATTCATCTTCAAAATTTACACCCAATTGCGCATGACGTTTGCCAATAACTTCTGCATAAGATTTCAAAGCGACATCATCCCAGAAATTGAAATCTGCAGAACTTATAATTGCCGACATACCGTCTTTATATCCCTTTGCTTGGGAAATGTACATTGCCTGTTCTGCCAAAACCAGTAATTTTTCTTTATCCTCAGAACAGTCCGGATATGTTGCAATTCCTACAGAAACTTTCACTGGACCTACATCATCTATAAAACAGCAAGATAATGAATAAGTTAGATATTCAGCAACATACTTTGCCTGAGAAATTGAAGTATTAGGTAGTATTATCGCAATCTCATCACCGCCATAACGCCCTGCTATATCGCCTTCACGCATATTTTGACGGACTTTTTCCGCAACTAGCTTGATTACCTCGTCACCTTTTGCATGACCTAATTCTCTATTTATCTTGGTTATATTACATACATCCATCATTACTACTGATAGTTTTTGCATATTTGTCTTGGCTCTGGATATCTCATTTGATAAAATCTCCTGAAAACCGCGATGATTATATAACAAAGTCAAACTATCAGTGTTTATATACCCTTCACTTTTTTCCTGCAAATCAAAATTGTCCGTATACAATGCAGCTGTATTTGCTATCAAATTATACAAAGTTATATTCTGTCTTGCACATTTGTCCTCTATTATCATAATGCCTATACATTTTCCATTTGCCGAAAGCATCGGCAAGATGACTACAGCATTATTTTTGAAATATGCAATATTCAAAAAACTTACATCATCTTTAAAAATAACTTCTTTATTGGTAAAAGCCTGAATTATAGGATTTTCTGTATCTTTTAAGAAAACTTTTGTTGTATAAAAATTTCCATATTTGTCACGTAATTTCAGATTAATACAATTAGATTTATCCTTAAATAATCCGACAGCTATAAAAGCTGATTCTATATTCTGATTTATTATAGAGGATATTTTTACGTACAAATCATATAAAGTTGACGCTTCTGAAAGTTTTACCAACTCTTCAACCACCAACTTATAACTCAATGTAAGTCCTTTTTCATTATTAAAATTCTTATTCTGCGGATTACTCAGTGAATTTCCGCAAGTGTTAAACGTTAATGCATTTACCTTTGACACCAATTTTTCCTGAAAAAATGGTGACGTTACCGGGGCTTTTTCTGAGAGGTTTGTGATTTTATTTGCTGTAATTTTTTCTTTTTTCACACTTCCACCTAAATCAACTATAAACTGTCTAAAACTTGTAAAAGAAAAAAATTGCTTCTTTTATTAAGATTTCTTTACAAGAAAATTTATCCCTTCAATTCATATCTTAACATTTTTTCAGACTTTTTCCAGTCTTAATACTTATTTTATTTACATTTGTTAATAAGACATTATCATCGATTGTAATAAATTTGGCTCTTGAGAATTAACCAGAGGAAGCTCTAATGTAAACTTATTATACATTTCTCCGTCTGATTCGACATAAACTTTTCCTCTGTAACAATCTGCTATAATTTTGCATAAATACAAACTTATGTCCTGACCTATTATTGAATAATTGGGAACATTTCCGCAAGATATATTGAACATTCTTTTACATTCTCTTTCACTTAACACCATTCCCTTAGTGATTATTTCAAATTTTAGAGAATGTGCTACCTTCTTAAATTTTACAAAAATCTTTTCTCCATACCTTGAGTACAAAATGGCATTCATAAGCAAATTTTCTATTACCATTTTGATATCACTTTTCTCCGCTTCTAACTCGGTATTTATGCCCGTTGCCAGATACACAAATTCTACCCCCTTTTCTTTGGCATAAAGATCTAGCTTAGAAAAGCTTTGTAATAAAATATCTTCCAAGCTAACATTTTCATACAAAACTTCTGCTTGGCCTTTTTCCAACTTGTATATACGTAAAACTTTTGAAATCATTTCTAATACATAGCTACAAGACTCTTTTATTTGAATAAGCACTTCTTTTTGATCATTACTAAATTTTCCGAATTTTTCATCCTGCAATAACTCCAACCCTCTTAATTGAGCTAAAGTTGGAGTTTTCAAATCGTGTGTCAGAACTTCTATAAAGAATTTTCTTTGCTCTTCTACTTCTTTATTTCTTACCCTATTCAACTCGACTCGGGTTTGAGCAAACATTGCTATAAACGATAGGCAACACACTACCGTTATATATTGATTGTCTGAATTATAGAGGACTATCAATAACATAACCATTAGAATTATGCTGATTAAATCTTTTTTTATACTCATAATTTATATTCTCATCTAGTCTGTATATAGAATATACATTATTTTTTTTAGAATATAAATTGCCTATGTGGGTATAGAATTTAAAAAAGTTTTATGCAATTTTAAATTGTGCACTCTTAAATAATCAACACCCTTTCTTATGAGAGGATAAGAATATGCTAATGTAAAGGTGTCTTTCAAATCATTATTATCTTTTTGAACACCCAAAACTCTTTTTCTGGAAATTCCTACCATAATTGGGAATTCCAAAGAGTAAAAATCTTTTATATTATCCAGTATTTTAATATTATCTTCTCTTGATTTCCCGAAACCTATCCCTGGATCAACTATTATATCTTTTATTCCAACCTCTTTTGCCCATTCGATTTTATTTTTCAAAGAACTATACACTTCTTCTATAATATTTTCGTAATGCGGAATATCACTTGCACTTCCCTTAGAGTGCTGAATGATAACACCCGCATTATATTTTGATATAATTTGCGGAAGTTGTACATCATATTCAAAACCTGATACGTCGTTTATTATATCTGCTCCATTATTTAAAACAAAATCCGCAACTTTTGAACTCCTGGTATCAACGCTTATTTTAACCTGTTTTATCTTTTCTTTTTGAATAAAATTAAAAATAGGTTTTAATCGTTCAATTTGTTCTTTATCATCTACAGAAACAGCGCCCGGGCGGGTGCTTTCAGCACCTATATCGATAATATCAGCCCCCTCTTCTTGTAACTCTATAAACTTCCTTGCGGCATTGTCTGGAGATAAATACAACCCTCCATCCGAAAATGAATCCGGAGTTATATTCAAAATACCTACAAGTTTGGTTTGACGCTCTTTCGGTTTTATAAAATCTTCTATTTGATTTGCTAATATTGCAAGTTTAAACGGCTGTGACTTTAATTTTGTCGAAATTTTCCTCAATTGAGAAAAACTTCCGCAAAGTATAGCATCAGATTTTTCTACCTTTCCTGTTATGACTTCTCTATTTACGGCACAATCTGCTCCAAAAATCAAAGCTGTCTGTTTTAATATATTTGCTTGTGCAGGGGTTAAATTATACACCTTTATATTTTTGTATCGAAATTTATCTGAAGCTTTTTTTAAATACGAAGAATCAAACCCAATTGTATTGAGTTCTTTCTCTATCTGTGAACTACTTACTTCTCGTAAATCAAAGTTGTGCATATAAAGAGTTTAGCACAACGATAAATTGTTTCAAACTCTTATAATATCCTGTGTTATAGCTTTTACAACAGCCTGAACACGATTTTTTACATTAAGTTTCTTGTAAATCGATTCTATATGAAGTTTTGTCATATATTTAGAAATATTCAACTCTAACGCTATATCATCCAATATTAACCCCCTAGCTATCAGATTGAGTATTTGCAGTTCTATTTTTGTAAAAGTACTCACCATAATAAATCCCTTTCATATCTAATCAATTTTTAATAAAAAGTTATATACTGTCTATAGGTAAGTTGGCTACTTTTGTATTCAAAATATTAAACTTGAATTATAAAAAAAAATATGACATAATAATATTACTTTATATAGGTGTTTATTTTGTTCCTACATTTTTATAAATAGGGAGAGTAAGCTCTATAATTACTGAAGTATACCCGCCGATACCAAATCGCCAGCAGGAAACGGATTAATTTAGGCACTCACCCACCTGCGAGACCAGCAGGTAACAAAATCGCACTTATATAAAGTTTTCTATTTTTATATTTTCCCCAAATAATAGCCTGCACAAGTTGAGAGTAAACCTAATACACAGCTTATCATTACATACCCCAGACCATGCAAAATATTACCGCTTTTTAAGAGATAAAAGGTTTCACTGTTAAATGTGCTAAAGGTAGTTAATCCGCCTAGAAAACCAACCATAATAAATAGTTTCAACTCATTTGGTAATGTAATCTTATTAATGGTTATTCCAATGACAAAACCTATCAATAAACACCCTAAAATATTCACAGCGAAAGTGCCATAATTGGAAATACCAAAACTTTTGTTTGAATACTGTGTTATTAAATACCTTAAAACCGCTCCTAATCCGCCACCTAAAAAAATTGCCATAACTTCATACAACATAAATTCTCCTTTCTGTTGTAGAAGCCATCAGTCATTGTCAGCAGTTAAAGGTGAGCCTCATCACCTTTTATTAATATATCACAAAGCCTAATTTATTAAACTAAAATTCTTTAACTCTTCGAGTTTTTCTTGACTGTCAGTCTCAAAATATATTCTCAAAAGAGGTTCTGTCCCGCTTGGGCGAACTAAAATTTTGGTTTTATCTCCAAGCATTAATTTCACACCATCTTTTGTATCAACAGAAGTAACTGAATAAGAACATACTTCCTTAACAAGCTTTACCTTCTCAAGTATTGCAGCAATTTCGTCCTTGCTATCAAGTTTTAAATCAACTCTATCCGTATAGAATTTGCAGCCTGCAAGCGCATAAATTTCTTCTTGCAAATCTTTTAAAGATTTCCCACTTGCACCCATTGCCTCTAAAATTAGCAAATTTGCAAGTAAACCGTCTTTTTCCGGTATATGTCCTTGGATACTCAACCCGCCGGATTCTTCTCCACCTATTATTACCTTATTTTTGCGCATCGCTTCGCCAACGTGTTTAAAGCCTACTGCCGTTTCTATAACATTTACGCCAAGTTTTTTCGCAACATTATCTATCAATAAACTTGAGCCGACTGTTTTTACAACACTTCCCGCGTAACCTCTTTCAAGAAGATATTTAAGCAAAATCGCTATAATTTCATTAGGTGAAACATACTCTCCTTCTTCGTTAATTACCCCAAATCTATCTGCATCCCCATCATTTGCAAGACCAATCGAATTACCCTCGGATTTTACCAGCCTTATTAAATCTTTCAAAAACCTTGGCTTAGGATCAGGCATTCCACCGCCAAATTCTACATCATGAAACATGTGAAGCGTTTCATACTTGATATTATTTTCGTCTAAAATTTTATCGAAGTAACCAATAGAAGAGGAATAAAGCCCGTCAAAAATTATATTTTCGCTAACTCTGCCTACTTTTTCGTAATCTATAATACCTTTTAAGTGTTCATAATATTTAGGTGCAAAATCTATTTTATGTAAGCTGCCTGATTTTTCAGCCCCATCAAAAGGCTTATCAATATTTCCTACAATCTCATCAGTTATTTCACTTGTTGCAGGCCCGGCATAATCTGGAATAAATTTCATCCCTAAATATTCAGGAGGATTGTGTGAGGCAGTAAACATTACCGCACAAGCCTTTCTAACCAAAGCATTATAAGCTAAAATAGGTGTCGGAACAACTCTGGATGAATAAAATACCTTAAAACCTTTATTTTTTAGGATTTCTGCACAAAATAAAGACAATTCATCTGCGGATTTTCGAGGATCATAACCTATTATAATCTCTTTTTCATAACCAAAATTATCAGCTACATACTTACCAATCGCTAAGGTAACTCTCTCAACATTAGCTTTCGTAAAATCATGACCTAATACAGCTCTCCAGCCATCTGTTCCAAACGTTATATTCATTTCTCCCCTTCATATAAAACATTACGACTTTGAACCATTCTCAAAGTCGTAATATCTAAAAGTCTTTCTATTTTGCAACCTTTACACCCATAGGATCGATTGCAAAATCAGTACCTTCTTCTGTTGTAGTAAACTTAATAGGAATTCTTGCAGTTCTCTTGCAAGCCTTTAATGTCCATACTTCTTCCCAAGCTCCGTTGTTCTTTTGCTTAGTAATTTCAGTATTTGTTATTGCAAAATCTTGACAATCAGATGCTGCTATTCTTAAACCATAAGCGTAAACAGGAAATAACATTTCTGATTGAAGTTTCCCATCTGCAAGAGTCTTACCCGGCACAGGAACTTTTGTATCATAATTATACGCAAATACAACACCAGAAACTGTCATTGCCGCTAATAATAACAATAAACCTTTTTTCATATTCTATATCCTTTCTCGTTATTTACAATCTTATCATAAATTTGGAAAATTTACTTGGTAGAATCAAACATTTGCTTAATACCATCTACAGAACTTAATATTCCCGTAGCTTCATAAGGCATATATACAATCTTGTTATCTTTTCCGCTGGTTATTGTTTTCATTGTTTCTAAATACTTCATTGCAATCAAATATTTATCAGGCTGACCTTTATCAGCTAAAGCATTTATTATTCTCTGAATAGCCTCCTTTTCACCATCGGCTTCCAGAATTCTAGCTTGAGCTACACCCTCCGCTCTTAAAATATTTGCCTGCTTTTCACCTTCAGCTCTATTTATAGCAGCTTCCTTTTCACCTTCAGCCTTTAATACAGCAGATTTTTTCATACCTTCTGCCTCTAATATCGCTGCACGTCTATCCCTTTCTGCCTTCATCTGTTTTTCCATTGCCGACTGAATGTCTGCAGGCGGAATTATATCTTGTAACTCTACTCTATTAACCTTTACACCCCATTTATTTGTTGCCTCATCCAATATCGCTCTGAGCTCATGGTTAATCTTATCTCTTGAAACCAAGCTCTCATCCAAATCCAACTGTCCTACTAAATTTCTTAAATTAGTTTGAGTTAACTTTTCTATCGCATCAGGTAAGTTCTGAATTTCATATACAGCTGATTTTGGATCTACTATTTGAAAATACAACAGAGCATTTATACTGATTGAAACGTTATCTTTCGTAATTACATTCTGCCTAGGAAAATCATATACAGCTTCTCTCAAGTCAATTTTTGTCCTTTTTTGAATTATTGAATAAGTTGCACCGTCAAACCCTTTTTGAGTAACCTTCCAATCGATAGCACGAGGAGCCTCTATGATAGGAATTATAAAATTAAAGCCTGATTGCAATACTCTATCGAATTTACCCAATCTCTCAACAATGACAACCTCGGCTTGTTGGACTATTATTACACCTTTGACTACAAAAACTATCGCTAATACAATTAAAAATAAAGATAACGAAATCATAAAACTCTCCTTTTATTACACCTTCTCTACAAACATTATTAAACCGTCATTTCTCAGAATTTTCACTTCCGAGCCGGCAGGAATGACATTTTCCCCCTCACACCTTGCATCCCATCTTTCTCCATAAATATTTATTACACCTGTGGATGATGAAATATCCTCTACTGCTTTTACAACCTGCCCGATGTATTTACTGTTTATACCAGTTTCAGTATCTTTCGAGCTTTTTCTTAACAAAATAGGTCTTAAAAAAGCAAATGATAGAAACGATAATACAAAAAAGACCAATACTAAATAAAATTTGTTAACTACATAAAAAGAGATTGCAGATGTTATAAAAGATGCCAGAGCAAAATTTAAGAAAAACATACTCGGTGTAAATATTTCAAGTATAACAAATGCAACACCTACTACGCATAAAAATTGCCAGACTAACATACTGCAATCCTCCTTTTGTTAATATAAATTTTATTCTTCGCCAATGATAGAATTAATTTCAGCAACCATATCATCAGGATTAAAACCGTGAACCTTAGCTCCTGCTTCTAAGTTTTCAAAATGAGCTGCTGCACATCCTATACAACCCATACCGTATTTTTGAAAAACTGCTATTGATTCAGGATGCTGTTGTACTATATCCATTATTCCCATTTCTTTTGTTACTTTTGCCATTTTTAACCTTCTTTCTAATTTATATTACATTTGTAGACTTTTAATAAAAGTCCCCAAACCCCTTACCTTGACTTATTAAAAATACTTATTAAACAAGTAGTGTCATTATAACATAACTTTGAAAGGATTTAAATATGGAATTTATCAAGAATTTTTTTAAGCATGACTCAGTAATTGGCCTCTGCGGATTAAAGAAAAAGACTGAATATATTTATGTTGATATTCCCAAAAGCTACAAAAAAACTTATATAACTAATACTAAAAATAACTATTTACTGCTGTAAAATTAATTTTTGCAGGCTTAAGAGGCAGAGTTCTGCAATAGTAGTGTGGAGCTTGCTCCACACTACTGTACTACTTATTTTTTAATAATTAAGTTTTGTAAAAAATATTCCTGCTCTAAGCAATAAAAAACACAAAAAAGACTTTAATTATATATAAGTATTGGGGATTTATTGTATCATAAAGGAGATTTAAGATGGGTTCTAAAGCAATTGTACGATTATTAGAAACAGGGGCTGATTTATCCAAAACAATCGGCGGGAAAATAACACAGAGGGCAAATCAGTCTGCAAGACAAGTTGCATTTGACTTAAATGATACTGCGGGCAGAAGCGGCGCTACCAGACAAAAACTTAAAACAATTTTTTGCCCTAATGCAAAAGAGCCAATAATGGAACTTGGATACGACATTACTGACGACAGCTATAGCAGAATGAATATGCTGTTTAAAGACGGAAATACACAATTAAGCAGCATCTCGCTATGTAAAATGAATGATGGCAGGATGGATTTTGATATAAATCTTGTAAGTTCAAAAGACAAAAGAAAGTATTTAAGTGCTAAAGGATACACAACCCCCGGACAAAAAAAATTCGACATGAAAAATTGGTGGGTTGGAAAAAGAGAAGGGAATCCTTTTGGGCATTATCACATTCCCGGATTTTCAGTAGAAGTCGAAGCTGGAAAAGGCTCATTATTAGAAATTACAAAAACAATATGTAAAGCATTCTCCTTTTAATAACTAAATTAATTAAAAACATCCGGCTCTTTCGAACCGGATGTTTAAGTCTTTAATATTGTTAACTCAATTACTCAATAATTTTGTCAACAACACCAGCACCAACTGTTCTACCACCTTCACGGATAGCGAATCTCATACCTTCTTCGATAGCTACCGGAGCGATAAGTTCAACTTCCATAACTACGTTATCACCAGGCATTACCATTTCACCATCAAATTTGATAGAACCAGTAACGTCAGTTGTTCTGATATAGAACTGTGGTCTGTATCCTGGGAAGAATGGAGTGTGACGTCCGCCTTCTTCTTTTGTTAATACGTAAACGTTAGCTGTGAACTTAGTGTGTGGGTGAATTGTACCAGGTTTTGCAAGAACTTGACCACGTTGGATTTCAGTCTTATCAATACCTCTTAACAAAGCACCGATGTTATCACCTGCTTGACCTTGATCAAGAGATTTTCTGAACATTTCAACACCAGTTACTGTAGTTTTCTTAGTTTCGCCTAAACCAACTAATTCAACTTCATCACCAACTTTTACAACACCACGTTCTACTCTACCTGTAGCAACTGTACCACGACCTGTGATTGAGAATACATCTTCTACTGGCATCAAGAATGGTTTGTCTAAGTCACGAACTGGAGTTGGGAAGTATGAATCTACTGCATCCATCAATTCCCAAATCTTATCAACCCACTTGTCTTCGCCTCTTTGAATGTGTGGATTAGCTTGAACTGCTTCTAATGCTTTTAAAGCTGAACCGTGAATAAATGGGATGTTGTCGCCATCGAATTCGTAAGAAGAAAGTAATTCTCTTACTTCCATTTCTACTAATTCTAACAATTCAGGGTCATCAACCATATCGCATTTGTTCAAGAATACAACTAGGTTAGGAACACCAACTTGTCTTGCAAGAAGGATGTGTTCACGAGTTTGAGGCATTGCACCATCAGTTGCTGCTACTACAAGGATTGCACCATCCATTTGAGCTGCACCTGTAATCATGTTCTTTACATAGTCAGCGTGGCCTGGGCAGTCTACGTGTGCATAGTGTCTTGCATCTGTTTCATATTCTACGTGTGCTGTAGAAATGGTTATACCTCTTGCTTTTTCTTCTGGTGCAGCATCGATTTCATCAAATTTCTTTGCTTGTGCTTTACCAGCTGCAGCCATAACACCTGTGATAGCTGCTGTCAATGTTGTTTTACCGTGGTCAACGTGGCCTATTGTACCAATGTTAACGTGCGGTTTTGTACGTTCATACTTTTCACGTGCCATGAGATTAATCTCCTTCTTTGATTAAATATACTACGTTAACTTACTATACTAAGTTATATTATAATTCTAGTCTATAAAGATTTATTGTCAATGTTTTGATATATACTTTACTTTACATCATCTTTTATTACTATAAGATTCTTAACTATCTTCATCTTGCAAGTTGGCAAAACTACTTCTGCTAAGCCGTCGGCTATACTTATTATACTGCCGGCTTTTAATACTACATCTTCACCCTTGTACTGGAATGTGTAATCATCTTTTCTGTCTGATCTAATCGTAATTTGATTGTTCATAATCGGTTCCTTCTTTTTTTCTAACAAATGCTAACATAGGAATGGCAAAATTCTTTTACCATTCCTATATTTATACGTTGTTTTCTAATACAAAATTAGTCAAATACATAACTGATAATTGCAGCTTCTCTAGCTCTTTTTATAGCTGTTGTAACCATTCTTTGGTGTTTTGCACAGTTGCCTGTTACACGACGTGGAATGATCTTTCCTGCTTCAGTTAAATATCTTTTCAATTTTGCTGCATCTTTGTAATCGATAGATTCTACGTGATCTGCACAGAATGAGCAAGTCTTACGTTTTTTTCTATCTTGTGCATCTTGTTTTGCCATTGTCGTTTTTTGCCTTTCTAGCCTTATATTTTCTACCTTTTGTTTTTTACTTTTATTGTGATTTTATTTCTTTTTGGAAAATCACCCTTCCAATTTTCTAAAATGGAATTTCGTCTTCGCCAATGAGCTCATCCGAAAACTCTTCCTGTGAAAACTTCACTATATCTTCACCCGAACCGCTCGCATTTGTAGTAACAGAAGCACCTGCTCCCATTGGCTCTATAGTGTTTGCATCAATTTCGTATATACGTCTTTCTGCACCACTTTCATTTTTCACAGTCGTAATTTGAAGTCTGCCTTCTACCAGAACTCTGTCACCCTTCGAGATGCCTGATACTACCTCATCAAGTGCAGCTCTCTTTGCCACAACCCTGATTAACATTTCCTCTCTGTCACCGATGTTCAAAACAAATGCTGACACAGGAACATTGTTTTGTGTAAATCGTTTCTCTGGAGCGCGATATACCGTTCCGGTTACAACTGCCTTTGCTAATGTCATAAATTAACTTTCCTTTTTTTACTATACAGCTTGAGCTTTTTTTGCTTCTTCCATAAACATAAATCTCAATACGTTTTCATTGAGCTTTAAGTTTCTTTTGAAATCTACAACTGTTTCTGCCGGTATTGACAATACCATTGTTGTAAAGTAACCATCTCTGTAACCTTGTACATCGTAAGCCAATTTTTTGCGACCCATTTTGTCTACTGAAGATACTTCTCCTTTGAATGATTTTACATCTTCGGAAATTTTATCTACAACTTTGTCTAATTCTTCTGAATCTAGACTTGGCTTAAAAATCGCTAATAATTCATAGTTTTTCATAAATATATTTCTCCTTATAAAATCATACTAACATGAAAAGCTTGTAAGTAAAGAGGATTTTTTACAATATTAAGAGGCATCTATGTTCATAGATGCCTCTTAATGTATTGCATTTATTTAGACTTATAATACTCCTAATGCTTTAA
The DNA here is from genome assembly GCA_944323165.1 of Candidatus Gastranaerophilales bacterium. Taxonomy (GTDB): domain Bacteria; phylum Cyanobacteriota; class Vampirovibrionia; order Gastranaerophilales; family Gastranaerophilaceae; genus CAG-196. Next base: position 2,043 of record CALURK010000003.1, on the reverse strand, counting down.
GCTCTTCTGTTGAGAAATAATCTCTCAAATCAATTGTAACTTCTATTAGCATAAAGAATGGGATTAATTTTCCGTCTTTTTGAGCCGCTGCACCTGTTTTACCAAGCATTCCGCCTTCATTTTCTGCAAAATCATAAAGATCGTATATAGTAAGCGTCAATTTTGTGCCTTCTAATTTTGCATCAACGACATCGGTACCATGAAGAGAATAGTATAAATCATTTTCTGCAGCAGTTATCTGTTCTCCGCCAATAATACCACCATAGTTCTTACCCGGATTAAAGTCCAAACGACCTAAACCGCTTATATCACCACTTAGTAATTTCTTTATGTTTTTCTTTATATATGCTTCAAAATAGCTGTTTTTTGATATTGATTGTGATAAAGCAGATGTATCACGGAAATGGTAACCTTTTACCCATTCCGGATCATACCCATCATCAGTCAAACCGGCAATTATGTCATCTCTTATAAAGTCTGCATAGTCTGTATCTAAGTAATTAGTATATTTTTCATCACAGCCGGAAGGAGTTCCATTGTAGTTCTTTCTTGCCCATTCTATGAAAGCAATTGTCCAAGTTGCATCACCACCAACGGCTTCCCTTACAGCCTGTTGGAAAGACACCCCGAAACCGGCTACAGTTGTTCCGCCACCAGTTACTATCATATCATATATGGTCTTATAGTATATTTTTGAACCTAAAGGACCTCCAACATAACCACTTAAGCCCTCTCTGGCGTCAGATTTTGCATTTCCTTTACTATCATAATACGTTGTTTTTACCGCACCAGTAGACGCGTCGTAATAATGAGATCGTACTTTTACACCATTTTCATAGACTTCTTTTGTTACATTGCCCTTTGAATCTGTCATTCGTCTTGTGTAATTTTTTGAATCTACATAATTTTCATATTCATAAGTATACATCTCATCAACAGTTCCATATACACTGTATACAGTTCTTGTTTTTATCAATCCAGTTACATTGTCATAAGTACTTGACTCTTTTGGTGTTCCATCTGTTTTGTATACGACTCTTGAATTCATAAGTCCAGATTCATTGTCATAAGCGTCTTCATAGGTTAAGCCACTCGTAGAAGATACATATCGGTTTTTTGTTGTATTGTTAATCAAATCTTCATAATCTTCTCTTATATTACCATTTGAGTCTACATAAGAAGCTGATTTACCTATTAATGCACCTGTTGCATCTGCAAATGTACATAATGTCTTATCTCCATTCTGCTCTGATTGCATATATAATTTTTCACTTGTTACATTACCTGATGCATCAAAGAGAACTTCCTTAACTACATTTTCAAACTTGTATGTAGTTTCCGAAACTTTTACCCCGTTCTCATAAAGAACTTTTACTGTATAACCTTCCGGTTTATACATTGTTTGGTCCTTTAGAGTACCATCTGGATTAAAATTAGAAACTATTGCATATTTATCTTCATCCCAAGTTATTTCAGACGTTTTTACACCGTTATTGTAAAGCACTTGCGACAAAAGATTTCCTGCAGAATCATAAGCACCTTCGTCGGAGATTAGTCCATTTGAAGAATTATATGATCTAACGACTTTGGTTCCATCTGTGTTATAAATAGTTTCTGTGTCTTTAAAACCAGTTGTAGTATTATATGTTGCCTCCGATTTAAGGCTACCATCTTCATTATACGTTTTTTCTGTTGATTTTTCAAAGTTATTGTAATATACAGTTTTTGATTTTATAACACCATTGTCATAGTATACAGTCGCAGTCCAGAAATCTCCACCTTTTACAAGCTCTGTTATTATATTTCCATCTGCATCCATTAGAACGGCGGAAGTTTGACGTCCATTTTCTTCTGCTATACGTAAATAAGTTCCATCATCGTTCTGTTTATATGTATAGTTTGCTTGAAAACTTATATTTCCATTTGTATGATATTGTGTTTCTGACGCTACCCTACCGTCTGAATCGTATTCAAGGTAAGCTACCTTCTTGCCATTTTCATCATATTTAGTTTCTGATGTAACTTTTCCGTCTGAATTGTATT
>CALURK010000002.1 GCA_944323165.1 Candidatus Gastranaerophilales bacterium | reverse complement strand
GGGCCGCAGTGGACTCGAACCACCGACCTCACCCTTATCAGGGGTGCGCTCTAACCACCTGAGCTAGCAGCCCACATTATCTAATTTTCATACCGGCTAGTTTCGGATTTATAAAGCCTTGTCTTCATCTACCCCCGGCAATTTCTAATCTAGCATAGACATTTTTTTAAATCAAGTCTTTTTTTATTTGAGAATTTCTTTTTTTTAGAGTAAACTTTTCTTGGAGAGATTAAAATGACTATTTTATATATTTACATTACTATTTTTACAATTTATTTCATAATTCTTGCTTACACTAGTTTAAAACCTTCAAAAAAAATTAGAGATAAGTACACACTTAAAGATTCTAATATTTGCGTCGTTGTTTATGCTACTGGAGAAGCCAATACGCTTGATAATCTTTTAAAACAATTAAAAAATCAAGATTACCCTAGGCAAAGGTACACAATATATGCTATTTTAGACAAATGTCAAAAATCCTCTGATGTCACTCTTCAAAGCGATTTAGGCATAAATGTTATCAGTATAGACAACCTTGAGCCAATCGGCAAAAGCCAAGCATACTCTATTTTGGCTGAAAAACTTGCTGAAGTTCAGAATTTAGATGCGTACGTTTTCCTAGACGCAAAAAATTATGTTGATTCAGACTTCTTGAAAAATGTAAATTATTATCTTTCTAAATATGATGTATTCATGCCTATGGTAAATTATATTCCTGAAGATAAAAACTTTTCTTTCCTTGAAAACATTAAAGCAACTTTTTCAAGATACTGTTCTAAATTTATTTACACCTCAAGAACAAAACTCAAACTTGCTAATCTTATCAACACTGATTCTTTTATAATCAAAAGAAGTTTGCTTAATAAGATAGAGTCATTTGAATTTCAAGACAAGGTTGCAGAAATCAAATACACAATAAAACTTGCAAATGAAGGTGTATATGTTGCATTCATTGATGATTTAAAGACCTATACATCTATTTCGAACTACGATTCAAGAATACCATCTTTATCAAAAAGAATTAATATATTTTGGAATAATGTCACACACTGTCCGAACTTTCTGACCTTAGAATATGTATGTTCTCTTATACAACCAAATTGGTTGGTTTGTATCCTTGCCTATGCAATCATTCTTCATCATGCTTATTCTTTTCCATTCTGGACAAATTACACAACTATATTGATTTCCTTTATAATCTTAGCGTTAGCATTCTGTGCAAGTGTTATGAGTACAAAGCTTTACGCAAAAGAACATTTATATTTATTTGCATACCCTATTTACTCAGTAGGCCATATCATCAAGAATTTACCGCCTATTAGGGGAACAAGAAATTTCATAAAAAATAAAAAACGCAAACATAACATTGAAAAAATGGTAACAAATATAATCGTTACAGATGGTAAAAAAGATTTTCAGTGTCAATTAGAATTGATATCAGACGATGGATTAGCAAGAGTTAAATTCATTAATAAAGGCAAAACTTATATCACAAAAAATAATCATCTTAGAATGGTAGATGCAATAAGAGAATTATCAAATAAATTAAATGATTACGGTCTTTCTCTAAAAATTTGTCAATGTTGCAAATATTTTCAGCCAATAATAGATGGCTCAACAAACATGGTTAAAGGTTGTTGCAAATGCCAATTTCAAGGAAGAGTTGAAGGAGATATCATTCCGACATTAGTATGGAATACATGCCCTAGATATGAAGAACAGAATGTGGTCAAATTATTCTAATTACTCAATATAAGCCGTATCTAAAAATTTTATTCTAAACGGACTTCCAGTAGGTATTGAAACGTGTCCTCCTTTAGAAAAGAATGCCGAGATAGGAGATGCGAGGGTATTTAGACCTAAACATATTGTTCCATAAGCAAAAGGGAAAGGTGATAAAAGTAGTGTAGCTCCGTCCCCGCCTAAATCAACGGTCAAGTTGAGCATTCTTCCAAACAAAGTTCTTCCCCAATTTCCTTTTTTCCACATAGTTTTTAAATATGTTCGCTCGCCCTTAATGTTATTTAAGAATATCATTTTATCATCAGCACGGGTAATATATGCATTAATTGGAACAGTCTGTCCTTTATAAGTCATGCTTCTTACTCTTATAACAACCAAACCTCCGTTACATGTGATTTGGGGTCTATGCACTTCTAGAATTTCCCCGGTAAAAACAGTATTAGCAGGTATTGTATACTTCCTTTTCACTATAGGAGATTTCGTGTAAAATTTTACAGTATTTCCTTTAGCCAACCAGTCAGAAATTTTAGTAGAATTTACGACATTAAAAGAAGTTCCTTTTGTTATTTTAACAGTTTTATTTGCAATATTTGCGCTCTGTACAGAGTTTTTAACCGTCACTTCTTTTTCAATAACTTGATTAACAGTATCATTTTGTTTATCATACTTTGAAATTTCTGGCAAAGACGGTAAACTTTCTTCTTCTGACTGGGTATGAGTATCCTCGATTAGCTTAGAAGAATTATAATTTTTACGAATTTCATCATCTACAGTCATGTCCAAATCAAAAGCACATGTATAATTTGTTGAAAAAATAAATATTAAACAAGCTATTACTACATTCTTATTCATACAAAACCTAATAGAAATCTAAGTCTAAAATAATTGTAACAAAATTGTAAACAACTAGCAAAAAAAATTTTTCTTTGTTTTATGATAGGTGTGTAGACAGTTAATTTAGATTGGAAACTATGATGAAGATTCATACAACGCAAAATCTAAGCTCATTAGGGATAAAGCAATCGACCAACAGTTCGCAACTTCCAACCAACGAGATTAGATTAAATTATTCAGAACAAATGCGAAAGCATTATTTAAACGACCAACAAGATTCAAAGAAAGATAGTGTATCTTTTAAGGGCAAAAAAGAGATTATAAAAAAAGTTATAGACAAAACGGAAAAAGCGGTGGATAAAGAGACAAGAATGGATAAGTTTCTTAAAGGCCGCTTTTTTGATAAAGTACTTGATTTAATGAGTCATGAAGTTCTTGTACAAGCTTGCATATCAGCAATTGTGTGTATCATACTTAGACCACTTACTATTATGTCTATTCCAACTAAAAAAAGTAAACAGGATAATGTGTACGCATCAGCGCACTCTATATCATCAGGTGCAGTTGGTATAATTAGTTCATTTTTAATTGCAACCCCATTTTCTAAAGGTATTAAATACGCACAAAAGAATTTATTAAAGGAAATGAAAACATCTATACTAGAACGCAAATACCCAAATCTTAACATCAAATCTATCTGGGCAGATGCAAGCGAGACAGTAAGAAAACCTGTATCCGAATGGAAAGATAAATTGGGTAATCCGTTTAGTACCGAGTTTAAAAATACACTAACAGTCGCCCGCCCGAAACCATTAACAGAAGTTTCAGAAGAAACATTAAAGAAATTGGGAGCAAATGTTGACTTAAAAGCTATGAAAAACAAACCTGTAAGTGAGTGGGTTGACAGAAACGGAAATAAACTCCACCTAAATACAAAAGATATGTTCATCGCAGTAAAAGAAGAGGGTATGGGTGGTTCAATAAAAGGATATAAAGATACAAATTTCTTCTCCTTACAACACATTGATGAAGATTTCTTAAAAGAAGTTATGCCGGATTTGGATATAAAATCAATAACAAAAAATGGAGAAAGAATTCACCCGGATTATTGGAAAAAGACAGACGGTACACCATTTAATCTTGATATGGATATAATTCACGTATCCTCATACAGAGAAACTGCAAACGCAACACCTTTGTATACAGGTAAGAAACGTACAAATAATACTAAGTATCTATCCTATCAGTCAAATAATGGTTTAGAGAATGCACATGGGGTTCCGGATAAATTAGGAACACCTGTCGATGATAATATGCTTAATGCAGATAAAGCAAATCAAATTAGTAACAAATGGCTTGGGTGGCTTCCTGATATTACAACAAGAATTCCATTCGCAGCAGGTACAATTCTACTGATACCTTGGGTTTTGAAACATATATTCCATTTGGAAAAGAGCAAAAAACATTCGGAATCACCTAAGGCACAAGAAATAAACATTAATGATAAAACACTTGTAAAGCCTCAAAGAAAGGAGGTGGCATAGTGAATATTTCAGGTATTACTAATAGTTACAACAATATACAAAAAAACTATACACTTAATAAAAAAATCTATTCAACAACTGAAAATCCGAACTTGTCAAGCGCTTCTGGAGAACTAAATTTTAAAGGAAATAAAGAAAGTAAATTCGGACAAATGGTAAGTAAGTTCTTCGGGAAACATTATGGAAAGCCGATGTACGACCAAAACTGGATACAAACAGCTTCCGAAAAAATGACAAAATTTCCTGGAGAAATGACTGAGCATATGGCAACTTTAGGTTCGGTATTAACCAGTAGTGTATATATGTATAAAACCGCAACCAATAAGGATTTAGAGTCTAAGAGCAGAAAAACATTAGCAGTAAACCAAGGACTATGCTGTGTTATTCCAGCAATCGGAGCGTATACTGTTTCTAATAAGCTTTCAAATTTTAAGAAAAATGTAGAATACAGATACCGCGGCTTAAAAGAACAACAAGTTGCTTTGGATCAGATTTCACGACAAGAAGCTGATGCACTTAAAGCAAAACTAGGTAACAACTTAAAAGGGCTAAGTGCTCTAACAGGTCTAATAACATTCACACTGATTTACAGATATATTACACCTGTAGTTGTTACTCCTGTAGCAAGTTGGATTGGAAGAAAAATATTTGGAGAAGATGATAAAGCTAAAGGAGCTCAGAAGGAAACAGCATTGAAAGCAGATACAAATGAAGCTTCGTTAAACTCTTCTTTCAACAAAAATGCAAAAGAAATAAAATTAGATTCTAACAAAGTTTCTAAAAAATCAGCATAGAAAATAAAAACAAATGTGTACATACTAAAAGGCTGTTTCAAAAATTTATTTTTGGAACAGTTTTTTTATATTAAAATAAAAATATGAATTTATTTTATTTAGAAGAGATTGATTCAACGAATAAATATGCAAAAGAGCATATTAATGATTTATCTGATAAAACTGTAGTTTATACATATCGTCAAACTAATGGTAGAGGAAGATTAGAAAGAAAATGGAGCTATCTTGGAGAAGATAATATTTATGCTTCAATCATTTTAAAACCCTCGGAAGAAATGAAAGAAGTTTATTCTAATTTAACACAGTATTTATGCGTAATTTTAGCTCAAACATTTGAAGAATACGGAGTTATTCCAAAAATCAAATGGCCAAATGATATACAAACTAATTCAAAAAAAATATCAGGAATTCTTGCTGAAGGTGTAATCGAACATGGAAAATTAGAAGGTCTGATTTTGGGATTTGGAATAAATTTAAATACAAAAAAAGAATTATTAGAACAAATCAATCAGCCTGCAACCTCACTTAATATTGAAACAGGGAAAATTATAGATAAAGAAATCTTTCTAAAAAAACTTTTAGAAAGATTTTGTTTGATGTATGATAAGTTTATTGAGGAAGGATTTATATTAATAAAAAATGAATATATAAGAAGAGCCGGTTTTCTCAATAAAGAAATAAACGTAAAAGTTTTTGACAACACCATATCAGGAATTGCAAAAGAAATAACTGACAACGGTGCTTTGAAATTAATTGATAAACAGAACAAGGAACACGTACTTTTAATAGGAGATATTTTATGAATGAATTATTAGAACAGGGTGTAGCCGTAATGTTCATAGGAATGGGTACAGTTTTTCTATTTTTGAGCATTATGATTGCAGTCATGAATGTTATGTCAATGGTTGTACGCAAGTTAAACCAAATTTTCCCAGAAGCCGTTGCACAAACTGCAGGTGCTGTGAAGAAAGTTGCAGCTACAAACGAAGATGAAAATATTGCAGTTGCAATACTGGCTGCTTTATTAAAGAAATAATTAATTATGTTTGTCGAATAAAGAGAGGATAAAAAAAATGACAAAAAAACTTATTAAAGTTATGGATACATCTTTCCGAGATGGTTTCCAATCAGTATACGGAGCAAGAGTTTTCGTAGATGACTTTTTACCTGCTCTAAAATCAGCAGTAAATGCAGGTATTAAGCATTTTGAAGTAGCAGGTGGTGCAAGATTTCAATCACCTATTTTCTACTGTAACGAAAATGCATTTGAAACAATGGACAAAATCAGAGCTGCAGTTGGTCCTGATATTAACTTACAATCTTTAGCACGTGGGGTTAATGTTGTAGGTCTTGATTCTCAACCTAGAGATATGATCAACTTACACGCTAAAATGTTTAAAAAACACGGTGTTACAACTGTTAGAAACTTTGATGCATTAAACGATGTTAACAACTTAATTTATTCTGGTCAATGTATTAAAGATAACGGTTTAAAACACGAAGTTACAATTACAATGATGGAACTTCCTATCGGATGTACCGGTGCTCACGATGTTGCATTCTATGAAAGAGTATTAAGAAGCATTCTTGACGCTGGCATTCCATTTGATAGCTTAGCATTCAAAGATGCATCAGGAACATCTGCTCCAAGAAAAGTTTATGAAACAATTAAAAGAACTCGTGAAATCTTGGGTTCAGAAGCACACATAAGATTCCACTCTCACGAAACAGCAGGTACAGGTTTGGCTGCATACTTAGCTGCACTTGATGGTGGCGCTGACGGTATAGACTTATCAATGAAACCTGTTTCAGGTGGTACAGCTCAACCTGATATCGTTTCTATGTGGCACGCTTTAAAAGGTACTGATTATGATCTTGGTATCGATATTAACAAGATTCTTGAAACAGAAGAAATCTTCAAAGAATGTATGAAAGATTACTTCTTACCACCTGAAGCTTTGGCAGTAAATCCTATGATTATTTCTTCTCCATTACCTGGTGGTGCTTTAACAGCAAACACGCAAATGATGAGAGATAATGGAGTAATGGATAAATTCCCTGAAGTTGTTGCTGCTATGAAAGAAGTTGTTGAAAAAGGCGGTTTTGCAACATCAGTAACTCCTGTTTCTCAATTCTACTTCCAACAAGCATTTAATAACGTTATGTTCGGATCTTGGAAGAAAATTGCAGAAGGTTACGGGAAAATGGTTCTTGGATATTTCGGAAAGACTCCTTGCGAACCTGATCCTGAAATTATTAAGATTGCAGAAGAACAACTTGGTTTACAACCTACAACAGAATTGGTAGTAGACTTAAATGATAAAGATCCTAACAAGGGTATTGCTGCTGCAACTAAAATGCTTAAAGACGCAGGTCTTGATGTTAATGATGAAAACATCTTCATCGCAGGCGCTTGTAAAGAAAAGGGTATTATGTTCTTACAAGGTAAAGGACAAATCGGTGTTCGTAAAAATTGTCCTAAACAAGCTTGCGCACCTGTTTCTTCAAATGGCAGCGAATACACTGTTAAAGTTAACGGAAAATCTTATGCTATTAAGCTTGAAGGAGATAAAGCTTCTGTCAACGGAAAATCTTATGATTTCTCTGTTAAAGAAGGAATTGAACAAGCAGCTTCTGCTTCATCAGGTTCAGGCGAAGAAATTAAAGCAGGTGTTCCAGGTAACGTATTAAGAATTGAAGCTACTGAAGGAACAGAGGTTCAAGAAGGCGATATAATTATGGTTCTTGAAGCTATGAAAATGGAAATTGAAGTTAAATCTACTAAAGCTGGTACTGTTCAATCAATCCTTGTTGCACAAGGTGATAAAGTTGTTACCGGTCAAGCTTTGGCTATCGTAGGTTAAGGAGGGAATGATGAATATTCAAGACGGATTAGTAGCTCTCTGGAACTCTACAGGTATTATGAACTTCGTATTACCGGCAGATCCTAATTTAAAAGGATTTGAACAAGTTCTTCATATGCACGGACAATGGGTAATGATTATAATTTGTTTATTCTTACTATGGTTAGGTATCAAGAAACAGTTTGAACCATTACTTCTTGTTCCGATAGCTTTCGGTGGTTTGTTATCAAATATTCCGATGCCACCAGGAGAAGCTATTGCTGGACCTGCAGGATTCTTAGGAATTATATTTGAAGCAGGTATACATAAGGGAATTTTCCCATTAATCATATTCATGGGTGTTGGAGCTATGACAGACTTCGGTCCGTTAATTGCTAACCCTAAAATGGCACTTCTCGGTGGTGCTGCTCAGTTTGGTATATTTGGAGCATTACTTTTAGCTTTAGGCTTGGCTCCTATTATGTCACATCTGGGTATGGATCCGTTTACTTTGCAACAAGCAAGTGCTATCGGTATAATTGGCGGTGCTGACGGTCCTACTTCTATTTATGTAACTAACAAATTAGCTCCTGAATTATTAGGTGCAATTGCTGTTGCAGCTTATTCATATATGGCTTTAGTACCGGTTATCCAACCACCTATAATGAAGCTATTAACAACTGAAGCTGAAAGAAAAATCAAAATGCTTCAATTGAGAGACGTATCTAAGAGAGAAAAGATTGTTTTCCCACTTGCTGTATTATTACTTTGCGTTCTTTTATTACCAAGCGCTTGTCCTCTTGTAGGTGCATTCTGCTTCGGTAATTTATGCAGAGAATGCGGTGTTGTTGAAAGATTATCTGATACTTTACAAAATGCTTTAATTAATATTATTACAATATTCCTAGGGCTAACTGTTGGTTCTAAACTTTCAGCAGACCAGTTCTTAACAGGACAAACATTATTTATCTTATTCTTAGGTATTATGGCATTCTCACTTGCAACTGCTGGTGGTGTTTTGATGGCTAAATTGATGAACCTATTCTCAAAAACAAAAATCAATCCACTTATTGGTTCTGCTGGGGTTTCTGCAGTTCCTATGGCAGCACGTGTCTCTAACAAAGTCGGTTTAGAGGCTGACCCTCAAAACTTCTTGTTAATGCACGCTATGGGACCTAACGTTTCCGGCGTTATCGGTTCTGCTGTTGCAGCTGGTGTATTATTAGCACTTTGTCACTAATATTGATATTAGATACATAAATAAAAAAGCTCTTGAATATATCAAGAGCTTTTTTTATTTCAAAAGTTTTTTTAAATTCTCTGGGAAATTATTATTATCAAACATTTCAAATTGATAATATCCTAATTTGCGTATTTTATCTATAAAACTTTTATCCTTCTTATCTGAAATCGAAAGAATTGCAAAAGCGTCTTTTCCTTTTCCACAAATTTTACCGGCATAAGATCCAATAATTGATTTAAATTGTATTTTTTTTGTATTATTTACTCCCCATTGTGAAACAGGAATTTTGTAACTTGATCTGAACGATACTTCAGACATAAAACCTCCTTTTTCTTTTTAAAACTAATAAAAATTATTTTTGCTATTTGTGCTAAAATTATTGTATGAATATAGTCGAAGTAAAAAAAGAAGAAGTCAAAGAGCTTGCAGATTTGGCTAGTGAAATATGGCATGAATACTGGCCGTCGCTTTTGTCAGAAGAGCAAATTGATTACATGGTTGATAAATTTCAATCAGAAAATGCTATTGTCAAACAACTAGCTACTGAAAATTACTTATATTATTTTTTAATAAAAGATAACGTAAAGTGCGGGTATTTTGGTATATCAAGAAAAAAAGATTACTTATTCCTATCTAAACTATACATTAAGAAGGAATATAGGCATCAAGGACTTGGAAAACTTGCTTTTGAAAAAATTATAGAAATAGCCAAAAAACTTGGGTATTCTTCTATAAAACTTACAGTAAACAAAAATAATAAAAACACCATTAGTGCTTATCTAAAATATAGACTGGCAATAGTAGACAAAGCCGTCACAGATATCGGCAACGGCTTTGTTATGGATGATTATATAATGGAATATTCTATTTCTTAATCCTTACTTAGAAGGTGAAACATTTATAAACGGAACAGAATTTCCAAGCATATATTGAGGCATTTTGCCATCCCACTTTTGAACAGCTTCATATTGAACCAAAGATTTATTTTGACTCAATGCTCTTGCTCTAATTGCCATAGATTTAGCTTCTGCTTCAGCTGCTATAACCTTTTGTTTTGCTTCTTCCTGAACTTGTACTGTTTTATTTTTAGCCTTTAGAGCTTCTTGTTCAGCTGTAACTTTACTTTCTATTGCTCTTTCAAAAACTGCTGAATAATTTACTTCTGTCATCTGAAAATCTGTTACATTTATATAATTGTCAGAAAGTTGGCTTTGTAGTTTAAATAAAATATCTCCTGTTGCTTTTTCTCTGTTGGCTATTAAATCCTGAGCATTCCATTTTCCTATTATATCTTTTATAGTACCCTCAACTACTGGAGTTAATATAGTTGATACGTAATCAGTGCCTACTTCTTGGAATAATTTATTTACCTTATCAGGCTGAACATTGTAATTTATCACATAAGTTATTCTTGCCTGCTGAATATCCTTTGTGTATACGGCGGTGGTTAATGTATTTTTTTGAGTCTTTACATTCATGGTTCTGAACCTTTGTATAAATGGGAATATTAAATGCAGCCCTTCACCATAACTTTCAGGTTGAACTTCTCCAAGAGTTATTTTTATACCTCTTTCTCCAGGACCTACCATCACGAACGGATTACACAGAATGAGAAAACATACCAGCAGGCATAAAACCAACACGGGCATTCCAAATAATTTTTTGTCCATAAATTTCCTTTCTTTTTACAAGTATACAAAACTCTAAAACTTTAAGGCTAAAATAGCCAATGCAAAATAAAGAGCTACAACAAGTAATACAAAAACTCCAAACGTTACTAGGATTTGTTTACCATATAATTGATAAAGATTCTTTCCCGTCAAATAACACATTGTTATAATACACAAATTTACCAAGATAATAAACGATAATAACAAAAATAAAATTCGTATAACCATTACAACTCTCTTTCAAGATTTATTATAAATTATATTCAATTATTTATTATCATTTATTAGGTTGATTTAATTTTTCCTGTACGAAATCACAAATATTTTTAGCACAACTTTCCCAAGTAAATTCTTTAGCTCTAATTAGTCCCCGCTCAGTGCACAACTCCCTAAAGAAATTGTCATAATACATTTTTTCATAAGCTTTTATTAAATCATCATCACATGTAGGATCAATTTTTATTCCGGCATTTCCTATAACTTCGGGAAGCGAAGAACAATTAGAGGTTATAACAGGACATCCGCACTTCATTGCTTCAAGTACAGGCAGCCCAAAACCTTCATATAGTGACGGGTACACAAACATTAAAGAATTTGAATAAAGTATAGGTAAATCTTCGTCTTTAACATATCCTGTTAGGATAATTTTAGATTTGTCATATCTTTTTAGAGTTTTTTCTAATTCTGCTTCAAAGGTTTTCCAATTACTCCCGCCTAGAACAAGTACCAAATCATCTATATTATTTTTCTCTATAAATTTTATAAAATTCTTTATCGCAAAAATAATATTCTTACGCTTTCCTAACGTACATAAAGAAAATACGTATTTTTTACCCTCTGGAATATTATAACCTACACTTCCTTTAATCGGTCTAAAATTCTCATTTACACCCAAAAGAGTTGTTTTGATATTCTCAGGCTTTATAAATGTAAAATATTTTAAAACATCCTCTCTCGTACATTCAGAATTTGTTACATAAAATTCTTTGTCAGATATTGTATTATAGACCTTATAGTGCCAATCTTTTGTGTTTTTGGGCATCCCCTTTTCCAGTATAGGAATTATATCGTGTAACATTCTAAACTTCGGAATTTTAGAATTTTGAATATCTCCAGAAGGGGGAGTGAAAGGTGAAAAATAAATATCAAATTCTTCTATTTTTTCTATACCTTTTAAGCTTTTTTTATAAAAATACTTATCATAAAATCTTGCAAGTATCGTTAATCCGGTCTTTAGGGTATATGGAAGATCTTTACATAAATAAAGCATCTTACCTATTAACTTATTAAGCAAAGAATGAGAATCTAAAATTTTATAATTCCCAAATTCTTTAATATTTTTCATAAAATAGTATCTTCTAAAATCACAATACAGGGTTATATCAAACCCTCTCCTTGCAAATTCGTGAAGCAAATTTAGAGCAACGATAAAAACTCCGGCTCTGTGTCCGTTTGTATCATAATAATAGGACAACTCAGTACAATCATAGAGAATTTTCAATCCTTTTTTGCTCCTATAATTTTTCTTAGTCTGTTAAAAATTTTTATACATAACAAGTGAACCGCATAGATTTTATTAAGAGGAAATACCTTAAATTGCTTCGCCATCCGCTGCAATTGAAATTTTTCTGCACCTGATATTGATAAATACTCGGCTAAAGGATGCTTTGAATAGTAATATGCTCTATTTTTTTCCATGTTTTGAGAATGCTTTATAGAAGTTACTGAACCAAAATGATAAAAAGCTGCTTCATTTGTAACATAAACTCCATATCCAGCCTCTATTGCACGATATTTCAAATCGTTATCTTCAAAAAATGCAGGATAAAATTTCTCATCAAAAACACCTACATCATTGATTACATCTCTTCTTGTCACTACACATGAAAAAACACACTCATCAAAGCTCTTTTCATAAGGTTTATCGTAATTAAATTCCTTAAAGTATTTTATATATTTTTTAGGATTAGTTTTATCATAATGAGGATTAATGTGCCTTGGGGAAACAAAACCAGCTTTTTCATTCTCAAAAACATTTTCACAAGCCTCAAACCAATTTGGATAAAGCAGAATATCATTGTTTAAAAAGCCTATATATTCACCTTGTGCAATTTCTATCCCTTGATTATTTCCTTTTGAAAAACCTAAATTTTCTCTATTTTGTATTAATTTTATTTCCGGTTTTGATTTTATGTATTCTACAGTACCATCAGTTGAAGCATTATCAACAATTATCAACTCAAAATCGTTTGTATACTTATACAAGCTCTCTATAAATTTCTTTGTATACTCTAGCTTATTCAAGGTTAAAGTTATCACACTCAATTTCATTCTCTAATTTTACCTTAAATATACATTTTATGATATAGTATACCTATGAAACCTTTAATTAGTGTTATTATACCTGTTTATAATGTCGAAAAATATTTAGATCAATGTCTTTCATCCGTTATAGAACAAAGTTTTAACAATATAGAAATATTATGTATTAATGATTGCTCCACTGATAGTTCCCTTAAAATTTTAGAAAAATTTTCAGCTAAAGATCCTCGAATAAAAATTATAAATAATCAACAAAATCTTAAAGCCGGCTTATCCCGAAACATTGGAATAAAAGAGGCAAAGGGTGAATACATACATTTTTTAGATTCCGATGATTGGCTTGAAGATAATGCATATAAGAAACTTGCTGAATGTATAAATAGAAATCCCAATATAGATGTTATCAGGTTTCGATATATTCAACATAATTTGCCCCGAAAAACATCTGAAGAAGAAGTTTTTCCAAACAGAGTTTGCCTTAATAAAATTACCAACATTTATAAAGAGCCTTGCTGTGTTCAAAATTGGGCAACTAATCCTTGGTGCAAACTTCATAATACTAAATTTATACAAAATAACAATCTTTTTTTTAATGATTATTGTTGTATGGAAGATACTCAACAAGCCTTGAAAGTCATTTTAAAAGCAAATGAAGTTTATTTTTTAGACGATGTGCTCATAAATTATAGATTAAATAGAGAAGATTCTATAATGTCAAAGCACTTAGATAATATAACATACCTTATTAAAGATATGCATTGGTTAAATTATACTGTGAGCGAATTAGAGCAACTAACTAAAATTGAGATATTAAACTATTTTTATAGAATTTTTATTCCATATATTTTTGATGCATATTATTCTAATAAGATAAATTATTCTAAATTACAAGAAACATTAGAAAAAGCTATTGATTCAGAAATTATAAAAGAGGGGTTTGCGAATGACTCTAAATACCTCTACCAACTCTACGAGTACTCTAAAAAAAGTTCTGCTTATAAATTCTTTATAAAATACAAATTAAAAAGGTTTATAAAGGATCATTTTCCTAATTATACCAACGCGTATTTTAAAATAAAAAAGAGGATTACTAAATGCTAATAAGCGTGATTATTCCAATATATAACGTTTCAGAATACCTTCCTAAGTGTCTTGAATCTGTTTTAAACCAATCTTGTAAAGATATAGAGATAATATGTATTGAAGATTGTTCGACAGATAATTCAAGAGAAATTTTGGCGCAATACCAGAAAAAGGATTCCCGCATAAAAATTATAGAAAACAATACAAATATTGGAGTGGGCTTAAGCCGTAACAAAGGATTAAATCTTGCAAAAGGTGAATACATTCATTTCTTAGATCCTGACGATTGGATGGAAGAAAATGCTTATGAAATTCTTATTAATAACTTAAGTAAAACAAATTTCCCAGATATAATACGTTTTAGATTTCGAGATTTTAATAACCAAACAAAAAAATTTAATAATAATTCAGACTATATTTCTGAGAATTACTTATACAGAGTTTTCAGTATCACATCATATCCAGAAGCCATAAAATGCTGGTCTACCAGTATGTGCAATAAAATAATTAAAACTAAATTTTTAAAAGATTCTAATATTTTTTTTAATAACAATAAATCACAAGAAGACATTGAAATTGCTTTTAAAGTACTTATTAAAGCTAAAACAATATTTTACATAAATGACTTTCTGCTAAACTACAGAACACATAGAAAGAATTCTCTAACGACTAAGCGTATATATTATATAGACAATCTAATTAATGACGCAAAATTTGTCGATAAAATTTCCAAAGAATTTTCTCAAGAAATACAATATTTATTAAAAGATTCAATATGGACATTACTTTTAATAAACAGCTTAGACGCGTATTATTCAAATTGCACTTCTTTTCATAAATTAGAAGAAGTAGCTAAAATTATTGATTATAAAATATTGACAGATCAATACCTCAAGAAAGTATGCATAAATATCAACCAAACTAACTCGGTTAAATTTTTTATTTCATATAAAATAAAAAGGTTTATAAGGCAAAATTTTCCCATTTTTACAAATTTGTACTTCAGAATAAAAAATAAACAATTTCTACTTTAAAAAGCAAATTAAGTAGTATACAATAGTTTTTATGGAAGTAAAAGTAAGTATAATAATGCCGAGTTATAACTACGCTTTATATATAAAAAAAGCAATAGAAAGTGTTCTCAATCAAACATACAAGAATTGGGAACTTATCATCATTGATGACGCTTCAACCGATAACTCCTTAAGTATTATAAACGAATACCTAAAGAATGATAGTAGGGTAAAACTTATTATAAATGACAAGAATATAGGTCTTTGCGCGTCCTTAAACAAGGCCATACAGTTAGCTGACGGAGAATGGATTGCCTTTTTAGAATCAGACGATGAGTTTCTACCAGAATCAATTGAAGAAAAAATAAAGGCAGCGGAGTTAGGAGCAGACGTTATTTACACTGATGTTGAGTTATTCCAGGACAAAGACAGAAAGAAAGAACTGGAACTATACTTTAAGAACATAAACAAATACCTCGTAGAACTTGACCATTCAAAATTTATAGATGATTTCCCTAAAATAATAACAAAAAGCAATATAATACCGACATTTTCCTGTGTTATGGTAAAAAAAGAGCTACTTCTTAATGCAAAATTTAATCCATTATGCAAAAGTTCCCTCGACCACTATCTATGGGCTCAACTTTCGGATAAGAGAGTATACTATATAAACAAAAAACTCACAAAATGGAGATTACACAAAGACAGCTATATCAATAAAAACAAGAATAACTGGTTTATAAACTTTTTATTTAGAATTTGTATTTATTCGGAAACCGTAAAAGATAAATTCTTACTTACAAGAATTATTCTGATTTTGAATTATATAAGAACCCGCTTTATTTATTTAAAATTTTCAAAAAAACACATAAAAATTAGCCTATTAAATGACAAATTTATATTTGAAAAAATTTTACACTAACTTACTTAATACATTTTGTCCATAAAGTTTCATTAAATTCTGCATTTGTTCATCATTCCCTCCAGAATAATTATAAGCATACAGAGTTCTTCCCTTTTTAAACATTTGTCTATAAAGATTTGTGCAAGACAGCGTTTTAATATGATTTTTAACAACGCGAATTTTTCTATTATTCAAAAGAGCCATTATCCAAAGCCAGATATCATCGGCATTTGGAGAATATTTTAAGAAAACGTCTTCTCTTAAAGCTTCCTTATTAAAACAATTAGGCGGATATAAGACTCCACCGACACCTGTTAAAAAATTATCAAACCTTGCAGATTCTTCTTCAACATGTTTATACCAACTCTCATATGGAGCAATCGCGCCTCTAACAACCCTTACCCTGTGAGCACGATGCACCTGTATGTCCTCAGGATGAGCCGCATAAGAATAATATAATTTGCTAAGCCAATCTCTAGGATAAAATACATCATCATCAGCCGTAACAATAATTGAATTTGAAAACTCTTCCAATGCATAGAATATTTTGGTGTAAGATCTTATATCCTTAACAAATCTTATTTCCAATCCATTTTTAATAAATTGAGTAATTTCATATGGCAAATCATTTATTTGCTGAATATTCTCATCTTTTCCCAGCCATAAAATTATTCTATCCGGTTTTAATGATTGTTTCAAAATTGAATATAGAGAAATTATTAAATCATCATATCTTTCGGGGAAAGAAGTTAAAGAAACAATTACAGGAATATTCCTCTTTATGCTACTTGTTCCTTGATAACTACCCAAGTTATTTGCCAAATATTTTATCATCGGATTTAATACAAAACGTAAATGAAATTTTGATTTTAAAATTTTATTGAGCATACTGTTAATTTATACACCACTTTCCGAAATTACAATTCACCCTGAATATGATTTAAGAGAATGCTCTCTTTTGGAGTGTTATTACTAACTTTATCACCGGATTTTAATCTTTCTACCCACCTTAAAATATTTTTTTCTGCCCTTGTAAGTTCAAGGTTATCAAGATTGAATAAACCAAGATACACAATCCAAACATTATTTACAGGACTTCTATTAATCAATTCTTCAATATTGCATTTTATATTTGGATCTTCCACATTTTCACCCAAAAGTTTAAATATACCCTGCGCTATAAACCTATCATAAGCTTCTTGCTTATTTAGATTAAAAGTTTCCACTAATTCTTTTTTTAACCTATGAAAACTCATATCATAATTTATATTCGCTAAATAATTATCCTGCAAAAATTTTGTTCTTTCATCAAGTTCAAATCCAAACCTAACAGAAAACTTTAAACCTCTAACAATTCGAGTAGGATCATCAATAAAACTTTCATCATGTAAGACTCTAAGTTTCTTTTCTTTTATATCATCCAAACCATTCATAAAATCAAAAATTTTACCATCAGAAGTTCTTTTGGCAATAGAATTTATGGTAAAATCACGCCTTTTTACATCATCTCTAAGAGAGCAGCCAATTTTATCAATTTTAGGTAAATGTCCTTTTTTAGGATAAGATTCCACCCTAGTTGAAGCTATATCGATTTCGTTCCCATTATCTCGAACTCTTACCGTTCCGAAATCAGGATTTTCTCTCAGAATTTCAAGCCCGCAACTTTTTGCATAGTCTATTGCATTACCTTCATAGCAAAAATCAGTATCAAAGCTTTGTACACCGAGAAATTCATCTCTTACAACGCCTCCGACATAATACAGCTTATCATCTTTCATTATTTTTAACCTTTTTATTATGTATAAGAGAAGAAACAAAAGCCGCAACAATGAATGCCAAACCCATAAGTCCTGTTACAACTTCAGGAACTTCATGGAAAGTTGATACATACATAAGAACCGCAAGTGTTCCGATTGCCCAATGAGCACCGTGTTCCAAATATAAATAACTATCCAAAGTTTTCTTTTCAACAAGCATAATAGTTAAAGATCTTACAAACATAGCGCCTATACATAGCCCAATTGTAATGATAAGAATATCCTTACTAAGAGCAAATGCACCTAGCACACCATCAAGGGAAAAAGAGGCATCAATTAATTCCAAATACAAAAATCCAACAATTCCCGAACATTTTATAGCATCTGGATTAAGCCTCATTTTTTCTTCCTGACGCCTTTCCATCCATTCAGCAAGCCCATCAATTACAAGATATGTTATAATACCAGAAACACCTGACAAAAACACAGTACTTCTAACTTCCGGCTGTATTTCCGGCATTAAAATAGCAAGAGCAAAAAGAGTTACGATAGTGCAAATCCCAGGTATTTTATGCAGTTTTTGCAAATTATCTTCCAAATACTTAATCCAATGGACATCCTTGTTTTTTTCGGTAAAATAGTCCATAAACAGCATAAGAAGGAACGAACCTCCAAATGCGACAATAGGAGCATGAGTCAGGTGTAAATAATGAGCATAAGAATGAACATCATTTAATGCCATATCAAGAACTTTTAAAATATTGAGCTTTGCAAATATAGCAACAACTAAAAGAGGGAACAAAAATCTCATCCCAAATACAGCAATAAGAATACCCCAAGTAATAAATCTATGCCTCCATTTTTCGGACATATGTTCAAGCTTCATAGCATTAACAACAGCGTTATCAAAGGATAAACTAACTTCTAATACCGCCAGAACGAATGCAATGAAAACACAAGTTAGCCCCGTTCCGTTATGAACATGTTCACCCCATAAATAAGCCATAATAAGCCCGAAAACAGTTACAATATATGAGCCTAAAAAATATCTTATCATTATAAAATCTCTCCTACTAATAAAAAAATTATATTATAATTAACAAGCAGTGTAAACTCAAAAAGTATTAAAATTTTCTAATTTTGTTGTACAATAAAAGTGCGTAGAGTAATCAGGAGAGCTAGTGATGATAAATTATATCGAAAATGAATTTGATAAAATGTCACAAAATTTTCAAGCCTTAAAAACTTTATCTCCCATAATATATGAAGCGGCCGAAACATGTATTGAAGCTTTCAAAAAAGGAAACAAAGTTCTTTATTGCGGAAATGGCGGTTCAGCAGCTGATTCACAACACTTAGCAGCAGAGCTTGTATGCAAATACAAAAAAGAGCGCGCAGCTCTGAATGCAATAGCACTTGTTACAAATACCTCCGTATTAACTGCGGCGGCTAATGATTTAGCTTTTGACTACATTTTTGAACGTCAGGTTGAAGCTCTTGGAAGAGAAGGCGATGTTTTATTTGCACTAACTACCAGCGGAAAAAGTATTAATGTTATACGAGCGGTTGAACGTGCAAAAGAATTAGGGCTTAAAACAATCGCTTTAACAGGAGCTGACGGAGGCTCCGTAAAATACAAAGCTGATATCTCAATACAAGTTCCATCTCAAGTTACTAACAATATACAGGAAATGCATATTGCAATAGGTCATCTTATTTGTGATATCATTGAAAAAGAAATATTCAAATAATAAATAAATATAAGATTTATACACTACAGAGGAGAAATATAAAATGAACAGGTTTCAAAGAGTGAAAACCAAAATTGTAGCCACGCTCGGACCGGCTACTTCAAGTTATGAAATGATTAGTCAATTGGTTGATGCGGGCGCTTCAATGTTTCGTCTCAATACTTCACACGGAAGCGAAGAAGGTCATGCCGCAAATATTGAAATTATCAGAAAAATTTCTAAAGAAAGCGGGAAATTTATTCCAATCTTAGTTGACTTACAGGGGCCGAAAATCAGAGTCGGAAATATTAAAGAGCCCGTTGAAATTAAAGAAGGACAGGAAATTGTCTTAGAAGCAACTGACGATATTAATAATCCGGCTATAATTCCTGTTGATTACGAAGGAATCGCAGATGATGTTAAACCTGGAGACAAGGTTTTACTTGATGATGGTAATGTAGGTTTACAGGTTATTGAAGTAAAAAATC
This sequence comes from Candidatus Gastranaerophilales bacterium, assembly GCA_944323165.1. GTDB lineage: Bacteria > Cyanobacteriota > Vampirovibrionia > Gastranaerophilales > Gastranaerophilaceae > CAG-196. The sequence goes on along the minus strand of CALURK010000002.1, from coordinate 189,505 downwards.
ATCAGGTTCATGCAAAAGTTCTTTATGGTCATGTTATTAAACCGAGAAAAGGTATTAACCTTCCGGGCTCTACTGCAAGCTTGAGTGCAGTAACGGAAAGAGATGTTGAGTTTATCAGATTTGCGGTAGAATATGATGCAGACTATGTTGCACTATCTTTTGTAAGAGAAGCCCGAGATATAGAACTTGCAAAAAAATACATTAAAGACTTTGGCGGCAATATTCCTGTTATTGCAAAAATTGAAAAGCCGCAGGCTGTTGAAAAGCTGGAGGAAATTCTTAAAGTCGCAGACGGAATTATGGTTGCAAGAGGAGATCTGGGTATAGAAATGTCACCGGAAGAAGTTCCGATTGTACAAAAATTTATTGTTGACCAGACAATAAGAGAACGTAAGGTGTGTATTGTAGCGACCCAGATGCTTGAATCAATGATTGAAAATCCGATTCCTACAAGAGCAGAAGCAAGCGACGTTGCAAATGCTATTCTTGATGGTACAGACGCCATAATGCTTTCTGGCGAAACTGCTATGGGTAAACACCCTGTAGATGCAGTCAGAATGATGAGAAAAATTGCTTCTAATGTTGAAGAATGCAACTTCTGTTTATCAAATCTAGATTTGGAAATGAATGACAAGTATGAGCTTTCTCCACAGGCAATTTCAAATGCTGCAGTAAAAATGGCAGAAGATCTGCATGCAAAGGCAATTATGGCATTTACTCATACAGGCTACACTCCAAAACTTCTGTCGAAATTGAGACCTACAGTTCCTATTATTGCAATTTCTGATATGGAATCAACCTGCAGAAGATTGTCGCTTTACTGGGATATTTTTGCAGACTACAAAGAATGGGATACTGTTCTTGATGCAGATTTACTGGAAAAAATTGATGAATACATTCTTTCCCATACAGACTTCAAAAAAGGCGAAAGAATCATAATTATCGGTTCTATTCCAAAACTTATCACCGGCAGAACAAACTTTATTAGGGTTCACAGAATCGGAGCTCCGCTGGAAAGATAAATAAATAAATAAATAAATAAATAAATAAGAAAAAAATACCGGTTTCAACAACGAAGCCGGTATTTTCTTATATAATACAAGTCATAAAAATTTTGTATATTATTTATTTCGAAACGATAGCGTGAGGCGGAGTCGAGAGCGTGTTTGAGAAATGAATAATATGCAAAAACATTATTGTATTAAATTATTTTATAGATCAAATAATAAATTATAGAAGAAAGTATCATACAGGCAGGTATCGTAAGCACCCAGGCTGTAACGATATTTCCTACTATTCTCCATTTAACGGCATGAGCATGGAAAGTCGAACCGACCCCCATAATTGCAGTTGAAATAACATGTGTTGTACTCAAAGGTATGCCAAAATGAGAAGCTGTCAAAATTAAGCCTGCCGCAGAAGTTTCAGCGGCAAAACCGTGTATAGGTTTTAGTTTAATAATTTTATGCCCCATTGTTTTAATAATTTTCCAGCCTCCGTTCATAGTACCTGCAGCCATCATAAGAGCACAAACAATTATTACAAACAAAGGTATTTCAAAATCACCGTCAGGACCTTTATGCAAAACTCCGCCGGCAAGAAGTGCAAGTGTGATTATACCCATCGTTTTTTGGGCATCATTTGAGCCGTGGCTTAATGCCATTAAGCCTGATGAAAATAATTGCAGCTTTCTGAAACGTTTATTTACTTTTTGAGGGTTTGCACGGTTCAAAATCCTTATCAAGAAGAGCATAAAAGAAAAACCTACACAAAAGCCTAAAAGCGGAGAAGTAAACATCGGTATTATGACTTTATCAATCAAAGTTGTAAAGTGCACTGCACTTAATCCTGCTTTTACAATTGTTGCTCCCAGAAGTCCGCCAATTAATGCGTGAGAAGAACTCGAAGGCAGTCCCAAATACCATGTTAAGAGATTCCACAATACTGCCGCTAACAGCGCACAAAAAATTACCGTCAAAGTTATCATCTCAGAATTAACAATCCCTGAACCTATAGTTTTTGCAACGTGAGTTCCGGTTAATGCTCCTATAAATTCAAGGCTTGCCCCGAAAAGAACGGCATGCCTCGGAGATAAAACTTTTGTCGAAACAACTGTTGCAATTGCGTTTGCGCAATCATGAAACCCGTTTATAAATTCAAAAATTAATGCTATTGCTACTACAGCTATTAGTAATAAAATCGTTATCATAAATTTCCAGCCCTTAACTTTGCTTCAAAGCAACATTCAAAATTGTATCCGAAATATGATAGCAAGTATCAAGAGAATTCTCGATATCTTTGTAAATATCTCTCAATTTGATAACCTCAAGCGCATCATATTTGCCGGAAAATAAATCTGAAATTGCTTTTCTATGAACTCCGTCACCATAAGTTTCAAGCTCTTTCATTTCAATATTCAATTTTGTGATTAATTCAACATCACTTACCTTTTTAAGACATTTGATAATTTCAGCAAGTTTACAGGAAGCCTTGACCAAAATTGAAGCCTGCTCTTTCATTTCTTCAGTACACTTTTTTAATTTGTATACGTCTAAGTTTAAGCAGGCTTTTCCAATTTTTTTATTGATTTTATATAAATTTACGGCTATATATTGAATGTCCTCACGCTCCAGCGGCGTTATAAAACTTTTATTTAACTGTTTTAATGTTAACTTCAGAGATAAAGAACCTTTCTTTTTAGCTTTAAGAACCTCCTCTTTCTTCTCTTCATTAAGTCCAGATTCTATAATTTCTAAGTATAATTTTGCCGTTTCTATACAAAGTTCCGCACTGTTCTGGAATAGTGTAAAAAACATTTTATCCTCAGGCGGCATAATATATGACATCAAATTAAATTTTGGCATACTTGCCCTCCTTTTAACCATACACGTACAGTGTACACAAAAAGAATCTGTTAATAAAGTAATAATTAACAAAATGTAATAAATTTATGTTTATGTTAAAATTTTATCTATGAAGAAAATATTAATAACAGGCGGAGCAGGTTTTATTGGCACTCATTTATGTAAAAAATTACTAAGTGAAAATAATATTGTAATGTGTCTTGATAATTTTTTTACAGGCAGACATAAAAATATAGAACAATTTATTCAAAATCCTAATTTTCGACTCATCGAACACGATATAATAAACCCAATTGATATAGAAGTTGATGAAATATATAATTTGGCCTGTCCTGCAAGTCCTCCTCATTACCAGTATGATCCTATAAAAACAATGCAGACTTCAGTTCTTGGAATTATAAATATGTTGGAGCTTGCGAAAAAATACAAAGCCAAAATACTCCAAGCTTCAACAAGTGAAGTATATGGAGATCCCCTAATCCATCCGCAAGTTGAAAGTTATTGGGGAAATGTAAACCCAATCGGGATAAGAAGCTGCTATGATGAAGGCAAAAGATGTGCAGAAACTCTTATAATGGATTACCATAGAACAGAGGGTTTAGATACAAAAATTGTTAGAATCTTTAACACCTATGGTCCTTATATGACGCCCGATGACGGAAGAGTTGTTTCTAACTTTATTTTACAGGCTTTAAAAAATGAAGACATAACAATATACGGAAAAGGCACACAAACTCGTTCTTTTTGTTATGTTGACGACTTGGTAGATGGCTTAATAAAAATGATGGAATCAGATTTAACAGGACCTGTCAATTTAGGAAATCCTAGCGAACGGACAATATTAGAATTTGCTGAACTCATTATACAAATAACAAATTCTAAATCAAAAATCATATATACTCAACTTCCCAAAGATGATCCCGCTAAACGTCAACCAGATATTTCTATAGCCAAGAAATATTTAAATTGGGAACCTAAAATTGACATATATAAAGGCTTAGATAACACAATCGAATACTTTACCCATTTACTAAAAGATGAAATGTAAATTTTTGTAACAAAAAAGTCAAAACTCCTAAAGTTTTCCATAAAAGTGACGTAAACAATAATATATAGAAATAAGGGAAAATTAAAAGGAGCAGATTATGTCAAATGATAGTATTTCAAGAGTGTATCAATTCTTAGCAAAACAGGGTAACTGGGATAATAAGGCCGATGCAAACGGCGATGGAGCAGTTACAAAGACCGAGTTCAGAAACTATATGGAAGACAATTTTGAATGGGATGGTACACCAACTGATTCAGAAAAAAATGACTTAATCAATAGTTTTTGGAATACTATCGACACAAATCAAAGTGGCAAAATAAGCGGCACAAATCTAAAAAATAAAAATGCTTTGGATTCAAAAGAAATTGCCAATATGGAAAACAAAATTGAAATGTATGAAATCTTGAATGATTTTACATCAAAACTATCTGCTCCAAATGGAATTTCAGACTCTTTGGGCTGGAAAAAATCAGTATCAGAAAGTTTAGGCTCGCTTGTGGAAGAATTTATAAAAGAGGGCGGTAAAGCAGAAGACCTTGAAGCTTACTTGGAAGAAAATTCTCAATCTATTGAAAGAAAGGCAACCGCTGACTTTTTTGCTTCTGAATACTTGAGCCAGGTTGCAGGTGATATGTTAAAAGATTTGGACTATTACTACAATGATGATGCAACATTGAATGAAATCATTAATAACTATATTAACAATTCAATTCCAGAAGATGCAAGCTTCGAAGATATTCAAAATGAGATAAAGGAAATCATTAATGCATATCTAGCTACAGCAGGCTTGGGAGAAGGCAGTGATAGTGCATTTGATCTGTCACAATATGGCTATTCTCAACAGAATGGTTCTAAGCTTAATGATTTGCAAAAAGCTGTTGTAAAATCAAAATTGGATACACACATAGATCAATCTATTGAAACCGTATTTGAATCCATTTTTAAAGATATAAGTTTTGGATCAGAAGAAGCAAAGGAAAATTTCAACACAGCATTAAAAACAGTTATAGAAGAAGCAAAAACAAGCTTTATAGACTCATTAACTTACAAGGATTTTCTTGACATAGACACTAAAATAGCAGAATTCGATTTATCAAGCTTTGTTACAGATGATATGAAAAATCCTGTTTTAGAAGAATTTTATACTGAAGAAGCTGAGGAATTACTTGACAGCCTTGCGGATGAACTCGCAAACGGTATAACACAAACAAGGGCATCTGAAGTAAAAACAAGATTAGGACTAGATTTATACAACAGTGAATATGGTGATTATAAACTAGACAAAGAAACAATTAGAACCCTTCTAAAAGATCTTAATAGTTCACTGGAAAGCTTTATTGCAAGTTTCATAGCTTCAGGAGCTGATACTGATGAGTTTAAAGCTCAATTACAGGATTACATAGAAAGTTACCTTATGGGTGGAAATTCTGAAGCTGTAGACAACGCTATTGAAATTGTTACAGAAGATCCATTTATTTCAGACAGAGAATTAGCAGAATATAAAGAAACCTGCATAGCTGCAATAGAAAGTGTATTGGGATCAGCTAATGGATTAAAACTAGGTTCAAAGACTTTAACAAGCAGCAATTATAAAGACTTAATTAACGCTTACACTGATGGCAATGATTTAATGGATGATTTAGTAACACTTTTAAGAAATATAGATACAGATGGTAAGTTAGCAGATTACCTAGATACTGCAGAAAAAGTCATAGCTGAGGAGCAAAGTGAAAATACCAAAGATGCTGCTAGTACATTAGCTGATACTTTCGAAAACATTAGAACAAACGGCCTTGCTTCTATAATAGGTAATTCATCCAAAATGCATACAGAATTTGGAATGGATACCAATGGAAATATTGTATTCCAAGAAGAAGAAACAACTGCAGTATACAACAACCTTGTAAATAAAGTTCTTGAAGAATTTAATAAAACCTCTGAAGGCAAAGCAGCTCTCGAACAAATGGGTGGAGAAAGTGTTGTAAAAAAACTTATTCAAGCAGCTTGGATAACAACTTATAACACATATAATTCTTCTACTAAAAACTCCAGAGCTTCATTTATAACAACTGTTTTAGATAATTTAGAAGCTATATTTAATAAATTAGAAACAAATCCGGAATATCTGGAAATATTTACAGAACACACAGCTTATGCTGATTCTAGCTTAACTACAGGTCTTACCCACTATGGAACTAAAACTACTAGAGGAAATGATGAAGCCTTAAGACTTATAGGTGGCTATGAAATTTCATCAGATGGAACCGTACACCTTGCAAATGAAAAAGATGATCCTGATTATCAGGTTACAATGAGCGAACTATTAAGTAGAGTCATTAAAAAGTATTCTAGCATTGATTCAACACTGGTAACATCTGTATTTAGGGAAGCTCAACAAAAAGCTATGGATGTATGTGAAAATTACAATACTCCAGACTGTCCATATGGTACCGGCTATAATGATAGCAGAGTAGAAGACGGAAATAATAAAGACTGGGGTGGTAGTGATACTCGTAAGGGCAAGAATAGTATTATGTATAGACAAATAGACATGGATAAACTTGTACAACTTACATTATACTTCTTTGATAAACTGTTATATCAAAATCTTATTTCATAATAAAGAGCAAAAAAAGATGGGGAATGCAAAAGCATTTTCCTTCTTTTTATAATACTTTTTAAGCAATTTCCGCTCTTGTTTTTTGAGAAATATCAGCAGTTTTATTTTGAGGTAAATGAATTAACTCTGCTTGATTATCAATCTCATCTTGTCTTTCAACCATTTCTTTTGTTATTACAAACTTATCAATATCATGCTTTGTCGGAATATCGTACATTACATCAAGCATAAGTTCCTCTACAATTGACCTCAATGCTCTTGCACCTGTTTTTCTCTTTAATGCTTTTTGAGCTATTAAGTCAATTGCTTCTGGTTCGAATTCCAGATCTACGCCGTCCATCTTAAGCAGACATTGATACTGCTTAAGAACCGCGTTCTTAGGCTCGGTCAGAATCATCTTTAATGTCTTTTCATCAAGTGCATCTAATACCGCGTAAACAGGAATTCTGCCGATAAACTCAGGAATTAAACCAAATTTTAACAAATCTTCAGGCTGCAATTTTTTTAGAAGTTTAGCAGCTTGTTGTTCCTTCTCTGCCTGAGTAGGAGCCGATTTTCCAAAACCTATTGAAGAACCGTCTTTTACACGATGCTCAATAATTTTATCCAAATCTACGAAAGCACCACCCACAATAAACAAAATATTGCTTGTATCAATTTGGATAAATTCTTGTTGAGGATGCTTTCTGCCACCTTGCGGAGGAACATTTGCTATAGTACCTTCAATAAGTTTCAATAACGCTTGTTGAACACCTTCACCTGATACATCTCTTGTTATTGATGTATTTTCAGATTTTCTTGCTATCTTATCGATTTCGTCTATGTATATGATACCTTTTTCGGCCTTCTTTGCATCATAATCAGCATTTTGATAGAGCCTTAACAAGATATTTTCAACATCATCACCAACATAACCAGCCTCGGTTAAAGTTGTTGCATCAGCTACAGCAAACGGTACATCCAACATCTTGGCTAATGTCTGAGCAAGAAGTGTTTTACCACTACCAGTTGGTCCTACTAGCAAGATATTAGACTTTTGAATTTCCACACCATTTGTATCTTCTTGTTTATTGTGTTTTAAACGTTTATAGTGGTTATACACTGCAACAGAGAGAACCTTTTTGGCATCATCCTGACCAACAATATGTTGATCTAAATAGGCTTTAATTTCATGAGGTTTTGGAATTGCCTTCTCTTCTATATCGTCAGAAGCTTTTTCGTGTTTTTCTCCATTTTTTTCTTTTGATTCAAAGAATTCTTCATCCAATATTTCATTACATAACTCAACGCACTCATCACAGATAAACACATCAGGTCCAGCAATAAGCTTCTTTACCTGATCTTGAGTTTTTCCACAAAATGAACATTTTAACCTATCATTAGATGACATATATTTCTCCTGTTAATGATTTTCTTTTAAGACGTTTTATCTTAACCTTCTTTTGTAATAACTTTGTCAATCATACCATATTCAAGAGCTTCTTGAGGTGTCATAATATAATCTCTATCTGTATCTTTTTCTATTTTCTTGATTGATTGACCTGTATTTGATGCCATGATTTCATTCAATGTCTTTTTAATTCTCAAGATTTCTTGAGCTTGAATTTCGATATCTGTAGCCTGACCTTGAGCACCACCTAAAGGTTGGTGAATTAGAACTCTTGAATGAGGTAATGCCATTCTTTTTCCCTTTGCACCTGAGCATAACAAGAATGCACCCATTGAAGCAGCTTGACCTAAACAAATTGTCTGAACATCTGCTCTTATGTGCTGCATAGTATCATATATTGCCAGACCTGCAGTTACACTTCCTCCTGGAGAATTGATATAAAGCATTATATCTTTTTCAGGATTTTCACTATCCAAAAGCAAAAGCTGTGCTACAACCAAATTTGCAACCATATCATCAATTGCTGTGCCTAAAAAGATTATTCTTTCTCTCAACAATCTTGAAAAAATATCAAAAGAACGTTCGCCTCGGCTTGATTGTTCTATTACTACAGGTACAAAACTCATCTTATAAATTCCTTTCTTATTTAATATAAAAGACAATATTATTATACATTACATATAATTTTTAACAAATAATCAGTTTGTATGATATTAATTTGTTCTTATTGGGTTACGTTCATTATAGCATAAAAGCTTCCATTTGGAAGCTTTTATTTTTTTATTCTTCTTCAAACATTTCCTTACCAACTGAGCATAAAGGACATACCCAATCTGCAGGCAAATCTTTAAATTCTGTACCCGGTTCTATTCCGTTATCAGGATCTCCTACTGCCGGATCATAAATATAGTGACATACTGTGCATACGTATTTTTTCATTGATAATTCCTCCTTAGTTTTATAATACTAAACATTTAAAGATTTTGCTATTGTATTTACAACATTATCCAACTGGTCAAGTTGGTCTTTCTTCAAAGTTGATTTTATACATATAGAATCATCTAATATTTCAGAACCTTTTAGTTTTTCTAAAATTGCTCTAATTTGACCACCGCATGCCGGAGCCCAAGAACCGTTCTGAATAATCACATACTTTCTATTTTGTAAATTATGTGAAAGCATTACGTGTAAGAATGTTTCCATCGATTCAAAAATTCCAGCATTATAAGTAGTAGTCGCCAGAACTATATGAGAATATTTAAATGCATCCGACAATACAAAAGATGGATGTGTCATTGAAACATCATACATTTTTATATGTTTAACACCTTTATCCGCAAGTTTTGATGCTAATAAGTTTACCGCACTTTCTGTTCCTCCATAAACAGAAGAATAAGCTATTAATACAGAGTTCTCTTCCGGGGTATAACTTGACCACTTATCATATTTTTTGATAAACAGACCTATATTTTTTCTTATCAATAAACCGTGAAGAGGGCAAAGCATTTTTATATCAAAAGCAGAAACCTTTTTCAAAAGCATTTGTACCTGAAGCCCATATTTTCCCACAATATTTGTATAATATCTTCTAGCTTCATCTAGGTAATCTCTTTCCCAATCGACTTCATCATCAAATAAGTTGCCATTAATTGCACCAAAAGTTCCAAATGCATCTGCTGTAAACAGAATTTTATCTTTTTTATCGTATGTTACCATAACCTCAGGCCAATGAACCATAGGTGCCATAATAAACTGCAACTCGTGCTTACCGCAATTTAAAGTATCCCCTTCTTTTACAACAATTACACGTGAATCAACCTCAAAATCAAAAAACTGTTTTATCATACCTACAGTTTTTTGAGAACACACAATTTTCACATTTGGATGATTTTTTATGACTTCGCCTAAAAGAGCACAGTGATCCGGTTCCATATGTTGAACTACTATATAATCTAGCTGCCTGTTTTCTAGTGCAAAATCAAGATTTTCATAAAACTGTTCTGCACAAACTTTATCCACCGTATCAAAAAGAACAGTCTTTTCGTCTTTTAATAAATAAGAATTATAGGACATTCCATCCTTTACAGGATAAGCACTCTCAAAAAGAGAAAGCTTTCTATCTGAACAACCCAAATAAAATATATCTTCTGTAATTTTTCTTACATTATGCATAACTACACTCCTTAGCTATTTATATTATAAGTGTATTATAACCTAAACAAAAACTTGCTACATTTCTACATAACCTATATAAGGCAGGTTTCTGTAAAATCCGTCATAATCCAGCCCATACCCCACAAGGAATTTATCAGCAACATCTAATCCATAATAATCAGGATCTATATCAACTTCTCGTTTTATTTTCTTATCCAACAAAGAACAGAATTTTAAAGACTTTGTCTTAAAATTATGATTTATAAAATCCACCAAAAATTTTGCAGTATGCCCGGTATCAATAATATCTTCTATTATTAAAACATTCTTACCATTCAAATCAGGAAGCGAAATATCTACGGTATTAACCTTTCCTGAAGAAGTAAAGCCTGATCCGTAGCTTGATAAACGTATAAATTCCATACTGAGAGGCATCCTCAAATGCTTAGATAAATCAACCATAAACATTACAGCCCCTTTTAGTACACAGACAAGAAAGAGTTCTTCATTGCCATAATCATTATTTATTCTATCTCCAAGCGCTTTTATAGCCCCTTGAATATCATCTTCTGAAAACAACAACTTCAGGTCCTTTTCCGTAATCATGCAAACCTCCAAAGCCTACTTACATTCTAAAACGTGAGTCGGCTTATCTTTTACTGAAATTTTATTACTCAATCCTACCCCGACTACCCACAGAACTTCATCTTCTGAGCACAACAATACCAAATTATCTCTGGAATGTCTTGGAACACCTTTTGAATTTAAGAACTTTTTGAGCTTCATTGTGCCCGTCATCCCAAACGGACTTATCACATCGCCATCTCTTCGCGTTCTTATTGTAAGCGGGTATTTTATATCTGTTAGATCTACATAAGCAAAACTGGATGTGGAAGCCGGAAAGACAAACAAATCCTTATCCTCAAACTTTTTTATTTCAAAAACTTTATCAGCATAAGAATACTTACCTTCTTCTTTTATTTCAAGCTCAAGCATTTTGTTAACTTCTTTGTGTAAATCTTTTTTGGCAGGAATTACTTCTATCGTTTTTTCATCTGCGTAAAGCCATTGTGCAGTTGCAAGAGATTTCGTACTTCCATTTCTTTGCCTTATATTCTCCTCTATAAAATCGTATATTTCACAAACTTTCCTATAATCGTAATCTAAATCTAAACTTTGGATAAATTCGTGCAAAATACGCATTTTAACAGGTTTTGAAAGTTCCCGATATTCACTCGCATTAATCTTTCCTAACTCTTTTAAAACTCTGGATTTTATTGGATTTAAATACTCTTCAATAATATCATTATCACTTTTAGCTATTTCCGATAAAGTATTTACAGCATCTTTAACATTTACATTAATCTTCTCTAAAGAGGGAATAACGTTCAAACGCAAGTAATTCCTGTTATAAATAGTATTTGAATTAGAAGAATCATTATTGGGTGACAGATTTTTGTAATTACAATAATCAAGAATTTCAGAACGTTTTACTTTCAATAACGGTCTGTAAAAGCAATCTCTTTTTTCTGAAATTCCTCTTAAACCCATTACACCAGTTCCTTTGACAATTCGATATAAAACAGTTTCAGCGTTATCATCATAATTGTGAGCAGTAAACACAGCATCCGCATCATATTCGTCCATTGCTTCTTCAAAAAACTCATAACGAGCTATTCTGGCATCATTTTCCGTCTTTTTTATATTACCTTGGGCTGTTTTGGTATAAAATTCAAAACCTTTTGAACTTGCAAATATTCTACAAACTTCTTGTTCTCTTAGAGCCTCTTCTCCCCTCCAATTATGGTTAAAATGAGCGGCTATTACATTTAAGTCGTAGAAATCAGGCATATTTTTTATATCCGCAAGAATATCAAGTAGGCACATTGAATCATACCCGCCCGAAAAACCAACTACAATTGTCTTATCGTATAAATTGTATTTCTTTAAAAACTCAATAACTTTTGAGACAATTTCCTGCATTTTTTTACTCTATTTACTTAAATTTTTACTTCTGCTCTGTATACCATGCTTAATTTCTACAGCATCTACTCCTAATTGGTTTAGAGCCTTCATTGCTAATGAATCAGGTTCTTCTATTATCGCTAAAAGCAAATCTACGGCTTCTATTTTTTGCTTATTGGATTTTTTTGCCGATAACCAAGCTTTTTCCAAAACCTTCTTTGCTCTTTTGGTAAATGTTATTTCTTTATCAAAGTATTCATTACCATAGCCTACAAGATTTTCTACAACAATCCTTGCGTCCTTCATAGTAATTTCAAGGTCATTCAATACTTCAAATGCAACACTTGTTCCTTCTGCGATAATTCCTAGCAAAAACATTTCAGTACCAACAATATTGCGACCTATTCTTCTAGCTTCTTCTTTTGCCAATTTCATTATAGTAAGAGTTTCCGGCATTTGCTTCTCTATAGGACGCAAAATATCTTCAGACATTTTTTCTCCATTTATACCAAGAGAATTTATTATGTCATACGCTAACCCGCGTTTAAGTTTTAGTATACTCAAAACTATATGTTCCGGAGTTATAACAGATGAGCCCAACTCTTTTGCTATCTGTAAAGCAGAATTCATTACCAAAAACGCATTTGGAGTGAAGATTATCTTTTTATCAGCATATTCAGATGATCTGGATTTTTGTTCTGCCAGCTTTTGTTCAAAATTTAAAGAATTTAAGCCATATTTATTAATCGTATTCACCAAATCACTATCTGATGATTCTAAAATTGATGACATTATCTGCTCAGTACCGAGAATCTCATATCCTGCCGCAGAAAGTTTAGAAACTGCTCTGTCAAAAACATCAGAAAGTGCTTCACCTTCATATACAGATTCAAATGATGCATTCTTATCATCATCCTCCTCTGCTTCCGGATGCTCTAAACGCTTTATCTTCTTTTGTACCAGCTTTGTTAAGATATCTTTCGAGTTATATATATCAAAATTAAAACTGCTCAATATTTCTTGTATGCTAGGAATTTTTTCCGTTATAACAGTGAGAAAAATATGTTCAAACAGGATATTTGTGTTTCCTGATTTTGCAGCCAAGTCTAATGTATGTTTCAAAATATCCTTAAAAGAATGACTAAATGGTATGTTTTCAATGTGCCTAGAGGTCTTTTTTACATAATTATTTACCTGGCTTAAAACCGCATCATAAGTAACGTTATACATCCTAAACAGCTTTAAGGAAACCCCTTTTGCATCCTTAACCAAGGCTAATAAAAGATGTTCCGGGAGAACTTCTTCACATCCCATTTCGCGGGCGATATTTTGGGCTTCACAAACCACATTAACTGCTTTTTCAGTAAAACGTTCAAACAAACTTATTCACCCTCTTCTTCACTCAATGACTCTATATACTCACAAACTCTTTTGAATTCTTCATCATTATCTATGTTTTGGAAATATCCTTCATCACCCTCCTCTACATATTGCATAACAATAACTTCAGAATCCTCATCATTTTCGTCTTCAGTTAAAGGTAGAAGTAGAGCATAAGTCTTTTCATCAAAATCTACTATATCGTAAATTTCACACTTTATAACATTTCCGTCTTCATCATAAATTTCTACATACTGCAGTTCAGTTTCTTTAATTTCATCACTCATAATCATTTCCCTAAATACTGTTCTAATATTATACAAGCACTTTCTATATCGACAAGTCCTTTATTTTTGCGAAAATCAACTTTACGCTCCTTTAAACGTTCCTCGGCTTCTTCCGAAGTAAGACGTTCATCCTCTAATATTATATCAAAACCATGCAATTTTTGTGAAAAATCTATACAATTCTGAGCTTGAAACCCCAAACTCCCGTCCATATTGATTGGAACCCCTACAACAATTTTTTCTACACGATTTTCTTTCGCAATTTTCGTAATCTCTTCAATAGCCTTATTCTCGGGTTCTCTTTGAATACAGACACACGGAACAGCTATAACTTGCAAATAATCACTTAATGCAACACCTATACGCTTAGTTCCAACATCCAATGCCATTATTTTATGCATTATCAACCCACCTTGCTTCTATACTCGATATTATCATATCCAGTTGCAATAACTTAAAATCGTCTGAATTTCCCTGGGTTTTCTTCTCAAAAATACTTGATGCCTTTCTTTGATTTTTCAAAATATAACGTTTTCCGACATAATATTCATAAATACTCTTGCGCAAAATATTAGTTAAAAAGCTGTAATTGGAACCCAACGAATAAAATATTTCTGCAATCTCCTTATCACCTTTAAGCATTCTCAAATAAGCCGCCATATTGAATGTTACAAGTTTATAAGCAAGTTCTTGGGCACTGTATATACTATCAAAGTTATCCGCCACAAATTTATCCAAATCTACGCTAAAATTGTTTGCCTTAAATTCTACTGACAACTTGTCTATAAATTTCTTAAACTCCTCAGATGTAATTTCATCAAAAAACCAATTCTGCACATAATCACTCAGACACAGCTTATCTACATCCTTTTGATTTAATTCTCGTTTTTCCAAGTATATTGCAGGTTTCTCAGCCTCTATATCCAATAATATACTTTGCCAGCATATATATTCATAAGGAATAGTTTCACCATTTATATGAGAGCTCTCTTCTGCCTGATCTAACAAATATTTTGCAACTCCCGCATTTATCTCATATTTTTCTTGGTAATTATAAAACTTATCAACTATCTTATAAAAGTCTTGCTCTGTCATAGAGTTAAATCCGAACGAGTCTAATATGCCATATCTTGCGTTTATAACTATAGCTAAAAACTGTAACGTCTTATTTGCTCTTATTCGAGAAAATATTATTGCCATATTACCGTGTCCGTCAGGGAATGACGTATACACTTTATACGGCTTTGACTCTCGTAATATCTCACGATAAAACTCTATAGTATTATCAACTCTGACCCCGCCCATCTTTAACTCAGATAATGCTTTATTTATTTTTGTTTTTAAATCTTCTGAAACATAAGTCATTGCACTTTCCAATGCGTGATATGCCAGCTGAGATTTTGTTCTGCCCAAAATATCAAGAGCCGTCAAACCGACGTCTGAATCCATATAATATAAAAAGACAGGTATTAGAATATTAGCCAAAGCATCATTTGCATAATCTTCCTCCAAAGACTTTATCAGTATGATCTTATCCTCATCACCCAAAGCATTCAAAAAATCCATAAAATCAATCTGAGCCTCAGGATTCATAATAGCTGTTTCCAAAAGTTGCTTTGTTTCTTTATTTATTAATTCGTTAAATTTTTCAAAATATCCGCTTATGACATCATAATCAATCTTATTACCCAAATCCTTTAACATATTGAATGCTATCATTTTTACGTGATCATTAAATTCAGGAGCTTTTATAACATTCCATAATTCATTATTCAGAGTTTCTTTATCAATAAGTTCCATAAGAAGCCAGCATATCAAAACAGCCTTTTGTTCACTTGCACTGACAAGCTCTCTTATCAAAACCTCTAAAACAGTCTTTTTGTCTTCTATATTTTTTAAATCAGTAATTAAAGATGCTTGCGGCTGACTAGAAGTCATCAGAGCTGTTAAAGTAGCAAGTATTTCTGCTTTTATTTGAATCTTATTCATATAACCTCTCTTTTTACGGACATTTAATATTATTTTTCAGAAAATTTATAATAAACCTATTTACACTTACCCCAAAATGCATCCAAGATTTGCTGAGCATCAGCAGAAAGCATTCTATCATTTAGTATTAGGTATTGTACTGCAATCATAGTACATTCAGAGCAAATATTCACCCCAGGTCCTTTTACCATCTTTATAACTTCTGTATTAGGTCTTCCGCAAAAACTGCAGTAAACAGGCTCTTGTATTCCTTCGTGATGATGAGTTGACTCGCTCTCTTGCGCTTTATTTTTACTTCTACGACCCAATTTAATAACTTTTTCTTCTGACATCTATAAGACCTCTCCTCTTCTACCTGATTGTAACTTAAAAAAAGGGTTTACGCAAGAATAAAAAACCTTGCTTTAAGAGTTTAACAACGAAAGGATACAGGCTTTTTAGAATATTAAGCAGAAATTCTGTAAAAATAAAAAGTCTGATTTTACTGGGTTTCAGAGGTATATTATTAACTTTTGTAACAATATTATTAAAATTCCTAAAGTTTTTATAAAAAAATGCCGTAATAGGTAGTATAGAAAGAAACAAGGAAAAAGGAGAACTCAATTATGGGAATGTCAGCATCACAAGCAAGATTGTTAAGTTTACAGGCACGACAATCTAACCTTGAATATCAAGGTCAACAAATCAACCAGGCAAGAACAGTACTATCACAACAAGCAACAGCTTTATACAACAGCTTGCTATCAATGACAGTTCCGACCCCGCCAACCACAACAGATTTCCAAACCATCGAATATTCTGGTACGATTGGTGATTCTGAATTCACATTAGGATCTATTATTCCAGAAAAAGATGATACATATAATGTTGAAATAAAATACCAAAAGAATGGTGCTTGCATTAAAGGTGGTACTTTCCAATCTGTAGAATCTTATAACATACCTGAGTACTACTATGTAAACAAAATTAATAATTATACAGTACCGACTCCTGTAACTTATTACGAAGATGTCGATGAATTACAATCTAACGAAGTAAACAATGATAACCAAAGCATCATGCACGGAGTTAATGGTGAAGTTTCTGACTATGATGGATATTATTATTATCAAAACGATAATGGTGATTTTATACAAGCAAAAGACTATGATGATGCTATAAAAAATGCTGGTGCAGGACAATTTGTATTTATCCAGACAACAGTTGGTGAAGTAAAGAAATCCGATCCTGACTACGATTGGGATAGTGAAAGCACACAAGACTGGACATATAACCAAAGCGCTAAAACCTATTATGAAGGTGGTTTGTACGCCGACCAAATAAGTGGCTATACATTCTTTACGACAGATGAAAATGGATATGCAAAGCAGATAACTTGTACAGAAGTCGGTAAAGATGCAAATGGTAATACAGTTTACAGTTTCGGAGATGTTACAGAAATATATAAAGAAACTCCTAATGGCGACGGTTCTACACAATTAAAGAATAGTGAGTATGATCCGGATAAGGCAAATCAAGGAACAACAGTTGGTGGAAATATAACTTATGCTATATCGCAAGATCTGCTTAGTTCTTCTTACCAAGGAGTTTTAGAAGCAATAGCAAACTCATATCCAGAGTATCGAAATGATAACGGAAAACCTGATGAAACAGCTATTCTTCGTGATTTTAAGATGTTTTATCAACAAAATGAAGCTGGTACACAAGTTCCTTGCTTTGTAAAAACCGCAGATTTACAACAACAGCAAATGATTTCCAGTGGTACTGGTCAAGCAAGGGTTGAAGTATTTTCATTAGTTTCGAACGGTACATATACCGAAGCTACAGAAAATAGTGGATGTAAGCTAACATTTGACTCTTCAGGCAGGATCGTTTCAATTGGTATACCAATAGTGGAAGATGGCAAAGTTACTAGATATGAAACTGTAAATCTTGAAGCAGCAACTGTAACAGATAATGATGCTTATAAAGATGCTTATGCAGAATATGAATATGAAACCTACTTGTATGATCAAAAGAATAAAGAAATTAACGCTAAAACAGAAATCATACAACAAGAAGATAGAAACCTTGAATTAAAACTTCAAAGACTTGATAACGAAAGAACACAGATTACTACAGAAATTGAAGCTGTAGAAAAAGTTATCAATGATAACATCGAAGCATCATATAAAACATTTAATGGGTAATTTAAAAACGCTCCTCCTTCCTTTTTCATAGTTTTATTCTAGTCGAATATGAATCGAGAGCCCTGACGAAGGGCTCTCGATTCATATGATTATTTCTTTAATACACTATCACCTGAGATCTTTTCTCCACTTATGTTATATCTTGCAGTTTCTGTTTTCATCAAATGGTTATCTACAAGTGAAAAAGATTCTAATTTTAGTGTATTTATGCCGGAAAATGTATTATCCGTTAGCCTTATAGTAATAGTATCCGTTAACATTTTATTATCATAAGGAGCTTTTTTCGAAAAGACTATTACATTACCCTCAACTGCTTTTAAAGATACATCTGCTGTTGCACCTGTAAAAGGGTTTGTAAGAGTTATTTTATCGCCGACTCTCGAAAGGGTCCAAAAATCTACACTGTTTGGTTTAAAAGTCCCATAACTGTTTGTATCATCTAATTTTGCGTTAACTCTCCAGCTACCAAATAACGCTTTTGGAACGTCATTTACAGAAACTCCTGCTTTTAGCGTATAGTCTTGCGCTAAAGCTGTCGGAACTAACAAAAGCATTAATATTAAGATTACAAATTTTTTCATAATACTTATTATAACAATTTTTTATTAAAAATCACTATTACTAAATAAACCCATTTTTATTTTTATGTTATTCTATTATTAGATTTACACGAGCGAGGAATTATTATATGACAGAAACAAAAACTAAAATTGATGATTTGCCGACCGTTTATGATGCAAAATCAACAGAAGAGGAAATGTATAAATTTTGGGAAGACGGAGGATACTTTAGAGCAGACGCTCATTCAGATAAGCCTCCTTTCACAATAGTAATTCCGCCTCCGAATGTTACCGGAGTATTACACATGGGTCACGCTCTTGATGGGACTTTGCAAGATATTTTAACCCGTTATCACAGAATGAGCGGATATGAAGCTCTTTGGCTTCCGGGAACTGACCACGCTGGTATTGCAACTCAAGCTGTTGTTGAAAAACAGCTCAGAAAAGAAGGGCTGACAAGACAAGATATAGGCAGAGAAGAATTCCTAAAACGTACTTGGAAGTGGGCAAATGAGCATAAATCAGCAATTTTAAACCAATTTAAGAGATTAGGAGCTTCTTTTGACCGTTCAAGAGAAAGATTTACTTTTGATGAAGGCTGCTCCGAAGCCGTTAAAGAAGTTTTTGTAACCTTATATAATAAAGGTCTTATTTATAAAGGTGCATATATTGTAAACTGGTGTCCTCGATGCCAGAGTGCGATTTCTGATATTGAAACTGAATATGAAACAGAACAAGGACATTTGTGGGAAATTTCTTACCCGCTGGTTGGAGAACCAGGAGCAATAATCGTTGCAACAACAAGACCTGAAACTATTTTTGGAGATGTTGCAATTGCTGTTCACCCATCAGACAAGAAATATTCGGAACTTATCGGAAAAACAGTTATGATTCCACTTTCAGGAAGAAGAATCCCGATTATTGCAGATGAATATGTAGACAAGTCTTTTGGAACAGGTGCCGTAAAAATTACTCCTGCACACGATCCTAATGATTATGAAGTAGGGAAACGTCATAACTTCTCACCAATTTGGGTTATTGATGAAGAAGGTAAGATGAAAGCTTGTGCAGAAGTTCCGCCTGAATATCAAGGATTAGACAGATATGAAGCTCGTAAGAAGGTAGTTGATATGCTTAGCTACAACAACTTCTTGCTAAGAGTTAAGGATCACGAACACAACGTTGGAAAATGTCAAAGATGTAATACAACAATTGAGCCTTTACTTTCTGAACAGTGGTTTGTAAAGATGGCGCCTTTGGCTAAGGAAGCTATTGCTGCTGTAAAAGACGGAAGAATTAAATTTATCCCTGAGCGTTGGGAAAAGAATTATTTAGGCTGGATGGAAAACATCCGTGACTGGTGTATTTCAAGACAACTATGGTGGGGACATCAAATTCCTGCATATTATCACAAGGTTACTGGAGAAATGGTTGTTGCAAAGGAAAACCCTGATCCTGAAAATTACGTACAAGATACTGATTGTCTTGATACTTGGTTCTCGTCAGGCTTATGGCCATTCTCTACAATGGGATTTCCTAACGCTGAAACAGATGATTTCAAGAAATTTTATCCTACATCAGTACTTGTAACAGGATTTGATATCATTTTCTTCTGGGTTGCAAGAATGATTACAATGGGACTTGAATTCACAGGAAAAGCTCCTTTCTCTACTGTTTATATACACGGACTTATAAGGGATGAAAAAGGGCAAAAAATGTCCAAATCTAAAGGTAATACTATTGATCCGGTTCAAATTATTGATAAGTACGGTTGTGATGCTCTTCGTTTTACGATGACATCCCTATGTACTTATGGTGGTCAGGATATTAAAGTATCTGATGAAAGATTCGAATACGGAAGAAATTTTGCAAACAAAATCTGGAACGCATCAAGATTTGTTCTTATGAACCTTGATGGTGTTGATGATAATCCTATTGATAAAGATAAACTTACTTTAGTAGATAAGTGGATTTTAAACCAATTAAATGAAACTGCTAAACTAGTTAATCAGTATATGAAAGAGTACAGAATAGGAGAAATTGCGCATACATTGTATGATTTCTTCAGAAGTGAATATTGCGATTGGTATGTTGAAATTGCTAAGATACAACTTCAGGATAGCGAATTGAAAGCAAATACTCAAAGAGTTCTAAGATATGTGTTGGATATGTCGCTTAGAATGCTTCACCCAATTATGCCGCATATTACAGAAAAAGTATGGAGCTTAATTCCTGGTAGCAAAGAAGTAGGAGCTTTCACTCACAAGGGTATTAACCCTAAAGCTTTAATAGTAGCAGATTTCCCTGTTTACTCAGAAGAGCTAAGCTTCCCTAAAGAAGCATCTGAGATGAAGTTGGTATTTGACACAATTACTTCATTAAGAAACGTAAGACAAAGCTTTAATATTCCGACATCAGCCACTGTTGATGTAGAAATAAGAGCTGATAAGAGCGAAAAAGAGATTTTTGAAGAAATTGAATCTTATATTCATAGATTAGCAAAAGTTAATAAGATAACTTATGCGGATATGAACGCTGTTGTTCCACCTAAATCAGCTTCTGCAATTGTTTCAGCGTCTAAACTAATTGTTCCTCTAGCAGACTTGATTGATTTAGAAGCAGAAATAAAAAGACAAGAGAAGAAGTTAGAAAAATTAACAAATGAAAAGAACTCTTTAGAGGGTAGAATGAAGAACGAGAAGTTTGTTGCAAATGCTCCAAAAGAACTCGTAGAACAAACAACAGCGAGAATAGAAGAAATTTCTACCCAACAGCAGGCAATACAAGAATTAATAAATTCTTTAAAATAATAAATAACAGAATAAAAAAGAATAAGCGCCGCGTCATTAGACGCGGCGCTTATTCTTTTTTCAAAACACTTCATTGATAGTATTTACAATCATGCTAAAAAATAGTAAGATATACTAGTTAATATAAGTATATGAGAGGATTTATATATGAAATTTCACATGCAAGTGTTAATTGCACTTGGTTTGGGTTTAAAAAGAAATTGGCATATATTTGCCGGACTTATCTTGGGTGTTTTAGTCGGAATTTGGCTTCATAATGAACCAAGCCCGATTATTATGACAACCCTAACCTTCATTGGGCAAGTGTTTATCAGACTGATTCAAATGGTTGTAATACCTTTAGTAATTTCTGCTATAGTAATTGGCATTACAAGCATTGGTGACAGTAAACAGTTGAGCAAACTTGGTACTAAGATGATTTTTTACTACACAATCATTACTGTTGTTGCAGTAACGATTGGTGCAGCTTTGGCTTTATTGTTAAAACCTGGTCTAGGAGCTGCTCACTATATAAATATTGATACAGCAACTGATATTCAAGCACAGGTTGCTGCTACAATTGAGGCTCAGAAAGGCAATTTATTAAATATTTTCTTAGATTTTATACCTAAAAATCCTTTAGCTTCAATTGCAAGCGGAGATATGGTACCGATTATTGTATTTGCTGTAATGTTTTCTATAGCACTTGCAAAAGTTGGTGATATAAACAGACCTTTTGTAAGTTTCTTTGAATCTATTTTTGCCGCTACAATGAAAATTACCGATTGGATAATGTGCTTTGCAGCTCCTGGTGTATTTGCATTGACCGCTGTAGCCGTTTCTTCTTTCGGTATTGATATATTCATGAGTATTTCTAAATACTTGGGAGTATTGGCTATCGGGTTTGCGATACAATTCTTTATTGTTTATCCTGTATTTTTGAAGATATTTTCAAAAGTCCCTGTTATGATGCTTTACGCAGCTATGGCAGAGGCTATGATGGTTGCGTTTGGTACAGCAAGCTCTTCAGCTACTCTACCTTTAACAATTGCTTGCTGCGAAAAAAGAGGTATTTCGCATAAAGTTTCAAGCTTTGTACTACCGCTTGGAGCAACATTAAACATGGACGGCACTGCAATGCTTCAGGTTATTGCGGTTATATTCTTGACTCAAGCTTACGGAGTTGCTCTAACACCATTTTTAGTTGTTCAAATTGCACTTTTGGCAATTGTTGCGTCTTCAACTTGCGCAGGAATTCCTGGAGCCGGCTTAATTACAATTGCTCTTGTTCTTAACGGTATGGGATTGAGCCCTGAACAGCTTGTTGCAGGTTTTGCATTCCTGTTTACAATAGAAAGAATTACAGATATGATGAGAACTCTTCTTAATGTAACTTCTGATGCGGTTGTTGCAGCTGCAATTGCTGACAATGAAAATGAAATTAACTATGACTTACTTAATAATCCCGAAGCATACGGAGATATTATTAGCTAAGTTAATATAAGTTTACTTTATAAAACGGGAAGTCTTTCTAGATTTCCCGTTTTGTTATATAATTAGATAGAATTAAGGAGGAGTGGACATAATGAAAACACTTGAAGCTAAAAATATTGATTGGGCAAACTTAGGTTTTGGCTACATGAAGACTGATTACCGTTTTGTTTCAAATTACAAAGACGGCAAGTGGGACGAGGGAACTATCACAACTGACGAAAATATAGTGATGAATGAATGCGCTTGCGTTCTTCAATATGCTCAGACTTGCTTTGAGGGAATGAAGGCTTATAGGACTGTTGACGGAAGAGTTGTTTGTTTTAGACCTGATTTGAATGCTAAAAGAATGGCAGATTCTTGCAGTTACTTAGAAATGGCTGTTTTTCCTGAAGATAGATTTGTAGATGCTGTCGTTCAAACTGTTAGAAAAAATATTGACTACGTTCCTCCTTACGGTTCAGGAGCTTCTTTATACATAAGACCATATATGTTCGGTATAAATCCTGTTATGGGAGTTAAACCCGCTACAGAATTTCAATTTAGGATATTCACTTCACCTGTAGGACCATATTTTAAAGGTGGAGCTAAGCCTATTACATTAAGAGTTCCTGATTTTGATAGAGCTGCTCCTCACGGTACCGGACACATTAAAGCGGGGCTTAATTATGCAATGAGCCTTCACGCAATAGTTGACGCTCATAATAAAGGTTACAATGAAAATATGTATCTGGATTCTGCGACAAGAACAAAAGTAGAAGAAACCGGCGGAGCTAACATAATTTTCGTAACAAAAGATAATAAGATTGTTACTCCAAAATCTAACACGATTTTGCCATCTATCACACGAAGATCTTTGATGTACGTTGCTAAGCACTATTTAGGATTAGAAGCGGAAGAAAGAGAAATTCTATTCAGCGAAGTTAAGGATTTTGCAGAATGCGCTCTTTGTGGAACAGCTGCAGTTCTTTCTCCTGTAGGTAAAGTCGTAAACCACGATGAAACAGTTCTTTTCCCTTCAGGAATGGAAAAGATGGGACCTATTTCCCAAAAATTGTATGACACTCTTACAGGAATTCAAATGGGAAGGATTGAAGCTCCTGAAGGCTGGATTAAAGAAATTGCTTAAACATAATAAAAAAGACCGATTTAAAAATCGGTCTTTTTTTGTATTTTCTATTCAGCCTTAAAATCTTTTTTTGCATCGCCTAAATTGTATGTATTATAGATATTTGAATATAGTTTTGCAGCAGCTTCTGCATTACTTTTTTTAGTATAAGCAAGAACAGCATCAAAACCTCTTTTGTTTATTGTACCATCGATATTAGCATTATTGGGAGTATCTGACTTGCTTAACATATCCGCTGCCAAAAGACTTGAACCATATTCTGCAATATCAACCTTACCATCATTATTCACATCTAGAGGCTTCGATGTGTAATTTTTATCAGGCGCAAATCTGCTGTCCAAATCTTCAACTGATAAATCATTTACTTTTCCCATTTCCTCATAAGCTGCTCCTAACAGAGCCTTTTTATCAACTTGCCCTTTCTGCATTTGAGGCATATACCTATATTCATACTCGAGAGGAGGTAATGCTTTTAGATACTCATCATTTTCTTTTAAAAATTTATCCAATTTATCAATATTGTGCTGAGCAGTCTCCGGGTTTACGCCGAAATCTAAAATTGGTGCAACTGTCATGTTATCAGCAACTAACGGCTGCTCCATATACGTATATAGATTTTCTACAGCATTTCTTCCATACCTGACAGATGGATCTGAAACCTTATTATCATATTTACCTCTTGAACCGTCAACTTTTACAACGCCATTATTGACTTCGTACATAAAACTGCCTCCACACTACTATACTTATATAAAAACACGAAAGGATTAAAAATTGCTTATATTTAACTACAATACTTTACAAAATGTAACAAGTTAAATATCAAAGTTTCATAGTTGTAGTAAAATAAAATGATGGGAGGACACGTAATGACAGAACACGTCTTTATGAATGGCGAATTTATTGAAGCTGATAAGGCAGTTTTACCTGTAAGGACACACGCTTTTTTGTATGGTACCTCTGTATTTGAGGGTATAAGAGCCTACTATAATAAAGAAGAAAATCAACTTTATGCATTTAGAGTCAAAGAACATTATGAAAGACTTCTTAATAGTGCAAAAGTAATGTGGATGCAAAGTCCTTATACTATTGACGAATACACAAATATCACCAAGGACTTGCTAAAATTAAACGGCTATAAAACTGATGTTTATATAAGACCAACTCTTTACAAATCCTCACAGAAAGTTGGTCCTACACTAACTGATAATGAAGATTCTTTTTTAATTTTTACAACTCCTTTTGGAGATTATTTTGAAAACAACAGAGGTTTAAAGCTTTGCGTATCAAGCTGGAGAAGAACATCTGATAATGCAATACCTCCAAGAGCAAAAGTTAGCGGTGCTTATGCTAATTCAGCCCTCATTAAAACTGATGCACACGAAGCTGGTTTTGATGATGCTGTAGTTCTTTCTGAATCAGGTCAGGTAACAGAAGGCTCCGCTATGAATATATTCCTTATTATCAATGGAACTCTAGTAACTACAAGCACAACAGATGACATTCTTGTAGGTGTAACAAGAAATACTGTTATTGAACTTGCTAAAGAACTTGGCATACCGGTAAAAGAGCGTTCCATTGATAGAACAGAGCTCTATGCAGCAGAAGAAGCTTTTTGCTGTGGAACAGGTGCTCAAATTGTTCCTGTTAAAAGTATTGATCACAGATATGTAGGTGACGGGAAAATAGGTGTTATTACAAAGCAAATTCAAACACTTTATTTTGATGTCGTAAAAGGTAAGGTAGAAAAATTCAAGAAATGGTGTATTCCTGTATATGATTAATTTTTTTGGAAAATGCATGCAAAACCTATATACGAGCGTTAAGTATCTGATTACCGGACGCTCCAGATGGTGTCATGTTATTTCACAAGCAGCAGCTATTAGTTATGATTCGCTTTTAATATCTTTAGTAATAGCATTTGTATCGGCAGCAGTTATTGCAATACAAGTTTCAAAACAGTTTCTTATGTCGGGAGCAGAAGCCTATGTAGGAGGCTCTATTGCTGTTGTTATGATAAGAGAAATTGCTCCGGGTTTTGTAGCCCTCGCAATCGGGGCAAGAGCCGGAACTGCAATTTCGGCAGAAATTGCCAACATGCAAGTTACTTCTCAAGTCGACGCCATTAAAACTCTAAAAATAGATCCTGTTGGATATTATTTTTCACCAAGACTACTTGCTGCAGCAATTACTGTACCTATGGTTGTACTTCTTGCTGAAGTTGTAGGTATTTTAGGCGGGCTATTGGTTTCACACGCGACAATACATCTGCATCCTGCAAGATACATAAATTCAGTTTGGCTTTGGCTAAGTACAAGAGATATTTATATAAGTTTACTTAAAGGCATGATCTTTGGAATTCTCATCGCACTTGTATGCGCAACCCAGGGTTATGAAACTAAAGGGGGCGCAAAAGATGTTGGAGAATCAACTACAAAAGCAGCGGTATTATCAACTGTCTACATGCTTATTGCAGATTTTATTATTAATTTAATTTTCTATTTATAGTACACAGGTAAGGTAAAAGAAAGGACAGAAAAAATGAAAATTAATCCAATCAATAATACAAACTTCGGTTCAAAAATTGGTTACAACAAAACAATGCAAAAAGGTTTTGAACTTGCAAAAAACAGCACAGATTCGCTTTTAATGAAAGATCTTAATTTTGCTAAAGATTTTTCTGATAACGTGAGGACAGTCCTAAATGATAAATCCCAAGATGAAGTTTCATTTATTTTGAAACCTAAACAAGGTGTATTTACTAAGTTTAAATCAGGAGAAGAACGTGTTTTGAATAAATCAAAAGCAAATGAAGGATATCTTTGTACGGAAGCTCTTAGTGAATATTCTGATAAATTTAATAAAAGCAAATCAAGACAACTTGAAACAATTAAATTTAAATTAGATGAAGCTCTATCAAAAGTAGATATGTTAAAGCAAGAATATAGTAATGCCTTAAAAAAAGAATTAGATTCTCTTGAGAATAAGGTAAAAAATACAAATGCATAAATTGATAAACCCATATAATCGTGTTATTATAAATAATACTGGAATGGATTTAAATTAAATGCAAAATAAGAGCGAGCAAAATACTTATGAATTAGTTTCAGAGTGGTTGGATAAATACCATTCTGAAACTAATAAGTATAAAAAAGCAAGAGCCAAAGCTCTTATCGTAACCCAAATGCTGCCGATTATAAAAAAAATAGCCCGCACGATTGCAAGACGTTCTTATGACCCAATTGAGGATTTAGTACAGGCAGGGGCTATTGGTTTATTAAAAGCGATAGATGCATATTCCGAAAATATCAATGATAATTTTAAAATATTTGCCGGTTACTACATTATTGGCGAAATGAAACATTTCTTGAGAGATAAGACAAGTACCATTAGAGTTCCAAGACATATGCAAGAGCTTGCCTTTCGTATTAACAGCTTTATTAAGGCTCTTACTGTTGAGGAGTTAAACGAACTTACTAATGACGATGTAGCAGAAGCACTTAAAGTTTCTAGAAAAAACATAGATTTAGCTTTTCAAGTGGACAGAAGATGCTCAACTCTTTCTTTGGATGATTTATACACAAATGATTCTAACAACTTAGGATACGAAGAAGTTATCACAAAAGAAAATTACAAAGACGCAAGAGAGCTTGAAGATACAAAAATCGTCTTGAGAGAAATAATAGAAAAACTTCCACCGGAATCTAAAAAACTCGTTAAAGCTTATTATTACGACGATTTATCTCAAAAGGAAATTGCTCGAAAATTTAACTTAACCCCAATGCAAGTTTCTCGAAAACTTAAAAAAGCTTTTTCTATACTGTATAAGCTGTTTGTAAATGAAACGGAAGAGGAGAATGATGATTGATTCATTTCACTACATTTTGTTCTGGATATGTATTTTAGGATTATGTCTTGGAAGTTTCTATAATGTTGTTATTTTAAGAACTTTATCTGGTGAAAGCATAGTTTTTCCACCTTCCAAATGTCCAAAATGTGGAAATAAATTGTTATTCTGGCACAACATTCCGGTAATTTCATATATTTTGTTAGGCGGCAAATGTTATTTTTGTAAAGAAAAAATTAGTATACAATATCCGATTGTCGAAATAATTACAATGCTTTTATTTGCTTTTACTTTTGTTAAGTTTGGAATAAGTTTAAAAGCTTTATTTACCCTTTTTTGGATTTCGTGCTTAATAATAATGACTGGTACAGACTTAAAAGAACAACTCGTAGACTGCAATATAGCAATTGCAATGGGAATTAGCGGTATTATATTCAACGCTGTCACTTCAGGCATGGGTGGGTTTATAAACTCTATTATCGGCTTATTAATAGGCGTAATAATTCTTGAAATACTAGCCCGCTCCGGCTATCTTTTTACGGATAAACGAGCCATGGGTGAAGCTGACACATACGTTGCGGGAGCATTAGGTGCTATTTTCGGAAAAGAAATCATACTAGTATTACTATTGGGATTTATATCATCTATGATTTTTATACTACCTATATTTTTCTACAATCAATATAAAAATAATAATAAAATGACCTGTATATTAGGAGTATTGTTTGCACTATCTGTTGTAATAATGGAAGCTGCTTGGCAAAACTACTATACACTTGCTTTTTTAATAATTACAGGAATAGCTTTGGCATACTCCATTATTAAAAACATCAAAAAAGTCGAAAATAGAAACTACTTGCCGTATGTCCCGGCACTTGCCGTCGGAGCTTTAATCTTTTTATTCTTTATCGTATAATCATCTTATGAGTGTATCGTATCCTAATCAATATAGAAATTATTGCGTTGTTGATATTCCCAAAAGACATAGTCTAAATGAGATAAAAACGACCCTTGAGAAGCCAAAATCTGAAACTGAAGTTATAGAGAGTTTGTATGAGTTAAATTTACTGCTTGACGAAGGTAATCAAGAAGTAAAACAGCTATACCCTACACTATCAAAGTACAACAAAACAACTTCACCTAATATACAAACCTTTCTAGCTGGAATATACAGGAAAACAAAAATTCCGGACGCATTTGGACCTTTATTTGCTATGTTAATTCAAAATTCTATTAATCCCCCTAAGAACTGCCCATTTGATCCAAACGAAGAAATTGGCGGAGCTATTTTAGAATATTTAGCATAAGAAGTTATTGTACATTTAGAAATTTATGTACTTGCGGAATTAGCCTTACGTTATGATAATATTTTAGAGCATTGTTTAAAATCGCTTCCATAAATTCTGAACTAACTGAAAGTTTATTATCCACCATCTCTGGCTGCAGTACGAGTTCTATGCTATACTTTTTGCATAAATTACAAGCTTTTATCAATTCATCTTCAGTGATTGAATTATTAAAGACCATTTTGGCAAAAAGTATTTTTTGAGAAGCTATTTTAAAAAATTTGTCATGCAAATCCCACATTTGCCTCAATCCCGTACAACTAGGCAATTTTATATCAGCAGAAACATAAGAAATATAATCGATTATTTCAGCCAAATTTTTATATAATGTTCCATTAGTTTCTAAATATACCGGAAGCTTACATTTCGGAAGAAATTCTTTCAAGAATTTTATACTTAAAAGCGGTTCGCCTCCCGTAAGAGAAATTGAATGGCAATCCTGATTCATCTCAGCAAGCTTAAGTAAACCGCTAGCTGAATACTTGGAGGCATGAGCTGTATCAAAATCTGTATCGCAATATTTGCACTTCAAATTACACCCGCAAAACCTTACAAATAATTGTTTATATCCTACATAAGGTCCTTCTCCTTGTATTGAAGAAAAAACCTCTCTTATATCAGCTTCCATACTTTTTTTATCCTTCCACTTTACAGAACTTCTCTTTTATTTAACTGACGAAGTCTTCTGTACAAATCAATTTCTTCATCCGTTAAATTTTGAGGAATTTGAATTTCTACAGTTACTATCATATCACCAACTTTTTTATCTTGCTTAATTCCACACCCTGCAAGCCTAATTTTTTGTCCACTTTTTGTTTTAGGAGATATTTTAAGAGCAACATTACCTATTAAAGTTGCAACAGTAACCTGTCCGCCTAAAACAGCAACATCAGGAGTTATTTGAATATTTTTCAAAATATTCAAACCATCGGTTTTATAATTTTGAGTTTCTCTAATGTGGATAGTTAAATACAAATCACCGTTTCTTCCACCATTTTGTCCTTTTTCACCTTCTTCCGCCAGTCTTATTTTTGATAGGTTTTTAATTCCGGCAGGAATTTTAACTTTAAACCTTTTATAAACAGAAGTTTCACCTTTTCCCTTACAAAAAGCACATTGCGCATCGTTTACAAATTTTCTTCCACCACATTTTGGACAAATTTGAGTCTGCAACATATTGATAACTTTAGTTGTACCGTTAACAGCCTCGAAAACTGAAATTTCGACATCTGAATATACATCATCGCCTTTTTTAGGAGATTTAAATTCATCTGATTTATTGTTTGTATGAGATTTGAAAATTTCATCCCAAAAAGAACCTTTCTTTTCATCTTTACCAGAGGAATAGGTTTCTTTAAAATTGGGGTTCGTGGTACTTTTATCGTAAGATTTTGTTTGTTTTTGAGAATTGTATGAGCTGTAGTTATAAAACTTTCTGGCTTTATCATAATCAGTTTTTTTAACCTTATCAGAAAGTATTTCATAAGCTTCATTAATTTCTTTAAATCTTTGAATAACATCAGGTGAATTTCCGGCAACATCAGGATGCCATTTTCTTGCTAAATTCCTGTATGCATGCTTAATTTCATCTAGTGTGCTAAACTCCGATATGTCTAAAATTTTATAGTAATCTTTAGTCATATCATAAATTTAATGATTGGAAAACATTTGTCAACATATTTCCGGCTAAATATTCTTACCTATTGAAAAAGCTTTTTTATAATGATATGATTTCTATTATGTTTAAGAAGTGTTTGTTATTTTTGTCTTTATTTTCAATCCTTCCGACATTTGCCGGAGAAGTAGAAAACGCTTTAGACAAGGGATACAATGTATTTTTATACTTATTTTCGCCGGAATGTAAGTATTGTACAATGTTCACACCTAACTATAACAAAATTTTGCATAAACATAATGGTCAATTTGTATTTATAAAAGCGGATACGTCTACTAAATACGGTAGTTCATTATTATATGAATATAGAGGTAGTTACGTACCTTACGTAATAATGATAAATTCGAAGAAAAAAGTAGCAGCGCAAATACCTCCATACTGTTTAATGGATCTTAAGTGCATTGAAAGCAGTATGGAAGAATTTAGGAATTTATAGAAAAGGTGGTTATATGAAAGGTATCGTTTTAGCAGGAGGAGCAGGAACAAGATTGTACCCGGCGTCACAGCCTATTTCAAAGATTTTGCTCCCAATATATGACAAACCAATGATTTATTACCCGCTTTCAACGCTTATGCTTGCGGGGATAAGAGATATCTTAATTATCACTAACGAATCTGATTATGACAACTTTATCAAACTTCTTGGGGATGGTTCGCAATACGGATTAAATCTTCAATACAGAATACAATACGTTCAAAGAGGTATCGCTGACGCTTTCTTGATTGCTGAAGATTTTATTGATAAAGATGACGTTGCACTAATTTTAGGAGATAATATATTCCACGGTCAGGGATTTTCCACAATAATGAAAAATGCTATTAAGAAAAACATAGGAGCTACCGTTTTCGGATATACGGTAAAAGATCCAGAACGCTTCGGAGTTGTGGAATTTGATAGTAATAATAAAGCAATTTCTCTTGAAGAAAAACCTGCTAATCCTAAATCTAATTATGCAGTTACAGGGCTTTATTTCTACGATAACAGAGTTTGCGATTTTGCAAAGTTACTAAAACCTTCAAAAAGAGGAGAGTTAGAAATTACAGACCTTAATAAGATTTATTTAGAGCTAGGTCAACTGAATGTAGAAATTTTAGGACGCGGTTTTGCCTGGCTTGATACAGGAACTCATGATTCTATGCTTCAGGCAAGTTTGTTTGTTCAAACTATGGAGCTTAATAAAGGGGTGAAAATTTCTTGCTTAGAGGAAATAGCTTTTAATCAAGGCTTTATTTCCAAAGAAGAACTACTTAAGAAAATAGAAAAATACGGATATAAGAATGAATATTATAATTATGTTCGTTCAGTTCTTGACCATCCAGACTTGGTTGCTTTAGGCATTTAGTGCTAGAATATTATTATGAAAAGAATTATAATAATATCATTTCTATTACTTTTAAATATTGCGGTTTATGCTGCATCAATTAACCCTGTAGCGTACAGACAAATGCAACTTCAGCAATATCAAAGAAGCAGGTACCAGCAGCAGCAACAAAATCGACAAATTCCTTACTGGCAAGCTCAGTCTAATTATTCAACCAGAAACAGAATTTATAATAACAACTACAATTATTCTCAATCATCACAATACAATAATTATTACAGGAGAGAATATTGATTAATATAGACTGTCTTACTTTAAAAGCATTTATAGAT
This sequence comes from Candidatus Gastranaerophilales bacterium, assembly GCA_944323165.1. Lineage (GTDB taxonomy): Bacteria > Cyanobacteriota > Vampirovibrionia > Gastranaerophilales > Gastranaerophilaceae > CAG-196. Next base: position 157,128 of record CALURK010000002.1, on the reverse strand, counting down.
GAAAATATCGATTTTATAATAGGTTCACGCCTCCAAAAAATCCAGCAGCCTACAAGAAGGGATTTTATATTCTCTCTTAGAAACAACGGAGAAAGCCGAAAGTTATACATAAATATTTGCCCGCAAACATATCATATTTGCTTTATGTCTGCAGAAAATGAAGAAAAAAGAAGATTAAAGATTCCCAAACACCCGCCGATGTTTTGTATGCTACTGAGAAAATACCTTGAAGGCTGCAAGATTACTGATACTTTGGCAATAAATAACGAAAGAATAATAGAATTTCATTTTGAAACTATGGATGAATTTTCTCAAGAACGCTCACTCTGTCTGAGTATCGAATTGATGGGAAAGCATTCAAACGTAATTTTATATGACAGAATAAGCAAAATGATTATAGGCTGTGCGCATAACGTAGGAGCAGAAAAAAGCAGATATAGAGAGCTACAAGGTGGACTAAAATATATTTACCCGCCAACAACTCCTAATCCGCCTTCAGAATCTCAAATTCTAAAGATGAAGACAACTAGCGTTAACGAAGCAATTGATAATTATTATGCAAAAATTCAGGAAGATACAAATATTAAAACCGAACGAGCAAGATTAACGGCAATCGTACTTCCAAAGCTAAAAAAGGTTAAAAATTCAATAAACAAAATAGAAGCCCTTTTAAAAAAACGTGATAATACTGACAAATATAAGCTCTACGGCGAGCTTTTGACCGCCAACCTATACCAAAGACATGATTATCAACCGCAGATAGAAGTTTTTGACTATATCAATAATCAAAACATAATAATCGAACTTGATAAAACAAAAACTCTTAACGAAAATGCACAGAGATATTTTAAATTGTATACGAAGTCAAAATCTACAAAAGAAAAATCGCAAGAACTACTAAACAATTTAAAAATTGAAAAAGAATACTTAGAAAATATTTTGTATAGTATTGAGGAAGCCAAAACTAATAACGATTTCGAAGACATAAATTCTGAATTGGAACCTGAAAAGACAAAGCCTAAAAAGCAAGATGAAAAAACAATCTTAAAAACCAATATTAATAATTTTGTTGTTTACATAGGAAGAAACAATAAACAAAATGATTACATAATATCAAAACTTGCTAAAGATAATGATTACTGGTTTCACACTCGCCTGTGTGCAGGCTCCCATGTTTTATTAAAAGTTCCCGACATACAAGAACCTGATGAAGCAGTTTTGTATGAATGCTGCAAACTGGCCCGGAAATATTCAAGCGCTCAACAGCCTTCAAAAGTAGGAGTAATCTATACTAAAGCCAAAAATTTACGCAAGCCTCCAAACTCCCCACTAGGTTACGTCACATACAAAAACGAAAAAGAAGTATTAGTGTAAAGTTTTGTAAAAATTTTGATAAAAAAGCTAAAGTTTTAGTAAAGGAATGCCGTAAACCATAATAAAAGAATAAATTTTTGGAGGGAATATGGCAATTCAAGATTCGTTTAACTTAAGCAATGCATTAAACTCACAATCATACGCTTACAAATGCTGGTATAACTACAATTATGGTAACAATACCATGGGAATCTCTGCTAAAGATATGGGAGAGATAACTCAAACTTGGAACAGTGAACTAAAAAACTGGCATGCAACAGCGATGGACGATGAGAATGCCTATGAAATAGAGGATGATGATTTTTCTACTGCAAAAGAGGATGGTAGAGATCAGGCAAAAGATAAAACAGGATATGATGGCAAACAAGGCGGACAAGTCACAAGAACTGTTGTAGACGGAGCAATGAGTCTTGGGAGCGGAATACTTTCTACAGGTGTACTAAATGGAGCACTGTCAGGAGTTTCTACTACAGTTACCGCAGGCGCTGCAAACGCAACCGCTAGCTTATTAGGCAAAAATGCTATAGATTCAGATGCGTGTTCCACAACAGCTGGCGGATGGATCATCGGAGCGCCACTATCACTCGCTAATGCTGCTAATTATACAGCAAACAAGCCCAATAAGGAACAAAAAAAAGCCTGTGATGCACTACAAGATGAAATGGTAAATGCAAATAATGCTCTATATAGCGCTCAAGAAGAAATGAGTTATGCAAGTGATGAAGTCAACGCACTATCTGATGAAGCTCAGTGCTATAATGAAGATGCTAACGAAACTATAGAAGAAAATAAATCTGAATATGATATGTACAAAGCTTCTTATGAAGCTTTAATGGAAAAAATGAAGTCAGGAGAGCAGCTTACTGATAGCGAAAAAGAGTTATTAAAAGAACTTGTACCTCTTATGCAAGAACTTGGCATAGGTATACAAGACACACAAGAAGAAACGACAGAAACAGTCGGTGATATATATAGTGATATGGGCACATACCAAGAAGATTATGACAATGCGGCCTCTACTGTTGGAGAAGTTCAAGGTCTGACAGATTACGCTGAAAGTTTTGATACATCAACACAAAACATGTGCTATGTTGAAGGTGCTTCACAATCTATAAATGCACTTTCAGGAACAAAACATGCTCTGAGCGCTAGTAAATTTGCAGCTTCTGGAGGTATCTTTACCGCTTGGGCTTGGGGTTTTGTTGGAATGGGCACCGCCGCAGCTGTAATGAGTGGAATCGGGACCAAAGAGCAATTTGATTGGGCAGGGCAAGTCGGAACAGAAATTGATATGAGAAAAGATACTCAAGATTTGAATTCTGCTACAAACGATATATATGATGAGTCTATAGCCGGATACGAAGGATCTATGGAAGGTCTTGAGAATTTCGAGCTCGAAATGCCTGAAGACATGGAAAATCCAGAAGAAGTTGTAGAACAACTGGGAGAAGAGTCAGCTGAAACGCTTGCAAAACTAGGCACGCAAGAAGGTGAAGAGCCAGAAGTTGGTACAGGTCTAGCAGCTGGCATACCTACAAATAATAATAGTAATAACAGCAGCAATACAAGTGGAACTAATTCTACTGCTCAGGATAAAGATAAAAAAGAAGAATTTTAAAGTAAGATTTCTAAAATAAAAAAGGGCATCTATTTGATGCTCTTTTTTTTAAGCAAATTTCGCACCTTATTTGTTATATAATTAATAAAAAAGGGAGAATTTTATGAGGATAGACGGAAGAGAAAACAACCAATTAAGGGAAATACATTTTACACACAACTTTACTAAACACGCTTTAGGCTCGGTTCTTACGGAATTTGGAGATACAAAAGTTATTGTAACAGCATCAGCAGAACTTAAAAAGCCAAAATGGATGGATGAAAATGATAATAGAGGATGGGTTACAGCTGAATATTCACTACTTCCGGCTTCAACCAATACCAGATGTAAAAGAGAGCGTGAAAAAGTTTCAGGTAGAACTCAAGAAATTCAAAGACTTATTGGAAGAAGTCTTAGAGCTTGCGTTGATTTGGAGAAAATGCCTAATATGACTATTACAATTGATGCTGATGTTATTCAAGCTGATGGCGGAACAAGAACTGCAAGTATTTGCGGCGGTTTTCTTGCGCTTAGGGATGCTGTTAATAAGCTTTTAGAATCGGGAGATTTAAAAAAAAATCCTATTATAGAACCTATTGGAGCAATCTCTATTGGTATTGTTGACGGTGATATAAAATTAGATTTAAACTATGCAGAGGACTCTCATGCGCAAGTGGATTCAAATGTAGTTTTAACAAAAAGTGGAAAAATCGTTGATTTTCAAACAACTTCTGAGGGTGAACCTTACGAATTCGACAAAATGGTTGAATTGTTTAACATTGCAAAAAGTGGAATTGATAAAATAATTACAATGTATTAAACCTTTATACGTTAATGTATTGACGGGGCTTTTTGTTGCTTGTAAACTATGTAAATAGATGTGTGGAGAGACAAAATGGAAGAAAATTCTTTAAAAAAGTTTAACACTGCAAAATTTTTGAGTTTTGCACTTGGTTTTTTTGGACTGCAATTTGCTTGGCAAATGAGAATAATTTTATCAGGTCCTGTTACCGAAGATTTGGGAGCATCCCCTCTTTTATTCGGTTTAATTTGGCTTGCAGGACCATTTACAGGCATGGTCGTTCAACCTGTCATTGGTGCACTTAGTGATAAAACTTCTTCTATTTTTGGAAGAAGAAGACCTTATCTTTTAGGTGGTGCTCTTCTTTCAGCAGTGGCTCTTTGGGCTTTACCTAATTCGGAATTGATTACAAACTTTATTTCTTCCGTTTTACATATAAAATTCCCTGAACTTGCAGCTTTATTCTTTGCAGCAGTCATGATTTGGATATTAGATGCTTGCGTTAATATTGCTCAAGGTCCATACAGAGCACTTATTCCTGATGTAGTTCCTCCTGAACAGCATTCTATTGCAAATTCTTATATAAGTCTTGCAATCGGACTCGGCTCTGTTGTTGCAGCTGGTACTGCACCTTTCTTAAAATGGGCTTTTAATTACCAGATGTCTATTAATGCTCAGTTCATTATGGCAGCGCTGGCTTTCTCATTAGGTATGATTTGGACTTGTCTTTCTATAAAAGAAAAAAGATATGTTCCGAAAGAAGATGAAAACAAGGAAAAATTTAATATTTTAAATGCGCTTAAAGATTTTTTTGCACTTTCACCTGAAGTTGGAAAAATCTGCTGGATGCAGTTTTTCACTTGGATTGGGAATATGTGCATGATGATTTATTTTACTCAATATTGTGTACACACAGTATTTGGAGTCCCTGATTTGGCTGACGTTTCAGAAGTTGTAAAATCAAGCTATGATTCTGCTGTACTTGCAGGAACTAATTTCTCTTCTGTTTGTTTTGCGATATTTAATTTGGTTTGTTTTCTTGTCGCTATACCTATCGGGGTTCTATCAGTTAAGTACGGAAACAAAAAAGTTCATATAATTTCTATGTTATCAATGGCACTAGCGTTCCTTGGTATGGCTATATTTACAACAAATGTAAAACTTGTAGCTCTTTTAATGGCAATTTCCGGTATCGGCTGGGCAAGTATTTGTGCTCTTCCGTTTGCGATGCTTTCTCAGTACATAAAACCTGGAACAGAGGGATCTGTTATGGGGATATTCAATATATTTATCGCTGGTCCGCAAGTTTTTGTTTGTACGCTTGTTTCTTGGGTTATAAACAAATGCAGCTTTAATGTAATCGGTGGTGTTAATTATCACTGGGAATACACTTTCTTTATCGGAGCAATCTGCCTTGTTACTGCTGCAGCAATTGCCTCAAGAGTTAAAGAAAAGGTCGTTGAATGACAAAGGGTAGAGTTTTACTAATATATCCACCTTCACCTGTTCTTAACAGGGAAGACAGATGTCAGCAGCCTACTGAGGATTTACTGGTGATTCCGCCTCTTCCGCCAACAGATTTAATGTATTTGGCATCTATTGCGGAAATGTGCGGGTTTGAAGCTAAAATTGAAGATTATAGCCAAGGCGGAGATTTCTTGAAAGAATTAAAAGAATTTAAGCCGCACTATCTTGTTGTCAATGTTGCAACACCGACATTTTTGTCGGACATGGACTGGGTAAGACAGGCAAAGGAGATTTTACCATCCCTTAAAACGATAGTAAAAGGTGCGCCTTTTTTAACATATAACACAAACGCTATATATGAAAATCCGTTTTTAGACTATGTAATTATGGGAGAGGCCGAATTTACCCTCAGAGATATATTAAACGGTGTACCTGACAATGAAATATTGGGAATATGCTACCGTGAAAACTTCCAGTCTGTAAAAAATGAGAAACGCCCTTTTATAGAAGATTTGGATATTCTGCCGTTTCCAGCAAGGCACTTGGTTGACAACTCTAAATACATAAGACCTGATAACGGAAAAGTTCAGGGGGTAATTAAAGTTTCAAGAGGCTGTCCGTTTCACTGTTTCTTCTGCTTGGCAACACCTGTTTCGGGAGCTAAAGTCAGAATGAGATCTGCGGAAAACATTATTGCAGAAATCAAAGAATGCGTCGAAAAATATAATATAAGAAATTTCTTATTCTGGTCAGATATCTTCAATATTAATAGAGATTGGACTATCGATTTATGCAAAAAAATAATTGATAGCGGACTTAAGATAACTTGGTCATCTAATACAAGGGCCGATACTATGGATGAAGAGATGGCAAAAATGATGTATAAATCAGGTTGCAGACTTGTAAGTATTGGAGTTGAAAGCGGTTCTCAAAAAATGTTAGACAACATTGGCAAAAAAATTACGCTTGATGATATTAGAAAGACCGTAAAAATTCTAAAAAAGAATAAAATCAAAATTTATAATTACTTTGTAATAGGACTTCCTTGGGAAACAGAGGAAACTGTTGAAGAAACCATTAGATTTGCAATAGAACTTGACAGCAATTTTATAAGCTTCTACACTGCAACCCCTCTTCCTGGGACAAAGTTTTTTGCTTACGCTATGCTGAATAAGCTTGTTGATGGAAATATGGATTTCAAAAGTGCATACTACCAACCAGTAGTAAGATCGCACGAACTAACTAAAGAAAGAATTTTCGAACTTCACAAAAAAGCTGTTAAACGCTTTTATCTCAGACCAAAATTTATCCTCAAAACACTGCTTTCACTAAGGAGCTTTGCTGAATTTAAGAATTATTTTAAAGCAGGTATTAATTTGATTAGAAAAAAATAGAATTCCTATTTTGCCAAACCAGGTTCTGCGTCAGATCCTGTAACTTTCTTTCTTAGAATAAATGTTACCTTAGGAAGAGCTACTGCTAAAAGTAAACTGCTTATGCCTACATTTGCCAAGATATTTGCAGATTTAACTTTTAAGGCTTTTTTGGCGTATTTCTCTATATTATCTGAAGCCTTTGCTTCCTGCGAAAATTTCTTTACTTCCTGTAAAAATTTCTCAATGCCTTTTTCATCTACATACTCCCTTGGATCTCTTATTCCATTTTTTAGATACTTGACCCCACAATACTTTTCACATAATTTTGAAACTTGTGAATTAGGATTTTTATCAAGATATTCTATATAATTACCCTCCGGAATATCTAATGTTCCGTTTTTTATTGAATCAATAAAAGACTTATTTGCCAAGAGTTTTGGATCCAGATTTACATTTGTATTAAATAATCTTCCCGATAAACTATCAAACCCCTTCGCTATCCATATTGGAGCAACAAAGTTTAAAAACATCATCATTGTCATTTTAAATCCATTTTCCAACTTTTCATACTTGTTTCTTGCAGTATAAACTCTTCCTACTGTTAAACCTCCATCAGTTACTGCCATTTTATTTACAGTAGACATATTAGCAAGACAAGCAGAAAATCCTTTAAAAGACGGTTGTTCTCCCCCCATTTCATATTTTTTTTCTGCCTTTTGAGTTTCTTCTAAAATCGGTTTTACAGCTTCCTGCTTCTTTTTTAATTTTGCAGTCAACGCAAAATTTGATTTTGGAAGCAAATACCCCATCAACAATACAGGAATAGCTGTTGATAATACAAACTTACCAGCTAATAATTTCTGATATTTTGATTTATTATTTAAAACTTTCTCAAGGCTCTTTACCTCCTCTGGAGCAGTATTTTTAAATTTTTCAATATTGTATTTTAAACCTTGTGAATCGTTTTCCTTTAATAAACTGATGTTTACTGACGGATCAAAACCGAACTTCTTTATCATCCAGTCACAAACACTGTTCATAACAGGGATTCCACCTAACCATACAATTGACGAACCGTACTCATCAATTGTACGTTCCCTAAAAGCATTATTAGCCATTTGTTTTGAATCCTTTAAATTTTGGCTGTAAGTCATTCCAATCTTAACAGGATTTTCTATTCCACAATCACGAACTATTAACGGATAAATGCTTGAATTATTACCTATTGCTGATATTAAATTTATTAGTGACATTTTCTAAATTCTCCTTTTAATCGTACCCTTTACCTTCTCTCAAAATATCCCGAAAGAGCCGATTAAAAGAATGCCTAGAGAAGCAACAACACTCTACGCCCTTTCGGGTTCGTATGAGTATGATGATGTCTTCTGCCTTTTAATGTCATTTTCAAATCCTTTTTTCTAATAGTAACATAAAGTAAAATATTGTAAAGCGGTAAAACTTATATAAATTTTACCGCTTCTTTAAATATATTTACCTTACCTATTTTACTCGTCTTAATACAACAATGCTATTTGGTGCAACTGATAAATTCTGGTTATTGCGAGTTATATCCTTTCGACCGGCATTAGAATATCCGCCACCACAATATTTCACATCATCACTATTGAAAACTTCTTCCCAGACTGAATTGTCAGGAAATCCATCAAAACCATATGATTTATTATGAAATCCTGTTCCATAATTTTTTATCACCATTGTTTCTTCATTCTCATACTTTAATTTATGAATATGAATATTATTATTGAAATCTTTATATGTACCGCTAATTTCACCTTTTTCTATAGAAGGATACTTATCTATAAGAGCTCTTAAATCTTGTGAGTACTTAATCATTTCATTTGGAACATCAGCGAACATGCCACCATATTTTACCTTTCCCAGTGTAGAATCAGGACGCGCAAATTTTTCTAAAGTGTCATATCCTTTTTCTTTGTATATTTTGAAAATTTCTCTCGGATCTGACTCTCTTTGTACTCTATCACCAGACAATTCTCTAAAGAATTTAAACTGTGACAAATCCACTTCATCATCACCTTGGAAATACATTTTTGGGCCCGGAGTCGTCATCACTGTACCTAATACCGTTTTTTGTTTGGCCAATGCTGATTTGAAAGCATTTATCAAGTCTATTTTAGGAATAAATTCGTTCAAACCAATGTTCTTTTCTGCTACAGCCAATTCCGAATTAGTAAGATTTTCAAATTCTTTTGATACTATTAATTCTGCTAACTTTTGAGAAGCTTGAGCCGCTTTCTGTCCCCTTGAAGCTTCATTTGCACCATCTACTTTTGAAGATAAAAAGAAATGCCTTACTAAATATTTTGGAATCAAGCGTGTTCCATCCTCATTCCCGATCTCGTCATGACTCAAACCATACTTTACTCTATAATGAGAAGATGCTAAGTTTTCGTCTAATTTATTAAGATTTGCTCCATTTGGAGATAGAACATTATCTATCAACGAAGACCTGTAATTTGAATCCCATTCACTATCAATACCGATACTCCAAGGTGAATCTTTCCAGCCTTTCCTTATACATTCTATACGATTATCAATATCTTCAATTTGTTCGTTATGTGTCATCCTATCAGGTGTATAGTAACTAGTAAGTGAATGCATTTTGTTGCGGTGGTCCTCAGCGATCACAAACACATTTGGATTATGCTCGTTAAGTTCCAATGCAATCTGTCTTAATGTATAGTCAGAATCCATATCCTTGGTCAAATCTAACCTTATTCCATCAACCTTGAATTCATTTGCCCACCATAGAGCTGCATTTACCATCCAATCTCTTACATATCTATTATTTTCACCCTGATAATTTAATAGGTCACCAAATTCTCCTGAACATTTTATATATGGGCCAGTTTGCCCCAAGTAATTACCATCAGGTCCCATGTGATTTGGCACCATATCCATTACAACATTAAGCCCTTTTCCATGTGCATAATCAACTAACTCTTTTAATTGTTCAGGAGTCCCTAAATTAGAATTTACAGCAAACTTGTCAACACCATCATACCCCCATTGTTTTGAGTATGTATTCTCTACCGGCATCAACTCTATCGCTGTTGCTACTCCACGTTGTGCGATTGTATCAATTCTTGATTTTGCACTTTGAAAATCACCTTCCTTTGATAAAGTCGGAATATTTACTTCATCTATTATAAGTTTTTCAAGCCCACGCAAAGGTTCGCCCGGCTTTCTGACTATACGACGTGGATCTTTTCCCTCCAACCAAGAAGTATTTTGCCACTTATAATTATCAGAATTATATACAGAGCTCCATCCTAAAATATCGTCTTGCTTTTTGGCATACGGATCTTTTACAATATTTATTTCATTGTTTTTATCAATAATTATATACCTATAATTATCATCAACCTTTGCATTAACTCCATTAACCTCATAAACACCTGCACCTTTGTGCTCCATTGGATATATTCTTGTTTTCTGATCAACTGTTTTTATTTCCGGTTGCTCTTGCGAATTATTTTTTGATGTGTCAACAGTTGCAGCAGCACCCGCTCCAGCTAAGGACACTCCTACTATTTTTAATAACCTATCTCTTATATTTGTAAATTCTGCAACAGCTCTATCTGCTACTTCTACAAACACAGCTTTAGCGTCTGGAAACGAAAATAACTTAAAATTTGTAGTACCTGACTCTTTTAAATAATTAGCACCCCAACTTGCATGTTCCGCCCAGTTCCGCTTAAACGAAGGTGAACTGTTTTTCTGATTTTTTGATTTCTTGATTGTAAAATTGTTTGTTCCTAATGTAACACCAATGTTTTCAACTTTCATTCTAAAATCTCCTAACACACACTTTTAATATTTTCATGTTCATAAATTTTGACTTATATCTTTTTCACACACTTTCATTTATAATAAAGCACATGAAAGATTTTTTTGCTATTGATCTTTGGATTGATATCCAAAATCTTTTAATAATTTTTCTTTCTTTCTCCAATCTTTTTCCACCTTTACTTCCAAATTTAAATAAACTTTTTTTTCTAAAATCTCTTCCAATTCTAAACGAGCTTCTGTACCTATTGTTTTTAGTAATAAACCGCCTTTTCCTATCAAAATACCCTTTTGACTTTTTTGCTCGCAATATATGATTGCATAAATTTTATCTATATCCTCTTTTTCTTCATACCTATCTATCTTTATTGCCACCGAATGAGGTATTTCATCTTGGGTATGAATAAGAATTTTCTCTCTTATTATTTCTTCTGCTACACTTCGCATACTCTCTTCTGTTATAACATCATCCGGATATAATTTTTCTCCTTCTGGCAATTTCTTATAGATATTTTCTAAAAGAGTATCTTTATTTCTTCCTGTTTTTGCAGAAATTCTGACTACCGGAACATTTTCTTTGAACAGTGTTTTATAAGACATTAAATTTTCTTCTATTTTCTGTACATTTTTTACTTTGTCTACTTTATTCATAACAAGTAACACAGGTATTTTAATATCTTTTAGAATATTTTCCACTATCCACTTGTCACCCTTACCGGCGGGTTCTGATCCATCAACCAAAAATAATATCAAATCCGCATCCGGAACCGCAACTTTTGCCTCATCTAATAAAAATTCTCCCAACTTATTCAATGGTCTATGGACACCCGGTGTATCTATAAACACAATCTGTCCATTCTCTTCGGTTAAAATCCCTTTTATTCTTTTCCTCGTAGTTTGCGCCTTGTCTGTTGCAATTACTATCTTCTGTCCCAGCATCTGATTCAAAAGAGTAGATTTGCCAACATTAGGACGCCCTAATATTGTTACAAAACCACACTTCATACATCAATTCTATACTAAAAATTTATTCTGTACCATATCTTTACATGATTTTTTTGTAAATTTTTATTACGAAAAAGCAATTTTTTATTTAACATAAACTTTATATATTCAAGGGATATTAAAAAGGGATAAACATGGATTTTAATTTCAACACTATTAACAGTAATCCGCTTTGGATGCCAAACAATTTCGATTTTTCTAATTTTCAAACAACACCAATGCCGATGAATAACGTTTGGAATTTTCAAATGCCGTGGAATGGATATTCGACAACAACATCATCGTCTTCATCTAGTAGTGATTCTTATGAAAGTTGGAAAGCAAAAAAATTAAAAGAACAGGAAAAAGAAGCAAAAACAAAGGCTTTTCTAGAAGAACGCGATAAAGAAATCAAAAAAACAAAAGAATTAATAGAATACCAAGATAAAACAATTAAAAGTATTAAAAAGGCAAAAAAAGCCGATGGAACATACGTTCTTGATCAATCTAAACTCCAAGCTCCTGTGCTAAAAGAAGATGGTTCTATTGATAAAAAAGCTTCAAAACCGAAGAAAAAAGGTTTCTTTGGTAAAGCTATGGAATGGGCCGGATCTGCTTGGGAATCTGTAAAAAATATAGGCAAAAGTATACCTAAAATTTGTAATGATAAAGACGGAAAATGGAGCTGGGGGAAATTTATAACTACAGCCATTTGTATTGGTGGACCGTTTATACCTGTCATAGGTCCTATTATTGGATTAGGAGTTTTAGCTTGGGGTGTCGGAAGCGGAATCATTGGAGCTAGTAAAGGAATTGAAAAGCTTAATGATGCAACTACTGAAGAAGAAAAAGAAAGAGCAAGACAAGATATTTGTGCCGGAGTTCTAGTCGGTGTAACCTCTGCTTTTGGACTTAGAGGTCTTGGACGTTCTTTAGGTTCAGCATCTTCTACAACAAGTACTGCGGCAAGTACCACTGCAAGAGCTACGACAGGTGCTACAACAGGTGCTACAGCAGGAGCCACAGCAGGTGCTACAGCAGGTGCTACAGCAGGTGCTACAGCAGGTGCTACAGCAGGTGCCACAGCAGGTGCCACAGCAGGTGCTACGGCAGGTGCTACAGCAGGTGCCACAGCAGGTGCCACAGCAGGTGCTACGGCAGGTGCTACAACTGGTAGTGCAGCAAGTGCAGCAGCATCTTCCAGCAGTACTTTAGCAAAAGTTTCTAGATGGGCTGCTAAACCTTTTAAGGACATGACCGTTAATGCAGTAAAAGCTACAGCTAAAGCAGTAAAAGAGGATTTAAATAATATTAAAGGTGGAGGTTTCACCGGGTTTATGAAAGCTTGGGGTACAAAAATCAAAACTTCCTTTAAAAGTGCTGATTTTCATAAAAAATATCAAGATAAATACAAAAATATGGAAACCTCTTTGAATAATAAAATTACAGAACTTAACAATAAAATTGCAACTGAAACTAATGCCTCAAAACGTGCTTTACTTCAAGAACAAAAAACAATGCTTGAAAGTAACTTAAATGAGCTCAGATCTATATCAGGATTTAAGTCAAAAACTGAATTTGATAAACTTAGCAGCACAAATTCAGGAATAAAAAATCAGGAAAAATTAGGTTCATACACCCAAAATTCCAGAGGAGGGTATGATATCAACGGTCAGACAATTTCTCAAAAAAGATTTGAAATATTCAAAAAAGAAATGGATTCTGCACAAAAAAGCTACATAAAAGATTTAAAAGAATTAAATACTTATAAAGAAAGCTATATGCGTAATTATTCAAGGAAACCTGATGCTCACAGAAAAGAACTTAACGAATACACAGATGCAAACATTAGGGCTAAATATAATACTAAAGCTAAATTAAAAGCCGGCAAAGAAGCTTTGAACAATCAATTAAACGATTTAAAAACTAAGATTGCAGATACTGAAGCAAAAATTAAAGGAACAACAAGTCGTAAAAAACTAGCAAAATTACGCAGAGAACTACAAAATTATTCTTCTCAAAAGCTTCAAGTAGAAAATGAACTTAATATTTGTAATTCAATAAAATTCAAATCTAAATTAAAATCTTCTACTTGGAGAAAAAATGAATACAGCTTATATATTGGAGGTAGTAATACAAGCTTCAAAGGATTCAGACAAGTAACAGGAAGCGCAATCACATCACCTATGGCGTCTGCGCCGTTGATATATTCTCAATGGAATAGAGAATACTCAGTGCCTATGTTCGGTTCCTTAACACAGTGCAGCGAGGAAGATGGTGACAGTCTGCTTAACCAGGCAGAGCAACAAAAAGAGGATTTAGAAAACGCTCTTAAAGAGTTGGAAAATATAGATACTGCAGAAAAATGGGAAAGTCTTAAATCACAGTTAGAAGCACAGGCAAAGGCACAACAAGAAGCTCAAGCGCAAGAACAGGCTGAAAATAAAGCACAAGAAAAAGATAATGAAGATTCCGAGAAAAAAGAAGAAAAAGAAAGCTAAAATATAATTTAATTTATTAATTTGAAACGACCATTTCACATTTTGAACAATCGAACTTTAACGGATAAATCTTACCGCATTCATCTCTTAATACTAAATTTAAAGGAGATTTACAAATACCAAGCGCGTATTTTATACAATGTTTAGTACGCATAAGCTCTATCGTATGAGATGGAGTTTTAGATTCAAGAGCCATTTCTAAAACTTTTGTTCCGCATTTTTCGTAAAAATCTTTAGCTACTTGGTTATAAATATTTGCCCTGTAATCTACTTCTGACTTATAAAAAGGTTGTATGCTCATCTCTTTTTGTTCTTGTCTTTTATAGTTTTCAAGACGTTTTTGCATAAGCTTGTCCAAAGCTTTTCGCCTAAGCTCATTAATTTGCGAAACCGGCATAAATGGAAGTTCAGATAATATTGCAAACTTTATTATATAAAAATCAGAATCACCGGTTTTAGAAAACTGTTTTTTAAAAGTTTCCGACATCTTATTAATATTTTTTGCAGCCTCACCTCTTGGAATATCAATACTTAATGAAATTTTATCCTCGTCTTCCAGAAACAATTTTCCTTTAGAAACTAAAACGTTAACTCCTACTTGGCGTTTAACTTGTTGAGCCAGCAATTTTTCAAACTCTACATCCACATTTCTGTATATTAAATCACCGATCTTTAATTTTATAATTTTGTTCGGATATACATAGCCATTTTCACATTTATTTACCAAAAAGCCGTCTGTTCCATTCGTTAAACCATCTTGAGCATGTATTTCCTTATCTGTTTGTATTTTAAAATGATTTCCCTTTATTTCGACAATTTTCCCGACATATTCTCCTCTCGATTTGGGTGAAATAAAGTTATAGCAATCTTTTCGCTTTTCTAAAAAATAATCCGTAAAACCTCGATTGAAACTTTTTTCAGGATCCGACTCAAAGGGATAAATACTCCTTCCTGAAGAGGTTTTATCAGAATATTTATCAAGCTCATGCCGGTAATTTGCAGTAATATTTTTAACGTAATTAGAGTCTTTTAATCTTCCCTCTATTTTAAAAGAAAATACACCTGCTTCTATCATATCTTTCAAATGAGTAGAAGCGTTGAAATCTTTCAAGCAAAGAGCATAAATATCTTTTGCAAGAACTTTCCCGTCTGTCGTTTCTACTGTATACTTTTTTCTGCAAGGCTGAGCGCATTCTCCTCTATTTGCAGAACGACCTCCTATATATTGGCTCAAATAGCACTGACCGCTATACGAAACACAAAGAGCTCCGTGAACAAAGGCTTCTAATTCTAAATTCAGATTAGCATCATGAATTTCTTTTATTTTAGATAATGAAAGTTCCCGTGCAAGTACAACTCTTGAAACACCAATTTTTCTGAAAAAAGATACCTTATCGACATCTCTGTTATCACATTGTGTACTTATGTGTATCGGGATTTTTAATTTCTCCTGAATTAACCTGTATAAAAGCCCCATATCTTGGATTATTAGTGCATCTACCTGCATATCATCCAACTTCTTCGCAAGTTCTACAGCTTTTTCCAACTCATCATCCGTTAGTATTGTATTTAGTGTTACAAAAACCTTAGCCCAAAATTTATGTGCGTAATTTACAACATCTTTTATATCCTCAAGAGAATTAGAAGCATTTTTTCTTGCTCCAAAATCAGATGCACCAATATACACGGCATCCGCACCACAATCTATTGCCTCAATTGCAGTTTCTTTATCTTTGGCTGGTGCTAAAAGTTCTGTTCGCATTTATTAAACACCCATTTTTCGTCCAAATATTTTCTTTAAAAATGCGCCTAATCCGCCATTTTCGGCTTGATTTTTTATTTTTTCGTAATTATCTTTGACAAATTGATTTCTTGGATCTAATTCCTTTAATCTATCCATATATTCAATTGCACCATAATTGTCACCTATAGATTCTCTGAAAGTTGCTAATTTTTCCAATGCTAATTTATTCTTAGAATCAACATCATAAAGTCTTTCATAAAACTCTGCAGCCTTCATCTTATCGCCCTCTGCTTCTAATAAAGCTGCTATTGTTTCTATCAAATCTACATTACTGTCATTAAATCTGTAAGCGGTTAAATACTCATTCAAAGCAACATCTTTTTCACCGCGAATTATATTATATTTTCCCCAATTTATATGTTCATTAAATGAATCACCTTGTTTTTCGTAAATCAAAGCTCGCATTTGATAAATCAGCGGAGAATTCGGATCTAACTTTGCATACTCATCTATTTCTTTGAAAGCATCCTCAAACATCTCTTTTTGGAAATAATATTGAGCTAAAAGAGAATGGAACACCTTTTCCTTTGAAAACTTATCTTTTATTTTCATAAGAATTGAATATCCATCTTCATTTTTGCCCATATCAAAAAGAGCTCTAGCCTTTGTTAAATCACTTTTAGTAAGTTCATAAGCCTTTTCAGGCTGAGAATTTCTTATATAATACCCAGCTAAGATTTCTTCAAAATCCTTAAACCCTCTGTCTTTTCTTCCTCTTTCCAAGATTTGTATTGCAGAAGCGACACCTTCTGTTTTTTCATACAATTCTGCAAGTTTTATGAACACTACTGGATTTTTTTCATCGTAATCAGAAATTTTCAAGTATTCATCAATCGCTTCATTTAATTTTCCCTGCCCCTCACATAAACCTGCATACAAATATCTGGCAGGAAGCGATTCTTCTTGATCTTTTGCATGCTCTATTGCCTTTTTGTAATCATTTTTCGCATGGCTCATTTGCTGCTGAAGCGCATGCAGATTTCCTCTTATCAAGTAATACTTAAATCTGTCTTCATTTGCGAAAATATCTATCAATTGCTCGTGTGCAAGGATATTAGCCGGATCAATCTCCAATATTTTTGCATAATAAATTTTTGCATCCTCTTTCTTTTCCAAAATCAAAGCCAAATGTGCCAATTTTGTTAAAATATCTATATCAGAAGGTTTCTGAGCCAATTGTTTTTTATACTCAGCATAAGCTTCATCATATTTTTCATTTTGTTCTAATTGTTCTGCCGTATTCATATAAATTCTCCTAGTTAAATTTATTTTGTGCTACAGAAAGTCCTTCTTTAAAATAACACCCTATACCCTCTTTTGCTCTTAACAAAACCGTTTTTAAATTCTCAAGCTCATCTTTTGAGAAGTTTTGTAAAACAAAAACTTCAGACGGTAAGTTCGGTTGAGGTCCAATTCCGATTTTTAACCTTGCAACATTACTCGTTCCCAAATGTTTTATAACAGATTTTATCCCATTATGTCCCCCATCAGAACCGTTCGCTCTAAAACGGATTTTTCCTAATTCTAATGAAATATCATCATAAACAATCAGGACATCTTCTACCGGGATTTTATAATAATCCATTACAGCCCTTACAGCCTCCCCCGACAGGTTCATAAAAGTGGTGGGTTTTATCAATAGATAATCCTCTACTCCTGTTCGTAAATTGGTCATTATACTCTTCAAACGGGAATTTTCACGAAATGTCAAATTAGAATTCAAGGCGATACTGTCTATTAGCATAAACCCTACATTATGCCTCGTAAAAACATATTTATCGCCAATATTTCCCAATCCTACTATTAATTTCATTAAATTCTAACCTTAAACTATATTATCGAAAACGTCGCATGTTTTTCATCATCTGATGAGCAGTTAACTTAGCGCCGGCTGAGCCCATTTTTCCCATCAAACTGCCCATATTTTTCTTAACATCAGAAAAACCCTTCATCATCTTTCTCATCTGTTCAAATTGATTAATAAAGACGTTCAATTCGTGAATGGAAATACCTGAGCCTTGAGAAATACGTCTTTTTCTTGAAGAATTCATTAGTTCAGGATGTTCGCGTTCTTCTGGGGTCATACTCTGTATTAAAACTTCTATGCGCTTTATCTGCTTTTCACCCTCGTGAGAAATTTTCTGCCTGTCATCCTTTGACATTTTTAAACCCGGAATCATGCCTAATAACTGATCCATAGAGCCAAACATCTTCATTTGTGACTGCATTTTTAGGAAATCGTTGAACGAAAATTCAGCTTTCGCCATCTTTGTTTCCATTTCTTTAGCAGTTTTCTCATCGAAGACTTCTTGTGCTCGTTCAACAAGAGAAACGATATCTCCCATTCCCAATATTCTTGTTGCCATACGCTCAGGATAAAAATCTTCTAAAGCATTTAGTTTTTCCCCTGTACCTGTTAATTTTATTGGTTTACGAGTACAATAAACTACACTTAATGCTGCACCACCTCTGGAGTCACCATCTAATTTTGTGAGCACAAGCCCTGTAATTTCTAACTGCGCGTCAAAATTTTCTGCAACATTTACAGCCTCTTGACCAGTCATAGCATCGATTACCAATAATTTTTCCGCCGGATGAAAAACTCTATCAATCAACAAGAGTTCTGCCATCATGTCCGTATCTATCTGCAATCGTCCTGCCGTATCAAGAATCAGTGTATTATAACCTTTTTCTTTTGAATAATTTATTGCATTTTGAATAATTGACTGAACATCTTTGGAATCTTCTGAATAAACCTCTACCCCAATTTGTTCACCTAAGGTCTTTAATTGCGTAATTGCAGCAGGTCGATAGACATCACATGCCACAAGTAAAGGATTTCTGCCTTCTTTCTTTAATTTTACAGCTAACTTTGCAGAAGAAGTCGTTTTACCGCTTCCTTGAAGACCTAACATCATTATCAAATTAGGATGACCTGAAAAATCCAGCGGAGATACTTCCTTACCTAAAAGCTCTATCAACTCATCGTGAACAATCTTTACCAACTGTTGAGAGGGATTGACTCCCTGCAAAACATTTTCACCTTCTGCTTTGTCCTTTATATTCGAAATAAAAGCTTTAACAACTCGCAAATTAACATCTGCTTCCAGCAAAGCCCTTCGAATTTCTCTTAAAGCTTCCTGCATGTTTTCTTGGGTAAGCTCTTTTTGACCTGCAGTTTTGGCAATTATATCCTGTAATCTTTCTGACAACGAATCAAACATTTAATATATCCTCTAATTCTATAAAAGAGGATATCACAAACATATTTTTATGAGAATATGCTGAATGTTCTTTCAGTGTTGTCATTTCTTACAGACTCAATACCTTTTATCATTTCATTAATCGCAGATTGTTCCGTCTGTAAGTTCTCCATTCTCGTATCAATACGAGATTCTTTTTCATTAATAACACTCTTTTCATATTCGTATTGAACTTGAGCATCATTTTGAGCATTTGTATCGTTTACAGAAAAAATATTTTCAAAGTTGGAAGCAATATCTGTACTGTATTCAAAATATTCTTCCCCTTCACTATTTTCTTTTGAATCCATTGTTGTTATGTAATACTGATTGTTTTGCAACATGTTATTTAAGTAATTATTATCTTCAACTTGTGCATCAGCAACCCAGCCATTGTCTGCTATTGCAGAAAACATTTGATCATAGAAGTTTATCAAACTTTCCTCTTCTGCTGTAAGAACCTGATTGTTGATATCTACCGATGTATTGTAGTTTTCTTTTGCAGCTTCTAATTCTTCTAGTTTTTCTATATAAGCCTGATATTCTTTAGAATTCTTATCATACCAACAGTAGACCTCTTCTCCTCTACTATTAGTATCTGTTGTACCACCGGCACTTCTATAGTTTCTTAACAGCTCCGTCATTAACAGTTGAATATTTACTACATAATATCCGGCAGTATCACCTTTTGTATTTTTTGAAGTTTGGCAAGTAGAGCCACAATCTTCACCTGACGTTTCTAAGTAGGTGTCATAATTACTTAAAGTAGTTTCACAGGCTTCTTGAAAAGCTGATATGTCATCATCTGACAAATATGCGCTTACTCTGGTTTCTATTTGATCGAGCATTGATTTTAATTTTGTTTTAGAAGAGCTTAAATCTGTTCCCAAAAGCCATACAGTACTATCACCTTTATAGTCCTCTGCTATTGTCGATGCGCTCGTCAAATCATTTGATTCGTCAGCACCTGTCCAGCTCGAGCCAAAACATTCCGCCATGAAATCAATATCTGTTCCACTAATTTCTGCTTCTGCTTGTAATTCATCAACTTTTTCCATTAGAGCATTGACATTATCAGCTGCAGCATTTACACTATCCTCTGTTAAAACTGAATTATCAATTTTGTCTGCAGAAATTCCCGTTAAACTCGATAGAACCTGAGTCCTTACAGAATCCCAATTTCCTCCGGCTTTACCCTCAGGAGAAATCATCTCTGCATACTTTTGATACTTGCTATCAACAACAACTTTACCAGAACTATCTGTTAATAAGTATGGATTATTCTGATTAGAAGAGCCTGGACGCATTAATGTTGCATAGCTTAAATCTACATAAGAAGCTCCGCCATTATTTGACCATTTTAATGTCTTGGAACTTAATGCATTTTGATAATTTTTTGTAACCCTCTTCATATCCCTCGAAAGCGACGTTTTTTGCAAAGACAAGTCTTGTAACTGATAACCGATGTCATTTTTTCGGCTAGTCAGCTGCAATAATCTAACTTGTGATGCTGCCATTCCCATTTTCTGTACCGCTTTCCTTTATAAAATTTTCCCTTTGTAATATGTATTACGGCTAAAATGCGCTAAAACTTTAGGATATTATCAAAAATTGTTACAAATCTTTACAAATTATTTTTTTAATAATTTACCCCATTCGGATGATTTACATAAAAATTTGTTAAAGAAAAAAAACTCTTTGTCGAAAAGTTCTAATATACACAGAAAGTTTGGTTCGGAGAAAAAAATGACAAATACCCCGGTTATAACTATTGATGACAAAGCGGCTATTTTACTTGAGGAAGCCAGAACTCATCATGAGAATTATCTCATTAAACAACAGGATTCAGATTTAGAAAAAGCTATTGAATACTATATTGACGCTATAAAAGTAAATCCGTCAATTTCTGAATCTTATTATCGTTTAGCAAGTCTTTTATTGCTTAAAGGACAAATTTCAGTAGATGGCGCGATTGAACAGTGCAAAACAGCATTAACTTTAGAACCTAATAATGTTAATGCTCATATTTATGCGGGATATTTTCAATGCCTTAACGGGAATTTTGATGAGGCGGAAAAGGAATTTAAACTGGCAGTCAATAACTCCGGAAAAAATTCTGCACGACCAAGACTATTTTTATCAAAGGTTTTATTTTCCAGAATTCAAAACCACAACTCTTCTGTTAAAGATGTTATGAAGTTTTTATATTATTTTCTATCCGGGAGCATGATGATTATGTGGGACTGCCCATCTTTAAAAATGTTTTGCAAATTCTTAGCTAATGATTTTTCTGTTTTTTCATACAAAACACTTGGTGAAACTTTTGAAAAAATGAAGCTCTTTCCGTCAGCTTTAGAAGCTTACTCTAAGGGGTTGGAAAAAACTTCTCAAGGAAATCTTTTCTACCAAAAAATGGGAGATCTGTCGCTGGAATGCAATGATATAGAAGCAAGCTTAGATTGTTTCAAAAAGGCTTATGAACTGAATCCTTCAGACAGAGAAGTTTTGATTAAACTAGCAACAATCTGTCAGACATATTTCCCTGACAAGATTGATGAAACAATTGATTATTACAACACTTTATTAGAATTCGGAATTGACATGGATAAGATATACTACGAATTAGGACATCTTTATCTGAATAAATCCGACAAAATTAATGCTGTAAGCGCATTTAAGCTTGCACAGGAATTGAATCCTGAAAATCCATACTATAACAATTCTTTAGCCTATGCGTATATTAAGGCAGAACTGTACGATGATGCAATTGAATATTATCAACAAGCAATTAAGCTAAATCCGGATGCTCAATGGACATCTATAGTCTGCCACGCTCTAGGGGCTATTTACGCAGAAGTAAAAAACAACTTTGATGCTGCAGAAGCTACATTTAACGCTGGGATAGTTCTTGATCCTAATAATATCGATATTCAATTATCTCTTGGCGATCTTTATATGTCACAAGGAGATTTAGATAAAGCTATAAAAACTTATTGTGATGCGATTACTACAGATCCTGCAAATTATCTTTCTTACGCTAAAACAGGACTTGCTCTCTGGGAAAAAGATTATTTAGAGGAATCCATAGTAGCATTTCATAAATCAATCGAGCTAAATCCTGATTTTGAAATAGCTCAAAACAATCTTGGTGTAGTATATTTAGACGGTCTTGGAGATCCAAAGGAATCTGTTGAATATTTTAAAAATGCAATAAACATAAACCCTAACTATACTCTTGCATATTTCAATCTTGGAAGAGCATACCAAGCAATCGGAGATAAAGCTCTTGCTGCTGAATACTATCAAATGACAATGGATTTGAACAAGATTACGGAAGAACTCTCTGAGAAAGAAATCAGAGAAAGACTTTACGACCTATTTAACTAATAAGAAAACTATCCCTTAAATGTCAAATCAGGATGTCTTGCAGCTAAAGTTTCATCCACTTTTTTAACAGGCGTACAATGAGGTGAAGAAATTACTATTTCAGGATTTTCTTCAACTTCTTTTGCTATTTTTAACATTATTTCCACAAACTCATCTAATACATGCTTAGATTCAGACTCTGTAGGCTCGATCATCATTGCCTCATGAACAATCAATGGGAAATAAACCGTAGGAGGATGACAGTTATAATCCATCAATCTCTTTGCAATGTTTAAAGTAGAAACGCCTTTTTGATGTTGCTTCTCTCCTGATAACACAAATTCATGCATACATGGCTCATCATAAGGCAATTCATAAACACCTTTTAACTTCTCTTTCAAATAATTTGCATTTAAAACCGCATCAGCACTCGCAAGTTTTAAGTCATTTCCCATCATTAAGATATAAGCGTAAGCTTTTACCAAAACCCCAAAGTTTCCGTAGAAACTTCTCACCTTGCCTATCGAGTGTTTAACATCATAATTCCTGTAATATCTCTCTCCATCAAATTCTATTGTAGGTTTTGGAAGAAAATCTTTCAAGAAAGATCTAACTCCAACAGGCCCAGCTCCAGGCCCTCCACCACCGTGCGGAGTCGCGAATGTTTTGTGTAAATTTAAATGCACTACATCAAATCCCATAATAGCAGGATTTGTCCAGCCCATTATTGCATTGAAGTTTGCACCGTCATAATATAACAAAGATCCATTTTTATGCATTATTTCAGAGATTTCAAGCACATTTTCCTCAAAAAGCCCCAATGTATTTGGATTAGTCATCATTATAGCAGCAACATCTTCATCTAAGACTTCTTTTAAGGCATCTATATCTACCTGTCCGCGTTGATTTGATTTTATTTCTACTATATCAAACCCGCACATTTTTGCACTCGCAGGATTTGTTCCGTGAGCAGAGTCAGGAATAATAACTTTTTTACGGTTTAATTCTCCTTTTACTTCAAAATACTTCTTTATAATCATCATTCCTGTAAGTTCACCGTGTGCACCGGCAGCAGGTTGCAGAGTTATTTCATCCATTCCGGTTATTTTCTTCAATTTTTCCTGAAGATTATACATTAACTCTAATGCTCCTTGAGAATCCTCATCAGGCTGTAAAGGATGTAAATTAACAAAACCATCCAGAGAAGCCAGCAACTCATTAACCTTTGGATTATATTTCATCGTACAAGAACCTAATGGATAAAACCCCTTTTCAATACAGAAATTTCTGTCACTAAGTTCTTTATAGTGGCGCATAACTTCTAATTCACTTAATTCAGGAATACCGATTTTTTCTTTTCTCAATAAAGATTCAGGTAAAAAATCTCCTAACTCTATCCCCCCTAAATCCTTTACTCCTGACACATCACCCTTATCGTTACCAATCTCAAATATTGTTTTCATCAATTACTTCCTGTTTTAATAACTCTTTTTTAATCTTATCCAACGCGTTTTGTATAATCCTTGAAATTCTTGACTGAGATATATTAAACTCTGCTGAAATATCTTTCAATTTTTTGTCATAAAAATATTTTGCCTCGATTAAATCTTGCTCTCTTTGGGATAAATTTTTCATTACATCACAAATTCTTCTCTTTAATTCTACAATCTCTGCTTTTTCTTCAGGAGTTCTGTGATTATCCTTTATTAAGGTAGGATTATCAGCATCTGCCATTTCTTCTATAGAGAGTATTGTCTTATATACAGCATCTTTGATCTTTTCTTGCTCACTAACCTCTTGGTTTTTCATTACATACCACTTATAGCGTCTGCGCATTTCGTTTCTAATAGCCCATTTTATAGCTTTTGTCAAATAAGCTGTATTGTACAAATCCTTGCTTTTAGAATTGTTCGTTAAGTAATACACTGTGTAATTTGCGAGTCCTATAACTTCCGACAACTCTATTAAACCTAAGTTAGAGAACTTTTTATATTCAACCTTAGATACAGTTTCGATTAAATCTTTATACTGGGAAAGATTAGCCCTTCCTTCCCTCTCTCTGTTTATAGAATCTAAATCTTTCATACCTTATAATATACCAAAAAAGGATAGACAAATGCAAGGATATTCATAATTTTACATTAATTATAAAACGTGATAAAATAAAAGGTGAAAAGAGAGGTTATTATGAAATTTTATAGATACTTAAAGTCCGCAACACTAATATTATTAAGTGCAGGCATACTTACAACAAGTGCAGTATGCATAGAGAGAGTTTCTGCCCAGCCTGCAGCAACTACAACAAAGCCTGCTACTGCCCAAACCCTACAAAATAATCAAGCAATTTCTGCAACACCTTTAGCGATAGTAAATTCGCCGTCAAGTTACCTCAATAAAAATGTGATAATGAAAGCAAAGTTCGACAAGTTTTCAACACTTGGGCTTGACTACAAACCTGCTTTCAAGTCTTCTGACGACTACATTTCCTTTTTGATAAAGAGAGATGATACAACACATGATATTCCTTTGTCTGAAATGAAACTATTCTTGAAAAGGGATATGGCAGAAAAATTTATTGAACTAAAAACAAACGATGAAATAGAAATTAAAGGAAAAGTATTTTCAGATGCTCTTGGTGACGCTTGGGTAGATGTATCACAACTTACTGTATTGAAAAAAGCACCGGAAAATAAGAATAACGGAGAAAAATAATTTATGCCAGATAAAAAAACAGATAAAAAACAGGATGC
The DNA here is from genome assembly GCA_944323165.1 of Candidatus Gastranaerophilales bacterium. Taxonomy (GTDB): domain Bacteria; phylum Cyanobacteriota; class Vampirovibrionia; order Gastranaerophilales; family Gastranaerophilaceae; genus CAG-196. The sequence continues at coordinate 132,037 of CALURK010000002.1, read as the reverse complement.
TAAGCAGGATAAAAACAAGGTATTTCTGACGATACACGGGCATTTTTATCAGCCGCCGAGAGAAAATCCTTGGTTAGAAGCTATCGAACAGCAAGATAGCGCACAGCCTTACCACGATTGGAATGAGAGAATTAATGCTGAATGCTATAATCCTAATTCTGTTTCAAAAATTGTTGATTCAAAAAATCAAATTCTTAATGTAGTAAATAACTACGAATATATGAGCTATAACTTTGGTCCGACGTTGTTATCTTGGATGGAAGAATTTGCCCCCCTAGCTTATGAAAGAGTCATAAAAGCTGATATCAATTCCAGAAGAATGCACTCCGGTCACGGTAATGCAATAGCTCAAGTTTACAACCACATGATAATGCCTCTTGCCAATGAGAGAGATAAACAAACTCAGGTTAAATGGGGGATTAAGGATTTTGAATACAGGTTTGGCAGAAAACCTGAAGGTATGTGGCTTGCAGAAACCGCTTGCGACGATGACACAATGAGAGTTCTCGTCGAAAACGGTATAAAATTTACCATTCTATCCCCGTACCAAGCTCAAAGAATTCGAAAAGAAGGCGAAAAGACTTGGCAAGATGTAAGCTGGGGTAATATTGATCCGGCAAGATCGTACAGATATTACATTAAATCAGCACCGGGGAAATACATTGACTTATTCTTCTATGATGGTGCAATTTCACGTTCTGTAGCTTTTGATGAACTTTTGAAGGATGGAAACAAATTTGTTAACAGATTAAAAGACGGTATTTCTAATTTAAGGAACTATCCTCAACTTGTCCACATTGCAACGGATGGAGAAAGCTACGGACACCATACAAAATTTGGTGATATGGCTTTAGCTTATGCTGTAAAAGTAAAAGTAAAAGATGCCGGATTTGAGATAACAAACTACGGAGAATACCTCGAAAAATACAGAAGTGACTGGGAAGTAGAAATAAAACCTGTATCTTCTTGGAGTTGCTTCCACGGAGTAGGAAGATGGTGCGACGATTGCGGTTGCTCAACCGGCGGCCACCCAGGCTGGAACCAAAAATGGAGAAAGCCTCTTAGAAATGCTCTTGATTTTCTGAGAGATGAAATGATTACCGTCTACCATAAGCACGGCAAAAAATACTTCAAAAATCCGCAGGAAGCACGAGAAAATTATATTAGCGTTATTTTGGACAGAAGCGATATAAGTGTTAAAAACTTTCAGGATGAATTTTTTGTTCCGGATTTAAGCGATGAACAAAAAGTAAGAGCAATGGAATTACTTGAAATTCAAAGACAAGCAATGCTTATGTATACAAGCTGCGGATGGTTCTTCTCAGAGATTTCAGGAATAGAAACAGTCCAAATTATGAAATACGCGGCAAGGGTTATGCAGCTTGCAAAATCTTTTCTGAAAAAAGATCTGGAAACACCTTTCCTTGATATATTAAAAGAGGCAAAAAGTAATATTCCTGAATTTGGTACAGGAAAAGATGTTTACGAAAAGTTTGTTAAACCTTCTGTCGTAACTGCTAAACAAATTGTAAGCTTGTGGGCAATTTCCTCACTATATACAGATATTGAAGATGAGGAAACTGTTTATTGCTACAAAATCCGCAAACACTCGTACAAAACTGTTACTAAAGGCAATTCAAAACTAGTTATAGGGCATATTGAAGTTGAATCAAAGGTTACTTTAGAAAAATCTAATATGATTTTTGCAATGCTTCAATTCTCCGGCGGAGATTTCCACTGCGCAATAAAGGAATACTCAGATAACTACGAAGATGTACAGAAGGAACTTGTAAGAACTTATCTTGTTTCTCCGCTTACAGAAATTATAAGAAGCATAGACAATTACTTCGGAACAGAATACTTTACTCTTAAAGACATATTTATTGAAGAAAGACGTAAAATTCTTCAAACAATGCTTAAAGGTAAATTACAACTTTTTGCGAACACGTACGAATCTATGTACAACGAAGGCAAAGGCTCTATATACCAAATGCAAACTCTGGGCTTAGAAATCCCAAAAGAATTCAAGATTTCCGCTCAGTATGTTTTAACAAAGCAATTTAACGACCTGTTTGTTGATTCAAAAGGCTTCTTGGATAATGACATTATTCAACAAGCTTCTGATATTAACTTTGAAGCAAAAAGAATTGGTATAGAAATTGATAAACGGCCTACTTCCAGGATTTTCAGCAAAAAAATTGCTCAAAATATAAACAGATTATCATACGCACTGGATTTGCAACAAGTAGAAGCTACGCTTGAGCTGCTTGATTGTATTGCAAAACTTGAGATAAAAGTTGACATTGCGGAAGCTCAAAATTACTATTTCTCAAAAATAGTTACTAATATTGAAGATTTAATAAATAGTATCTCCTGTCAGGCAGATAGAGATTTACTCATCATGCTGTTTGAAATTGGTGAAAACTTGAACATCAATATGGAATACTATAAGCAAATGTTCAACAAATCACTTGTTTCTAAAGCTAAATAAAATATACAAAATACAGATACGCTCTTTTATGTAAGATAAAGATTATATAAATATTTGGCGTTTCTGTATTTTTTTATAATATACTTGAATTGTAGAAAATAATATGGAGAAAATTAAATGACAAATTCGGTTCTGGAAAAAGGTACAATTCATCCTTCAGCTGTAATCCACCCTTCAGCAGAAATATCAGAAGGAGTTACAATAGGTCCTAACGTGGTTATAGGAGAAGGCGTAAAACTCGGCAAAGGCACAAGAGTAATTGCAAATGCATATATAGAATTTGCAGAAATTGGAGAAAATTGTACAATATCTCCATTCTCAACAATAGGTTCTGAACCTCAAGATTTGGGATATAAAGGAGAACCAACCAAAGTTGTTATTGGAAATGATACAATCGTAAAAGAAAATGTAACTATTCACCGTGGCGCAGCTTGCGGCGATTTTACAACAAGAATAGGTAACAAGTGCCTTCTTATGGTAGGTTCACATATTGCTCATAACTGCGTGCTTGAAGATCAGGTTATTTTAGCAAACTTAGTAACTTTAGGCGGGCATGTTCACGTTGGATTTGGAGCATTCGTCGGCGGCATGAGCGTTTTCCACCAAAACATAAGAATAGGCGATATGGCTATTATTAGCGGTTTCTCTGCGTCCAGACAAGATATTCTTCCTTATTCAAAAGGTGAAGGCAGACCTCCTGTTCCACGTGGGTTGAACGTTATTGCAATGAAAAGAAGAGGCGTTCCGCAGGAAATTAGAACTGCTACGAATGAAGCGTTTAAACTTCTTATTTCAGAAGAATACAATACTACGCAAGCTATAGAAAAAATTAAAGCTGAAATTCCTATGAATGAATATATTGAAAAAATGATTGAATTTATTAAAACTTCCAAAAGAGGTGTTCTTCTTAAAACACACAAATCAGGATATCAATCATTATCTAATGAAGAATAAATTTATTTAAATCTGATATAACAATTATAAAGGGTATTAATTACAATTATTAATACCCTTTATTTTTATTTTAATTATATTAAGTTTTGTAAAGCGTTAAAACACAGTATTTACAGCTATTTATAAAATTTATATTAAAATTTTATAAATATGTTTATCCCCCTCTTGACTTAAAATTCTTATGTGCAATAATATAATTACACACTTTAAGTGTAGCCGAAACACTAAATAGCAAAAAACTAATAACCCCAAAAATCATATAAACTCCTAGATAATAAACACTAAAAAGACCATTAGGATGCAGAAAACAAAACCCACTCGAATCACACACACAACGAGTGGTTTTTTTTTAGTAAAATTAAATTATGATTTTTACGTACTTAGGAATATTAATAAGAATACTTTCTAATTCTTATCTAAATGTTTTTCAGAAAATTTTAACAAATAAAGGTCAAAAATCTTCTGTAGTTAATTTTTATACATATTTGGGCTTAAGCCTTTTATGCGTATGGTTTATAAAAGATATTCCCACAACTGCTATACCTTTCGTATTAATCATGGGCTTATTAGGAGCTTTAGGAAACTATTTTATTATAAAAGCTTTGTCATTAGGAGAGCTTTCCACCCTTGCTCCTATTAATTCTTATAAACCTGTTGTTGCACTTCTTTTTGGAATGTTTTTTTTAAAAGAAATTCCGTCCGTTTCGGCAATTCTTGCAATTTTATTAATTATAGCCGGAACATATTTTGTACTTGATATTAACGGCAATAAAACAAATAAAAAGGCAATTTTATACAGAGTTATTGCATTAGTTTGTTCAGGAACGGAAGCTGTTTTTATAAAAAAGATTATTCTTATTTGCGGTACTCTAAACTGCTTTATTTTATGGGTACTATCAGGCCTTTTATTTTCATCAATTTTAATGATTTTCTCTAAACACAAACCCAAAATTGAAGACTATAAATACCAATTTCTGCTCATTTTAGCGGTAGGAATTATGCAGTATTCTACAAATTTTGTTTTTGCAAGAATGAACGTTTCTTACGCCCTAGCACTATTCCAACTTTCAACTCTTTTAAGCGTTTTTCTTGGGGCAAATGTTTTCCACGAAAAAAATCTAAAAAGGAAACTTACAGGTTCACTTATAATGATAATCGGGGCGACTATTTTAATTTTACATTAGGATTAATTTTTCTCAGGAAATTCATCCAAAATGAAAAGTCCTAACCTTCCCTCTCTAAAATCCTTTAAAACATAAATTGCAGTCCTCTCAGTATCGGGAGATTCGCCTTTTATAATCCATTTTCTTGCAAGAGCGATGTTTTCTAGGGTCAATTCATCTACTTTATAATACTCTTTTACACTTTCATTATCACTCAAATAACTAAGCAACGCTTTTGCTACAGGTTCTGGCGAATAGGCATTTTCTGAAACAGAACTTACAAAAGCCAACTTTACTGCCTGCTCTTGATCATCCTGACGCGTAGGAATGATGCCTGGAGTATCTAACAATTCCAATTTAGGATTGATTCTTACCCACTGTTGCTGTCTTGTAACACCAGCCTTTGCTCCAATCTTAGTTTTAGATGACTTAGTTAGTTTATTTATAACACTGGACTTGCCGACATTTGGCATACCTACAACCATAGCTCTTGCAGGACGTCTTAAAAGTCCTTTAGCCATAAGAGCCTGTATTTTAGGCTCACTTAGTTCTACAGCCGTTTTTACAACTTGATTTAAGTCCTTATTTCCTTTTGCTTCAGTTACAATTACAGGACACCCTGTGGTTTCTTTTAGATAACTAACCCATTTTTTTAATTCATCTTTATCCGTTAAATCGGCTTTATTCAACAAAAGAAGCCTTGGCTTATCACCCAAGAGCTTCTTAATGTTTGAATAACTGCTTGATAAAGGCAATCTGCTATCACGAACCTCAATGATCACATCAACTAAATTCAACTTATCCTTAAGCTGTCTTTCAGCCTTAGCGATATGACCGGGATACCAGTGAATATGCAACTCAAATTACCCCTTATCTTTTTTCAATTTTTTCTTTAATACGAGTAGCTTTACCAGAACGTTCTCTTAAATAGTATAATTTAGCACGTTTTACATCACCTTTTCTTTGAACAGTGATTTTTTCGATACGTGGTGAATATACCAAGAATACACGTTCAACGCCAACACCTTGGAATACTTTTCTTACAGTAATAGTTTTATTAATACCAGAACCGTGTTCTGCAATAATAGTTCCTTCGTAAGCCTGTATTCTTTCTTTGTTACCTTCTACGATTTTAACAAATACACGAACTGTATCACCAGGATTCATATCCGGTAATTCTCTTGTTGTGTATTCTGATTCTAAATTCTTAATAATAGGATTCATTTTTGCTATTCCTTATATTTTGACTATCTGTACATATTTTACAATAATCATAAATAAAACAAAAACTAAATACAAGTAGTTTTGGTATATTTTAAGAGAAATGTAAACATTTTTTTACTTTTGTAACATTTTATTCTAAAATTAGCAAAAATAAGCATTGACAAACTTTAGAAAAGTAACCGAAATATAAGTAAAGTGAAAGGGTTTTATATTGAATCCGATAGTTACAGGCAAAGTTACAGAAGCACTTACAAAGTTAACAAAGGCCGATGCAATGGCTCCAATTGTTGCGTTGGAAGGCACAGTAGTAGTCGGAAGAACCTATCAGGCATATAAACGCGGAAAATGGGATGAAGCAAGAGAAAGATTTATAGAAGAGAGCATGGGTTCTGTTGTTTGGTTATGCGGTGTTGGAGCAATGAACAGCCTGGGAGATAAAGTAGTCGCTCATATTCTAAAAAAACCTGGTGCAAATTTTGATGTCGGAACGGATAAAGTTTTAAGAACACCATTTGAAAATTTCATGAAAAAAGTCGCTCCAAAAGGTTTCTCATCCAAGCAAGTGGCACTAATCAAGGGAGCAAAAGTTCTTACAAGTGTTATTGTTACAAACTTATTTATAGGTTTTGTGGTTCCAAAAGTTAATCAAGCTCTCACACGCCACGTTCTTCACAAAAGACGCAATCAACCTGAGGTAAAAAATGCACAAAATCCGTCATTTAAGGGCGGAGGAATAAGTGCGATAAATGCATTTACAAATGCAATAGAGAATACTAATACAGGTAAACTCCTTTCCAGTGACGCCGGAATTGCAGGCGGTAGAATGTACAATGCAAGAAGCAAAGAAGAAAGAAGAGAAGTCGCAATAAGAGATATTGGCTCAATTTACTTCTATATGTGGGCTCAAGGACACATTATTAAGCTTATGAATCTATTGGAAACAGGCAGAGCCAGTCGTTTAAATCCTTCTACTGCAGAGCTTCTTACTAAACGCTTAACAGATTTTATTAAAGATAAAGAAATGAGTGTTGAAGAGTTCAAAAAAGCTGTATTAGGTAAAGAAGTAAAATTACCGGAAGGAATAAAATTTGAAACAGCTGAACAATCGAAATTTCAAAAATTAACCAATAAAAACCCGTTAGAAGTTATAAAATTAAGCGAAGCTGAAAAATATATAAAAGATTCTGAAGTAATGGCAAGAGCAAGAGAAATGTCTAAGCTTCAGCCAGAAAGACTTGGAGAGGCAGTTCTTACAAAGCAGCAGCTTTTAGACTCCTTTAACAAAGCTGAAATCAACAACCCTAAACTCTTAGATGAAGTTTTCAAAGATTTTACGAAAGGTGCACATAAAGAAGAATTTAAGTACGTTTCAAATAAAAAGCTTTATAAACTAAAATCTGAAATGGAACAATATGTTGAAAGCTTGTGTAAAAATTCTAAAGACGGAAAAATTAATAAAGAGATACTTGCTAAAGCTAAAAACAAGAATTTAGCGTTAAGCTTTATTAACTTTATTACAGGATTTGGATTTGCAGCAGCAATGCTTTCAACTTATATACCTAAAATTCAGTACTATGTTACCCGAAAAACTACAGGTGTAAACGCTTTCCCTGGAACGTATGATTATAAAAACCACCATGAAGTGAATGCTTAAAAAATTTGTTAACATTTGTAAAGAAAAAAAAGAGTTCTGAAATTGACCTCTTTTTTTTTACTTTATATATGTGTAAACACATTTAGTAAGGATTAAGGTTATGCTAACAGTAAGTTCATCAGACGAAAAACAAAGCAAATGTTTTAAATTTATAGGATGTTCTGACACATCATCTAAAACAACTCATTTAATATCAAATAATACATCACTAATTTCATCAGATTCAGGAGATAGTGGACTTGATACATGTAGTTTTTATTCAGGACCTAGCGATGCATCAATCATGGCATTTGGAGAAAGCTGTGAAGCTGCTGGTTCTATTGCATATTCAGGCAGTGGAGAATCTTGCGGTTCTATCGCATATTCAGGTAGTGGAGAATCTTGCGGTTCTATCGCTTCTGCATCTGTTTCAACAGCAAGCAGCGGAGGATTTTCAAGCGGCGGAAGTTGCAGCTATTCTTGCTAATATAAATTTCTAATCAACATAAATTTATTCAAAACCGGCTCTTTAAGCCGGTTTCTTTTCGTTTTGTAAACGTATTGTCAAAATAAATTTATAATGCTACGATTTTATGTATGGAGGCTTTATGGAAGAGATTTTTAGTATAATTCAGTTTTTAAGACAAGCTGTCAAAACAGGAGCTTCTGACGAACATTTAATGGTCGGACACTCTCCTTATCTTAGAATTAACGGTTTTATAAAAAAAGCAAACATACATCCTTTGTCGAAAGAAGACATTGACAATGCTATATTAGATATAGCCCCGACTATTATTCGAGATAAAATTTTAACCTTGTGCGACGTGGATTTTATGTATGAAATCAAAGGTTGTTCTCGTTTCAGAATAAACTATAACCGTCAATTGGGCATGCCAGCTTTAGTTATAAGAAATATTCCATACAATATTCCATCTTTGAAAACATTAAATTTACCTGACATGATGCCTTCTATTATTAACCAACCGAATGGTATAATTTTGGTTACAGGTCCTACAGGATGCGGAAAATCTACAACAATAGCTTCATTAATAAATCACATTAATGAAACAAAGGCTAAGCACATTATCACATTGGAAGATCCTGTAGAATATGTTTTTGAGTGTAAAAACAGTATACTCTCTCAACGCCAGCTTGGAGTTGACACAAAATCATTTGCTGATGGTATAAAATATGCCCTTAGACAAGATCCTGACGTTATATTTATTGGAGAAATTAGAGATAGCGAAACCATGTCAGCAGCTTTAAAAGCGGCAGAAACAGGACACTTGGTTTTATCAACACTCCACACAAACGATGCCGTTCAAACAATAAATAGAATTGTAAATATGTTTGATGAAGCTAATAGATATCTTATAAGAAAACAACTTGCAGATACTCTTAGAGCAACAATCGCCCAAAAACTCGTTTATTCTGAAAAACTTCAGAAAAGATTTCCGGCCTGTGAAATCATGGTTGTTACATCTACTGTTAAAGACTATATTATAAAAGATAATACAGAAAAAATTTATGATATTTTAAGAGATAACAATATTGATGACATGATTACGATGAATTCATCCTTAGTTTCACTTGTGAACAAAGAATTAATATCGCAAGAAGAGGCTATTGACAGCTCAAACGATGTTCCGGAACTGGAAAAAATATTCAGAGGCGTATACGTAGGTACAAAAGCTTATTATGAATAATTATGTAACAGAAGCGATTAATTTAAAATCATACAACCTAAATGATGCAGATAAGATTATAGTAATGTACTCTAAAGAAAACGGACTTATTAAAGGAGTTGCTAAGGGTATAAAAAAACCTAAAAGTAAACTTGGAGCACGAATGGATTTATTAGTTGCAAATTCACTCCAGCTAATAAAAGGGCGTTCGTTGGATACAATCGTTCAAGCACAAACTGTTAATCATTTCAGAAAAACAAGAGAGGACATGGATAAATTAGTATTATCCTCTTACATATCAGAACTGGTCATGAATTTTGGTGAAGGCTCTGAATCAGCATCAGAAGAAATTTATGACATTTTGTATAAGGCTCTTAATAAAATTTCGAATGCTACAGAAAAAAAAGACATGCTAATTGCTGCTATTAAATTTCAACTAAAAATACTTCTTATAATGGGATTTTGTGTTGAATTAGATACTTGCCTTTGTTGTAGAGAACAAGTTCTTGACGAAGAAATGTATTTTTCTTCATCAATGGGAGGAATTATTTGCAAGGAATGCAATGAGCACCTTGGTGTCAGATTAAAAATGCATAGTAAAATTAGAGATTTTTTGCAGGCAATGTTACAATTTGATTTTGACTATGAAAGTGAGTATGACAGAAAAGCTACAGAAAAAGTTTGTCAAGTTTGTTTTAATCTTTTAGATGATTACATAAAAATTCATACGAACAAACGTCAAAAATCTGTTAAATTAATTCAAGAACTGGCAGGCTAGGATGAAAAAATTAAAATTAGGGCACTTATATCCTAAACTTCTTAATATTTATGGTGATATAGGAAATATAATTACATTAAAAAAAAGATGTGAATGGAGAGGTATTGACCTTGAAATTGATGAGATAAATGTTGGAGATAAGATTAGTAATCACGATATTTATTTCATAGGCGGTGGACAAGACTTACAACAAATTGAAGTTTCTAAAGAACTACAGAAACATAAGGAATTTTTAATTTCAGAGCGAGAAAACATGGCTGTTTTCTTAGGAATTTGCGGCGGATATCAGCTTTTGGGGCACTATTATCAACCTCACAATGGCGAAAAGCTTTTAGGTATTAGTCTGCTTGACGCGTACACAATTGCCGGAAATAAACGCTTTATAGGAAACGTAACTGTTAAAAGTGATTTTGTAGAACCTAATACTCTCGTTGGGTTTGAGAATCACAGCGGACTTACATATCTAGAAGGTGATACAGAGCCTATCGGAACGGTTGTAATCGGAAACGGTAACAATGGTAAGGATAAGACTGAAGGCGCAAGATACAAAAACGTATTTGGCACCTATATGCACGGTTCGTTTCTTCCTAAAAATCCTCAATTCGCAGATTATCTGATAGAATTAGCTCTTGGCTCAAAACCTGAACCTATTGAAGACAATATAGAAATTCTTACACACAATTCTCTTGTAGGCAAAAAGTATTAGTTCTTAATATACCTTAACTCTACTTGAGTATTTACGCTATCACCTGGAAATTTTGAAGGTAATGGTTTGTATGGAGCGCCAGCTTTTACAGCATTTAAGACTGAAGCATTCGCTTTTTCATTGGTAGATTTTACAATTACGGGTGCAGTTATTTCACCATTCTTTTTTACCCTAAACTGAACTGTTACTTCATAATCTGTGTTAGCCTTATAAGGTGTCCAGTTGTTATGAACGGCATTTGGTAAATATTCAAAATATTGATTAAGATTTTGAATTTCTGCTGTTTGTTTTGACTTTTTTAAATCTTCTTTTGCTGGTATAACGATTTCGTCCGCAAATGAAGGTAACACAAAAGCTGAAAATACAGCTATTAACAATACTTTATTCAAAACTCTATTAAACATATAACACCTACCTTACGTATATTCTAGGCAATCTCACTTTTAACCTGCATGTTAGTTCATAATTAATAGTATGCAATATTTTTGCCCAACTATCAAGTGATAAAGTTTTATCATCTAAAAGAGTTACAACATCTCCAACATGAGCTTCGACACCATCAAGGTCAAACATCATCTGATCCATAGTTATATTACCGATTTGTCGAACTTTATGCCCGTTAATCAAGCCATATATTTTGTTAGAAAGATTTCTTGATACTCCATCTGCATATCCAATTGGAATTGTAGCAACCCTCGATTTTTTCTCTGCAATAAACTTATGGGAATAGCTGACACCTTCACCGGGCATAACCTCGTGAATGTTTGTAATTCTCCCTTTTAATCCCATAACTTGTTTTAATTTCGGCTTATAATTGACTTTTTGCGGCAAATCCGGATACAAACCGTATAAAGAAATCCCAACCCTCACCATATTTGATTTAATATCATAAGCAAAAGTTGCAGCAGTATTTTGAATATGTAATAAAAGACCTTTCGTATCAATATTTTCTATTACACTATTCCATCTATCTATTTGTTTCTTCGTTTCTTCAGGCTCTTCTGCTGAAGCCAAATGAGTAAATACGCCCTCAAAATCTACAAAATCTGCCTGACGAACTTTTTCAATATAACTTACTCCGTTTTCTGAGCGCACACCAATTCTATTCATGCCTGTATCTAACTTAACATGAACCTTAGGTTTAATCCCTGTTCTTTCATAAACGTCTTTACAAGCCTCTAAATGCTCATCATTAAATATCGAAAAAGCAATATCGTTCTGAGCAGCTGACTCTATTGCCCAAAGAGGAATTGCACCTACTACAAGTATTGGAGCTTTTATTTTTACTTTACGCAAATCTAATCCTTCATCAACAGAAGATACTCCAAAAGCATCAACTCCGGATGCCAACATAGTTTGTGCAAGCATAGAAGCTCCGTGACCGTAAGCATCAGCTTTTACTATTGCCAAAAATTTCTTATCTTTTGGAATACCTTTTTTTATTTCCTGAATATTTTGTGCCAAAGAGTCCAGATTAATTTCAACCCAAGCATCTTTGTGTATATTCACATTTGCCTGTCTGACATTTTTCATTTTAAATCATCTCCCCTCTTAAGTACCAAGTCCTCGCAGAGGTTATTTTTACGTTGACAAATTCTCCTGTAATATCTTTATCATAAGGGATGTGAACAATTTTATTATTTCTGGTACGACCAGTAATGATATTTTCGCCCCTATCATTTATCCCTTCAAATTTTTCAATAAGAACTTCCATTTCTCGTCCTACGTACTTTTGATTCGATTTTAAACAGCATTTCCTATTATGTTCATTGAGTCTTGCTAGACGTTCTGTTTTAACATCCTCTGGGATATATAAATCAACCCACTTAGCAGCAACGGTTTTTTCCCTTGGCGAATAAGCTGCTGTATTTGAGTAATCCAATTCAAGCTCTGTCATTGCCTTTAAGGTATTTTCAAATTGTTCTTCAGTTTCCCCTGGGAAACCTGCTATGAAATCGCTGGTTATTGTAACATCAGGAATACGACTCCTTATATTGTCACATATCTTTTTATAAGTAGCGTAATCATACCTACGATTCATTTTCTTCAAAACATAATCATCGCCTGATTGCATTGGTATATGGAAATACTCACAAACTTTATCCAACTCTATTACTGTATTGATGAGTTCTTCCGTAATATCAGTAGGATAAGACGTTACAAAACGTATTCTGAATTTGCCTTCTATTGAATTAATTTGCCTTAAAAGCCAAGAAAGATTTTCACCCTCATTTTGACCTTTATAACTATCAACATTCTGCCCCAGAAGCGTAATTTCTTTAAAACCTTCTGATAAAGCCTTTTTAACTTCACTTATAATAAGTTCAGACTTTCTAGAACGTTCTCTTCCTCTTGTATAAGGCACAATACAGTACGTACAGAAGTTATTACATCCTTCCATAATAGGAATCCAAGCATTTACGCTTTTTACTCTGTTAATCTTTATATCAGACTCTTCATAAGGTATTTCATCAACAGAAACGAGCCTTTCTCCAGCTTCAATCATTTTTATAAGTTCAGGAAGCTCATAAACTCTTTGAGTTCCCAAAACCAAATCAACATAAGGCGCTCGTTTTAAAATATTTTCTCCTGCTTGTTGAGCGACACATCCCGCAAAAACAATTTTTAAATCAGGTTTATTTTTCTTCCATTTACCCCAAACACCAATTGCACTGTAAGCCTTATCTTCTGATAATTGTCTTACCGAACAAGTGTTGATTATAAGCAAATCTGCCTCTTTTGGATTATCTGTTTCATAATAGTCCAAAAACTCAAGCATTCCATACATTCGCTCAGCATCAGACTTATTCATCTGACAACCCATTACTTCTATATAAACTTTTTTCATAATTCCCCTTACTAACTGTACATTAGTATTTTATTACAAACAGGAATAAGAATAAAATTAAGCTTTTTGAAGTAAAGCCTCAGCCCCTAACGCAAGAGCTTTATTGTTCAGAGGTAGCAAATCTCTTTTCTTTTCGCCCAAAACCTTTTCAACACCTTTTGCTAAAAATTCTTTTGAAACAATCTCGCAAGCAGAAGACAAAACACCTAAAGAAACAACATTAGTAACTTTACTTGTTCCCAAACTATTTGCGATTTCACCCATTGGAGCAAAAACATAATGAATGTCATATCTTGGTTTTGTTTTTTCAACAAGAGTAGAATTTGCAATAATAGTCCCGCCTTTTTTAACTCGTTGAACAAATCTGTCAAAGGACTGTTGATTTAAGACAAGTGCATAATCAGTATCTTGCTTGTGAACAGAGCTCACTTCTGTATCAGAAACAACTATTTCACAATTAACAGTGCCCCCTCTCATTTCTGCGCCATAGCACGGATACCAAGTAACATTTTTGCCTTGTAACATAAACGCATTTGCAAGAACTGTTCCGGCTAAAAGAACACCCTGTCCACCAAAACCAGCTATTATAAAATTTGTTTCCATTTATTTATTCTCCGTTATATCTTTAAACACTCCTAGAGGAAATACAGGAATCATTTCTTCTCTAATTCTCTTATGCGCCCCCTCAGGAGATAAATGCCAGTTAGTAGGACAAGAAGAAAGAATTTCTACAAACCCAAAACCCAAACCGTCTAACTGAACTTGAAAGGCTTTTTTTATAGCCTTTTTAGCTTCATTTATATGCGGAATACTATCCAAAGCAACCCTTGCTGAATAAGCAGTACCATCACATAATGCAATATGTTCAGCAACCTTAATAGGATAGCCATAATACTCTCTATTTCTCCCCGTAGGAGATGTCGTAGTAACTTGCCCCATCATAGTAGTCGGCCCTAACTGTCCACCTGTCATTCCATAAGTTGTATTGTTTATGCAAAAACTTGTAACCCTTTCCCCTCTTAAAGCAGTATGCATAGATTCAGCCAAACCGATTGAAGCAAAATCCCCATCCCCTGAATAAGTAAATACAATTTTATCAGGTCTTGCTCTTTTTACACCAGTTGCTGAAGCAAGAGCCCTTCCGTGAGGTGCTTCTACACAGTCTACATCTAGAAAGTCATACAAAAATACTGAACATCCGACAGAAGTCGAAGAAATTATATCTTCTCTAATTCCAAGTTCATCTATAACTTCCGCAACAAGCCTTATTGCAATACCATGGTCACATCCCGGACAGAATGTATACTTAAAATCCTTTTTCATCGACTTTGGAATACTAAATACTTGTTGCATAACGACTCTCCATTTCTTTGCCGGATATACTACCTTCCTTAGCTGCAATAATTTCATTAACAGCAGCAACAATTTCTTCTACACTTAACCATTCTCCGCAAGGTCTGTTTACGAAACTTACCTGAGATTTTCCTTCTACAGCATACTTAACATCTTTAAGCATCTGCCCCATATTCATTTCGACCACAATCATATCCTTGCCCTTTTCCGCTAAAGCTTTAATATTCTTATACGGGAACGGTGATAATGTAATCGGTCTAAAGCACCCTACCTTTTTACCCTGTGCTCTTAAAACATTCATTGCAGCTTTAATATTACGAGTCATAGAACCAAATGCAACAAGGATAAACTCAGCATCTTCCGTATTAAATTCCTCATAAGAAGTTTCATTTTCTGCTATTACTTCAAACTTTTTATGTAAATCATAAATATGTTGAATTTGTTTCTTTTCTTCTGTCGCAACAGAATAAATAGTTCTTGCAGGTCTGCCTTTTGCACCGGTTAATGCCCAAGAAGAAACATCAACTTCAGGATACGGGTACTCACCAAAACTTGCAGGCTCCATCATTTGTCCCAAAAGTCCGTCAGCAAGAATCATGGTTGGATTTCTATATTTCTGAGCCAAATAAAAAGCTCTATAAGTTAAATCAACGCATTCCTGAACAGTAGAAGGAGCTAAAACTATAAGCTTATAATCCCCGTTACCTCCTCCGTAAACAGCTTGGTTATAATCACCCTGAGCCGGATATATATAACCTAAGCCAGGACCTGTTCTCATAACGTTTACTAAAACCACAGGCAATTCGTCAGAAGCGGCATACGACAGGGCTTCCTGCATAAGAGATACCGCACAAGAAGATGATGATGTCATTGCCTTCACTCCTGTTGCCACAGCTCCCATCACCATATTTATTGCGCCAAGTTCACTCTCAGCACAAACATAAGCCCTTCCAAGCTCCTGCATCTTTCCGCTTAAATACTCCCCTATTTCTGTTTGAGGAGTAATCGGATAACCAAAATAGCATTGGCAACCCGCATTTATTGCAGCCTGAGCTATTGCATAATTACCTTTTATTAAAACTTTTTCTTCTGTCATTTTTTCTCCAGTATTACGATATAAATATCCTTATCTATAAACTTCTGTTATTGCCATATCAGGACAACGTTTGGCGCACATGGCACAACCTATACACTCACCTTTCGGATCATCAAATTCTACCATATAATCACCCAAGCGATTTGTTTTATTACTTTTCTTTATAAGCCCCTTCGGACAAGTTTCTGTGCATATATAGCAAGACTTGCAACGATTATTATCTATAACTATCTTTCCCATTTATATAACTCCCATCTACAAAATTATAACATTAACAATTGTTTTAGCCCCATATTGTAACAAATTGTAAATTTATTTCCCATAAGTTGTTATAAATTCTGAAAGTGTGGAATTAAACAAATATAAAAGACAAATGCACGGACGCATTCGTAGGATGTGACGCCAGAAAGGAGTAAAAATGGCAATTACAATTAACACAAACATTTCATCCCTCATTGTTCAATCCAATTTGAGCAAAGCAACAAATTCTTTGAACCAAGCAATTGAAAGAATGACCACAGGTTACAAAATTAACCACGCATCTGACAACGCAGCAGGTTATTCAATTGCAACAAACTGGGAAACTCAATTAGGTTCATTGGATGTAGCCGCAGACAACGCAGCAACTGGTGCTGACATGTTAACAACTTTGGAAGATACTTATTCTTTGGTTTCTTCTCACTTACAACGTGTTAGAGATTTGACAGAACAGGCTGCTAACGGAACTTATGGCTCTGATTCTTTAAAGGCTATTCAATCTGAAATTACTGCAAGACTGGAAGAAATCGATCGTATCGCTGCTAACTGTGAATTTAACGGTTTGAATATGATGGATGGTTCTATGAATACTATAACCCTCCAAGTTGGCTTATATGGTGACACCTCTAGCCAGATTGCATTGGACGCATCATTATTTGAAGCGGGTGATGTTAATTCTTTATTCGGAGAAAGCATTACAGAGGTTGCAAAGAACTGTTCTGGATATGATGGAACAAAAATTACGGGTAACCAAGCTGATATGCTTGACAAAATTGACGAAGTAATAAATGTCATTTCTGCTCGTACAACAACTTTAGGTTCTGCACAAAACAGAATTGAATCTGCTATTGAATCTATTGGTGTTCAATCTGAAAATATTACTTCTTCATTATCAACACTTAGAGATGCTGATGTTGCTGAAGAATCTTCAAATTACATTCAAGCTCAAATTTTACAACAAGCTTCTGCAACATTACTTGCTACTGCAAACCAAACTCCAAGTATTGCATTGAACTTGTTATAATTTTTAAGATTTGGGAATACATTACCCTGAAAAAGCAAGGAGAGTCTACCCTAAAGTTTACAAACTCCTTGCTTTTGTGTTTCCCATAAAGTAAATCTCTCAATTCTGTGTTAAAATAAGAATAGAGAATAGTTTATTATTGAGGTTTTAATGTACGAATTTCCGTTTGAGCTTGATGATTTTCAAAAAGATGCTTGCAAATGCATTTCAGAGGGGAAAAGTGTTGTAGTCTGTGCTCCGACCGGTGCAGGAAAGACCGTTATTGCAGAACACGCTATTCATTGTGCTCTTCAAAAAAATCAAAAAGTTTTTTACACAACTCCTCTTAAAGCTTTATCAAACCAAAAATATAATGATTTTTCTGAAAAATACGGTTCTGATAAAGTTGGACTTCTCACTGGAGATACATCCATTAATAGAAATGCTCAAATTGTAGTTATGACAACAGAAGTATTCAGAAATATGCTTTACGGAACAAATTTCGGTTCTGTTACTGATAACTTAAAGGACGTAAAATATGTTATATTGGATGAAGTACATTATATGAACGATGAACAGAGAGGTACGGTTTGGGAGGAAAGTATAATTTATTGTCCGACAAATGTCCAAATCATTGCACTTTCTGCAACGGTCGCAAATGCGGATAAACTTACAGAGTGGATTAACACAGTTCATTCCAAAACCGAACTTATTAATACAGACTTTAGACCTGTTCCTTTGAGATTTTACTATTTTGACTCTTCTCAACCAAACACTCTTTTACCGTTATTGACTCCTAATGGGACCCTTAATAAAAAAATTAAACCTGAGAAAAAAGAATTTAGAAGAGGTAAAGCTGTTCAAAAGAAAAATATCGTAAAAGATGTTGTTAGAAATTTGCATGAAAAGAATATGCTTCCTGCTATATACTTTACTTTCTCCAGAAAAAAATGTGATGAACAAATGGAAAAATGTGCTTCTCTTTGTCTTGTAACAAAAAAAGAACAAGATGAAATAAGACAAATTATTGATGAATATATAGCAGAAAATCCGTATCTATACAAAAATAAGCATATTGAGTATCTTTTGCTTGGTGTTGCATCTCATCATGCGGGACTTCTCCCGGGTTGGAAAGTTTTAGTGGAAAAACTGTTCCAAAAAGGTTTAATAAAAGTTGTTTTTGCAACAGAAACCCTTGCTGCCGGAATTAACATGCCGGCAAGGTCTACCGTAATAAGTTCCATCAGCAAAAGAACTGATTCCGGACATAGAACACTTACTCCAAGCGAATTCCTTCAAATGTCAGGGCGTGCAGGAAGAAGAGGAATGGATGAAATCGGTTATGTGGTTATTGTAGGTTCACCTTTCCAAACTCCGGAAGAGGTCGCTGAACTCGTTCTCAGTGAAGCAAATCCTCTGGAAAGCAAATTCTCTCCTAGCTATTCTATGGTACTTAATTTGCTTCAGAGATTTTCGCTTGAAGAAGCAAAAGAGCTTGTGTTAAAAAGCTTCGGATATTTTTCATCTAACTACAGACTTGAGCCACTGCTTATGCTTAAATCTGAGTTTGATAAAAAAATCGAAGAGTGCAACTCTTTTAAATGTTTCTGCAACAAGACAAATGAAGATTTGCTTGAATACAATAAAATAAGAGAAATCTACGTTCAAAACAGGCGAATTTTCAAAACTATACAAAAACAAGAAAAGAAAAAAAATAGACCTTTAAGCGATGATGCCGCTGAATTTGGCAGACAAACAAAGTTAATGCTGCACAAAATGCATTCTTATGAATGTGATAATTGCAAACTTTTCAAAAAACATATGAAAATTATTGATGTTTTGGAAAGATATTATTCTAAGGAAAAAGCTTTAGAAAAAGAAATTGAAAAACAAAAGGATATTTTTTGGAATAAATTTCTATCACATAGAGCCGTTTTAATAGATTATGGCTACATCAAAGATGACTACCCTACAGAACAAGGAGTTACAATATCACAGTTACGCTCAGAAAATGAACTATTTCTTGCTAGAATAATTTTCTCTGGCGTTCTTGACGGGCTAACTCCTGCAGAATTGGCAAGTGTGGTTTGTGCTATTACAACAGAAGATATGAGAGCTGATTTGTATTCTCAACTACCTCTTTCACCAAACGTCAGAAAACGACTTAATAAGATAAAGGACATCAGACGTGATTTAGATAAAAAACAAAAAAATCACGATGTTGAAGATCCTATGTACATAAATGCATTCTACTCTCCACTTATAGAAATGTGGACAAATGGAGCTGAGTGGGACAGCATTATTGATGAAATCGATATGGGAGAAGGTGACATCGTTAGATGCTTCAAAAGAGTTGTTGATGTTCTTAGACAATTCTGTACCATATCCAATATTCCTGAAGAATTAGTGTTTACGGCAAGAGAAGCTATAGATCTAATACAAAGAAGCCCTATTGATATCGACTAAACTTATCTTGGGAATACCATTTTTACCAAACGACTACCAAATTTAAAATATCCATTCTCTTCGCCTGATAAATCCAAAACTGAACTTTTTACAGTTTCAACCCCGTTGGATAACTTCTTCTGAGCAGCTTTCTGAGATAAAATATCACGCTTCATTATATTCATTGCTGGTTGTATTTTCATTGCTTGGAACCTCACTATCTTATCATAGTGAAAACTCCTAAAAATAAAATTTGCTACTCTTCCGGAATTTCTATTTCAACATCATCAACATCTTCTTCTTTTTTTATAGTATCGATGACATTTTTAGCCATTTCTTTAGCTATAATACCTCTGGTAGATTCCGGGCAATTCTGCAACAAGCTGATAGCAGTTCTTAATGTTCCGTCCAAATCATACCAACGACCGTGCTTTGACTCGTCCATCACATCTTCTGCAGCTGATACTATGTCCTCTACTGATTCGTACTCTGTATTAGACAAATGATGTTCTGTTATTATTTTGATTAAGTTTAGTGCGACCTTTATTTGTGTTTCGTCATCAGATTCTTCCAGCGTTTTCATTGCAGAAGACAGTACCGGATCTTTATCGTACCAGCGACGCGCATTTGTTGTAAACTCTTCCTTCATAAAACCTCCTGATAACCTGACTACTCGTTTATTATACTATATTTTTTATATTTTGTAAAATACTAGATATTTTTACAAAATTTATGCAAATTACGATTGTTGAGTTACTCTACTTTGATACAGGGCAAGTTTTCGCATCGATATTGGGAAAACGCGCTCCTCTACGTTGTCATTTATGATCTTTTTTAATAAATTTTCTATATTTGTTTCTCTTTTTGTTTTTACAACATCATCTCGTACTCCAAAGATATTTGCTATTATTAAATCTAAATCATCTTCACTTGTATGAGGTTTCTTTAGTATTAAATTATCCACGTAATTAGGATCTTTTACTATTGTATAATGTCCGTTTATACTTACCCTTGAGCTTTCATAACCCATTTTTGTGATATTATTTTCTATCTCTATATTATTACCGTTTTTATCCGTTACTACGTACGATAACAATTCATTTTTATGGCTTAATTTAATAACCTTTATACGTTGATTGTCATCAGAATACTCACTTATTCTATCTAAAATATCGTATCCGTAATGCTGGTGTAAAATACTCTTGCCGTTTAAATAAATTTCTCTCGCCGAAATTCTGTCAAATTCGTCATATTTATACATAACAGCAATTTCACGTTCTTTTGTCTGCTTGCTTATACCAACTATCTTACCTTTGTTATCATAAGAATATTGGTACATATAGGCGATTTGTCCATTTTTTAAATACACAAATTTTACTTCTAATAAATCATTTCTATATTCTTCTGTAGAATATAACCTTCCTCCCCGATAATAATTAATTTTATAAATCTCTTTATTTTGGTAACAAATCTCTTTGGAAAGATCTTTTTCAGGTGTAAAATACTTTACAGATGAAACATATCCTTGTGAATCACGAACGACTAACACTTCCGTACTAATACTTTTTTCTTTGGGAAGATCGGACTTTATAACATCTGTTACATGATAATATTCTTGTAATGCAACTGGAATTGCCAGTTTATAATATGAATCTACCAAATTTTTCTCCTATTTAGATACTTGTTTTATATATTTATAAGCCATCCTTACATATATTTATAAAGTATATAAATTTTGTATAATTTCAAGAATATTATTTTTCTTTACATTTATTTACATTACAGATTTAATTTATACCCCCCACCATAAATTGTTTCAATGTATTTCTTACCATCCGATATTTTATCAATTTTACTTCTTAAATGACGTATATGGACTCTGATAGTTTCGACATTGTCGTCGGGATCATATCCCCAAATTTCTTTTAAGAGTCTTGCTCCTGACACCATTGTACCGTGATTTTGGAATAACAAATTAAAAATATCATATTCTATTGGCGTCAATTTTTGAATTTTATCATTTATTTTCACACTGTATGTTTCCGGCAACAGCGTTATCTCTTTATACGTCAGAAGTTCTCTTACTGCTGTTGATTTAGGAATTTGATTTGTTCTCTTCAACAACGCTCTTACTCTTACAATTAATTCATCAATCTCGAATGGTTTTGTCAAATAATCATCTACACCAATATTAAAACCTTCAACTTTGTTACCTAATTCAGAAAGTGCAGTTAGCATGATAATTGGAGTGTCAGATATTTCAGGGCATTGTCTTACCCTTTGTGCCATAGTATACCCGTCTACATCCGGCATCATAACATCCAATATGATAAGTGAAGGTTCTTCCTGCTTAGCTTTAGCAAAGCCCTCAACTCCATTATATGCCTGAACTACGTTATAACCCTGAAGCTCTAAGTTTACTTTTATTAATTCATTTATAGCCTTATCGTCATCTACTACCAAAATTTTAGTCATTTGTATACGCACCTTCCAACATTTCATCTTCATCCTGTAAAAGTTTATCCGGAATTTCTTTTGTTGTACTTATTCCAAAATCTTTTAAAGCTTCTACTTGAGAGAATAGACTCGGTTTATTTTTATTTCCTCTTCTAAACCTGTTAATTGTTGTATTCAATTTTTTATTAACATCTTCAAATCTTTTCTGAACATCTATCAAATCTTCGCAAAATTGCACAAAAGTTTCATAAAGATTTGTGCCGGCATTAACTATTTGATTAATACTCTCTTTTTGCTTTTGCTGTGCCATAAGCTGATTTACAAGCCTTATTGTTGCCAATAAAGAAGATGTTCCGACAATAATTACATTTGATTTATAAGCGCTATTTATCAGTTCAGAATCCTCATACAGCAGATTAACAGAAGTTTCAACTGGCATGTACATAAGCACAAAGTCTGGCTGAGATAAATCCCCGGCGTTTTGATAGTTTTTATTTGCAAGATCAACTATCCTTTTTTTAACCTCTGACTTAAATTCTTTTAATTTAGTTTCATCTTTCACATAATCCAAATAACTTGTCAAAGTAACCTTTGAATCAATAATTAAATGGTGATTATTAGGAAGATTAATGACAACATCAGGCCTTACAATGTGTTCCTCATTATCTTTCAAATTGGCAGATGTCATAACCATTTGTTTGGAATAATGAATTCCCTCTACCATCCCACAGGACTGTAATATTGTATCCAAAAGGTTTTCACCATAGGAGCCTTTTACATTTTGGTTTTTAGTTAAAGCTTCTACCAAATTTTTTGCTTCTTGTTCTATTACTTTATTATTTTTTTCAAGATTACCTATTTGTTCAACAATTTTTGTAGTATTTTCCACTCCGGCTAAGTTAAATCTTTCAACCTTCGCTTTAAATTCACCCAATTCTTTTGTAAGCGGAAGAATTTTTTCCTCAAGAGTTTCTCTGTTTTGTTTTCTCAAGTCTTCTTGCTCATTCTTTATAGTTTCATTCGCCAATTGAACAAAATCTCTTTTTATAATTTCCTGTAAATCTTCTGTTGATTTTGTTTTAGCACTTAGCGTTATTAATTCTTCTTTTAGAGCAAGTATTTTTTTTGAATAAATAATATAACAAACAATTGATGAAACTAAAACACCTATAATAAAAGATAAAATCTCTGTCACTTCCACCCTCCTAAAAAACAAGCTTCCTTTATTATAAAAGAAGCTTGTTAAAAAATCTATCTTCTATCTTGCAGTTTTGCAAGCAGCCTCAGGATTTCCAAATACAACCAAACGAGTGTTACCATAAGTCCAAAGGCGCCATACCATTCCATGTCCTTAGGTAAATAATTTTGCGCACCACGTTCTATAAAATCAAAATCTATAATAAGGTTTAAAGCTGCAATAACAATTACAAGAACACTAAAACCTATACCTATCACTGAAGAGGTATTTATTAAAGGAACTGCAAAATGGAAGAAACTTCCTATGAAATCTACGAGATAAATAACAGCTATAGAAGCAGTTGAGATAAAAATTACACTTCTGAATTTATCGGTACATCTAATAACATTCGTTCTATATAGTATAAGCATTGAGAATAATGCTGCAAATGTACCAGCTACAGCCTGCGCAACAATTCCCGGATAAGAAGCTTCGAACATAGACGAAACACCACCTAAAAGCAGACCCTCTGCGGCTGCATATATAGGAATAAGGTATTTAATTCTTGTAAAAGCTACTATCAAACCGATAATAAAAGCTGCAATACCACCAACGGAAGTTAACATCATAGCAATATCTGTATAACCTAGTGTAAACCTTGACCAAACAAAAGCTGCTGCAGCAATAAGAATAATTCCTAAAAATGCGGTAATCTGAATTGTTCCGTTTACAGTCATCGGTTCACCCTGCAAAACTCTTTCCTGATCCACAAATTTATCATTTAATATTGGATTCGCCATATACCCTCCTTCTAACATTCAACAATATTATAACACATAAACTTTGCTCATATATGAAATTAATTTTTTTTAATGTAATATTTAAGTGTGAATAGATTTAGAAAATTTTTTAAATATTTCAACAAAAATAAAAATTCTTTTTATAGATATTCTTGTCTATCCTTTTTGGTAGGTATTTTAGAACTTTTTGGAGTAGCCCTAACTTATCCATTCATTATGAAGCTTCTATCAAAAAAAACAGTTACTTCTTGGATTGACTCACCTGTTTTGATAGGAATTTTTATTATCGTGCTATTCTTGCTTAAGAACATTTTTATGATTTTCTACACATACTTGCAGGCAAAATTCACTAAAAATGTTGAAGCTGAAGTAAAATTGAGTTTCATGAGGTATTTTTTAACAACGTCTTATCAAGAAACATCAAAAATTCCGCTTGCTAAAAAAGAAAATATACTTGGCTTTTTAATACCAAACATCATAAGTAATTACATCATGAGATTACTGAATCTAAATGTAAACTTCTTCATCTTTTCTTTAATATCATTATTTCTAATAGTCAAATTCCCAATTGCTACATTAGTAACATTGATTTTTGCAATACTTCTTATCGGTGTACAAAATTGTATATTTAAGCCACAAATTGCTAAAATTTCCAAGAAATTAAGTGAAGCCTCAACCTTATTTAATCAAAGAAGTAACGAGGCAATAATAAATCTAAAAGGTGTAAAAGTTTCTAACAATGAAAAATTCTTTTATGATAATTATAAATCTGCAATTCACAATTTTTTCAAATATGATCAGGAAACACTCTTTTTAAATACAATTCCACCTTTTGTTACAGAACCGTTTATTATAATTTTGTTGTTCATCTTATTATCAGTTATCTCAATAGAAAACTTTTCTCAGCCAGACAGACTGATAGCATCTTTTGCCGTCATAGTTTCAGCGATTTTCAGACTTTCACCAACTATTTCAAGAATTCAGGTAAATCTTAACGGGATCAATTCCGTAACTCCGTTAGTTGACGAAATCCTAAGCTTATGTGAAGAGTTCAACATCTCAAAAATTGAAGAGCCGCAGAATAAAATATATTATTCCTTAAAGCAACAGCTTGAACTCAGAAACATTAATTTTGGCTATGAAAAAGACAAACTAGTGCTCAAAAACATAAATTTAACAATAAAAAAAGGAGAATTTATTGGGATTGCAGGACTTTCCGGAGCTGGAAAAACAACCCTTATAGATATTATCGCGGGGCTTTACAAACCTACTTCAGGAGAGATTTTAACAGATAATCAAATTATAAATACTCCGCTAAAAATAGGATACATCCCCCAAGAATTTGCGGTGATTAATTCTTCCATTAAGGATAATGTAACATTTGGTTCAAAAGATATTAATGAGGCGCTGGTAATTGAAGCTTTAAAAAAGGCGCAATTATATGACTTTATAAAAAATAATTTCAAAGACGGAATAAATTCAAATCCATTTATTGATTCATCAGGCTTGTCTCAAGGACAAAAACAGAGATTAGTTCTTGCAAGAGCATTGTATACAAATCCTGATATCCTTATATTAGATGAAGCTACTGCATCGTTGGATTTAAAAACAGAGGATGGAATTTGTAATGTGTTAAAAGACCTAAAAGGAGATAAAACTATAATAGCTGTAGCCCATAGGCTTTCTACAATAAAATTCGCAGACAGAATTGTCTTCATGAAAAACGCAGAAATAATAGACATTGCATCATTTGATGAACTTTTAAAAAACAATTCGGATTTTAGAGAGCTTGTAAATCTTTCTTCTATTACAAATCAGAGTTAGATATTTCTAACTTTCTCCATTAACTTTGTAATTTGTTCCCTAAATGCAGAATCCACAGGTGATGTTGCATAGCCTTCCAGTCTAGCTTCCTCTTCCCTTTGAATTAAATTTTTCTCCAATAATGCCAATTTTCTTAAAGCAATATTCATACCTAACCTCCAATCTACTTACCTTATTTTTTAACCATACATATATATAAAGTCAACTTTTTTATAAAAATTGCGTTTTTGTAAAGAAATGTTACCACAAAAAATGGCTGTTTAAAATTCAAAAACAGCCATTTTTCTGCATAGTTTTACTATTTTTATTTACCATTGAACTTTTTCAATCAATTCAATTTCGTATCCGTCAGGATCCTTTATAAAAGCAATCATAGAACCATTTCCTGTCAAATCAAAAGGTTCATATAAATATTTATACCCTAATTTATTAATTTTTTCCGTAAATTCACTCAAAGATTTCACTTCAAAAGCAAAATGACCAAACCCATTCCCTAGGTTATATCCGCCTTGAGGTGTTTCATCATTATAAGTTAATTCTATCTGGCAGCAGCCTGACTCATCTGTTAAAAAATATAACCAGCAATCATCGAGTCTTTTTTTGCTATCAAGCTTCATGTTTAAAACTTCAGTATAAAATTTCACAGATTCTTCCACGTTTTTAACTCTAATCATTGAATGTAAAAATTTCATATTACCCTCCTTACATTATTGATTATATCATGTTAGAATAATTCTATGAAACATACATTTGAACAAAAAGTTTATTATTCTGACACAGACGCATACGGAGTCGTATGGCACGGATCATACCTTCGCTGGCTTGAGATGGGCAGAGTTGAATACTGTGAAAAACTAGGTTTAAATTTATTAGATCTGGAAAAACAGGATATCGTAATGCCTGTTACAAATATGAATATCAGATACAAGGCTTCAGGAAGACTTAATGACATAGTAGTTGTTGAAACTTGGGTAAAAAAAATTACCCCTGTAACGGTTGTATTTGAACAAACAATAAAAAACAAAGAAAGCGGAAAATTATTTATACAAGCAGAATTTGAAGTAGTTGCAATTCGCAATAACGGAAGTTTACACAGAAGAATGCCTGAAGTTTTAAAGAATGCTTTTGAGAAGGTACTCGCATGCCCCGCTTAAATAAATATATCGCGTCCACAGGAATTTGTTCCCGAAGAAAAGCTGATGAGCTTATTCTTGAAGGAAGAGTTCGCGTTAATGACCAAAAGGTTGAAATTTTGGGTTTTCACGTGAGAGAAAAAGACAAAGTTTACGTTGATGGAAAACTTGTTAAACCTCAAAATTTAGAATACTACAAATTCTACAAACCGGCAGGATATATTACAACTGCGGATGATGAAAAGAATAGAAAAACCATATATGATGTTATCCCGGAAGAGCTTAGACATCTTAAACCAGTAGGAAGGCTTGATAAAGAGTCTACAGGCTTAATTATTCTTACAAATGACGGTGAATTAATAAACGACATGACCCATCCGTCTATAAAAGTTCCTAAAATATATGTGGTTCACATTAACGGCAAATTTACTCCGTCACAAGCGGAACAAATGCTTAATGGAATTGAAATAGAAACTGATACAGGAGAACAGAAAATAGCGTATGCAGATGTAACTCCTATTGAAATCGGAACAAAAAGTTCTGAAATTCAAGTTATTTTATATCAGGGAATTAACCGACAAATAAGAAAAATGTTTGCAAAACTTGGTTTTGAAGTCGAAAGCTTAAAAAGAGTTCAACACGCAACAATTACGATAGAAGGACTTAAACGAGGCGAGGTTAAACAGCTTAAGCCTAAACAAGTTAAAGAATTAAAGAATTATATTTTGAAAGTTAAAAGAGAATATGCTCAAAGTTGCAATAACGGGTAATATAGCGTCAGGAAAATCTCAGGTAGAAAAATTTATTTCTAACAAAAATTATCCTGTATATGATACTGATAAAATCGCTCACAAAATTTTAGAACAAGTGAAAGATTTTTATGGCTACGATGTTTTCACAGATGGAAAAATTGACAGAAAAAAACTTGGAAACTTAGTTTTTTCCAATCCTGATTTAAAAAAGAAATTGGAAGAAATTATCCACCCCAAAGTAAAGGAAGAAATCTTAAAAATTTTTAAAAAGGGATACCAGATAGTTTTTATCTCAATACCTTTGCTCTTTGAAACAGGCTTTGACAAACTATTCGACAAGATTATTTTTGTACAGTGTGATGATGATATAAGACTTCAAAGACTTATGGAAAGAAATCATATTACAAAAACTCAAGCTCTAAGTAGGATGAATTCGCAGCAGGAGCAGGAAGAAAAAATAAAAAAATCGGACTTTATTTTGCATAATAATTCAACTATTAGAGATTTAGAAACACAAGTTGACTCATTATTGACCGATATAATTAACACTCAAAACACGTAATTTATTAAGCAGATATTCACTTTGAGCTATAATTGCATCCTGAGCAGAGAAAGAGCATTCTCCGCCGCTTTCAATCCATCGCTCTGCATAGATTAAAACTTCCATCATATTCATAATTTCATCAATATCTTTAGAAAAATCTTTTTTCATACGCCCTCCATACTTACATTTGTTATAACATAAGTAAGTATAATAAATCAAGCACAAAATGTTATAATCTATGTTATTATAGAGGTAGTAACATGATTGAGAAAAAAATGGTTCAAGTAGGGAATAGCTGGGGAGTCGTAATTCCAAAAGCAATTCTTGACGGATTGAGAATTAACCCTATTCTTGATAAGGTTGAAATTTATATTGAGAATAATGAAATCAGAATAAGAAAGATTTCGAATTAATATTTGTTAGAAAGTTTCATTGCCTTATACATTTCAAAAACGCTTATAACAAAGAATAAACCGAAAACGAGTAAATAGGATTTGTTTGAATAGACAAGAACATTTCCTATTTTTTGCGGTTCAAAAACGTTTAATAAGAAGCCAGCGGCGGTTCCGAGAATTCCAACCATCATAAAGAAGCAAAAATTCATAATACTGACGGCTGTTCCTGATACCATTTTTCTGTTTGTAAGATGAAGAACAGGCACGAGAAGCGATGTTAAACTGGCATTAGCTGCCAGAATACAGAAAATTATAGCAATAGCGTTTGTTCTGATGTTCAAAGCCAAGAATAAACAGATTAATAAAAGAGAAACAAAAGTTATAACAGAAGCATTTTTGAGAAAGATAACCCTATGATTGTGGCACATTTTGCAAAAAGATGCGTTTATTATATTAAATATAGCAGCAATAACAGCCATTCCTGAAAGAATCATGGCGGCTTTTGAGGACGACATCAAACAAAAATCTTCCAAAAATTTTTTACCGATTATTGCTTGGATTACATAAGAAATTCCAAAATTACAACAAGCAAAACTGAATAAATTTCTATTATGTTTTTTATGCAAAACAAGCCTAAACGGAAGAGTTCTTAATTTCACATTTTTATTAATCTCAGGAAATTTAATTTTAGATGAAAGAATGACAAAAATTATTAGGGCAGCGATAACAACGCTTGCTAAAATGATTAATACAGAGCGCCAATTCATGTACCTTATTGCAAAAACAAACGGAGCATTTGCAGCAATACCGCCGCAATATCCGATACAGAGCATTACGGAAATTGCTATTCCAAAGTTTTTATCAGAAAAGAATTCTCTCAATTCTCTAATCAAACTTAAGTAAAACATACTTCCGCCAAGCCCTACAAGGACTCTTGAAAAGTACATAATTGGAAGATTTAAAGTAAGAGGGAATAATAGGGAGCCAAGAGCAAGGACAATTCCCCCTGCCATCATAACTCTTAAACCTCCGTATCTGTCAACCAATATACCATTTATAAGTTGGTTAAAGGCATATATGTACATAAAAATAGCACCAAAAGCCGTTATAAAAGGGGCACTGACCATAAGCTCGTGCTGTAAAACATCAAATATAGCTCCAGGAATTGCTATTCTTTGAAAGTTAGCAAAAAAGTAAAATAAAGAGCCTAAAATTATTAAAGATAATTTTATCCACTTATTTTTCATACTTCTTGTAATGTATCGCTAACAGAAGCTTGTGTCAATTGCATAAAAAAAAGGAATTCTTGAAACAAGAATTCCCATGGTTGTTTTCTTTCCCATTAATTTTTTCTTTTTACAATTTCTCTTCTCGTGTTTTTCTCTTCTTTCCTCGTTCTAACTAAATCCCCTCAGGGTTATGAATAATCATCAAGCAATTATTCTTAATTATTATTCACAACTACCCCTCCAGTAGTGCCTCTAAAATCCTAGCATTCTTGTCAGCCAACGTATTGTTACGAACTTGTGAACGTGCAATGTAACTTCTCAAAGCTTCACGAATAAGTTCTGAACGTGATCTGCTCTCGTTTTCTGCGACTTCGTCAATTTTGCCTAAAAAGCTTTCAGGCATTGAAATCAATACTCTTGCCATAAATGTACTCCTTTTATCCTTTGTATAATTTTCTTATCACTCGTATATATATAAAGTATTTGTAAAATATAAAATTGCCTTTTTGATCAGGAATTATTAAGAAATGTTAATTTAAATTTTAGGTTTACAAATATCACGCCTGTAATAAACAGACTCAAAGGATATATCCTCGGCTTCAGAGTACATTTTATTTATAGCTCTGGATGGAGTAACGGAAGTCGCTGTTATAGAAACAACAGCACCTTCATTTGCTTCATATTCTAAATAGCGGTTCTTTGAAACAGCTGGATAGAAAACTAAGACCATATTTTCATCAAGAGAATCCAAACCTTTTATAACGTTTTCTTTGTTATTCTTATTTTTGCACGTCAAAACCAAAGATGATGCAAACAAATCCTTATTTTTTATATATTCTACTTCATCACTGAAAGAGCCTACTACACAAGAATAGAAAAGTCCATATAAATCTTCATCCAAAACTTCTAATAGAGCCGGAGCATCACAATCTTGCATGAAAGATTGCCAACCTAGAATTTGAATACTACCATCTTCAGTTAAAATTCCATTTACACCCAAAATTCCCAAATAAGGATTTCCCTCGATTTCTAAATAATCAAGAGTCGGATAAATAACACTATCCATCAGGAAATACTCCTGTTCTTGCGTTAGCTTATAATTTGGAGAGCAAGCTCCCATTCCGCTTGTAAGCTGTCCGCCATCTCCATCCAGATAATGTTTATAACATATTGAAGAGCCTATTGGCAGAGCTTTATATCCGTCCGTTATTGTATAAAAAGAAAACGGTGTTCCATAAACATAATCTTCTATTATTATGCGCTTGTTTTTCTCGATAAAACTCGACTCCACAAGAGATTTGGCTGCAAGGTATGACGTAAAAACAGCCGCACTATTTGAATCATCTGTTTTTAAAACAAAAGGCCCTTTTTGATTTTTTATATAATCCAAAACCATATTTTGCTTTTCAAAAATCCCAAACTTTGGAGTCGGAATTCTCAGTTTATATAAAATCTTTTTTGCTAAAGCCTTATCAAAAACTATTTTTGCAGCATTTCTATCAGGCGCAAAAATCTTTTGTCTATTATTATTAAACAACTCTACTATATCTGTTTTTAAGGCTTTTAAAGATATTGGTATTGTCATATCAATATCATTTTCCATTACAAAATTAAGAAGCCCGGAAACATTATCTTCTCTAATATCAATACAAGTTGCAAACTCCTTCAAAGTATCAGATGCCGGAGTTATAAATATATCGTGTTTTTCTGAAAGTTTTTTTGCAAGCGCGTACTCTTTTGCGCCATTTCCTATAATCAAAATCTTCTTACTCATAGGTTAATTGTAACATAAAAAAATATGGGCATAACCAACTGTCTTGCCCATATTTTCTTAATTTATCTTCCAGGAGCATTTGAAATCACATTCCAAAATCACTCCGATAAAGTATCTAGCACTAGTCGTCAGCGTGACCTGCAGTACCTAATACATCACGCATTTTGTGCATAACCATTTCTTTAACTGCAGTTCTACCAGGTCCCATGTATTCACGTGGGTCAAATTTTTCAGGATGTTCAATAAAGAATTCTCTGATAGTAGAAGTCATTGCTAATCTTAAATCTGTATCGATGTTAATCTTAGCAACACCGTGTTTAGAAGCATAGTTAAGCATATCTTCAGGAACACCTTGTGCATCAGGTAAGTTACCGCCGAATTTATTACATTTAGCTACAAATTCAGCAGGAACTGAAGATGAACCGTGAAGAACTAACGGATAATCAAAACCAACAATATCATTAACTGCTTTTTTGATTTCTGCTAATCTTTCAAAGTCTAATTTAGCTTCGCCTTTGAATTTGTAAGCACCGTGAGAAGTTCCGATTGCAACAGCTAAAGAGTCACATCCTGTTTCTTTAACAAATCTTGCAGCTTCTTCTGGATCTGTATAAGTTGAATCTTTTGCATGAACTTTAACATCATCTTCAACACCAGCTAATTTACCTAATTCAGCTTCAACTGAAATACCGCGTGGGTGAGCATAATCAACAACTTGTTTTGTTAACTTAATATTTTCTTCTAATGGGAATCTGCTTCCGTCGATCATAACTGAAGAGAAACCGCCATCAATACAAGCTTTACAAATTTCGAAATCAGCACCGTGATCAAGGTGTAAAGCTATAGGCACTGTAGTTGTTGCAAGAGCAGCTTCTACCAACTTAATCAAATAAGTTTGGTTAGCATACTTTCTTGCACCTGCTGAAACTTGAAGAATAATTGGTGATCTTGTTTCTTCAGCAGCTTCTGCAATACCTTGCAAAATTTCCATGTTGTTAACGTTGTAAGCACCGATAGCGTATCCGCCAGCTAATGCTTTTTTGAACATTTCGCCTGTTCCAACTAATTTTCTTTCACTCATCTGAGTTCTCCTTCTTTTTTTACACAGAGGTTAAAACCTCTTTACATGGTAAAAATTACTACAAAAATTGGTAAATGTAAAGCAAGATTATTTTCCGAATCTTCTGTTTCTTTTGTTGTATTCCAAAATACATTCAGCCAAAGCGTCCTTGTCAAACTCCGGCCAGAATTTATCCATTACAATTATTTCCGAATAAGCTATCTGCCACAACAAGTAGTTAGAAACTCTCATTTCTCCACCTGTTCTGACTAACAAATCAGGATCAGGAATATTTCTCGTATACAAATGTTTTGAAATCGTTTCCTCCGTTATTTCCTTTTCACCTGATTCTATAATTTCCCTAACCGCGTGAACTATTTCATCACGGGAGCCATAATTAAAAGCTATTTGAAGATTTACACCTGTATTATTTTTTGTTGTATCAACGGAATTTTGCAAGATTTCCTGTAATTTTGGGCTAAGCTTTGTTGTATCACCAATAAACGAAATTACTACATTATTTTCATTCATCTCTTTTAATTCGTTCTTCAGGGTTTGAGCAAGCAAATCCATCAAGAAATTAACTTCCTCAGGTTTTCTGTTCCAATTTTCCGTTGAAAAAGCGTAAACAGTTAAATACTTTACCCCAAAATCATCACAAGCACGCATCGCAGCCTTTAGAGCATCAACACCTTTTTTATGACCAAAAGCAGATGGGAGATTTCTCTCCTTTGCCCAGCGGCGATTTCCATCCATTATTATCGCTATGTGTTTTAAATCACACTCTTCCACAATCTTTTTTATATCTTCCATACTATTCCTTGTTATTTATTTTCCAGCAACTTAAAAATTTTAAAAACCGACTCTTTTAGTGATTCTACCTCAACCTCTTCATCAAGTTCAAGTGTTATCGTTGGAATATTTCTTTCTACACCAGCCCAAGTTCCAAAGCTCCCAGGAGTAGGGTATCCGATATTTTCCTCTACAGGATAATTAATAATTT
Organism: Candidatus Gastranaerophilales bacterium; assembly: GCA_944323165.1. Taxonomy (GTDB): domain Bacteria; phylum Cyanobacteriota; class Vampirovibrionia; order Gastranaerophilales; family Gastranaerophilaceae; genus CAG-196. The sequence goes on along the minus strand of CALURK010000002.1, from coordinate 98,252 downwards.
CCGAAATTTCTTCCGCTAAAGATCTGGCATCTCCATCATAATTTACAACTTTAAAAGGAGCATGAAGGGTCAGTATAATTTGGGGATTATACTTTTCTACAATATCGACTACAAATCTGGTTTCCTTTTCACTCGAAGGAGTTTCTCCTCCGAAGAATTCGTTTTTATCAGTAAGTTCCCAATTTCGAGTAGGAAAATTCCTATTCAAATCAACGCCATTTTCATTCGTTCGAACATTATTTCTAACGCCATACTCGTTTAGGCAAGGAATAAAAAGCAGATTTGTAGTGTTATTTTCTTTCAAATACTCTTCTATCAGATAGTTACCTTGAGGTTCATCACCATGAAAACACCCTATTACTAATACTTTTGGATTTTTTGTATTGCCGGTAATTTCCACTTCTTGCTCTCCTAAGGCTTTATTACGGACAAAACATAATTTTCCGTGAAATATTTATTTGCAATGTTTTGTATTTGCTCCGGAGTGACAGAATGCAGAAGTTTTCGAACTTCTTGCTGATAATCATAAGGTTTTCCCATAATTGAATAGTAAGCCATCATATTTGCTTGCTGAGAGTTTGTCTCTGTTACAAACTGTTGTTTGCCTATCAAATTATTTACAGCATTTTTCAATTCTTGCTCACTTACTGGAACTTTCTTTATTTTTTCAATTTCCTCTTTAAAACCTTCGATTGAAGTTTTGATATTTGAAGGCTCTGTTCCTATATATATACTAAATACGGCTGACTTTGCATGAGTTTCGTATGCAGATCTTACCGTATATGCCAAACCTTTTTTCTCTCTTAATTCTAAAAATAATCTTGAAGATAACCCGCTTGCGCCTAGAATTACATTTAAAAGCATTAATACAGGATATTCCTCAGAACCTATTGTAGGGACGAGCCAACCTTGAAGAATTTGTGCCTGGTTAGCATCCTCTTTTATAATTTCAGAATACTCCTGAGTTATCTCGCAAGGTGCCTCTATCAGAGATTTGTTTTCTTTAGACTCAGGAAGATCGCCCAAATATTTTTCCAATAATTCAGAATCAACATCACCTACAAGAACAAGAGTTTTCTTTCCGGTGTTTAGAATTTCCTTATAAGAATTTATTACACCATCTTGTGTTACTCGGTCTAATTCTTCCAAAACTTTTGTATAACTATGACCGTAATAGTGATCTTTATAAATAGTCTTTGTAAATAAATCTGACACTTTAACTTTTGCAGAATCCAATTCCGCCGTTAATTCACCCTTCATTTTAACTCTCTCTTTTTCAAATTCAGAGAAGGTTGAATTGAGGATTACATCTTGCATAATAGAAAGCGCTTTCTCAAAATCTTCATTAAGACATACAAATCTAATCCTTAAATAATCAGATTTCATTTCACAAGAAAAATCTATCGCATTTTCATCTAATAAAACTGACAATTCTTCAGATGAATACTTCTTAGTTCCCTTTAAGAGCAATCTGTTCATAATCGAATATTCACCGGCATATTTTTCCGGTTTATTAATTGAAATATTCAATGTTAAAGCTGCTCTCGGAGTGTTTTTATTTTGTTTAACGCAAACACTAACGTTATTTTTTAACTTAAATTCTCTCATACAAAAATTTAACCACAAATAAAATATGGTTTCAAACTTAAATTTAATTACTAAACATTCAAATATAAGCTATTAAGTTTTGTAACAAAAAGGCAATTTTAACTTCTTGTCCAACTTATTGTATATAAGGTTAGAAAGGTCTATAGGTTATTTTATGTTATCACCAATAAACTACGGTTATTTTAACAATATTAATTGTGCATATCCAATGTATCCATTGTTATTCAAGGGTACAGCAAATACTATTCCTAATTTTAGCAGTAACAGCAGCTATAACAATAATCCCGTACAAAATAATATATCATACAAAGATTCAACCATTTCAGCTGCTGATAAAATTAAAAATCTAAAACAAGAAAAGCAAGGTTCTTCCGTCGGCAAAACGTTACTTATTGGAACAGGAATCGCAGCACTTGCCGGCATAGGATTATGGATTGCAAGTCGGGGGAAAGTAAAACCTAAAGCTTTGACAGATGTTCAAGCAAAAAAACTTGAGGAGTTAGTTTCAAGCGGAAAAATTGATAAAAATTATGCAGAATTATTCAAAGATATGAATGGATTAGAAATAGATCAATGGCTTGGAAGAAGTTACGATAAAATGTGTTCGGATTTAGGATACAAATTCGCTTATGATACACCTAATATAAAAATCAGTACAGATTTTGCAAACGGCGGAAGTATGGATTTAAAAACAATTACACTATACATGCAAGGAGGAAAAACAAGCGAAACAGATGTTTTAGCTACAATGCGTCACGAGCTGGAGCATTTTCGACAAAAAGATCTGGTATACAGAGCTTTTGGGGAGGAAGAATTTCTCAATGCAGAAATTCAACCAATGTTAAGAAAGCTAAAAAATAATCCCGCACATTGTCTTGAACAAACTGGCAAAAAGTACGGCGATTTATCAAAAGTTGATATTGACAAATATATACAACGCCATAAAGATATGTTAAGAAAAGATTGCGTTAAGCTAAGAAGTCTACAAAGTAGAAAAGGTTCTATTGAAAAAGGATCTGAGTTATATGATGAAGCAAAAAAATATTATGAGGCAATGAAAAATTATGAAATTCCATCTATGTATGAGGAAAATTTTTGTGTAGACACAATTAACAAACTCAAAAAAACAAATCCTGAAAGAATAAAATTTTTACAAGAAATTTTTAAGAAATATCAAAACAATGATTTAGAAGTCGGTGCTGTCCATGAAGGTGATAAAATAAGAAAAATGCATGAATTATTTTTAAAAGAAGTTTCCGAAGCTTAAAATTTTAAAATTTTATATTTTGTAAAAAATATATAAAAAAAAGCATGTTCATGGTAAAATTTATTCGATGAAGATTTTAGAAGTAAGAGATGGTTTTATAAAATTTGAAGCTGATGAGAGTATAAGCTTATCCTCTTTTATACAAGTTTCAGGGCTTGCAAAGAATTATATTGCTCAAATTATTCAAATTAAACGTTCCGGAATAAATTCGATTGCAATAGCTAAAATTCTATTTTTATACGATGGCACTTTACAGCCCTATGATAAGACTCTTCCTCCTGAAGATTCTGAAATTAAGGACTTTACATTCAATATACTTAACAATTCAATAAATGCGAATGAGCCGATTATTGCAGGCGTAATGCCGGGAAAAGATTTGAATATTATAATTGATGCGTCAGCTTTTGACAAAAAAATGCTTATGAGCATCGATGATAAAGAAGAAAATAACATTATAGTTAGAAATCTTACAAAACAATTTAACAATATAAACAAAAAAGTCGTTATTATAGATACTCTTGGAATAATTAATGCAAAGAAATTCACAGCAGGGGTTGATTTTAAGTTACCTCTGGATACAGCTTCACTAGCGTTTATGTACCAAGATTGCCTTAATGATGCGACAAGCGATAGCAAATCTCTTATTGTAGAGATTTTTAAAGATCTCGCGGATTATTCGAAAACGGTTCCGTTTGTTCCGTTTGAAACTTTAAAAAATATTGTCGATGAGATGGTGGATAAATCCCATGTCTTTAAGCTTCTTGTTCTAAAAAATAAACTTGCTAAATTCCATAAGCTCGGATATTTTGCAAAAAATAAAGTTGAAGCCGACAAAATTGACAGAATTCTGGAACAAAGTTGTTCAGTAATTGATTTATCGAAACTGGACAGCAGTTTTCAGAACCGTTATTTAGCATTTTTATACGAAAAAATGCTGAACAAAAATGGTTTACAGGTATTTTTGGAATTATCAAATACAACAAGCAAAAAGAATTTAAAAAATATACTTGAAGGTTCTGTGCCTACAACTTTTATAACTCATTCTAAGTTTAAATACTTAAATGACATAAAAAATCTTTTTGATAATTTTATAATCTCACCTTCACTTACAAATAATGATATTTTTAAAGTATATAAAACATTCTTAAAATCACTTTGCAAAGGTACATACTTAATTGCCGGAGAAGCTGTCAATTACATACCTTTAATATCTTCTTCCAAATTGATTAATGAAGTAATTCCATGTCAAAAACAAGAAATTACAGAGGAAGAAAAAACTGAAGAAAATGCTATTGACAAAGAAGAAGCACCTTTAAATACAGAATCAGTCCAGGAAAAAGTAAAAGCTGACTCTTCTTCAGAAGAAGATGTAGTTGCCGCTGACGCGGATGGCACTGCAATTTCAGAACCTGAAGAAATCTCAGAGGATGATATAGAAGCTTCCCTTCAAGAAGAAAGCGACAATACCGACATATCTGAGCCAGAAACTATTGAACCTGAGATTATAGAAGAAGATAAAGAAGATGAAAATACAGAGAATATACTCTCTAACGAAGAGATTATCGCAAATATAGAAGAACAATCAGATAATATTATTTCCAATGCTGCAAAAGAGGAATTAGTACCTCCTGCAGACAACTTGTTTTTCAGTGATGATTCTTCAGATGACGAAGAATTAGTTGAAAAGGATTTAGAATTTCAAACCGATAATCTTGAACAAGAACAATCTGAAAGGGCTGTCATTGGTGAAACATTAGAGGAAATAAGCGTTCTTGAAAATTCTTCTGAAGAGGACTTTTTAGAAGAAAATCCTATAAGCCTATCTGAGAATGATGAAATTTTACAGGAAGCAATTTCCGAAGATACCATAGAAGAAATTCCGTTAGAGGATGCCTTTGAAAATGATATTGAAACGTCTGAAGAAATACAAGATTATATCCCTGTTGAGAATCTGGAGCCAGAAGAAATAACACTTGATTCCGAAATAGAAAATATATTGCCGGAAGAAGAAGTGGAAGATGAAATTCCAGAAGCCCCTATCGAGGAGATTACTGGTGAAGATAAGCTGGAAGAAGTAGAAATGCCGGAAGCTCCTATTGAGGAAATTTCTGATGAGAATAATCCGGAAGAAATAGAAATTCCGGAAGATATTGACATTGATTTAGAGAATGTTGAGGACGAAAAAGAAGAAGTTCAGCCTTTAGAAGAGATGTCATCGGAACAAGAAGTTCTTCCAATATCAACGGATGATAATTCGGATTTTGATGAAATAGTTGAATTGGATCCAAATGAAGCAGATGAGGATGATATTTTAGTCGACATGACAGAAGATGATTTGGAAGAAGATACCAGATCAGAGGAAGATATTGACAAACAAATTGTTAAAGATGTTGACAAAGTATTCACTACAAGAAAAGATGATGATATTTCAGATTCAGATTTAGATTTTATAGACGAATTAAATAATGATGAAAATATCTTAGAAGATGTATCGGATGAAGGGGACTTACTTGAAGAAGATAGTTCAAGTTCAGAAAATGAGGGAATTTTGGAGAGCAATAATGAAACTATAGACTTAGAAGAAGATAACGAAAATGAAATTTTAGAAACAAAAAATTCATCTACCCCAATAGTTCCTGTATATAATGCCGATATCCCTCAAGAAGATATGGTAGTAAGTGATCCGATTCAACAAGGAGATACAGTAACTCACGCAAAATATGGCAGCGGTGTAGTTGAAAAAATGATAAAGTACGGAAATAAAACTTTATTTTCCATAAATTTTGATAACATTGGAAGAAGATTATTAGATCCGACCTTAACAGAAATTAAAAAAGCTTAATACGCTATTTACAAAAAAATTTTTTACTAGTACAATGTACTTACTCACTATCCTCAAGTGATAGACAGTTATTAAGGAGTCATTAACCTCAATTTCTGTCACAAGTGAAAGGAAATATAAAATGGCAAATATTAAGTCAGCAAAAAAAAGAGTTCTAATTGCAGAAGCAAACAGACAAAGAAATGTGGCATTCAAGACATCTATTAAGACAGCTGTTAAAAAAGCTTTAACATTGGCTGAAGGTGATGATAAGGATGCTTTGAATTCAGCTATTTCAAGAGTTTATCAATTATGCGACAAAGCTGTTTCTAAAGGTATTTTACATAAAAATACAGCTGCAAGAAAGAAATCAAGACTTGTTCTTGCTATCAAAAAATTAGCAAAATAAGCCGATAAAAGTAAAATAAAAGAGGACTTCTCTTGTAGAAGTCCTTTTTTATTTCTTAAATTTTATAACGGTTGAATGTAAATTATATTCACTTATTACTGTTATTTTATTCGTTAACATTTTCCCGGGATTATTTTTTAAAACCAGATAATAAGAACCTTTTGGTAAATCCTCTATTTTGTCATTGCAACTTTGTGTATAAAAATCCCCACATCCATCATTCATTATAACTATGTTTTTCTTATCTTTTATGTAATACAAATACCTGTGAAAAGCATTATCTAAAATGATTTTATCGCCTTTTGTGAAATCATTTTCTACATAACTAACAACTTCACGAGCTGAAGTATAGAATTTATAAGGTTTTATTGTGTAATATATTGAAGTTATTATGCTTATAAAACAAACTAAAGTTAAAATATATTTACGATATTTTAAATTGTATTCTGATATAGATATAACAAGTAATGGAAATAAAAACATTATCAATCTTGCTTCGATGGGATATAATTTTAAAGCAGAAGCAAAGAATGTTAACACAATAGGCAAATATGTAAAACTCTTCCTTAAGAAATTATCCTTCTTTATAGGAACAACAGAACACGCAGCGACTGCCAAGATAAAAACTCCAATTATCTCTGCAATAAATTTATTAAAACTAAAAAGTTCCCCAAACCTTATTGCAACTCTAAAAGGATGAACCAAAGAAACAAAACCATAACCATTTTGCCACCAGTTGTACATTCCCTCATAATTATAAGCGGAAACAGGCTTTAGATATACAAAATAGAAAACTGTAAAACTCAGTAAAAACGGGATACACAGTTTTAATAAAAGTTTAATATTTTTAAACATAGTTATAAAAAAATAACTGCCGGCAATAAATAGCGATGATAAAGAAAACCAGGGTGCCACAGCTACTAGTAAAGAATAATACCACTTGTATTTTTGTTCAAAAAGCACCTTGTAAAAAATAATAATTAAGAGTATTGAAACAAGCAATTCTAAAGAATATTGTTTAAATTGGGCACAATAAAGAATCGTCGTTGTATTAAAAACAAAAATAATAAGCCCGACAATTCTTGAAAAATTATTTTTGACCATCAATTTCAATAAAAAATAAAAACAAGGAATAGAAGCTAAACCTGATAAAAAAGGAATTATTCTAAAACACAAATCTCTCACCCACACAGATTGAGGATTTATAACTTGATAAAGAGCTTTTGAAAAGACAAGAAACAAAGGAGGTGCAACCTGCAAATAATCAAGCCCTTTAAATAATTCCATATAACTTTTATTTATAACATTCAAAGCCAAACAAGCTTCATCTCCCCAGAAAGAGAGATTTCTAAAATAAGCAAAACACCTTATTAAAACACCAAGTAGAAGTACCGTTGGTATTATAAATTTACAGAAACCATGTATTCTACTATCTACTTTCACTTACCCAATCCCCTTTCTTAAAGTATACAGCCTTAACATATTTCGGCTTAAAAGGCAAATCATACATTTTATAGTCCTTTGCAACGTCAACTACATTATCATGAGAAGACAGAAAATAATAATCTCCATTTGGCAATGAATTTATGTAGTCCTTACACATATCGACATTACATTTTATGCAAGTAACCGGCATTTTATAAATTTTATTGTCTATACTTTTACCAATCATATAATAATAGAATTCATTGGCATCATTGTCCATAATAATAGAATCTTTTTCTTGAATATTTTTTTGCAAATAAATTATCACATCTCTGGCATAAGAATAAGCCATTTCTTTTGCATATACAGTCGTCGAAAAAAGAGCATATATAACAAGCAGAACCAGAGTAAATTTAAGAATGTTATTAAAATATCCCTTTAAATCTGCAATAACTATTACAAAAACAGGAAGCGTAAACAAAATAAGTCTGGAATAAACAGGATATTTATGAAGAAGTGAAGCTATTATCAAAATAAGTACAGGTAAGCAAAACAAAACTTTCTCTGAAAAATCTCTTTTGGAAAAACAGAAATTACACAAAGAATAAAAAATAATACATCCTGAAAAAATTGCCAACACTTTATTAGAAACAAAAATTTCACCAAATCTTAAAAATAATCTTATCGGATGGTGAAAATCCAAGAAAGCTTTAAAATTAACCCACACCTGATCCATGCCGGAATAATTGATTAGAAAAACGTCTTTAAGACTCAGAAAATAATACGCAACACAACTTAACACAAGAGGGATAATGCAATATAAAAATTCTCTATACCTTTTCTTTACAAGTACACCAAGCATTCCGGCAGCTATAATAAAGAAAGAAGAATAAGAAAACCAAGGTACAATGGAAATTAGAAAAGAATAAAACCATTTGTACTCTCCTCTTATAATCTTTAAGAACAACGTAATAAGTATTACTGCACATAGCAATTCAGTTTCATACTGTTTACATTGTGATGAATATATTATTGAATGAGCATTCAAAGCAAAAAGCGCAAACGAAAATAAAATCTTAACTTTATCTTTAAAAACCAAATTAATCAAATAAAAAAATGCCGGTAAAGTTAAAACACCGCTCAAAAATGGGACTATCCTGATTAGATAATCCTTATAAAAATCATTATCAAAGTGAAAAATATCAATTAATGCTTTAACCATCAAGCAAAAACCGGCAGGAGCCGCCTGTAAGTAATCTAATCCTCCCAATAAACCTTTGTAAGATTTTGTAAAAAAATTAATAGCAAGTCCGGCCTCATCAAACCATAGAGAAGAATTTTGTAAATAAAGATACAGCCTTAACAATATACCTAAAGCAAAAAGGAATATAATAAAAAACTTATACCCTCTCTTCAAAATAAAGTCTACCACTAATCCTCCAAATACTTTCTATTAACAAGTTCGTCAGGTAAAAATTGCTGTTCAATATAAGGAGCATCGTGAGTATAGATATAACCATCACCAAACCCATATTTCTTAGCATCTTTGTAATGTGCATCCCTCAAATGCATTGGCGGAGGAAAATCTTTTCCAGATTCAATATCCGCAAGAGCTTTATCAATAGCTAAACAAGCCTTATTTGATTTTGGAGCTTTTGCAACATATACAACAGCGTTTGCAAGAGGAATTCTTCCTTCAGGCAGTCCGATAATTTCAACGGCTCTATATGCGTTAACAGCAATGTTCATAGCATTAGGATCAGCAATGCCAACATCTTCAGCTGCACATACAATAAGCCTTCTTGCAATAAATCTTGGATCTTCACCGGCTTCAATCATTTTTGCTAAGTAATAAATCGCCGCATCCGCATCAGACCCCCTTAAACTTTTTTGGAATGCACTGGCACAATCATAATGTTCTTGAGTCGAGTATCTTGTATTTCTCTTCTGTGTTATACTCTCTAAAATTTCTACCGATAAAAGTCTTGTATCATTAGAGAAATTACTTGCAAAATATGAATTTTCAACAAGATTAAGAGCAGTTCTGGCATCTCCCCTAGCGTTATTTACAATAAATTTTGTAACCTCTTCATCATATTGAATCGGTTGATAATGCTTTTCTAAGTATTCAAACCCTCTGTTAACAATTTTAGTCATGCTAACATCATTGATTGGATTAAGTCTTATAACCTGCACCCTTGAAATAAGCGCCGGTACAACTTGAAATGATGGATTTTCAGTCGTTGAGCCTATAAGAAAAATTGTTCCATTTTCTACGTGTGGCAATAAGGCATCTTGCTGTGTTTTTGAATATCTGTGGATTTCATCTATAAACAAAATAGTCTTTTGCCCAGCTCTCAAAGCCTGACGGGCTTGCTCTACAGTTTCCTTAATTTCCTTAATTCCTGAAGTTACAGCAGAAAGTTCTATAAACTGAGCATTAACCTTAGTTGCAATAAGTCTTGCTAAAGTTGTTTTTCCACACCCAGGAGTTCCCCACAATATAAGCGAAAATAACCTCTGAGTTTTGAGTAAATTTAACAACGGCGAATTTGGAGCAACAACATTCGATTGTCCCAAGAATTCATCTAATGTTTTGGGCCTCAATAGTTCCGCAAGCGGAGTTTGACGATTCACTTCTTCCAATTGCGTAAATAAATCCATAACTCTATGTTAGCACAAATTATTATGTTATAATACTACTCTAAATAGAAAGGAGATTTATATGGAATTAAGAGGAAGTAAAACCGAAGCGAATTTAAAAGAAGCTTTTTCTGGAGAGTCACAAGCGAGAAATAAGTATACTTACTACGCTTCACAAGCTAAAAAAGACGGTTATGTACAAATTGCTAAAATTTTTGAAGAAACAGCAAACAACGAAAAAGAACACGCAAAAATTTGGTTTAAACTATTGCACGGAGGCTCAGTACCTTCAACTATTGAAAATCTTGAAGATGCTGCATCCGGCGAAAATTATGAATGGACAGACATGTACGCAAAATTTGCAAAAGAAGCAAGAGAAGAAGGGTTTAACGATATAGCACTTCTTTTTGAAAATGTAGCAAAAATAGAAAAAGAGCACGAAGAAAGATATAGAAAACTTCTTGAAAATATAAAAAATAATGAAGTGTTTAAAAAGTCTGAACCGGTCATCTGGGAATGCGCAAACTGCGGTTTCTCTTACACTGGTGATAAAGCAATAGAAACCTGCCCGGTTTGTAAACATCCGCAAAGTTTCTTTATGGTGAAAGCTAAGAATTATTAATCAGTAAAACCCACATAAAATGTGGGTTTTTATTTATTTTATAATACTACTTTACATTCAATCTTAATAATTGTATTATTATATATAGATTGGAGGAATTTTGGCAGAGAAGTTCAAAATAATAGGTGGAGAGACTCTAAAAGGAGAAGTTTCCATAGGCGGGGCAAAGAACGCCGTATTAAAACATCTTGCTGCTACAATTCTTGTGAAAGGTAAAACCAAAATATATAACGTACCTCACCTTACGGATGTAGATATAATGTTAAACGTCCTGTCTGATTTAGGTGCAAAGTATGTTTATGATAAAAAAGAAAAATCTGTTGAAGTAGACGCAACTGATATAACTTCAATAACAGCTAAATATGAACTTGTAAGCAAAATGAGAGCATCCTTTATTATACTGGGAGCTTTAATGTCAAGGTGCAAAGAAGCTATTGTGGCTCTTCCGGGTGGATGTGCTATTGGTGAAAGAAGAGTTGATTTTCATATAAAAGGTTTGGAAGCTCTCGGTGCTAAAATCAAGATAGAAAATGGTTATGTTCATGCAAAAGCTACAAAATTAGTTGGAACAGATATTTATCTTGATATACCGTCTGTCGGTGCTACAGAGAACTTGATGTTGGCAGCAATTCTTGCGGAAGGTTCTACAAGAATTCAAAATGCTGCACAAGAACCTGAAATAATTGATTTAGCTAATTTCTTGAATACAATAGGGGCTGATATTACAGGAGCAGGAACTTCTGAAATCATTATAAACGGAGTCAAACAGGAAAATTTACATTCCGCAGAGTACACCACAATTCCTGACAGAATTGAAGCCGGAACTTTTATGGCAGCTGTTGTTGCCACTAAGGGCAAAGCTATTATTAGAAATGTTTTCCCTGCACATTTGACTTTCTTCAATGATAAATTAATAAAAATGGGTGCGAGCATAAAATTGATGGAACCTACTACTATTGAGGTAAGTTGCAAAAGCCGTTTAAATTCTATAAATTTTGTAACTCAGCCATATCCTGGTTTTCCTACTGACTTGCAGGCAATAGCCATGACGCTTTTAACCACAGCAAATGGAGTCGGTATTATTACTGAAAGTTTGTATGAAAATCGTTTTATGCAAGTACCTGATTTAAGAAGAATGGGGGCAGATATTCATCAGGATAGAAACCATGCTATCGTAAAAGGTGTTAAAAATCTTACGGGGGCAACTGTTGCAGCAAGTGATTTGAGAGCAGGTGCAGCTCTTGTTATTGCAGGTTTAATGGCTACAGGAGAAACGACTGTCGAAAAATTACACCATATTGACAGAGGATATGAAGAGTTTGAATACAAGCTTCAGAACTTAGGTGGAAAAATTTATAGATATAATGATGAAACTGACAATCAAATAAAGGGGGTATTAAATGAGTCCCGCTTATAAGAGATGGTACGACCATGATCCAAAACTCTTGGAAGTTATTGAGCTTTTAAAAAACTATCAGGATGAGTTAAAAGAACATGCTGTAGTTTTTCTTGATAAATTAGAACAAAAAGTTTCAAAGGAAGCTTTAGATAGGTTTTATGATTTAGTAAAACCTGTTAACGGTTCTCGCTGGTACGATAAAGATCCCATTATATCTAAAACTGTAGAATTATTGAGAGTTGTTCCGCCGGAGGTTCAACATGCTTGTGCAGAAAGATTTATTGCAGCTTTAAAGGAAATGGGTATTGAGTACGAAAGCCCTAATCATAGCTAATGAAATTAGAATTTGCAACATTTTTTGACCATTTAGTAAGAAATGTAAAAAAAGGTAAAAGCTTTACTTTAACAGGTTTAACGGCATTTAGTCGTTTACTGCTCTTAAAGTATATTTATGAACTTTCAGGAAGAAAAGTCTTATTTATTACCTCAACCGAACAATCTGCGCTTAAGTATTCTGCAGATTTGGAGCGATTATTTGAGCTTGAGAGTGTAACATTACCTTATCAAAACATCTCCCCATACGAATCTGTTGCAGGGAGTCTTTATGATTATGAAAAACAAATAAAAACTCTTCTGGACAGACCAGAGATAGTAATTGCTCCAACAAAAGTTCTGTTAGAGAAATTTCCGACAAAAGATTTTTTTGAAGCAAATTCTTTTACGCTCAAAATCGGAAATAGTATCTCTCAACAAGATTTGCTCCAAAAATTAATCAATTTAGGCTACAAACGCTCTACAATGGTTTCTGATATTGGAGAATTCAGCATCAGAGGTGATATTACGGATGTTTACACTCTGGAAGAAAATCCAGTAAGAATTGAATTTTGGGGCGACGAAATTGTTGATATAAGATTTTTCAATAATGAAACTCAAAAATCCATAGAAAAAATAAAGCAAATTAACATTAAACCTTTATACAAATTCATACTTCCTCAAAATATTCCAAACGATTTTCCCAAAGAACTGAATGAAAAACTCAACAATGAAGGATTTTTTGAAGGAATAAACGTATATCAGTCATATTTTAACGAAAATCTTGTAAGTATATTTGATTATTTTGACGATTATGTAATCGTCGTAGACGAGTACGCAGAGGTAAGTGCTAAATTCCAGCAAATTGATGACAGTTTTATAAACAATTATAATGAAGCTTTAAAAACACAAATGATATATCCGCTTAAAGAGATAAATCATTTTACTTATACAGAAATAACAAATCAATTGGCAAGTTTTCAAAAAATCTACTTAAACAATTTTCTATCTGACGAAAATAATGAAGTTATTGACATAGATGCAAGAAATGTTCAAATCTTTGATGCCAATATGGACGAAGTTGCCAAATTTATCCAAGAACACAAAGGTTATCAAATAACTATTGCAACGGATTTTCAAGAAAGAGTAAAAGAAGTTCTCTCTGAGTATGGTCTTTTTGACTTAAAATACATAAGAAATATAACTTCACAAGGAACAGAAATAAGAGATGGGAAAATTCTCTTACTAACAGACAGAGAACTTTTTAATAAGCGCCAAAAAGAGATTCCAACCAACAGAAAGCGCCATTACAAAGAGAAAGCCGAGTACATAGAAAGTATAAATGATATTCAAGAAGGCGAATATGTAGTACATTCTATTCATGGAGTCGGAATTTATAAAGGACTTACAAAGCAAGAATTTGACGGTCAATTAAAAGATTATTTAACGATAGAATACGCGAATAAGGATAAATTACATATACCGGCAGAGCAAATAAACATGCTATGCAGATACAGAGGCTCAGGTCAAATAAAACCAAAGCTTTCCAGAATGGGAGGAAGTGATTGGGAAAATACAAAAACACGAGTCAAAAAGGAAGTTGAAACAATAGCTTATGATTTATTAAGACTGTACGCCAGAAGAAAAATGCAAACAGGTATCCAATTTGCACCTGATTCGCCTTTACAATTGGAGATGGAAGATACTTTTGAATATATAGAAACTCCAGACCAATTAAAAGCCATAAATCAAATTAAATCCGATATGGAGAGTCCAAATCCTATGGACAGGCTCGTTTGCGGAGATGTTGGATTTGGTAAAACGGAAGTTGCAATGCGTGCTATGTTTAAGGCTGTAACATCACTTAAGCAAGTTGCGGTAATTGTACCTACAACAGTACTTGCTCTTCAGCATTTTCAAACAGTATCAGAAAGATTTAAACCCTTTGGCATCGATGTAGAGCTACTTTGCAGATTCAGGAGCTTAAAAGAGAGAAAAGAAACTTTAAAAAATATTGCGACAGGGAAATGCGATGTTGTAATAGCGACACATAGCCTTTTACAAGACAACGTTCAATTTAAAGATTTAGGACTGTTGGTTATTGATGAAGAACACCGTTTCGGAGTAAGGCATAAGGAAAAATTAAAAGAATTCAGAGAGAATATTGACATCATATCAATGTCAGCAACTCCTATTCCTCGAACTTTATATATGTCACTTTCCGGAATAAAAGACATTTCTGTAATTAACACCCCTCCTCAGAACAGGCTTCCTATAAAAACTTATGTCGGAGAATACAACGAGCAGACGGTTAAAAATGCTATAGTAAACGAATTAGACCGGGACGGACAAGTCTTTTATCTATACAACAGAGTTGAAACAATTGAAGAATTCAAGCTGGAGCTTCAGAAATTGGTACCGCAAGCAAGAATTGCAATCGGCCACGGGCAATTAAGCGAAAAACAACTAGAAGACGTGATTATAGGTTTTGATAATCACGAATCAGATATACTTCTATGTACAACCATTATTGAAAACGGGCTTGATATTCCAAACGCAAACACAATGATTATCCATGAGGCAGATAAACTCGGTCTTGCACAACTATATCAGCTAAGAGGACGTGTGGGAAGGAGTGAAAAACAAGCTTACTGTTATTGCTTCTACAAAAAGAATAAAGAGTTATCGGAAGAAGCAACAGAACGATTGAAAGCAATAAAAGAGTTTACAACACTCGGAAGCGGTTATAGAATTGCAATGCGAGATGTTGAAATAAGAGGCGTCGGAAATATTTTAGGCACAAAACAACACGGACACATGATTAACGTAGGTTTTGATACCTACTGCCAATTACTTGAAGAAACAGTAAATGAACTTAAGGGTGAAACTGTTAAAGCAAATAAACCTACAATTGTAGATATAAATATTACAGCATTTATTCCTGATGAGTGGGTTGGTTCGACTGAACAGAAAATGATTGAATATAAACGACTTTCTGATGTAAAAAATGAAACAGAATTGAACTACATTGTATCCGAATGGAAAGACCGCTTCTCAAGAATTCCAGACGAGGTTGAAAATTTAATAAAATTAATACAAATAAGATTAGCCGCAACAGAATGCGGAGTTACAATAATTCGAGAAGCCGGCAACGATATAAGAGTGTATTCACCGTTCACACCTTATGAATGGAACATAATCAAGAACGGTTTAGATAAAAATATATTAAGAAGAGTTAAATTCACCGTAGCGCCAAAAACCTGTCAAGACGGCAAATCTATCTTATTAATAAATTATCAAAACCTAACTTTTGAAGAAATATTTAACATTTTAACAGGTTTGTTTTATTATATAAAAGAAACCATAAGTAAATACAAGTAGAGAGTTTATATAAGGAGTATTAAATGAAAAAATTAATCACATGCATTGCATTATCAACAGTGCTACTATCTGGGTGTACTCTGTTTCCGAAATCAGAAGGAATAGTTAAAGTAAATGGTACAGTAATTACCCAAGCAGAATTTGATCAAGCCTTTGACAGGAGTGTTGATAAATCATTTCTTAAATCATTTGGCGGCTCAAAGAATTTTGTAAAATCAGATGAAAACCCTATGTATGGAATATTCAAGGATAAAATTGTTAATGAATTAATAATAAAATCTTTACTTGACCAAGAAATTGCTAAACGTAAAATTACAGCAACAGATGAAGATGTTCAAAATGAATTAAAAACTATAATAGACAGAGTAGGTTCAAAAGAACAATTAAATCAACTACTTAAACAAAGAGGTGTATCTAATTCTCAATTTACAGATGATTTAAAAACACAAATAAAAATCAAAAAACTTGTAAATTCTATTCAAAAAATAGATATAACAGATGCTGATGCTGAAAAATATTACAACACACATAAGAGCGAATTCACTCACGGCGAACAGGTAAGAGCATCTCATATACTAATTTCTGCAAATGTATTGGATATAATTCAACAAATTAAATCAAAAAATCCAAATATAGATCCAGCAGAATTAAATAAGAAAGTAGAAGAACAAGTTGCAGCTCAACAAGCAAAAGCTGAAGCTATATTAAAAGAAGTAAAACAAAATCCTGATAATTTTGAACAAATTGCTCAGAAGAAGTCAGACGATAAAGCTAGCGGAGAAAGAGGCGGAGAGTTAGGTTTCTTCCCTAAAGAAGCAATGGTTCCTGAATTTGCAAATGCAGCATTTTCAATGAAACCTAACACGATAAGTGAAACATTAGTAAAATCACCTTATGGTTTCCATATTATCAAAGTTACAGACAGAATGGCAGCAGGCTCAACTCCTTTTGTTAAGGTAAAAGATGAAATTAAGTTCTACTTAGAAACACAAAAACAAATCGAAATACTTAAGAATTTGACAGCGGGTCTGATGAAAAATGCAAAAATTGAGTACTTAAATGACTCGTTTAATCCTAAAAAAGCTCCAAAACCTGTCAAAGCTGAAACTCCAAAAGAAGTAAAAAAATAAATTTGTAAAAAGGATTTGTAAAAGCGGTAAGTGAATACACTTACCGCTTTTTTATTATCTCTTGAGTTTTATATTATTTTTTTAAATGTCCGTATTTTATACCTTTTTTAGAACAATCTATGATATCCATAATCATATCTTCCATAATATTAACTTCTTCTTTTTTATCAATAGTCAACGATTTCTTCCAATTAGAAAGGAGTTTTCTAAATACTTCACCGTCGACCATACAATCATCTGTTCCAATAAGCTTAGAATACTTCTGCGTAAACCACTCATTAAACTTTTTATAGGTTTCAGTAATTAAGTCAGATGCAACTTTAGCATTTGTAAGAATTACATCCATATCCTTATAAACTTTTTCAGAAAAAGTAGATGATTGAATTTTAGCCGCATTAGAAACTTTTCCTGTATTAAACCCAAAGCCGAAATATTCAATCCCTCTTTTTGCAGCTGAAGTGGCTTGAGCTAAATCCTGAGAGATTCCGCTTGAACCATCCATACCAAAGAAAAGTTTTTCACAAGAATACCCGCCATAAGAACAAACTAGACCAGTAAACATCGCTTCAAAAGGATAGTCCGTATTATCAGCTCTATCCTCAAATACAGCACCTAAGAAACCTCCTCTCGGATCCAGAGTTATAAAATTGACATTCCTAAATTGATGCCAAGGCTTCCCCTTTCTTTTCAAAATATCATTCATCACTTCCAAATTAGTTGCATGTCCGCACTCATGAGAAGTTGTTGCGCGTTTATTAAATTCCGGCATCTCCGGACGCGAAGTTCTTCCTGTTACAAGTTGCAAATACGCTTCTATAAAATCACCAATTGATGCTTTTTGTTTATTTCTTTCATACATAATTTGAATTGTCTTATCTATCAAAGATTTTATTTCAACAAAAGACATGTATTCAGTCAGCTTAACCAACCTATCCATAATAGCATCTTTTTCTTCTGCTGTTTTATAAGCCAACGGCAACCTAACTTCATTTATCTTATTTACCAAAACTTCTTTTCTTGCACGTTTGTTAAAAGCAGGAGAATCAACAGACAAAGACTGGTTAAAACCTCTTACATATACAGGAATTAACGGTGCGTAGTCTTCGTCAGTAGATGCTATAACCAATATACTTACATCCTCTTGTACAGCTTTCTGCATTTCCTTTGTCAATTGAGACATAGCTTGCTTATAACCAGGTAAGTACGGACTTGAGAAAGCTAATTCTTCAAAATTATTAACATATACAATCGCAGTCTTATACTGGTTTTGGCGTGCAGCATTCTTTGCTTCAGCAAAGATCTGATTCATTTGTTTCTTAGGGGTGTCAACGATAAGCCCATCAGTATCCCTTTCAGAAGTCGCGAACTCTGCAGCATCAATTGCTACAAATGGAATTTTTGCTTCGCCAGCAATGGTTTCTGCTGTGTATCTTCTGCCTGAACCCGCCTCATTATCCTTTGAAGAAATTATTATACCTCTAGTTCCTATAATGCCGGTTTTTATCTGCCTTATTATAGCTTCTACGTCCTTTTTAGTAGTTTCTTTACCGTATAATGTATCCAAAGTCTTTCCTGTATCATATATTATACTGGATTTATTGTTATCATTATTGCTAAACAACTCATACCCAATTTGTGCAAACTCATCTACATCTTTTGAAGTTATTTTCTTTCTTGACTCACCATAATACTCAGAAATTCTTTTCATCAAATCTACAGCTTTATCCGGGAATATACCATTTATATTAGATGCATGATAAATTGCCCTGTCTTTTGCTTCTTTTGTAAAAGGAGTTTTTACATTTTGAAGCATTTTTTTATTTAACATAGCTCTTGCTTCATACGTTTGAATTTGAGGAATGGCATACGTTACCATATTATTGTAAAAAGGAGCAAATGATGGTTCTCCTTTCAATTGATAATAACTTTCTTTATCCTGAAACAACATTAATTTCAAATTATCATCGGAGTTACCTATGATACTGAAAAGATTTGTGAAAATTTCTAACTCATCATGCTTCCCTTTTACAGAATTAGCAATTAAATTTCCCATATCGACCATAATTATTTTTCTTTTTTCAGGATAAATATCTTTTAGATTAACTAATTCTTGCAACAGCAATTTATCATTTATATTTTCAGACATAGCGTAAAGCAGTGTATTCTTACTATTAAAATTACCGTACTTTGGCTGATTCATAGTCTTTATTATACTTGCTGTCATCCTATCAACTTCTTTAGGATTTGTATATGTAATAATCATATTTGAGCCAAGTGCAAGTTTATTCCAGGCATCTATTGCTTTTGCATCATAAGCTTTCATATAACTTTTTTTAATATCATCACTATTTTTATATGCAGCAAAACTCACTAAACTCTTTAAAAAATCAGAAGCATATAAGTTTCCTTCACTTGTAAGCGTATTAATTGCCGTAGCCAGTAAAACATAAGCATTAATAGCAGGAACCTGACCTACAAGCTTTTGAAGATTTGACTCAATATGTTTTGATAGCTTTGGTTCTTCTTGATATTCTTCATCAACTTCTGTTTGCTCTAATAGTTTCCTGTTATCTTCTTCTAAATTATCTAATACCGCATTTAAAAATTTCCTATTTTTTGCACTTGCAACCAAATTTGTTTTAGAATAATCATTTGCCATGTGGTTAAGCGAAGATACATATTCTACAGAACCACTGTCTAATGTTTCATCACCCAAGTTTTCGATATTAAATCTCGTTATATCAAGTTCTGCTTGGATAATATGTTGAGGCAAAATCTCCTTATGATGATAAGTTTTTGCGATAAGCTTTGCGCTCTCCAGAAGCCTTTGAGCATCATCTGTTAAATGTAATTTACTCTCCTCTGCTTTTCTAAAAGATACATACCCTCGTGGGATGCCTTGAATATCTTTTTGATCTGAATTTTGAGGTAAATTGTTGCTTTGTTGGGATTTAGTTTTCTTTATTGAATAATTTATAGGAACTACTTTTTCTGCCGAATTTACACTTAATATCACTTCTTTTCTCCTTAATATATGTTATTTTAAATCTTATAAATTAAATTTTTGCTACCAAACAGAAAAAAATTTACAATTAGTAATAGTTAATCGTTTTAAATTGAATACATGATATAATTGAGTTATTAAGTTAGTAAGGAGAAAATTAATGAATACCGCCACAATTATAGGCAGAGCCGGTCAGGATGCAGAAATCAAATATTTTGAATCAGGTAAGGTTAAAACAACATTTTCGCTCGCTGTAGGAAGATGGGATTCAAAAACAAAAGAAGAGGTTACAGACTGGTATAATATAGAGGTTTGGGATAAGCAGGCAGAATTCGCCGGCGAATACATAAAAAAAGGTCGTCAAGTAGTCGTAGATGGTAGAATTTCTATCAGCAAATGGACAGATCAGACCGGTGAAGAAAGAGAACGTTTTCTTATTGTAGCCAACAATGTAAGACTTTTAGGATCAAAAAGAGACGCTGAACAATGATTTTATCAGACATAGTCGGTATAATTGCAGATGATTTAACTGGAGCAAACGATACTGCGCTTCAATTTCGTCTTCGCGGTGCTAATACAAAAATTCTTTTAGACAATAATTATATTCCGCAAAAAAAAGATGATACAGAAGTTTGGGCTGTTTCTACAGAATCAAGAAATATTAATGTTACTGAGGCTGTTGAAAGAGTTAAGATTGCTGTAAAATCGTTTTTGGAAAACTTTTCCTTCGATTATTACTACAAAAAAATTGATTCAACTCTTCGAGGCAATATTGCTCAAGAAACGCTTACAATGTTGAATATTTTGGAATACGATGCTGCAATTATAATACCGGCATTTCCTCAAGAGGGGAGAATTACTGTTGGAGGGTATCATCTTTTAAAAGGCGTCCCTATCGGAAGAACTGAAATTGCAATGGATCCTCATTCCCCGATTTTAGAATCACATATACCAACATTACTTCGTTCTCAGTTAGGAGAGAAAGAAAAGGAACTTGTTGGGACTATTGATTTAAAAACAATTATGAACGGAGCCGGACCTATATTAATTAAAATCAACGAATTAATAAAAGAGGGGAAAAAGCTTATAGTTGCTGATTCAACTTCAATAACAGACATCGAGCAACTTGCTCTTGCAATCAAAAAATGTGACAAAAAGCTTCTACCAACAGGAACTGCAGCAGGAGCACAAGTTTTAGGGAGATGTTGGCTTGCAGGAATTGAAAGAGAATCAGAACCTGTTAAACTCGAGAAACTTCCTAAATTCATTGTATCAGGAACCGCAACCAATATTACTGCAGAACAAATTAATAAACTTGAACAATCTGATGATTATGAGAACGTAAATTTTATTCCGCTGGGAGTAAACGATATTATCGATGGAGTAGATGATGATATTGTAGGAAGAGTTATTACGAATTTAAAAAGCGGGGTAACAGTGATTGTTCATACATCTCATCTTATTGCTAATTTTGATGGATTTTCAGATGATTCATTTAATGCAGAACTTACTAAAGAAAAATTATCATCAATGATTACGGATTACCTTGCAGAACTTACTAAAAGAGTTCTTTCAGAAATCAGAGCAATCTTAATAACACTTGGCGGAGAAACATCTTATAAGTGCTGCAGAGCTATTAATTCTCACGAGCTAAAACTTGTTGATGAAGTAGCGCCTGCTATTTCTTTATGTTCTGATATCAACGGTCAATGGATAGTCACAAAATCAGGAAACTTAGGGAATACAAGAACTTTAATTGAAATATTAGATTATTTTAAACATCATGAGTAATTACGAAAACAAAATTTTAATAACAACAGGTGACCCAAACGGAATAGGGGCAGAAATTACAATTAAAGCTTTAAACTTGCTTAATTTGCCTTCAAAGGATATTGCGATAATTTCTAACTCTAAGATTTTAAATACATACGGAAATATTAACAACAATTATGAAATTATAGAATTAGATTATCCCGAAAAAGTTGTGCCGGGAGAAATTTCTTCAAACGCAGGAGATTTCGCATTTCGGGCTCTAAAAAAAGCTTGTGAATTAAAACCTAAATTTATTGTTACCGCACCAACTTCTAAGGAAGCCATGAATCTTGCAGGTCACAATTATAAAGGCCAAACTGAAATTTTAGAAAAATTTTTAGCACATGACGGACAAAAAGCTGAAATGCTTTTTGTTTCAAAAGATTTTAGAGTATTGCTTCTAACAAGACATTGCGCGCTTAAAGATGTTAGCAAGAGTATTACAAAAGAGCTAATAATAGAAAAAACAGAACGTTTGAGGAGCTTTTTCCAAAACAAATTGATGATAAAGAAACCATCTTTTGCACTTTGTGCGCTAAACCCTCATGCCGGAGAAAACGGTGTGATTGGGACTGAGGAAAATGAAAACATATTACCGGCAATAGATGCAGTAAGAAAAAGGGGTATAAATATTACAAACCCTCTCCCTGCTGACACATTGTTTGTAAAAGCTGTTCAAAATTATATTAAAGGTGAAAAGATTCCTTATGATTGTTATATAGCCTGCTATCACGACCAAGGTCTTATACCTATAAAGGCTATTGCATCCGAAAAGACTGTAAATATGACAATAGGACTTGATATCATAAGAACATCACCTAGCCATGGTACAGCCTTCGATATTGCAGGGAAGAATATTGCTAACCCTGAATCTATGATAGAAGCTATAAAATATTGCTTATACTAGATATTTTTAAATGCCTCAGATATTGACTTGTTATAATCAGGTCTTAGTATACCTTTTTCGGTAATAATTCCTGCTATCAAATCATGAGGAGTCACATCAAAACCAGGATTTATAACGTTAACGCCCTCTAATGCACAAATCGGCTTACCGTTTATATGGGTAACTTCTTCTCTTGAACGTTCTTCTATCGGGATTTCATCACCTGATTTAATCGAAATATCAATTGTAGACAAAGGAGCAGCTATATAAAACGGAATATTATGGTATTTAGCAGCAATTGCAACGGTATAAGTTCCAATCTTATTTGCAGTATCACCGTTTGCAGCAATTCTGTCAGCCCCGACTACAACCATATCAATCATACCTTTTTTCATGAAATATGAGCACATACCATCTGTAATCAATGTTACAGGGATCCCGTCCATCGCTAGTTCAAAAGTTGTAATTCTTGCACCTTGTTGACGCGGTCGTGTTTCATCCGCAAAAACTTGAATTGTATTGTCTTTTGCATAAGCAGATCTTACAACCCCAAGAGCAGTACCATAACCGACTGTTGCAAGAGCTCCTGCATTACAGTGCGTAAGAATTGTAGCCCCTTTTGGAACGACCTCTGCTCCATAGTCACCTATTTTTTTATTAATCTCTATATCTTCATTTTCAAGCTTCACGCCGTTAACTTTTAATTCTTCAATTATTCCGTTAATATCAGATTTAGAATTTTTGATAACCTCAATTTGTTTTTCACAAGCCCACATTAGATTTACAGCTGTCGGACGAGAAGTTTTCATATATTCAGCTTTTTCTATAAGTTGTTTTACAAAATCTTCTCTGGAAAGCCCTTTTTGGGCAAGTTCTTGTGCAAAAAGAATTACACCGTGCGCACCGGCAATACCGATTGCAGGCGCACCTCTTACTATCATATTTCTAATGGCGTCAAACATATCGTCGCCTGTTGTTATATTTACAAATTTATATTCATAAGGTACTACTGTCTGATCAACCATTTTAGAATAAGTACCTTCCCATTCTATCGTTTTTATTTTTGACTTAAATTCCATTTATACTTAATCCTTTACTTAATTTCAAAATCTACACTTGTATTTTGGTTATTTTCTTTTTTAACTCCAGTGATAAGTTCGTAAACATAAGCAGTAACAAGCCCAGCAAACGCATTAAATAAAGCACTTAGTCCTGCCATAAGAATCATTAACAGAACCATTACAATAAAAGAGCCGAAGCTCGTTAAGAAAAACCTTAAAAATCCTTGGGTATAAGAAGGGAAAATCCATCCTAAAAGCATGCTTAAAGGTGCATAAACTACGGAAAATGCAATAAAAGAAACAAACCCTATTAAAGCACCAAAAATACAACCTTCTCTTACACTTATAATGCCTATCAATTCATTTTGCTTCAAATATACGATTACCAAAGCTGCCAGACACAGTATTAAAACCATAAAACTTAAGAAGCTTACATAAGGCACTATTGTTATAAAACCTAAAATAGCACCCGCAAACGCACTTATAAGAGATATTTGTTTCAATAATAATAAATTCATTATAACCTCACATTATTCTGCGGAAATATATCCTCTCAAAGCTGTATAGGCAGCAACATAAGGAGAGGCTAAGTAAATAAATCCTTTAGTATTCCCCATTCTTCCTTGGAAGTTTCTGTTTTGAGTTGCAAGACAAACTTCTCCATCACCTAAAATTCCGGCATGTACACCGACACACGGACCACATCCCGGAGCTAATATTGCAGCATTAGCTTCGACAAAAATATCAATTAAACCTTCTTTTAAAGCCTGCTTAAATACATCCTTAGAAGCCGGAGAAATTAGCATTCTGACATCAGGATGAACAGTTTTTCCTTTCAAAATATCAGCCACTATTCTTAAATCTTCAATTCTTCCGTTAGTGCAAGTTCCAACATAAACCTGATCAACTTTTACAGCCTTAAGTTCATCAACTGTTTTTGTATTATCAACAGTATGAGGGCAAGAAACAATATGAGGAACATCCTCAGCATTTATTTCTATAATTCTTTCGTACGTTGCATCTTTATCAGGTAATATTTGTCTGAACTTGTCTTCACGTCCTCTTTGTTTTAAAAACTCTTTAGTCTTATCATCCGCAACAAATAATCCGCATTTAGCACCAGCTTCCACTGCCATATTAGCAAGCGTAAACCTTTCTGACATTGACATATTATCAATAGTATCACCGGTAAATTCTAAAGCTTTATACGTTGCACCATCAGCACCTATCATACCTATTAGATAAAGCATTAAGTCTTTGGAACATATTCCGGGTTTAAATTTTCCTTTGACAACAATTTTGTAAGTAGCAGGAACTTTTAGCCAAGTTTTACCTAAAGCCATAGCAACAGCCACATCCGTAGATCCCATGCCGGTAGCAAAAGCACCTAACGCGCCTGAAGTACAAGTATGAGAATCTGCTCCTACCAAAACTTCTCCAGGATTAACAAAGGTTTCTATTAATCTTTGGTGGCATACACCTGCTCCGACATCTGAAAGCACTGCCCCGTATTCTTTATGGAATTCTCTTAGGACCATGTGTGTATTAGAAAGCTCTTTTCTAGGGCTAGGTGAAGCATGGTCTATAAATAAAATAGTCCTTTCAGGATTATTTAATCTATCCTTGCCAAGTTTCTTAAATTCTTGAACGGTTAAAGGCCCTGTTCCATCTTGCACAGCAGTTACATCAACTTTTGATATGACCAACTCACCTGAGTGAACTTCTTTACCTGCGTGTTCGGAAATAATCTTCTCTACTAATGTTAACCCCATTTACTCCCCCAATATTGTCATTTTTTGTAAATTTAATACCTTTATTCTATCACAATTAATGATTTTTGTTATAAAATATTTTTGGAGGGAGATTATACTTTTGGTATCTAGTAAAAAAAGACAATTTTTTCTATTGTTTATTCTTGGAATTTTTAGCTTATTTTTAGCCTGTCTTTCTACCAACTATGATTACGACTTATTCGCACGACTTATCGTAGGAGAAAGGTTTATTGAACAAGGCATTTTACCATTCAAAGATTTTTTATCATATACACCAACCCATCCTTGGTATGACCATGAATGGGGCTCCGGGGTCGTTTTTTATTTTATTCTGAAACACATTGGAGCTGTAGGATTATTGTTATTTCAGGCATTAATGATGTTTTTAACAACTTTCTTTGTTATAAAAACTCAAAAACTCCAAAAACACGCCTATCCGACTTCTCTGATTTTTATGTCTATTTTTTTGGTTTTATTCCTGAGATTAAATTCGGAATTAGTCAGATGTCAACTATTTAGCTTCTTATTTTTCAGCATTTTCCTATACATTCTTGAGGGTACCAGAAAAGGAAAATATAAAAATCTTATATGGATACTGCTGCCTATAGTAATTTTGTGGAACAACTTACACGGTGGTGTTGTTGCTGGAATTGGACTTATTTTTATGTATATGATTGGTGCAATATTAGAGAAAAAATCTTGGAAAAAATATTTTTTGGCCGGAACAGCATCTGGCTTACTTCTTATAATTAACCCTTATGGAGTAAAATATTTAAACTTTTTATTCTCTGCAACAACAAAACAAAGAAAATATGTTGTTGAATGGTGGCCGTTTTTTGCTCCACGACATATTTTATACTATATTTATCCTAGCGTTTTCGCGGCCTTTGGTTTCATATCAACGTTTCTAAAAAAGAAAAAACTTGATATTACAAAAACTATAATACTTGCAGTTACTCTATATATGGGATTGGCTCATGTAAAACTTCTTTCATTATCAATAATTTCAACAGCGGCACTCTGTTACAACGATATAGTATGTGTTTTTATAAAATTAAAAAAATGGTTGAAAAAAATTGAAAAAAGTTTGTATTTGGCAATTATCATACTTGCATTATTAATTCCTCTTTTTTCACCATTGGCACCAAGAGCGGATAGTAATAAATTTCCGCTTTACGAAATAGAATTTCTTAAAATCAATAATATCAAAGGAAATATCGTAGTCCCATTCGGCTATGGAAGCTATACTTCTTACAAATTATATCCTGATAACTTAATATATATGGATGGCAGATATGAAGAAGTTTACAATGATGAAGAATTCGAAACATTAAGAGCCTATGAACTTGTTGAAAAAAATTGGCAAGATATAATCAACAAATATCCGACAGATATTCTTATGCCAAGGAAAAGAAACGATATATATTCTGTTTTAAAACAAGATCCTAATTGGGTACTAATCTTTGACGGAAAAAATTGTGGTATTTTCGTAAAAAAAGGCAAAGAAAAGTTTTCATACTTTGAACCTGAATACAACATAGATTACTATAGAAAAACGATGTTTAAACATGGAGATTTCACAAATGACTAATCCATTAAAATATACTTGCCTGTTTGGAGGCGGAGCTATTAGAGGTATGGCATACATTGGAACAATAAGAGCTTTGGAAGAACTCGGAATTGAATATGATATTATTGGAGGTTCGTCAGTTGGCGCAGTTATGGCTGCTCTCATTGCATGCGGATACAAATCTTATGAATTAGAAAACCTTTTTATGAAAGTAAATTTTGATTTATTCAAAGATATACATTTAGGATTTGGTAATGCTTTTGCTATAAGTAAAGGCGAAATTTTTTTGGATTGGTTAAATGAGTTGTTATTAAAGAAGAATGAAAAAATAAAAAATAAGAATGTTACTTTTGAGGATGTAGAAAAAAAACTTGTTATTATAACAACAAATCTAACAAAATTCTGTAACCAAGAATTTTCAACAGAAAAAACTCCTGATTTTGAAGTTGCTAAAGCTATAAAAGTTTCTTCAAGTATGCCAGGTCTAATGGCTCCCTACAAATATGAAGATTGTTATTTGGTAGATGGCGATTTGCAAAAAGCTTCTCCTATGTGGCGATTATCTGACACCTTAAATCATTCAGAAAGCAGAATTTTAGAATTCAGACTGGAAGGGGATTACAGCAAGGATGAAAAAAATCCGATATCTTTCATAAACACTATCTACAGCTGCGTTACAGATATTGCGACAGATTTTGTAACAGAACTCTACGGACAAAATGACAGATATGATTGTATAAGAATTAATACAGGAGATATTTTCTTTGCGGATTTTAACCTAAACAAAGATGCAAGAAGAAAATTAATTGAAATCGGTTATAACCAAACTATGAATTATTTCAAAAAAGTTCTGCCTGCTAAGAAACGAAAATTAGAAGAAATCTACTCTAAGCTTCTTACTTATTTAAAGAAAGCTCTAAAAGGTCTAAAATCAAATAATGTAGAAGAGGTTCAGTGGTGGTTTGGCGATATTTTTACGCTAATGTGCGAAAACAAGGAAATTATTGATCCTAATATTTATCAAAAAATTCTTGATTTAAAAAATTCTCTTGTAAAAGGTACAGCCACGGTCTTATTTTTCCATACTTGCTTTAAAGGAGCAAAAAGATTAGAAGCAGAGATGAAAGATGTCATAATGGTTGTAAATACTCGTGTTAACGACCTTAGATTATATATACAAAATTTTCAAGAATGTGAAGTTTTGTAAAAATTTCTCAAAAATAGGGGTATTTTTGTAATATTTCTTAACAAAAGTATTGAGTTTTATATACTTCTGATATATTATAAGTATATAAGAAATATTTGTTATGTGTTTTCAAATCCTTATACAAAGTTGATTAATTTACCCACATTTATAATTTAGGAGTTTAACAGTATGAAAGAAACAGCTATTCAAATGAAAAAAACAACCAACCCTTCAAGAAACAGTTTTGTATCATTTAACGGTAATGATATGATGTCTTACGTTAGAAAAGTTAATTCGTTCAAATCACTTAATGCAGATGAAGAAAAAGAAGTTGCAAGACTTGCAAAGACAGGTGACAAAGAGGCAAAAAAAATATTAGTTCAATCTAATTTAAAATTGGTTTTAACTATTGCAAGAAAAGCAATTCACGTTTCAAAACTTCCGATGATTGATTTAATTCAAGAAGGGAATTTAGGCTTAATGATAGCTGTTGAGAAATTCAACCCGGAATTAGGATACAGATTTTCAACTTACGCAAGCTGGTGGATAAAACAAGCAATGTTCAAAGCAATTTCAGAGCAATCATACTGTATGAAAATTCCTGTATATATTCAAGAAACCTTATCAAAATTTTCTAAAATCAAAACAGAAATGGAAAGAGCATACAACTGTCAAGTTTCAACAAAAGATGTTGCAGAGAAGATGAATTTGGAACCTGAAAAAATTGACACATTCTTATCAGCTTACACAACAACAGTATCAATAGAAGGCAGCTTTGACGGCAAAAACGGAAGCGAATTAAATGTAGCAGATGTTTTAGAAGATGAAAATACAAATATTGAAGAATCTATAGAGTATGAAGAATTAAAAAAAGAAATTGCAAACGTCGTTTCTACATTAAAAGAACGTGAACAAACCGTAATAAAAATGAGATTTGGTTTGGAAAATTTTGCAAGAACAACATTAGAAGATATCGGAAAATTATTCGGTGTTACAAAAGAATGTATCAGACAAACAGAAATGAGAGCTATAAATAAACTAAGAGGCAGTTATTCTCTTAGCTGTTATGCAGACTAACAGATTAAGAGAATAGGAGAAAATTTTGTAAGCCGGTAGTATTAAAATCTACCGGTTTTTGTTATTTAAACTTTCTAATTCCGCTTTTTTAGCATTCTGATACCGTTTTTTTGTAAAATAATTCGTCATTCCTGCAACAAAAAATCCCATCACTCCGATTGAGAATAAATACGGTAAACCAAATATAAGAGCTTTTTGCTTAACTAAAGATTTATACTCTTGCTCAATTTTTGTATTTTTCTCTTTAGAAAGCTTCTTTGCAATATCTTCTAACTTATCAAAATTAGGAACATTCGCATCTTTATCAAACAAATCCTTACATTTTCCCATCTTTTGTAAAAGTTTTCTAAAACCTTTTTCAACAAGTTCGCTCCCTGTAATAACATAAAGTCCCATTAGAGGAAATCTTGTAGCTGTTTCTTTCAAATTTTCTTTACCTCTGTCAGCAGAAGCACCAAAATATCCGGCACCTCCTATAAGTACGCAAGTTGTTAATTGTCCTTTACTCAAAACTAACCTTCCGTTTTGATTATTAAAGTCCATACAGGTATATTTGTTGAAGAAATTTTTAGCTTTTGGAGATTTTTTAAACATTTTAGATCCGGGAGCAACTATAAATTCTGAAATATTTTGTAAAACCTTTGAATTTTTGCCTTTTGTTGCCAATAGTGCTGCTAAACCTAGACAGCCTGCGTAGATTCCGGCGGCTATTCCGATATGTTTTTGAGCACTCTTTTTTACTTTCTCTTGGTGCTTTATATCCTCATCTGTTTTTTCCAATGAAGCGATATTTTTAAAATCACTTTTCTTAAACAACTTCAATGTCATCAAATTTTTTATGTAATTGAGAGAAAATTCTGTTAACGGAATTGCCATTGCAGCAAGAGCAATTGCAGCTTTTACGGGAATAACTTTTTTATTTTTAGCTCCTCCTTTTTCTAAAAGTTCTACACCAGTCGTTGCAACATCTTTTTTTAAATCATTATTTAAACCTTTAGAAAAAATCTTTCTTGCAACTTTCTCCCCTAAAATTGTTGGTACAAAGTAAATTAGCGCTTCTTCAGATGTTTCCAAAAATGTATTCTCAGTAAGATCGGCAATACTTCTTGAGAAAACAACTTTCGGAAGCAAACTTGTAGAAACATCCTGAATAAACCTTGTCGTGGAAAGCCCCGCAGCCTGATCTTTATGTCGAATAAATTTTGCTACAGGCTTCAACGACTTCGGCAATGTATCTATTAAAATTTTGTTGTTATTTGATGACATAATTCATATTCCTAAAACTTGTAAAGACTAAAAATTGCTTTTCCTAAACGGTTTTGTTTACAAATTTTAACTTCCACAAGCCATAACAAGCAGACAAAACCTTTAGGCTTTAACTGCCGATATCTGAACTCAAAACGTGACTACATGCCGGCAGTTAAACTGACCAGCGCCACCAAGATAAATTGAGTTTGTTTAAAATTTGTTCGTTCATATTTTCCCTTTGAATCGATATATCGATACAAAGACATAGTAAAATAGTTTTATTGTTTTGTCAATCCCTCGTTTGTAGTTAATGTCGACTTTTCGAACTTATATTAAGTTTGTGAGGGGTGATGAACCGTAGTTTCGTAAGCAAGGGTGGGCGAAGGGGCATTAAATAAGAAAACAAAACTTTTAAGTGATAATGCGTGCCTACCAGAATATTAAATTAAAAAGGCGGGCAAGCTTATGCTTTACCCGCCTGACAACTTGTATTATTTATTTCTATTCAGTCCATTTATGGAACATTTCATACATTTGATATACTTCATTCGGCGTTATGTTCTTGCCGCCTTCTGAAGATTCATCAGAGAATGTTTTTAGGACAAAATCAATACCTCCGTATATGTCAAGCTCTGTCCTACCTGAATCAGTACATACTCCGCCCATCGGTTTCTTTTGTTTTGCAATATCTGCTCTTAATTGTACCTGCTCTTCAGGGGTTATATTAGGATTTTTTCCGGTAAAATATTTATTTACAGTATTAAATAAAAGAGCTGCATCTTCTGCAAAAGTGTTGTAACCATTTGGTTTATATGTAACTTGTTTACCGTTGCTGTTGCGATAAGTAATAAAAAACGGAGTCATCATCCTCTATTATTTTAGCCCTGTAAATATACTTTGGCTGTTTTTGAGGGGTTGATTTTGTTCCCTGTTGTGATGTTACTTCTAAATTACTCATGTTCATTTCTCCTTTTCTCGTATAATATCCTCGTGTTTTTTGTTGTATGTATATAAAATTTACAGATTATTCATAAAATGTTGTAATTCTAATTTGCTCTGCTGTAATTCCTGTTCAGCAGCTTTCAATGCCGCCTGAGTTTGTGCATATTCATTTTTATTGCTTTCGCTCTCTTTTTTAGATCTGGTCAAGTAATAAATCCCCATACCGATAAGTCCGCCGCAAACACCGCCGACAAGTCCGCTAAGCATTCCGCCGCAAAAGAACTTGCTGATACGATTATGCCTAGAGCCTAGAGCAAGTAAACCGCCAAATACTGTACCTGAGGACAACGCACCATAGATTGTCCCATTTGCCCTATAATCATTTCTTTTTGCAGTTGGACGATTTTTTATTTCTGCAAGTTTTTCACGTAAATTAGCAACTTTTGCTTCAGCTTTTTGAACGTTTGCTTCTAATCTAGTTTTTTCCGCAGCTGCCGTACTAACGTCAAATTCCTTTCCTGCAGCCGGAGTTTGTTTATGAATTTTCAAGAACTCCTCGTACTCAGCGTCCAGTCCGGCGGCTTTAACCTGAGATGTAAAAATTCCCATTTCGCAATCATCAAGTACTTTGTTTCCTTTTGTCTCTCCTTCGAATGAACCGTCAACTTTTGCCGCTAACTCTCTCAGTTTTGCGTCCTGAATTTGTGCAATAGTAATCCCCATAATTTCCTCCTTTTTTCCTTTTTTTTATATCTTGGTGTTGTTTGTTGTATGTATATAAAATTTACCGGTTATAATTCAATTACAGAGTATTCATAAAATGTTGTAATTCTAATTTGCTCTTCTGTAATTCCTGCTCTGCTGCTTTCAATGCCGCCTGAGTTTGTGCATATTCTTTTTTATTGTTTTCGCTGTAAGCTTTTTCTTCGTCTTTAGATCTGGTTAAGTAATAGACCCCTAAACCAATACCTAGACCGACTAATGCACCTGCCCCTGACAGAACAACAGCCGGAATAAAAGTTTCCATTACGATAGAAGCTATAGTTCCAGGTATGGCACCAACACCAAAACCGCTCCAACAGCCTATAGCCTTACATTTTTCTTTCTTAGCAGATTCCGGACGATTTTCTATTTCTGCAAGTTTTTCACGTAAATTAGCGATTTTTTCTTTAGCGGTTTTAATTTTTTCTTCTATTCTTGTTTGTTCCGTTGCTGCCTTATTAACATCAAACTCCTTTCCTGCTGCCTGAGTTTGTTTATGAATTTTCAAAAACTCCTCGTATTCAGCGTCCAGTCCGGCAGATTTAACCTGTGATGTAAAAATTTCCATTTCGCAATCATCAAGTACTTTGTTTCCTTTTGTCTCTCCTTTGAATGAACCGTCAACTTTTGCCGCTAACTCTCTCAGTTTTGCATCCTGAATTTGTGCAATAGTAATTCCCATAATTTTCCTCCTTTTTCCTTTTTTAATATCTTCGTGTAATTCCCTGTACTCTGATAAAGTTTTCTGGCGGAGCAGAATTTACTACTACTACTACTACTACTACTACTACTACTACTACTACTACTACTACGTGCGCTGCGTCTGAATTTCAGCTTTTTAAAATTTGTATTTACAAAACTTAATAACTCGTAAATTGTTTAACATTTCTTAATAAAATAGTCGTTTTTGCATAAAAATTGTAATAACTATATTATCATTGCGAGGGAACAGCCGGAACAGCCCGAAGCAATCTTGAACGAATTTGACAATTAAACCGGATTGCCGCATCGCTGACGCTCCTTGCAATGACGCAAGTTTTGTCACATGCAGGATGGGCAAAGCGTGAGCGTGCCCTCTGAAATTTTTTCTTCTTTCATTTTTAAAGAAGAAAAAATGAAGTAATCATAAAAAAGCACCCTTCCTAACCTTCCCTCCAGGGAAGGAACGCGCCAAGTCAGCAGCTCTCCCTCCCTTTTGAGGGAGGGTTGGGGTGGGTGGCAACTTTTTTAAAGAAGAAAAAATGAAGAAGCTATATTTACCTTCACCTATCTTTTTGTTATCCTAAAGACAATTGGAATATTAAAGAGGAGTATAAAAATGAGTGAAATAAGACAGGAATTTATAGCTCAGGCAATCCAACTTACAAGAAACGCAGAAGTTTTACCCGGCGGAGCAAACGGCGGAGTACAGGAGCTTGCGGCAAAATTACAGCACGCAGCCGATACAAATACGCCTCTGAGAATAAAACTCGGTATGGATCCGACAAGACCTGATTTACACCTCGGACACACCGTTGTTATGAGAAAGTTAAAAGAGTTTCAAAAACTCGGACATAAAATTGTCCTGCTCGTAGGCGGAGCGACTGCAATGATAGGCGATCCTTCCGGAAAGTCCGAAACACGTCCGGCTTTAACAAAAGAGCAGGTTGAAGAGAATGCCAAGACTTATTTTGCCCAAATGGGAAAAGTTCTGGATGTTTCAAAGGCGGAAGTTGTAAATAATGCTGATTGGCTTCACAAAATGACTTTTACAGAACTTTTGCAATTAGCTGGGAAAGTTACTGTTGCTCAGATGATGACAAGAGATGATTTTGCAAAGAGATATGCAGAAGGAAAACCAATCGCAATTCACGAATTCTTCTATCCTCTAATGCAAGCTTATGATTCTGTTGCAGTTGATTCTGATATAGAACTTGGAGGTACTGATCAGAGATTTAACACTCTTTTAGGGCGTGATATTCAAACTGCTTACGGGGAAAAATACCCGCAGTTAGTAATGCTATTGCCTCTACTGGAAGGTACTGACGGTGTTGTTAAGATGTCAAAAAGTTATCCTGAACACTGTATTTCTCTAACTGATAGTGCAA
Organism: Candidatus Gastranaerophilales bacterium; assembly: GCA_944323165.1. GTDB lineage: Bacteria > Cyanobacteriota > Vampirovibrionia > Gastranaerophilales > Gastranaerophilaceae > CAG-196. The sequence goes on along the minus strand of CALURK010000002.1, from coordinate 63,828 downwards.
AAGATATGTTTGGTAAACTTATGAGTATTCCTGATACTTTAATTACCCGCTACTATTCACTTTTAACAGATGTGGATCAGTCAGAGCTTGTAAAAATGGATAAAGAAATTGAATCAGGTTCAATAAATCCTCGAGATATAAAAATGAAATTAGCACATATGATTACTGAAGAATATCACGGAAAAGAAGCCGCAGATAAGGCTCAAGAAGAGTTTATAAATGTAGTATCCAATAAGGGAATACCTGAAGATATAGAAAGTGTTAAAATAGAGTCTGAAATAAACATATTAGACTTATTAGTAAAACTTTCTTTCGTACAAAGCAAAGGTGAAGCTAAACGTCTGATACAGGGCGGGGGTGTCAAACTTGATGGCGAAAAACTTTCAGATATGGCTTATACGATTAAACCGAATATGGATGTGGTATTACAGGCAGGCAAAAGAAAGTTTGCGAAATTAGTATAATATTACCCCTCTCCGGAAAGCGTAAGCGAAAGGCGGAGAGGGTAGAATTTCTTAATGAGCATTTGCGAATTTAGAAATTCGGGTGAGGATATTTTTATCTGCTTGGCAACTGTAAAGAAAGGTTTTCCGTATGATTTATAACAATGTCTTGGAACTTATCGGCAATACTCCTCTTGTAAAATATAAAGACAATATTTGCCTGAAACTTGAATATTTCAATCCTTCAAGCTCCATTAAAGACAGAGCTTCTTATTCTATGATAAAAGAGGCAATGACGAGGGGCGAAATAAATCAAGACACGGTTATTATAGAGCCAACAAGCGGTAATACAGGAATTGGGCTTGCAATGTGTTGTGCGGTTTTAGGGTTAAAACTTATTATATGCATGCCGGAAAATATGTCTGTTGAAAGGCAAAAAAATATCGCCGCATACGGAGCAGAACTTGTGTTAACTTCCGCAGAATCCGGCATGCAAGGGGCTGTGGATAAAGCTGAAGAGCTTAAAAATATTTACCCCAAAAGTTGGATTCCTATGCAGTTTTCAAATTTGGATAATGCAAAAGCCCACGAGCAAACCGCAAAAGAGATTATGGATGATACAAATAACTCTGTTGATATTATTGTTGCCGGTATTGGAACTGGAGGAACAGCTTTTGGTTTGAAGAAATATTTACCAAACGCAATGGTATTTGGAGTAGAGCCGGCAGAAAGCCCTTTGTTTACGAAAGGAAAGGCTGGTCCACATAAAATACAAGGTATAGGCGCGAATTTTATTCCTGAAATTTCAGAATTTGCTCATTTGGACGGAATTTTGACAATTGAAGGAGATAAAGCAATAGAAGAAGCAGTAAATTTAGCGAAAAAACACGGTATTTTCTGCGGAATATCTGCAGGAGCTAATGTTTGTGCAGCAAAAGAGCTTGCAGAAAAATACCCCGGAAAAAATATAGTTGCAATAATTCCTGACAATGGCGAACGCTATTTATCGGTATGGTAAATTTGTAAAAAGAAGGTATATAATGCTAATACGAGCAATAAAAAAAATAAAAGAAGATATAAAAGTAATTTACGAAAAGGATCCTGCCGCTACAAATATTGTAGAGGTTTTATTCTGTTATCCGGGGCTACAAGCCCTTATATCTCATAGAATTGCACATAAGCTTGCTTATTGGGGAATACCTTTTATTCCAAGATTAATTTCCTATTGGACAAGAATTTTTACAGGAATAGAAATTCATCCCAAGGCACAGATCGGTAACAGATTTTTTATAGACCACGGTGAAGGCGTTGTAATCGGTGAAACTACTATTATAGGTGATGATGTTTTAATTTACCAGCAAGTAACGCTAGGCGGAACAGGAAACGAACACGGCAAACGCCACCCAACAATCGGGAATAATGTAATTATTGGTGCCGGTGCAAAGATTTTAGGAAACATCAAAATCGGAGATAATACCAGAGTTGGAGCAGGTTCCGTTGTTGTGGATGATGTTCCTGAACATTGTACAGTAGTCGGTGTCCCCGGAAGAGTTGTACAACAAAAATTCTTTAACCAAGATGGTATTTTGATGCATAACAGAATCCCTGATCCTGTTAAATGTGAATTAAATCGTTTAAAATATGAAGTTCAAGCTCTAAAAGAACAATTAGAAATTGAGGATGCGGAAAAATCCAAAAATTGACAAATTTTTGAGATTTTTCAAATCCGGCCTTAGGTGTGTGAGCATCAGGTCGTGTGGGGGATAGTACACAACCTGATGCGAAACCGTTCCCGGCAGTTTGCGAGAAAAATGTCAATTTTTCCGCAAACTCAATAAAAAAATAATTCGTTACACTTTGTAACAAATCATGTATAAAATATCAAAAAATATAATGTACAAGACTTTATATAAATGTGTAAAGTGAAAGGATTTAGTATATGTCTGTATCAATTAATAGTGTTCAACCTGCAACTATAGAAACAACAAAGCCAACTTTTAAAGGCAAATGGAGTAAAACAGATCAAGGAAATCCTTATTACAAAACAAATTCAGGCACGGTTGCAGGCGGCGTAATGGCAATACCTGCAGCTTTTGTTTGGCTTCCAAACACGAAACTTCCTACTAGTGAAGAAGCAGTAAAAAAAATAGCAGAAGAACAAATAAAACGCAGTTCGAACATAAATCCAAAAGAAGGACTTACTCAGGCATTCAGGAGCGGAATGAATAAAGGATTTACCGAGGAGGCTCAAAAAGATTTACGAAATTTAAAAGAAGCTGTTGCAAGGAACAAGAGACAAAAAGCTCTCGCAGTACCATTCTTAATCATAGCAACCGGTATATCTATCGGTTGTGGGATGTTGATTGATCATTTGAGGAATAAAAAAGCAAAAGAAAAAGCCGATTTCGTAAAACAAGTCGGAGTAAAAAAAGCTGTTATAGAAAACGATGATATTGCTTTATCAAACAAAGGTAGAGCATATTATGAATCCAATGTTGGTACAAAATATGGAGCTTTATTAGGAGCTGTTTGTGGTTTATTACATACTGCAATGCTAAGAAAAAAAGAATATATTACTAATGCTATAACCTTTGCAATTGGCGGATTCATAATGGGTAAGATTGCGGATTCTAACACTAACAAGGATGCAAGAAAACACGCTTAAAAAATAAATTTTTAATATTGTATATTTACTTGCCTTTATAATATAATTAAGACTGGAATTTGAGAGGTTTAAAGTGAGTAAGTATCATTTTATAGCAATCGGCGGAATAGGGATGAGCGGTTTAGCCAAGTACTTATTAGAAGATGGTCATACCGTTACCGGTTCTGATATTGCCGATTCTAAGTATATAGCAAAGTTGAAAGATTTAGGCGCTGTTGTTCACATTGGACATTCAGAGGACAATTTACCTGATGATACGGATGTTGTAATTAAAAGCAGCGCAATACGTGATAATAATCCGGAATTAATAAAGGCAAAAAGACTCGGTATTCCGATTTATCACAGATCAGATTTACTGGAGGAAATTGCTAAATCTGCACAAGATAACGGAAAGTGTTTTATTGGTTTTTCAGGAACACACGGCAAAACTACAACAAGTGGTTTAGCATCCTTTGTTTTAGAAAAAGCAGACTTAGAACCTTCTTTTGTTGTTGGAGGAATTATTCCTGAAATTCACACTAACGCCCAACATAGGGGTAAATGTATCGAACAATCATTGAATCTACAAACTGAACATCCTGAAGAAACGGGAAAATATTTTATTGCAGAGTTAGATGAAAGCGATGGAACCATTGTCAAATATTATCCGGATATCCTTGTTATTAATAACTTGGAAGAGGATCATATTGATTTTTACAAAAACGGAATGTCTGATTTGATTAAAACTTTTAACAAAGCAATTTCTCAAGCAAAAAAAGTTTTGATTAACAACGATAATGAAGGAACAAGAAAATTAAGCGGTAACTTTATAACCTTTGGTCTTAAAGATGCTGATTATACTGCACAAAAAGTTGATAATGAGACTATTGAAATTTTTTATCACAATAAACTTCTAACATCAGTTAAAATACAGCTTGCCGGAGTTCATAATATTTATAACACACTTGCTGTTATAGCAGCATTGAATGAAGCTGGGGTAAATATAGGGAATATCTCCAAGTATTTTTACTCTTTTACGGGTATGGGCAGACGCTTCCAGAAAGTTTGCGAGGTATGCGAGATCCAAGTTTATGACGATTACGCACACCATCCGACAGAAATTAAAGCAACTTTAGAGGCAGCAGCTTCTAAGTTCGGAAAAGAAAACATTGTAGCCGTTTTTCAACCACACAGGTATACAAGACTCCAGTCATTGTGGAATGAATTTAAGGGAGCTTTTTCGAATGCAGGAAGAGTTATTGTAACTGATGTTTATGCTGCATCTGAGGATCCTATTGAGGGAATTAACGGTGAAGCTTTTGCTGAGGAGCTTGAGGGAAGCGAATATCTTTCAGGAAACATGGAACAGGTTGCAGAAAAGCTCTTGCCAACATTAAAAAAAGGTAATATAGTAATAGGACTGGGGGCAGGAACTATTACTAATTTAGGAAAAAATTTAGAGAAAGCAGGTTGCGTTGCAAATTAAAGAAAATTTTGAGGTAAAACCTCTTACGACATACAAAATTGGCGGAAAAGTTAAATGCATTTATTTTCCTGAAAATCTGGAAGAATTTACAACACTTCTTAGAAAACTTGATAACTATATCGTTCTTGGAAGTTGCTCTAATGTTATATTTTCGTCAAACGGTTATAGCGGGAATATAATTCTTACAACAGAGATGAAAAATTTTGAAATAAAAGGGACACGCGTTTACGCAGATTGCGGGGTCAAAGATCCTCTAATTTCCCAAAAAGTTAGTGAACAATCTTTGAGTGGTTTGGAATTTCTTATAGGACTTCCGGGAACAATCGGTGGAGCTGTTTATATGAATGCAGGAGCTCACGGACAATGTATTGCGGATGTTTTGGTTTCATGCTGCCTTTTTGATAGAGAAACAAAAGAGATTGTTTTTAAACAAAAACAAGATATGGAATTTTCATACAGACATTCGGTTTTAGATAGCGGAAGATATGTTGTTTTGTCAGCAGAGTTTGAATTAAAAAAAGCGCCTAATGAAGTTATAAAAGAACTTATGGATAGGAATTTAAACTTTAGAAAAACTATTCAGCCGTCTTTAGCGAATCCTAATGCCGGAAGTGTATTTAAAAACCCTGAAAATGATTCGGCTGGAAGGCTTTTGGACAAAGCCGGAGCAAAGTCTTTTGATTTAGATAATGTTAAAGTCTGGGACAAGCACGCAAACTTCATTGTAAATAAAGGAAATGCAACTTCAGAAGATGTGCTTGAGCTTATGGTAAAAATGTTTAACGCAGTAAAAGATATGTATACAATAGAATTAACCCCTGAACAAATATACATAGGGGATAAGACAGAAAAAGAGGAAGAATTATGCAATATACTATACAGGACAAAAACGCTAAGATAGCTGTACTTTGCGGTGGAATGTCATCAGAAAGAGAAGTTTCATTACGCTCTGGGAAAAATATTTTAGCAGCACTTCACCGTTTGGGATATAAAAATGCTGAAATTGTTGATGTAAGTCCTAATGTTATGGAAGATTTGAAGGGCTTTGAATTTGCATACAACACTTTACACGGCAAATATGGCGAAGATGGTTGCATACAAGGTGTTTTAGAAATTCTAAAAATTCCTTATACAGGTTGCGGCGTTATGGCAAGTGCAATATGTATGAATAAAGAATACACAAAACGTATCCTAAAAAATTCGGAAGTACCTTTAATCAAATCAGTATACCTTCTTCCTGGCGAAGATCCTGTGAGGAAAGTTATGGACACTCTTGAATATCCATTGATGGTAAAACCTGTATCAGAGGGTTCAAGCTTTGGTATGAGTAAAGTTAATTGCGACGGCGAATTATATGATGCAGTAAAGGAAGCTCGCAAATATAATGATGAAGTTTTAATTGAAGAATATATTGACGGATTCTTCGTAACTGTAGGAGTTTTAGAAAAAGAAAATAAAGCTTTTGCAACAGAAATTCTTGAAATAAGAACTAAAACAGAGTGGTACGATTTAGATGCCAAGTATACAGCAGGTCTTTCAGAATTTATCGTTCCGGCTACAGGTCTATCAAAAGAGGCTACTGAATTAACTAAGAAAATTGCAGTGAGAGCACATGAGCTTGCCGGTTGTTCAGGGGTTTCAAGAGTCGATTTTATGATTAAAGATGATAAACCTTATTTCTTGGAAATCAACACAAATCCTGGCATGACAGATGTAAGTGATCTTCCGGCTCAGGCAAAAGCTTGTGGAATTGATTATGACAATTTGGTATTAATGATACTAAACAGTGTGGGCTTGAATAAATAATGTCGAACGAAGAACAGCGTCCAAGATATCATCAAAATCGAAGGTTGCAACAAGCAAGAATGCAACGTCAAGTAAGGAGGTCGCAAAGGCGACTTAATCAGTTACGCGCATTGTGGAGACTCTTTATTATTGTGTTTTTGGTTGCTCTTGGTATTGCTATTCTAAAAATGCCTCAATGGAGATTACACAAAAATGCTTTTGATAGTCTTAACAGCCCCGTTTTAGAAATTGTTAATAACAGAATAGTTCCTTCGCAAAAAATATTATCCGCGCTTAGAAGAAACCAAGTTTGTACTAAACCCATATTTCTTGTAAAAACTGATAATTTAAAAAAAAGTATTCTACAGCTTGAACCTGTAAGGGACGTATATATAAGAAGATTTTGGTTCCCTGCAAGGTTACAAATTATAATAATAGAAAGAACACCTGCTATTACAATTTCGCCAGACATTGATGTTCCGCCTATTGCATTCTTCTCTTCTGACGGAAAACTTATAGGAAGAGATTATATGCCTCTTAGTCCTGATTTCAAAACAGTAAGAGTAATTACATACGGAAGCGGCGACGATTATAGAAATTGGGACAAAACCAAAGTTAATAATTTCAAAAGATTAGCTGCAACTGTTGAGATGGATTCAGGTGAAACGGTTGAATATATTGATTATAGAAACCCTAAAGATGTATATGTAAAAATTCCGACCGTTAATATTAGGCTTGGAAGCTTTAATGCCGGAACATTCGATAAAATCCACAGGATACCGTCACTTCTGCCTCAAGTTAAAATGCTTAATAAAAAAGTTAAGTACATAGATTTACGCTGGGATACAAATTATATTAAATTGGATGAGTAAGTAAAATGGTTAAAAGTGCTTATATTCATATTCCATTTTGCAAGTCTAAGTGCAAATATTGCTCGTTCGTATCTTTTACTAAAACAGATCTGATTACGGGATATATTTACTCTCTTTTAAAAGATGTTTCGGATAATTATAAGGGAGAAGGATTAAAGACTTTATACTTTGGCGGTGGAACACCTTCATTAATTTCCCCAGAGCTTTTAGAAAAAGTTATTAGGAAATTTAATTTTGAAAAAGATTATGAATTAACTCTTGAGATTAATCCTGACGATTGTGTAAAAGGAGGAATAGAATATTTTGAACAACTCCTATCTCTTGGTATAAATCGTTTAAGTATCGGAACGCAAACGTTCGATGATGATATTTTAAAACTTATCGGAAGAAGGCATAACTCGGATGATATTTTAAAAACAGTAGAACTTGCAAAAAAAGCAGGTTTTGAAAATATAAGCGTTGATTTGATATATGGACTTCCTACACAGACTCTTGAAGGGATAAAAAAAGATTTAGACAAATTTTTAGAACTTAACATTCAGCATATCTCTACTTACGGCTTAAAAATAGAAGAGAATTCCTATTGGGGGAGGTTTTATAATAAAGAAAACAATCAGTTGGTACTGCCTGATAACGATAAAGTATATTTTACGCCTGATGAAGATAAACAGGCGGATATGTATGAAGAGGTAAATGGTATTCTTGAAGCGAATGGTTTTCATCGTTATGAGATAAGTAACTTTGCAAAAGACGGGTATGAATCAAGGCATAATCTGAATTATTGGAACAATGAAGAGTATTATGGATTTGGTACAGCAGCACACGGATATATAGACGGTATCAGATACTATAATTATGAAACTTTAGAAGAATACATGCTAACTCCTTCTACTCACAAATACGGTAAAACTCTTACAGAACAAGAAAAATTAGAAGAAGAAATTTTCTTGGGCTTCAGAAAACGTGAAGGGGTAAATATTAATAAAATCAAAGAGAAATTCGGAATTGATTTTGAGGTTAGATACAAAAATATTCTTGACAAGTACTCTGATTTTATAGAAAAGACTCAACAAGGATATACGCTTAACCTAAAGGGTGTCTTAGTGAGCAATGTTATACTATCAGATTTCTTAGATTAGATAGTTATAAATCCTTCGTTCTATATGTAAAATACCCTTCATAATTATAGCTAGCATCAATCCCTTTCATGTAAACTTCTCGATTGTTTACATCTTGAGTCAGAGCATTTCTTAAGAGTTCTCTAATTTCAACATCCTTAATTGGACTTCTCTCCATTGCCATTAAATAATCATTTTTATCAACAGAATTCCAATCCACAACCTTTCCTAATTCCTTTTTTAGAATTAAATCAAGCCAAATTCTCATACTGCGTCCGTTACCTTCTCTAAAAGGATGTGCTACGTTCATTTCTACGTATTTGGCAATAATTTCTTCAAAAGAAGATTGAGGCATTTTATCAATAGTCTGCAAAGCTTGTTCCAAATACATAACAGGAGCAAACCTAAAATTTCCCTTTGCAATATTTACATTTCTGATTTTTCCGGCAAAATCATAGATTTCGCTAAATAAATATTCATGGATTTTAGCTAAAGATTCAAAAGTACCAGCTTCAAAGGAATCAAGAATATTATTTTCAAACAATTCCAAAGCTTTTTTCTTGCTAATCCTTTCCTCTACCCGTGCAAGCTCAGAGGAGTCCTTAATACCTAATCTGTTTTCTAAAACCATCAAAACCTTTCCAAATTATATAATGCTTCTTTTCAATCTTTCAGAACGGTTTTCGCTCAGTAAATTCTTAAGTTTCATAATCGCTTGAGCATGAAGTTGAGAAATTCGGGATTCTGAAACATTAATAGCTTCTCCAATTTCTTTCAGGGTCATGTTTTCATGGTAATAAAGAACCATTATAGTTCTTTCTCTTTCCGGCAGTCTTTTCAAAGCATTCTCCAATTCTTTCTTTACATCTTTTTCTTCCAATTGTTCATGAGGAGATAAATTATGCGAATCCTGAATAGTATCGATTATCTCCAAATCACTATCAGAAGAACCTTTCTTGTCATATATTGATGTAATAGTTGTATCATCGGAAAGAAGCTGTTCGACTTTTTCCCTCTCTATACCTAAAAAATTTGCAACTTCAGTGTTTGTGGCAGCACGCCCGAATTGTTTTTTTAAAACTTCTTGAGCTTCTTTTACGTCTTTAATTTTTCTTCTTACACTTCTTGGAAGAAAATCTTGAGAACGAATTTTATCAATGATATTTCCTCTAATTCTTACAAGAGCATAAGTTTCAAATCTAGCACCCATTTTTGGAGTAAATTTTTCTACCGCATCAATAAGTCCTTCTACACCATAACTTGCAATATCTTCATAAGAAAATGTAGGAGGCAAAGCAACTTTAACACGACCAACAACATACCTTGTAAGATATATGTATTGAAGTATAAGAGCATCTCTTAATTCTTTATTATCGTGGTCATCAAAATATCGAGCCCACATTTCTGCCAGCTCTTCATTTGTCGCTCTCTTTATTTTGTTGTAAGAAATGTCTTGTTCCATCCCTCTGTCCTAAAAACACGTCATTAATATTGTAACGTTTTGTTAAGAAATCGTTATCATATATATAGATGAATTATTTAATTTTAGATTAAAGAACGTATTAAAACTGGTATTTACATTTATATTCAGGTGCGGTATCATAACTTTAAGGGAGAAAATTATGAAAGAACAATTGGAAAATATTTATAATTCAGCAAAAAGTGATATCGAAAAGGCTCAGACAATGAGCGAGATTGATGAAATTCGTTTAAAGTATTTAAGCAGAAAAGGTGAATTTAATTCTATAAAAAAAGGATTAAAAGACTTATCTGATGAAGACAAGCGTGTTGTAGGAGCTTTTGCTAACCAAATCACACAAGATCTTGAGTCTATGTTGAAGGAAAAACACGATCTATTCTACCAAAAAGAGTTAAACGAAAAACTTCAAAAAGATAAAATTGATATTACATTAAGCGGGAAATATATACCTCAAGGTAAAGTTCACCCTCTTACGATAACTACCAACGAAATTGTATCTATATTCCAAAATCTTGGATTTTCAGTAGTTACGCCAGATTTATCACCAGAAGTTGAAACGGAATATTACAACTTTGACATGCTAAATGTTCCAAAAGATCACCCTGCAAGAGATGTTCAGGATACATTTTACGTAAAAGACATGGATGGTGTTGTTCTAAGAAGCCAAACTTCCGGAGCACAAATCCACGTTATGGAAAATCAAAAACCTCCTATAAAGGTTATATCTCCTGGTAGAGTTTACAGAAATGAGAATATTAATGCCAGAAAAAATAATTTCTTCCACCAAATAGAAGGTCTTTATATAGATAAAGATATTACTTTCGGTGACTTAAAAGGTGTATTAAACGAATTTATAAGACTTTATTTCGGAGCATCAAGACCTACGCGTTTTAGAAGCAGCTTTTTCCCGTTTACGGAGCCTTCTGCCGAAGTTGACGTTCAATGTATTATGTGCCACGGAGAAGGATGTAAAACTTGTAGCGGAACAGGCTGGTTAGAAGTTCTTGGATGCGGTATGGTCGATGTTAACGTCTTAAAAGGCGTTGGAATTAATCCTGAAGTTTATTCAGGTTTCGCTTTTGGTATGGGAGTTGAAAGACTTGCTATGCTTAAGTACGCTATTGACGATATCAGATTATTCTTTAACGATGATAAGAGATTTTTAGAACAATTTTAATATCAGGAATGAGTATGAAAAAGATTTTAGTATTATTTTTTGCACTGTTGATAACAAGTTTATCGACAGTGTTTGCTGCTTCTGAATCGATCCTAGTATCCTCAAAAGAATTAGAAGCAATACAGAAACATATTGGTGAAATTGGGTACAACATTCTTAATTCTAACGGTATAGAAAAAAGAATGGTATTTATATTTGATAATTCTAATAAGATTATAAATGCCGGGACATCAAGTGTTAGTCGAACAATAGTAGTATACAGAGGTATATATAATTTTATGGAGGATGATAATGAGCTGGCAGCAGTAATGGCTCATGAAATTTCTCACGGTGTAGACAGCTACGATGGTATTTTTAAAGGTTTATTTTCCGGTTGCAGATATTTCTTTACACCGAGAAAATACGAATATAAGGCTGATAAGAGAGCCGTAGATTATATGGTAAATGCCGGGTACAATCCTGTAGCAATGATTATAATTTTAAATAAAGTTGCAAGTCAGTACAGGTATGATTGGTGGTTTACATACCCTCTAACAAGCAGAAGATTGATGCAAGTATATGAATATATTTACACAAAATATCCTGAATACCTTGCCAACAATAAATATAAGAACAATATTTATTACCAAAACTTTTTATTAACTTCAAGAGAAAATCGTGAAAAATTCCAAGAAAAAGTTAAAACTAAATCTACCAAAAAAGTTCATTATTTATAGAAAAATATTAGCTTTTATTCTTTTCTTTTCAATAACAATTAGTCCTTCTACAGCAACTATAGTGGACAGTTTTGTTGAAACAACTCTTGATAAGAATTTAAAAATACAAAAACACGAAAGCAAATTAATAATAGATAATTTTGCAGAAGCTAATACAAATAAAAACCCTCCCATTCAGAAATCTGAGATTCCAAAAGAGATTTTGCCAACAGTAATAAAACCTTATGAGAAAAGAAAGTATATAATTACAGAGGATTTTCGTCCTACACTCCCTATAAGAATTGTAAAACCTTTTACAACAAAAGCAAATCCGCAAGAAGGTTCCTATTTAGAATTTGTCACAGTCAAAGATATTAAGTATAATGGAAAAGTCTATCCAGCAGGAACTGTTGTTAAAGGACGAATAGAAACAGTTTCACAAAATGCAATGAATGGAGATCCTGCAAATGTTGTTATCGGAAGCTTTGACCTGCAAGGGATTCCATTGTACGGAGAAATCTCTAAAACCGGAGCGGACAGAATGCTGTGGCTAAAACCGCTTTCCTTTGCAGTAGGAATTTTTGGAGTTCCAGGAATACTTCTAATGTTTGTAAGAGGCGGACATGCTAAAATTAAACCAAAAGAAATTTACACTATTTCTTTTTAAAAAGCTTTTTTTCAAGTTCAAGTGCAGTCTTGGTTTTTGCTAAACCGCCGAGAGAAGTTTCCTTTAAAAGCGGTGACATTAATTGACCGGTTATTTTAAGTGTATCAACAATTTCATCGATAGGAATTTTACTTTCTACACCGCACATAGCAAGCTCTGCTGCGGTAACAGAATACACTGCTAAAAAAGGATTTCTCTTTACACAAGGAACTTCTACCAACCCGCATACTGGATCACAAGTTAATCCAAGAATATTTTTTAGAGCAAGAGCAGCAGCATTTAAGATTTGAGAAGTATCTCCACCGAGCATTTGGACCAAAGCTGCCGCTGCCATCGCAGACGCAACGCCGCATTCTGCTTGACAACCTGCAACAGCTCCCGCCAATTGAACTTTGTTAGAAACAATTAAGCCTACCAAACCTGCTGTAAGAAGCCCATTTATCTGCTGGTTTTCTGGAACGTTCAACTCTTCTGACACAGCAACGATAACGGACGGAACAATTCCGCAAGAACCGGCAGTCGGACAAGCAACAATTCTGCCCATCCTTAAATTCTCCTCTACAGTCGCTAGAGCATAAGTTGTTATTTTCTCAAAAATCCTACCAAATAAAGCCGGTTTACTAGAATATTTCTTTACCAGTTTTGCGCAATCATCTCCGCACCAACCACTAATTGATTTTTCCTTAGAAGCTAATCCGTTTTTGATTGCATCTTTCATCGCAAGCAGATCTTCTAAAACTCTTAGTCTTATGACATCCACAATGTCGCCAGAAAGAGAAGCCTCTTCGTCTTGAGCAACCTCATATATTGATTTTTTTTCAGTTTCACATCTGTTCTCTAATTCTAAAAAGGATAATATCGTCATTACTTAAGTTTCCTGATATTAGTTACAAAAAATACATCTTTAATTTGTTTAACTTTTTCTACAACGTCATCTCCAACCGGAATGTCTAAGGCTAAATACATAGATGCAACTCCGCCTTTTGAACTTCTATCACAATGTAGAGATGCTATATTAACCTTTTGTTTTTGAATAATATCACTAACAGTAGATATCATTCCGGGACGATCTTTATACATCAAAAGTAAAGTATCATAGGATCCGTCAATATTTACAGAAAAACCATTTATACAATTTATTCTAATTTCTCCCGCACCAACAGAATCTCCGGAAATAGTCATTTTGTTATCAAAAGTTATATCTACAGAATTAGGATGACGAGAGATATCCTCTACATAATCATAAGAATAAGTGACATCACTAACTCTGTCAAATATTTCTTTTATTATTGGATCGTCAACACTATAGCCAAGCACCCCGGCTAATAGTCCTTTATCTGTGCCGTGTCCAAAGCCTGTAGTTGCAAAAGAATTATAAAGAATGAATTTTACATTCTTAAAATCGTTCTTATAAATATTCCTTGCCATTAGCCCTAATCTTACTGCACCTGCAGTATGCGAGCTTGATGGGCCCACCATTATTGGAGATATTACAGAAAATAATGACTTTTGTTCCATTATTTAGTAATCTTCCTCCTGATCCACACCTTTTTCTGCGTCAATATATTTCTTCATAATTCCAACAAGAGCATTTTGCCAATCGCTATTTTTTTCTAAGAAAAAGTCCGCACCTCTTGCTTTGCATTGCGCTTCTGTTTCCTTTCTTGGGGATGCTGTTATAATACCGACAACTGTCTTTACTCCTGCAGCTGCTGCCAGCTTTTTTAATTCCGCAAGCAATATAAAACCTTCACGTTCTGTTGGGATGAATAAATCCATAACTATATATGCATATTTTCTTTTTTTATATTTGTTTACAGCATCATAAATTTCTTGCGAACAGTCTACATCATAGTCAAACTGAGATAATAAAATTTTTAGTTGATATGTTATCACACCCAAATCATCTACAACCAATATAGCAGGTCCCTTCTTTTCAGCATCATCATCAGGAGGGACCGGGTTTATAGCTCTACTATATATCGGGGACTTTGCATTTGCGTTTAATTCTCTTAACGTATCTACAATATTAATTAGTTGGTTTTTTAAATCTAAAAGCTTTAAATCTTTTGGAGGCTTAGAATTTGTTATATTATAAAATAATTCTAAAAACTCATTATCTAAGTCTATGTTTGGCATACTTTCTCCTACTAATCATATCTGAATTTATAATATCATATATTTTATAAAAAGGTAAGTCGTATGTTTGCATTATTCAAGTTTTTACAATTTTAGAGTATAATTTATTTTATGAAGAAAAGATTTTTAAGTATTTTTTTATTTTTTATATTGATAACGCCTTGTGCTTTTGCAGAAGATAATTTTAACATTTTTAAATTGAGGATTTTTAATAATGACACAAGGGAAATAAAGTCATTGTTATATTCCCAAGTAAAATACGCAAATAGAACTAATTTCAACAAATTTATTGCAACGTACACGGATGATTACAAGAATTCGGATGGTTTGAATTTAGAATCTTACTCTCAGCTTGTAAAAGATTTGTGGAATACATACGACAACATCGAATATGGTATTAAGATAAATGGAATTGCCGTAAAAGATGATGAAGCAACTGTAAATGTCACAGAAACATCTTTTGCAGAGATTCCGGCTCCTGCAAATTTAGACGGAATACTAAAAAGTGAAGCAAACAGCGTTTATTTCCTCAAAAAAACTAACGGAGATTGGAAAGTTGCATCAGATAAAGTCTTAACTGAAACAACATCACTTTTATATGGTGATGCTAAAAATCTGGACATAAAATTAACTGCTCCGCAGGAAATTCAAGCTGGAAAAGAATACACAGCTTCGTTGGAATTCACTCCACCGGCTGACGTTATAGCTATTGCTTCTATCGCCAGTGACAAGGTTGAATATCCTCAAAAACAAGCAAAAGAAGTATACAGAAAGTTTCCTGACGATAATATTTTAGAGCGAATTTTTGTTTCAAATTCCGATAATGCAAACGAATACGTTGTTGCCTCCATTGGTTTAACTAAAGCTGATATAAATGATTTGAGTATAAAGTTAAGCCTAACAGGATTTGGATATAAAATAGTTCGCGTAAATGTGATTCCGAAAAAAGGTGAGGATGTAGATGTCAAAGACAGGTAAAATTATATATTTTCTAATATCTGTCGTGTTTTTTGTTATATTTGATTTAGTTTTGTCAAACGAAACATTGAGAAGTCTTGCCGAACTACCACAAAATCCTATATTAGATTTAGTCTATGTAAAGAACACTGGTGCAGCTTTCAGTATATTACAGGATGCCAGAGTGTTCTTAATTAGTTTTTCTGCTATTGCCATTTTATTAATTATTACATACACAATAAAGCATCTTGAAAAAGCTTCTACAATTGCCTTATTTTGGGTATCAATGCTTATATCCGGAATATTCTGCAATATGTATGAAAGAATTGTTTTAGGCTTTGTAAGGGATTTCTTCAAGCTTAATTTTATAAATTTCCCTGTTTTTAATATTTCTGATATTTTTATTAACCTTAGTGTTTTTGCTATAGTTATAATTATTATAAAACATAACTTCAAGAAAAATAATGAAAATAATAATTGATGAATTAAATTCAGACACAAGACTGGACGTTTTTTTAGCTGACTATTTAAAGGATTATTCACGCTCAAAAATTCAATCAGAAATAAAAGAAGGCTTGGTTCAAGTAAATTACAGACAAGCAAAACCATCGTACTCATTAAAAGATGGTGATATTATTGACTTTACTCCGTCAAACCCTATTCAAATACTTCCCGAAGACATACCCTTAGATATAGTTTGGGAAGATGAAAATATGCTTGTTGTAAATAAGCCTTCCGGCATGTTGACTCATCCTACTACAATAGAAACAACAGGGACTCTGGTTAACGCATTGTTGTATAAATATGGAGAAAATCTCTCGGATATAAATGGTGAATTCAGACGTGGAATCTTACATAGACTAGACAGAAACACTTCCGGGCTATTAATGATAGCGAAAAATAATAAAGCGCATGAGTATCTGGTAAACGCCATGAAGTCGGGTAAAATTACAAAGAAATACCTTGCAATTGTAAAAGGAATTATATCAGAGGATGAATTTACAATAAATAAACCCTTAAAAAGGAACCCGAAACAACCGCATAAAATGATGGTTGGAGAAGGTGGAAAAGAAAGTATATCTAAAATTAAAGTTTTAAAAAGATTTGAAGACGCAACTTTAATAGAAGTTCATTTGATAACAGGAAGAACACATCAAATCAGGGTTCATTTATCAAGTATCGGTCATCCTGTTTATAATGACACACTTTATGGCTTTGGGAAAATGAAAATAAAAACAGAGGAGCAAGTTCTTGAATCTTACAAACTAATGTTTCCAAGACCTTTTGACGGCGAAATAATTTCACTTGAAATTCCTGAGGATGACAAGTTAAAAAAAGTAATAAATGCCTTAACAAAATAAAAATACTTGTTGCATAAAATAATAAACTGTGTCATAATCAAAGAAGGTTGGGAGCCTATAGTGAAAGAATGTGGTTTATATACCAAGTTCTTTTGTTGTATCTGAAATCCGCTGATGTTCTTGGTGTTTAGTGGAAATTTAAGACCAACTGAGCCGTAAGTAAAAAAGGATGAGTACCTCACATTCATGGGTGAATTTAAGTTTAATTATGATTTTTTGAAGAAAAATGCAACTCCCGGAAGCTGGAGACGCGGATATGAATATTATCAAAAGGATATGATAATGGAAGCTTATCCTGAGAAGAATTTCTTTAAGGGAAAAGTTAAGGGTAATTATCAAGACTTTTATCTAACCGATTTAATTTTCAAAAAGAACAAAGTAGAAGCAAGATGTAATTGTCCATTAAAAGAAGAATGGTGTAAGCATTCTGTATCCATAGCATTAAAGGCAATAGAAACAGGAGCTTATGACAATTGGATGTTCGAAAAATACGGTGTAGAACCTGATAGATCGGATGTGGATACAGAATTAAAAGAAGCTCCTAAGGGAAATTATATATTCCACTTTAATCCGAAAAGACGCCAAAATTTCTTTTCAATTTTGGTAAGAGATAGATCTACAAATAAAATTGTAAGATCATTAGAAAATATTTTACGAGCTTTAATAGAAGTGCAAAAGAGTGATCCTAATTTTGAATTAAATGATGCTCAAAAGTCAGAATTAGCATTATTTCAGACTTTATTAAAGATTTCAAAGCAGGATAAAAAAGCAGGTTGGTATGATATTCCGATAACGAAATTTGCGCCTGTATTTCCTTTGATGGCAGAATTAGAAGAAGTTTTGGACGAGAAAACGAAAGAGCGCATACAATTTACCAACAATGTTTGGAGTTTAAATCTGGATGTATCTACAACAAGCATTAATGGTGCTACAAATATTGTTTTAGAGCTCTTTTGGACACGCCCTGATAAAGAAGGAATTTATCCGTTTGAAGAAGTTAATTATTTTTCAAGACAGATAAAATGGGGAAGGTATAAGAACATTATATTCCCTATCAATATTGCCATGAATGAGCTTCCTCAAAGTATAATAAAATCAACCTTTACTGATTTAAAAGAAGCTGATGGCGGAAAGTTTGTATACGAAGATCTGCCGCATCTTCAGGAGATAATGAATGTAACAATAGCTGAAAATATAAGCAAGCTGTTACTTGAGCATAAACCGCCTATAAATGTGGTTACATTAGGTATAGACTACGACCAATCATTAAAGGCATCACTGGAATTTGATTATTCTGGAGTAAGAGTTCCTTATTCTAAGAGCAAGGATAAATCTCCGTATATTTCGGTAAAAAGTCACGAAGAGGATGGGCTTGTTTATTGGATAAAAAGAGATTATGAACATGAACAATTAGCTTATAATATGCTTTTAGCTTGCAAATTTGTACCAATGCAGACAAATAACCTGGCTTTGGAAAAAGAAAACGCTATTGATTTTTATAATTACTACATCAAGCAAGCAGGCGATGACTGGAAATTTGAAGAGCACGATGATATGAGTTTCTTTAAACTTTTGGAAGAACCTTTCAAAATGTGCGCGAAAATTGACTTTTCAGAAGAATCTATTGATAGTATGGAGATTCAAATATACGGTCAAGTCGGAGATGAGATTATAAACTTTGATGATATTTACGAAACAATTCAAAGCGGTGAAAAATACGCTCGTGTAAGAAGTCTGGGGTTTGTTGAATACCCGGCTCAAAATATTT
Source organism: Candidatus Gastranaerophilales bacterium (assembly GCA_944323165.1). Lineage (GTDB taxonomy): Bacteria > Cyanobacteriota > Vampirovibrionia > Gastranaerophilales > Gastranaerophilaceae > CAG-196. Next base: position 45,236 of record CALURK010000002.1, on the reverse strand, counting down.
ATCAAATTATGCGTTCATTTAACTCTTTTGATGCTTATAGAAATAACGAAAACAAGTTTTTGGTAAAAACTTATCGTGTAGGTTTGATTACAGAGCTTCAAAACCAAGGTTTTGAACTTGTGATGAGCGAAAAATTCCAAAAATTCTGGGAACAAATTTCAACCTTCTCAACAACTTCAGACGGTGTAACATTACCTGAGGGAGTTAACGCAGAATTTCGTGAATATCAATTGAAAGGCTTCCACTGGTTGTGGTTCTTATATCAATACGGCTTGAACGGGATTTTGGCTGATGATATGGGTTTAGGTAAAACTTTGCAGGCATTGAGTTTACTTCAAAAAGCTAAAGAAGTTGACGGAGCACAGCCTACACTTGTTATCGCACCAACTACGGTTGTATTTAACTGGGAAGCTGAAATTCAGAAATTTACACCGGGACTTAGTTGCCTTAAACTTACGGGAGCAGACAGAAAAGAGTGGTTTAAACACATTCCTGAGTATGATATCGTAATTACAAGTTACGCTCTTGTAAGAAGGGATATTGCAAAATTAAAGAAATATAATTTCAGATATATAATTCTTGATGAATCGCAAAATATTAAAAATGCGATTTCACAAACAGCACAAGCGGTAAAAGAGCTTCAGTCAGACCATAAATTGGCACTTTCCGGTACTCCTATCGAAAATAAACTGGAAGAATTGTGGTCAGTATTTGATTTTCTTATGCCGGGCTTCTTGTTCAATGTTGCGGAATTTAATTACAGATACGTAACTCCTATTATGGAAAGACAAGATAAGACAGTTGAAAAACGTCTAAAACTTCAAATCTTCCCATTCATTCTTAGACGTATGAAACGAGATGTTGCGAAAGATCTTCCTGATAAAGTTGAGAATATGGCATATTGTGAACTTACAGACGAGCAAAGAGACTTTTATCTTGAAGTTCTTGACAGTACTAAAGAAGAATTATTCAAGAGTATTGAACTTAACGGACTTGAAAAGAGTAGAATGTCAATCTTCTCTGCCCTTCTTAGACTCCGTCAAATCTGCTGTCACCCTAAACTTTATGACAAAGAACATGTTAAAGGCGTCATAAAATCAGGTAAATTTGAATATTTGAAGGGTATGTTGGAACAAATTATTCAAGAAAAACACAGAGTGCTTTTATTCAGCCAATTTGTTGACATGCTTGATATTATAAAAGGTTGGTTGGAAAGGGAAGGTATTCCTTACGAATACTTGACAGGTAAAACGAAAGACAGACAAGCTGCCGTTGAAAACTTTAACAACAACCCGAATATACCGATATTCTTAATTAGTTTGAAAGCCGGCGGTACAGGTTTGAACTTAACGGGTGCAGATTATGTAATTCATTATGATCCTTGGTGGAACCCAGCTGTTGAAGATCAGGCTACAGACAGAGCTTACCGTATCGGACAAACTAAGAAAGTATTTGTTTACAGACTTATTACTAAAAATACGGTTGAAGAAAAAATTCAGAAGATTAAAGGACGCAAACGTGACCTCGTTGACAGCGTAGTTTCTATTGACAGAAATATTACCAAGTCTCTGACAATGGAAGATTTGAAAGATATCTTCTCTGTTGATTAGTAAACAATTGACATACCTGCTGCAAATTGCTATGATACACAAATGAAAAAGATTTTGTTGTTATCATTAATTGCATTGCTTTTGGGAACCGGTGTCAACAATATATATGCAAATGAAGAGAGCACAAATAGCGGCAGCTTTTCACCAAAACAACAAACAGAAAATGTTGATTTCAGCAATTATATTGCAGGTATAACAAAAGAAATTTTAAGTCTCTGGAAAGCACCTGCAGGACATCTTAATTCTCAAACTATTTTATTATTTTCTATTGATAAACAGGGAAATATCTCAAATATAAGAACTATAGTCTCCTCCGGCTCAGAGGAGTTTGATAACTCTGCAATAGACACGCTAAAAAAAGCTGCTCCGTTTGAACCTTTGCCGGAAAAATTCAGCGGAACAAGCATAGATATTAAATTTAGTTTTGATAAAAGTCTAAATAAATTAAATAATAGTGAAAAAGCTTTCAGTAACAGAATTTTAAACATAGATTCTATGATGATTTATGCAAAAGAACACGCAAGATTTGATATGACAGAAAGCGGAATTTCTTACTATAGTAAAGCTATAAAAAGTAACCCGGAAAATGCAGAATTGTACCGGTACCGTTCTTTATGCTATTCTTCAAAAAATGAATATACAAAAGCATTAAATGATGCAAATAAAGCAATAAAATTAGCTCCCGAGAACCCTTATAATTACATAGCCCAGGGTACTGCTTATTACGGGATGAACAGGAATAATCTTGCAATAGAATCATTTTCAAAAGCAATAAAAATCGATTCCCAAAATGCTATTGCATATTACGGGAGGGGGATTGCTTATAATAAATTAAAAAAATATGACAGGGCTTTAGAGAATTATAATAAAGCTTATGAAATAGATTCCCGTGTTGTTAACAAATTTGTATATTATACAGATCTTTCCGATTGCTACAGGGGACTGGGGGATAATAAAAAAGCTCGTTATTACCGAAAAGAAGCAGATAAAATTTCCTCCGAAAGAAAAAGATTTGAATGTTTTCCGTAAAATTAAAGATTTAAAAGAAACATAACAAGCAACATTATAGCAGATATAATGGAAGAAATTCCCACAAAAATCCAGAATATGGGTTTTCTGTTTTTGTTTGAAGTTTTCATTGAATAAACTTGCTGCTGAGCAGGCTTTTTAGATTTAGTGGAAGGCTTTTTCTTTTTAATTTCTTCGCATCTTTCCTCAAACTCTTCCTTCAACGAAGGTTTTCCTGTCATCAGAAGATTTACGTCATATTGCCTTTTTAAAATTGTTTTACTACCTTTTTTATATAAAACAGCATAATTAATAGAAGCTTCAAAAGCTCTTTGTAAGCATTCAAATGCTAAAATTCCGTCACGTTTAACAGTTGAAGAGTGAACTGAAATATTACCTTGTTTTTTCAAAAAATATAAATCATCAATAAATTCTTTTTCAGGAATTGAAAGAGCGTTGTCTTTCAAAGTTGCAAGCATTTCGTCAAAACTTCCGTCATACTGACGTTTTTGAGCGAGAATATTTTTACACATCTGCTCGCCAAATCTTCTCGTCTGGCCCATACATTGCTCAAAAAATTCTGCTGTATATAATTTTTCAGCCTCAGTAATTATATCGTACAAGTTATTATCAATCTTCTTTAAAAAATCAAAATTATTCATTAGTTAACCGAACTCCTGGAATGACAAATGGCAATTGCAATAGCGTCAACAGTATCATCTAATTTCGGAAGGTTATCAGAATTTAGAGTTATTTTTACCATCTGCTCAACCTCTTTTTTTTCAGCTCTACCATACCCTGTAAGAACCTGTTTAACTTCCATTGGAGTATAGCTGTAAATTGGAACATTAAATTTTTCAAGAACAGTTATTATAACTCCTCTTGCTTCTGCCACTGGAATAACAGTTTTTTGGTTTTTGAAAAAGAAAAGTTCTTCGACAGAAGCACAATCAGGCTTATATTTTTCTACAATAGTCGTTAAATCATTATAAATTTCCAGAAGCCTTTTAGAATCAGAAAGCTTCTTATCAGTTTGTATAGAACCTGACGTCAGCAGTGTAATTTCGCTATTTTCTACTTCTATAAGCCCGTACCCGACAATTGCCATACCGGGATCTATTCCCAAAATTTTCATAACGATAATTATAACAGTAACTTAACATTTCCGCAAATAATCGTGACAAAAGTTTCTTTTCGCGATATCATAAATGTGATATAAAAAAGAAAAGGTTTATCATGGAAAAAGAAATGGTCATAGGTATTCCGAGAGGAATGTCATTTTACAACAATTATCCGTTTTGGTACGGTTTTTTTACAAGCTTAGGGATAAAAATTATTTTATCAGATCCGACAACAAAGCAAACAATGTCAGACGGCTCAGCCCTTGTTGTTACGGAAACTTGTTTACCTATAAAAATTTATTTGGGACATATACTAAATTTAATTTCTAAAGGGGTAAAAAATATCTTTGTACCATCACTTCAGTCGATTGCACCAAAGATTTACAACTGCTCTAAAATCAGAGGTCTTCCTGATTTGGTTAGAAATGTCATAAAGGCAGACATCAACATAATAGAGCCGACTTTAGATAAATCACAAAAGCACCAAGGTTTGTATAAGTTTTTAGAGGAATCTGTAAAACCTTTTGGTATAACAAATTTTGACGAAATAAAGAAAGCCTCCAAGCAAGGTTGGAAAGTTTATAATAACTTTCTTGTAATGGCACGTTCCGGCATGAGTTACAAAAAAGCTATGAATTACGCTTTGCAGGGAAAAGTCTTTATTGAAAATTCAACAACATCAGCTCCTATAAATGTTGCTCTGGTTTCTCACGGATACAACATTTATGACGACAGGGCTTGTATGAAAATTTTCGAAAAATTAGAAAAAATGGATGTAAAAGTCTTCACATCTCTTCAACTTACTGATGAACAGATGGAAGAAGGGATTGCATCTTTTGGTCAAAAAAGATACTGGGCTAATGAATACGAAATGACCGGTACTGCAGGACATTATTTGAAAGATAACAAGATTGACGGAATAGTTACTCTTAATGCGTTCGGATGTGGTCCTGATTCTTTGATGATTGAAAGAATTACAAGAAAAGCCAAAGAGTTTGGAAAACCAATTCTTTCATTAACGATTGATGAGCATACTGGAGAAGCCGGTTTTATTACTCGTTTAGAAGCGTTTATTGATATGTTGTATCGTAAAAAACGTTCTAAAATTATTAATAAAATCACTATGCCTGAATATGATTATGTTCCTCAGACAAATATTTGTGATTCTTTAAATTTTGCAGAAAAAAAGTAATATAGATGTTAGATTTTAAATCAACCTTAAAAATGGCAATAAACTCGCTTAGAGTGAATATGTTGCGCTCTGCTTTAACAAGCTTGGGTGTAATTATTGGTGTAAGTGCAGTAATTATAATGCTTGCAGTAGGAACCGGGGCCAGCAAAAAGGTTACGGAGAATATGGAAGCAATGGGGACGAATATCTTAACTATTCGCTCAGCTTCCGCAAAATCCGGCGGTGTTCACATGGGAATCGGAACTAAACCTACTCTTACATCTAAAGATGCTGAAGCTATAAAAAAGATGGCAAGGGGAATTTTATCAATTTCTACTATGTCTTCTCAAACTCAACAACTTACTTATGGAAACCAGAACTGGTCTACTACAGTGTATGGAGTTCAACCTGCGTATCTTTTTATAAAAAATTATGAAGTAGATTTAGGCAGAGGCTTCATTCCCGAAGATATGCAAAACAGTGCTAAAGTTGCACTTCTGGGATCGACCGTTGCAACAGAATTATTTGGAGATGTTGATCCAATTAACAAAGTCATAAGAGTAGGTAATATCCCGTTTAAAGTCGTAGGACTTTTAAAGTCAAAAGGACAGACAGGACCTATGGATCAGGATGATTTAATATTTATACCTATAACAACAGCTCAAAAACGAGTTTTTGGGACTGATTTTCCGGGCACTGTAAGCCAAATTATTATAAAAGGTCAAAATCCTGATACTCTAAATGAAACAATTGAAGATATTGATGAGATTTTGACCGCAAGACATAATATCGGTAAAAATCAGGAAAAAGATTTTGAGATTAGAAATTCTGCTGAATTTCAAGAAAGAATGAAATCTACCGTTCAAACTTTTGCAATTTTACTTGCCTCGATTGCATCAGTTTCGCTTTTAGTCGGTGGTATTGGTATTATGAATATTATGCTTGTGTCGGTTACCGAAAGAACAAAAGAAATTGGGATTAGAATGGCAATTGGTGCACAGGTAAGCGATATTAGGTGGCAGTTTCTTATTGAATCATTTTTACTTTCTATGATAGGAGGTTTAATAGGCGTAGTTGTAGGTGTAGTGGGGTCCTTCCTAATTACGGTTTTCGCACCTTCTATGACCATTTCTATTTCATTATTTTCAATTGTTCTTGCACTTGGATTTTCAGGACTGGTTGGTGTCGGTTTTGGTTACTATCCGGCTTACAAAGCTTCTCTTTTAAACCCTATTGATGCTCTTAGATATGAATAATTTAGGTGTTAAAATTTGTAAAAAATCTTAATTTTTTACGCAATAAATACTTTTCTTTTGTTTTAATTCGTGTATAATAGAACAAAGAAAGAAAAAAGATTTATGTTACAAGATATCACAATATCAAAAATTACAACAAAACCAACAAGTTTAAACGAAAAGATAGAGCAATATTTACATGAAATTTTTGAAAAAGAACTGAACGCAAAAGGCTCTATTCTCGTAAGTTATACACCTTTTGTTATAAAAAAGATTGCAGCATATTTGTCCGGAAGAATTAAAATGCCTGCTTCCATTGGTATTGCAGGCGAAACTGCAAGCGGAAAATCTACGATTACAATGGATTTAATTGATACTATTGAATCTTTTGCTACTGAATTTAATATTGATAACGCTATAACGAGAGTTAATACAGATGATTATTATTATGACCGTTCAGAAATGGTAAAGGCTGCGGGTAGTTTTTCTGAATTTGCAAAGAATTATGATTTGGACGTTCCTCAAGCATTGGAATTGGAATTAATGCACAAGCATATTAAGGAACTACTTTCAGGCAAAGAAACTTATCTTCCTAAATATGACATGAGCGGAACTGCTATTAGACATGATAATTATATATTAGCTAAACCTTCTAAAATTATTATTTCAGAAGGTTTATTTACACTTACGGAAAAAGTTAAGGATGCTTTTGATTTCAAAATTTATGTTGAAATTGACGAAAATATCAAAAAAGAAAGATTTTATGTCCGCGCAAAAGAAAGAGATCTTGGCGATTCTGCTGATATTATATACAAAAACGCCAATGAAAAGGCTGATGTGTATATTAAACCATGCAAGAGGCAAGCTGATATTGTTCTTTCGGGCTCTGCAGACAGAATTAAATATAAAAATTTCTTGAACAAAATTATATCTGTAATTCAAGAATTATATTATCAGGAAGATTAACATTAGGAGTTTATTTTATTTAGTTTTGCGCCATTTTTCATACAAATCTGGGCGTTTTTTTTGGGTTCGCAAAATCTTCTGTTCCATTCGAAATTCTTCTATAAGTTTATGATTACCATTTAAAAGAACTTCAGGAACTTTATACCCCATATATTCTCTAGGCTTTGTATACTGCGGATATTCAAGCAGTCCGTCTGAAAAACTGTCATCATGAGCCGATTCAATTTTACCTAAAGTTCCATCAATTTTTCTAGAAACACTATCTATTATACATAATGCCGGAAGCTCACCGCCAGTCAAAACAAAGTCGCCGATTGAAATTTCTCTCGGCTTTATTATTTCTCTAATCCGCTCGTCAAATCCTTCATAATGCCCACATAGTATTATAATTTGCTCATACTCTGCAAGTTCATTTGAAATTTTATCAGAGAAAGGCTCTCCCTGAGGTGTCATCATTAATGTAATACTTTTTTCCAATTTACATACAGAATTATAAGCATCAACATAAGGCTGAGGCATCAAAACCATTCCTGCACCGCCACCATAAGGAGTATCATCTACTTTTTTATGTTTATCCAAGGTAAAATCTCTGGGGTTAATCGTGTTTACGGAAATAATTCCTTCATCAGACGCTCGTTTCATAATACTGAAATCCATATGAGATTGGATTAATTCCGGAAATAAAGTTAAAACATCAAACTTCATGAGAGTAGACCTTCAAGATTATTTATCTGGATTTTTCTATTCTTGATATCTACGGAAAGAACTATTGCTTTTACAAAAGGTACTAAGCAAATCTTTTTATCCAAATTCTTTACAGATAACAAGTCACTTGCGCCATTATTAGATACACCAACCACAGCACCAACCTTTTTATCTCCGTCATAAACATCAAGTCCGACAAGTTCATCTATCAAATACTCGTCTTCCTCTAGAAAGCTTCTTGCAGTTTCTTCCGTCACGAATATTAATTTATTTTTGTATTCAAGAATATCATTTAAGGTATCTATACCCTTAAACTTTATAATTCCGCATTTTGGAGTAAATCGTATCCTTGATACTTCCAGTTTTTTGTACTCATTATCAAATTGGACGTAAACTTCTTTAATCTGAGCAAGAAAATCCTCTCTGTTTTTAGAATACCCAAGCTTGGCTTCTCCTTGAACACCATGAAAATTTAGAATTTTACCTACCGAGACAAAATTATTCTTCATCGTCTTTCTTCTTAGGTTTTCTTCCTCTTTTTGGTTTTTCAGGCTCCGCAGGAGCTTCTGCAGGTTCTGCCGGAGCATCTGCCGGAGTTGTTGCCTCTACTGCCACAGGAACTTTTTCTTCAGCAGTTGGTTTCGTATGTTTTGCAACCATATAATCAGCAGGCTTATCAGCCCTGTCTTCATTCCATCTATCCAAACCTAACTGAGCACGGATAAGTTTTATACCTACGTGAACTCTCCATTCATCCATTTTTAATTGAGCTGCGATAATCTTATGGCACCCAATTGGAGGTAACGGTAACAACGGCTCATACAAAGCCTTTATAGCCATCATCTGATCCGGAGATATTGCCAATTTACGTTTTGGGAAAGGTAATTTAGGTAACATCATTTTTTGACGAACTAAATTTATACCGAAAAATACTTTTTGCGGTTCTATACCAAGTTTTGCTCCGATTACTTCATGACAATCAGGGTTTGGTAACGGTAACATCGCTTTATACAAAACTTCAATCTGTTCCAATTGTTCCTTACTAATAAGCAAAGGTCTTGCCGGTTTTGCCTGTTTTTTCATCGGACGACGCTGTTGTGGTCTTGCACTCGCATAATTATTGCGATAACCGCCACTTCTATTGTTGTCAGGACGTCTTTGTGGGCGATTGTTATTATCGCGTCTTTGGAAACCACCTCTATTATCCCTGTTATCACGTCTTTGATAATTATTGGTTCTATAACCGCCTTGTTGAGGTCGATCATAACTTCTTGGTCGAGACTCCGTTGAATAAGAGCTATATGAGCTATAACTCTGCATAGGTTTTTCGTCTGACGATTCACTTCCCTTGTCTGCATATAAGCAATTAGGACATATCACTCTTTTGGGGTTCTTTGTTTCAAATTCCGCACCACACTTAATGCACTTGTTTACATACATAATAAAAGCCTCTTAACCAAATTCTAAAAAAATTTCACTACTTAATAATAATCCTATCAATTCAAATAATATGAGATTCAATCAAAAAATATCGAGTCGAAATTTCAACTCTCTGCATGTATTATAATATAATTTTGTTTTTTTTGCAAGCCTTTCCCCTTCACGCCTGTTTTTGATTGAAAAAGCTCACCAACTTACCGCCGTAGTTCTTTGTTTTAAGAAGTTCTAAGCCTTCTATTTCAAGCTTATTAACCCCTTCAGTCACTATTATTTTTCCTTTTGGATTTTTTAATATTACTTCATACAAATTACTTTTATACGGTGGATCAACATACACAACATCAAAAACTTCTTCCAATTTTTTGATGAGTTTTGCGCTGTCCCCAATTTGCAAATCCGGTTTAAGCCCTATAGTTTCATAGTTTTTCTTGATAATACTTGCAGCTTTTATGTTTTTTTCAAAAACCTTTACCTTAGAAAAACCTCTGGAAAGAGCTTCCAAGCCCATTACGCCTGAGCCACCAAAGACATCAAGGAAGCTTTTTCCTTCAAAATCTCCGATTAGAGAATATAGGGTATTAAAAACTCCCATTCTGACTTTCGATAAAGTCGGGCGAGTTATACTCTCATCTGGCACTAAAAGCTTTCTACCTTTATAAATACCTGCAGTTATTATCATAATTCCAGCTTCTCGATTTTTACATTAAAAATACTTTCTATATCGACACCATTTAAGATACTTGTTATTAAATCCTCAGGAGAAAGTTTCCCTTCTATATGAGATATTAACCCCAAAATCTTAACATTTGTGTATTCTTCAATAACTCTTGGAATTGCATTCAATAAATTTTTAGGACAATCTTCCTTAATATTGTTGATTACCACTCCCCTTATCTCAAGACCTTTTTCCTGCGCCGTATAAATAGAAAGCAAGGTGTCGTTTATAGAATCTTCTCTTGGAGTTACAACAAAAACAACTGGGGTTTGAAGTTTTCTTACTAAATCTACTGTTTGAACACAAGGAGCTATAGGGCTTAATAAGCCGCTATCACCGTCTATAATTGTACAATCAGAAGTAGAAGTTATTCTTAGATATTCTCTTTGTATAAGCTCGATATCAATCGGTTCATTTTCCGCCTCTGATGCTATCAACGGTTCCATATCTGATTTATACAAGTATGAAAAATGAGTTTTTATGTATGGATCAACCGTTTTTACATAAGTTAAATCCGGAGATTGCATAAAACCATTGCGCTCAATACCGTTAGTTTGAATTGGTTTATAAACACACGTTGCATACCCTAAACTCTGCATAGTAGCAGCAAGACCTGCAGTTAGAAAAGTCTTACCCTCTCTGCGATTTGATGATGTGATGTATAGATTTAGCATAAACCCATATTATCACATCAATACACTATCTGTACAGTAATATTTCTTGAGCGCTGTTTGTTATCAAAATCCAAAAGCACAACTTGCTGCCAAGTGCCAAGATTTAGCAAACCATCTTTTAATGCTATATTTACAGAGCTTCCGACTATCGCCGCTCTAACATGTGCATACCCGTTTCCGTCATGCCATATTTCATCGTGATGGTATTCAATTCCTGTTGGGGCAATTCTTTCCAAAGCCTCTTTTAAGTCTTTTATTAGCCCCTCTTCATATTCTATTGTTGTAACTGCAGAAGTACTTCCTTGAATAGAAACACATACCAAACCATCTTTTAATTCGTGCTGGTAAACACAGTTTTGAACGTGCTTTGTTATATTTATAATATCGTTGTTTCCGCGTGTATTAATCGTAAAATGTTCATTAACTACAGGCATTTTTACTACTCCTCAATAACTCTATATAAGCTTGATGCATCCTGAACGCTTACATTTCCTGTTGGAATTACCAAAACTTCAACTTTTTCGACTCTGTTAGAATATTCTATTTCAATAATATCTCCGACTTTTAATTGTTTTGCAGGTTTTGCACTATTTCCGTTAACCAGAACCCTTCCCATTTCAGAAACAGTATTTGCAACTGTTCTGCGCTTTATTAATCTTGATACCTTTAAAAATTTATCTAATCTCATATCTCTTTTATAATCTCTTTTACAAGTTTTTTGAATTTATCCTTAGCATCATTTGCAGCCTTAATAACATCAGCATGAGAAAGCCCTACAGTACTTACTCCCGCTGCGGAATTGCAAATACAACTTAAGCCGATAACTTTCATTTTTGCCCAAGAAGCTACAACAGCCTCAGGAACAGTAGACATACCGACGGCATCTGCACCGAGAGTTCTTGCCATCCTAACTTCAGCCGGGGTTTCGTAAGATGGACCGGTAAATGCCATATAAACACCCTCTTGCAAGTCAATACCAATATTCTTCGATATTTTTTTTGCTAAATCTACATACTCCTTAGTATAAATATTACTCATATCAGGGAATCTTTCGCCCATATTATCGTCGTTAGGTCCAATCAAAGGATTTACTCCCATATGATTAATATGATCTGTTATTATCATTAAATCTGCAGGCTTAAATTTAGGGTTAACTCCGCCTGCAGCGTTTGTTACGATAAGAGTTTTAACCCCCAATAGTTTCATAACTTTTACAGGAAAAACGACCTTTTGTATAGGATGACCTTCGTAGAAATGAAATCTTCCCTGCATCATAACAATTTTCTTGCCACTAATTTCTGCAAAAACCAATCTGCTTTTGTGCCCCGAAACCGTAGAAGCTTCAAATCCAGGGATTTCTGAATAAGGTATCGCAATTTTACAATACTCATCTGCCAATTCGCCAAGTCCTGAACCCAAAATGATACCAATTTCCGGTTTAAAATTACCAATCTTTTCCTTTATAAACTCTACTGCATAATTAACCATAACACTAAAATCTCCCAAAAAGTATTTTACAACAAACAAAACCCCTGTACAGGAATTGTACAGGGATTTTTACAAAACTAAATGATTTATACTATGCAATCAAATCTATATGATGTTCGTTTCTATGAGAATTTGTCTCTTTTTCAGAGTCTTGGCTCTTAGCTAATTCTTGCTTTTGTATAAGCTTATCTTCATATTCACCAGCAATATTAGATGTTTCAGGAACCTTACTGTCCCAATATTCAAACTCCTTCATCATTGACATATATTCAGGACTTTCTCTATCAGAGGTTCTTTGCTCATAAGAGATTACCTTATCACGTATATTATCAAACTTTTTACACGCATGATAGTATTCATTAGCCTTAGGATTATTCGGTGAATATGAAAAAACTCTACAAGTATCTGTCATAAATATTTCCTATCTTTAATTATATAAAGTTTATCAAAGATAGGGAATTGCTATTTTGTTACATTTGTTTATTTTTTAGAACATCAACCTGAATAACAAGAAACGTTTATTCAATTTTTCAGAGAATTTCTTGAGGTTTGCAACTGTTTCAGAAGTGTCTTCCACAATTTGTTTCAAACCTTCTTTGTCACCGCCTTCTCCGTTTATTGTTTCTAATGCGCTAGATACTTCGCACATTGTTACATTTAAATTATCTATTGAAGTTTCTATCTTCGTTTTCAAGTTCTCATCCTTTGTCATATCGTTAACAGAAGTTGAAATCTCGTTTAAGTTCTTCATTACAGCATTCAAATCTTCTCCGAATTCTTCTGCCTCTATTGAGCCTAATATAGGAGTTAACTGTTTTGACAAGTTTGCAATAGCATCCGCCGTGTCATACATCATCGGCTTAAATTTTTCATCGCCGATTATACCGTTAATATTTGTCGCAAGTTTATTGAAGTTATTGGAAACATCACTTAACATCCATAAAATCGCATCTATATCATTACGAGAAGTTTCTACTAGTTTTTCTGTTTTTTCTAATGTAGATGTTGCTTGAGCAGTCAATTCCTTGAAGTTTGTAACTGATTGACGAAGTTCTGCTATCATACTGTCATTAAGAAGTTCGTTTACTATTCTGTTAGTTTCAGTTAAGGATTCTGCTGCTTTGTATTGCAAGTCCATAAAATCAGCAATTCTCATCGGTTCTACTATTGTGTATGGTGATGTTTGATTTGGATAAGGTAATGCTGTATTATCCAAAGGTGCAATTCTCAATTTTTTTACACCGTTTTCTTTAACGATTTTTCCTGTCATAAAATGCGGCAATATAAGCCCAGGAAGGTTTACAACATAATCAACTTTATATGCGTAAGCCGTATTTACAAAATCCTTTAATTCATCAGGAACCAACTTTGAAGTCATTATCTGTGATTTCTTTACCACACCGACATCATAATATTTGTCATCCAATTTTATTTCAACAGGAGCATCATTAGATAACAAATCCTTATTTGTAACAGGTATATATACAGAGCGAACTCTCGGAGGAGTTATTTCCAAGAATTGTTCACCAATTAGACCTGATTGTTGAATTGAAAGCATTGAAGCTTTTGGAATTGTAATACCAGGCTCTGTAATAACAAATTTCATTTTTACATAACTGGATTCACCATCAACAACAGGGACAATTTCTTCTACCTGACCGACTCTCAACCCCATCATCTGCACACCGGATCCAGGTCGCATTCCGTTTACATCTTTAAAATGAACTTCTATTCTTTCTGCTGATGAAAAAGAACGACCTTTAATCCATAACACTGTAAAAAGTAAAATTACAAGTGCTATCAGTGTTAATATGCCTACTTTAAATGATGGTGACAATTTCATTTTTTATAAATCCTCTTTGTTTAATTTTAAATTAAATTTTGTTATTAGCCCTTCATATTCATAGGACCTTCTATGGAAGCTGTTACAAACTGCTTTGTATAAGGAGTTTTTTGTTCCATAAGTTCATCAGGTGTTCCTTCAAAAACTGCATGTCCATTATACAACATTAAAACAGAATCTGCTGTCCTACGTATAGTCGACATCTGGTGAGTAACTACAATTGATGCGGCATTTGTTTCGTTTTTCAACCTAACAATATAATCCTCGATAAGCGTTGAAGATATTGGATCCAAACCTGCTGTAGGTTCGTCATATAGTATAATTTTAGGTTCCGTAACAATCGCTCTTGCAAAGCTTACACGCTTTTGCATACCGCCGGAAAGTTCAGAAGGATATTTATCCTCTATACCTGATAAACCAACCAAATCCAACTTTTCCGCAACAATTTTTTCCAATTCTTTTCTTGTATATTTCCCTCTTAAATCCTTTCTTTCCTGAAGGGCAAAAGAGATATTATCAAATACATTGAGAGAATCAAACAATGCCGAGTATTGGAAAACCATCGCAATATCGCCACCGGATGTTATAATTTCTCCTGAATCCTTTTCTATAAGACCGCTTATAAGCTTTAAAACAGTGCTCTTACCTGAGCCGCTAAAGCCAACTATTGATAATATTTTTCCATCATCTACATGGAAAGACAAATTATCCAGTATAACTTTTTTATCAAATGATTTTACTAAATTTTTAACTTCTATACCCATTTTATTTAATCCTTTGAGCGGAGTGAATTCCGCCTTATTACTAAATTATTTTATACTTGCTGACATTGTTTAATAAAAGAATACTGCCGCAAATAATAAATCCAAGATTACAATCGAAACAAAAGACCAAACAACGGCCTTAGTAGTTGCAATACCAACACCTTTTGCGCCATCCTTTGCATCCATTCCGCATGAACAACTTATGAGAGATATCGCAAAACCGAAAGACAAAGATTTCAAAATACAAACATTTAAATCATGCATATTCAATCCAAACCACACGGAGTCAAAATATGCTTTGTAAGTAAGACCTGATGTTAAATTTGAAGCAACAGCACCACCTACTACACCAAAAACTGATGCTACAATTACCACTACAGGCATCATAAGAGTTCCAGCTATAATCCTTGGTGTAAATAAATAATGTACAGGGTTTACCTTCAAAACTCTTATTGCATCAATTTGTTCAGTAACCTTCATAGTTGCAATTTCAGAAGCCAGAGAAGAACCTATCATAGAAATTATTGCAAAGCCTGCCATTATAACCCCTTCTTCTCTTACCATAAGGATTGCAACCAACATTCCTACATAATTACCGGCTCCTTGTTTTACCATCTCACCTGCCACCTGCATGGCTATAATTACAGAAGTCATTCCGACAATTGAAAGAGTTATCGGAAGTGAGGATACTCCAAACCTTGAAGCTTGCTCCATTATTGACTTGAAAGATGTCGGAAACAGGCGTAAACCTTTAAAAAATTCCAAGCCCAAAAGTGCTATATTACCCAAAGTTGTAATAAAGCTGTTTAGTTCCTGAAAGAACATTCTTAAGATTTTATATGTATAAGTTGCCTTGTAATATACTTTCATATAAACTTTAATGCCCTGTGTTGTATTTTACCACACATTTAAAATATTTTACAATTATTTTTATATTTATGCTAAAATTTAGCAAGGAGTTATAAGAGGGAATTTAGAGATGATGTATGGATTAATTTTAGCCGGTGGTTCAGGTAGCAGATTATGGCCTTTATCTAGAGAGTTGTATCCTAAACAGCTTATCAATCTTCAGGACAAGGAGAGTTTACTACAAGCAACTTTTGAAAGAATTGCAAAATGCATACCTGAAGAAAACATAATTAGCATGACAGGGGTTAAACACCTTTCTAATGTTAAATACCAGCTTTCATCTCTTGCAAAAAACACAGTTGTACTGTCAGAACCTATTTCCAAAAATACAGCTCCTGCTATTGCTTTAGCTGCAAAATACGTCTTAGATAAATATAAAGTTGATCCTGTAATTTTAGTAGTTCCTTCTGACCACTTAATTTCAGACAACGAAAGTTTTGTAAAAACAGTAAAAGAAGGTGAAAAAATTGCAGAAAAAGGTTATATTGTAACATTTGGAATTAAACCTACATACCCTGAAACAGGTTATGGTTACATAAATGTAACTTCTGAAAGTATTCTTGATGGAGTTAAGGTAAATCAATTTGTAGAAAAACCTAACGAAGAATTAGCAAAAAAATATATTGCTGACGGAAATTATTATTGGAACAGCGGAATTTTCATGTTTAAAGCTTCTACACTTTTAGAAGAAGTGAAGAAATATTCTCCTGAAATCTCAAAAGTTTTGGAGGAATTTGATTTTTCTAAATCCGATGAAATTCCTTTTACCATATATGACAAAATGCCATCTATTTCAATTGACTATGCTGTTATGGAAAAATCTGACAAAATAGCATTAATCAAATTTGACGGCGGATGGAATGATTTAGGAAGCTGGAAATCTATTTATGATGTCAGCGAAAAAGACAAAGACGGAAACGTTAAAATTGGGCATGTTCTTGATGAAGGTTCTAAAAACTCTCTTATGTATTCTTCTTCAAAACTCGTTGCAACAATCGGATTAGAAAACATTGTAGTAGTGGAAACAGAAGATGCAATTTTAGCTTGCAGAGCTGATAAGACTCAAGATGTAAAAAAAGTTTTTGAAACGTTAAAGAAACAAAATGATAATACCCATTTGGTACACAAAACAGTTTACAGACCGTGGGGATTTTATACAGTATTGGCAGAAGGGAACGGCTTCTTAACAAAAATGATTCAGGTTAATCCCGGGCAAAAACTTTCTGTTCAATCTCACAATTTCAGAAGTGAACACTGGGTGGTACTTGAAGGAACCGCAAAAGTTGTTTTAGAAGGAAAAGAACTTATTCTGAGCCCAGGGCACAGTATTGATATACCTCTTAAAGCAATACATTCTTTGCAAAACCCTTACAGTGAAAATGTTAAAGTTATAGAAGTTCAAAAGGGCAACCCGCTTATAGAAGAAGATATTATAAGATACGAAGATATGTACGGTAGAGTCTAATTTTATGATAAAATTTAGACATTATGAAAAAATTTTATCTTAAATCAATGGGATGTAAGTCAAACCAGTTTGAAGGGCAGATAGTCGCTCAAAAATTGGTTGAAGCAGGTTATGAACAGGTTAAGAAATTGGAAGATGCTCAATTTTATATCCTAAATTCTTGTTCTGTTACCCAAACCAGCGATAACGAAGCTATGTATCTTTTAAGACACGCTCATCATATTGGTTTAACTACCGTTTTAACCGGATGTATCGCCCAAATTGAAAAAGAGAAACTTATTTCAGAGCCATTTATTGATTATGTTTTTGGAAACGAAGACAAATTTGATTTGCCGAAACTTCTTGAACAAGATGAACATTTTGCAGTAAAAGATCTAATGAAATCAAGCGATTTCTGCAAAGTTACATTAAATGACACCACAAAAACAAGAATAAGCTTGAAAATACAAGATGGTTGCGACAATAGATGTTCTTACTGCATAATTCCTTACGGTAGAGGAAAATCAAGAAGCGCAGACTCTGATTTTATAATAAATGAGATTAACAGATACTCCTGTTTAGACTACAAAGAAGTTGTTTTAACAGGTATACATATAGGACTTTGGGGAAAAGATTTTAACAAAGAACTCTTAGATTTATTAAGAGATATTGAAGAAAAAACCACAATTCCAAGATATAGATTAGGTTCTCTTAATCCTTTGGAAATCACGGGAGAAATGTTGGATTTTTTAGAAAATAGTGAAAAATTCTGTCCTCATTTTCATTTATCATTGCAGTCGGCTTGTAACAGAACTCTAAAAAGGATGAACAGACACTATTCGGTAGAATATTATTTAAACCAGATAGAAGATATCGTATCCCGTTTTAATAAACCGTTTTTAGGAAGCGACATAATTGCAGGCTTTGTAGGTGAAACAGAAGAGGATTTTAATATAACAGTTGAAAATCTAAAAAAATCAAAACTCAGCCAAATACACACATTTCCGTATTCAATCAGAAAAGGTACAATTGCAGAAAAAATGGAAGGTCATTTGCCTGAAAAAGTCAAAGAAGAGCGTGCTGGAATTATAAAAGAGATTTCTAAAGAGAAGTATCAAGCGTTTTTAGACTCAAACATAGGCTCTGAACAAGAAGTTCTAATAGAAAAACGTCCAGATAAGAATGGTAAATTTAAAGGGGTTACAAGAAATTATATAACATTAAAACTTGATAAAGGAAATTTTAACACCTTAAAAAAAGTTATTGTTCAAAAAAACATGTTTTAGCTATATACCAAAAGAATGCTCTTTTGCTCCAACCTCTATTATTTTATTACACAAAGCTTCTGCATTAATTGCATACCCTCCGAGATTTCCGTCTTTGTCTTTTATTGCAACGCCTGTTTCAAGAGCCCACTCTTTAAATTTTGCAGGAGTCAATTTTACGCCATTTTCTTCTGCACATTGCAATAAGCTAGCATATACACCGGCTAAGGCTGGGACAGACCAACTTGTAGAGAATTTTGAATCATGCCTGTACTTATTTTCACCCATAGCACTTGCCACTGTCCTATCCCCAGACGGAACTAAAATAGTTTCATTTGGATTAATTCCGCCATAATCGCTAGCCCCTATGTAATTATTAAAATCATCTGGTTCACCATTTTGATCTACTTTTTCTAAGCAACCCTTTTCAAATACTACTCCCCCTAAAGTACCGTCAACCATGCTAAATCCGGCTGTTACAACAAAAACATCTTGACTAACCAATTCTTGAATCAGAGCTTTATACTCAGAATAACATTCTTCTCCCTCATCTACATCCCAACTTATCGATAAAACCTTTATTTTATCTTCATCCTTTGAATTTTTATTGATTTCTACAATTCTTTGCAAAGCCTGCAATCTATCTTCATTGGTCCCACTTTCTGCAAAGTACACTAATTTGGAATCAGGCGCAGCACCTGTTTCTTTTCCTGACAAGAGATCTGCAACAGCTTGTCCATGGAAATATGCTTCATCCTGTATTAACGAGCCGTTCATTACTTCATATCCAACGATATTAGACTTTATACTTTCATGTTCCGTTAATATCGGTGTATCAATACAAGCAACTACAACATTTTTACCTGTATACCCCATCTTATGCATTTCTTTTATTTTTAATCCGGGATTTTTGCCTTTTTCTATTATTTCTTCTGGAATAAAACCTTCCGGTAAATTGTTTTTAGGAGTATCCTTGAATGTTTCAGAGTCAAATGATAAATGCTTTAGCATATACTCTCCATCCTCTGTATTAAAATTTAACTCAGATGAAACGGCTACACCCTCAGCAGTTTTAATATTATACGGATCACTATTAACATAATCCTTCGTATAAATATTATCCAATTTTGACCAAACTTGATGCTGTGGCTTTGGAGTTGACTCAAACCTGTATGGAAGATTTGGAAAAGATTTTACATCCTCTTTAGAAAAATTTTCTCTATTTGCATAAACAAATTTACTGACATAAGTCTTACAATCTATATCTTCTTCGATTATAGAGCTAAATATTGAAAAATCTTTTTTTGCATTTTCAACTTCTTTTTTATCCAATCTTCCGTTTTGGGATGTATCTATACCAATAAAATATGATTTTAAATCATTAATATTCATAATACTAATAACGGCTAATTATAAGAAAACTTTAAACAATATTTACAAATTTTTACATTTTTTATGCTATTATAAATATATATTGGAGTGGGAAGATTATGATTACAATAAAAGACGTAGAACACGTAGCAAAATTGGCTCGTTTGGAATTAACGGAAGAAGAAAAAGAAAAGTTTACAAAGCAACTGGGCGATGTACTTAAACACGTTGATGCAATGAATGAAGTTGATACTTCAAACGTTGAACCGATGGCACACGCGATTGATTTTGTAAACGTTATGAGAGACGATGAAGTCTATTACGAACAAACAAAAGAAGAACTTATGAAGAATGCTCCGGATGAAGAAAACGGATTTTTCAGAGTTCCAAAAATCAACTAAAACAAAAGAGGGTTTCTTGCCCTCTTTTTTAATAACTATAAATAAGATAATATGGTAAATTGATTTCAGAAGAACACCTGAAATATTAGTAAGTTTGTGTAACAAAATGTGTTCTAAAAAAAGGGTTAAAAGATGACAAAATATATTTTTATAACAGGTGGTGTTGTAAGCTCTTTAGGTAAAGGCATTATAGGAGCTTCACTCGGTAAACTTTTAAGAGCAAGAGGTTTTTCTGTTGCTATCCAGAAATTTGACCCTTATATAAATGTCGATCCCGGAACTATGAGTCCTTTCCAACACGGAGAAGTTTTTGTAACTGATGACGGTGCAGAAACAGATTTGGACTTGGGACATTACGAAAGGTTTATTGATACCAATTTTTCTCAAATAAGCAACGTAACTTCCGGCAGCGTATACCAAACAGTTAT
This sequence comes from Candidatus Gastranaerophilales bacterium, assembly GCA_944323165.1. Lineage (GTDB taxonomy): Bacteria > Cyanobacteriota > Vampirovibrionia > Gastranaerophilales > Gastranaerophilaceae > CAG-196. Next base: position 24,678 of record CALURK010000002.1, on the reverse strand, counting down.
ACAAAAAGAGCGTAGAGGCAATTATCTTGGCGCAACTGTTCAAGTAATCCCGCATATTACAAATGAAATTAAATCGAGAATTGTTAAAGCTCAGAAATTTTTTAAACCTGATTTTCAAATAATCGAAATCGGCGGAACAATAGGTGATATTGAAAGCTTGCCGTTTATTGAATCTATAAGACAATTCAAATCAGAAGTCGGTATCGGAAATGCCATCAATATTCACTGTACATTGCTTCCGTACCTTCCGACATCTGGAGAATTGAAAACAAAGCCTTCTCAACACAGTGTTACAGTTTTAAGAAGTTACGGACTTCAGCCTGAAATTCTTGTATGCAGAACTTCAAAAGCTATTCCTAAAACTGAAAAGGATAAGCTGGCTCTGTTCTGTTCTGTATCAAAAGAAGCTGTTATTGAATGCAGAGATATGAAAAGTATTTATGAAGTTCCTCTTGCCTTAGAAGATCAAAAATTTGCGGAAGTAGTATTAAAATTACTCCAAGTTCCTGACAGAAAAGCTGATTTAGCAAAATGGAGAGAACTTGTAGATAAAATAAATCATCCGACAGGAACTATAAAAATCGGTATTGCAGGGAAATACACAAAACTTTCTGACGCTTATATTTCCGTTGTAGAGTCAATTAAACACGCAGGTTACGCAGATAACGTCAAAACAGAAATCAAATGGATAAATTCTGAAGAATGTTTGGATAATGCAAAATGCAAAGAATTATTAGCAGATGTAGACGGAGTAATAGTTCCCGGCGGTTTTGGAGTAAGAGGTATTGAAGGGAAGTTAAATGTTATCAGATATGCAAGAGAAAATAACTTACCGTTTTTAGGAATTTGCCTTGGTATGCAATGTGCTGTAATAGAGTATGCAAGACACGTTGCAGGTTTGAAGGGTGCAAATTCTACAGAATTCGATGAAAACGCTTCAATCCCTGTTATAGATTTAATGGTTGAGCAGAAAAATGTTAAGGGTTATGGCGGAACAATGAGATTAGGTGCTTATGACTGCCACATTAAAAAAGGAACAAAGGCTCACGAAGTTTATAATGCAAACAAGATTTCAGAACGCCACCGCCACAGATATGAAGTTAATACTGACTATATTGAACAACTTAAAAAAGCAGGCTTGGTATTTTCAGGCATGTCACCTGACGGAATGCTTTCAGAGATAGTCGAATTACCTGACTTGGATTGGTTTGTAGCATGCCAGTTCCATCCTGAGTTCAAATCACGTCCTGAAAGGCCGCATCCATTATTCAAAGGGCTTATAGATGCAGTTATTAAGCAAAAATCAACTCAATCTTAAGAAAGCTTCCACTTTAGCTTTTATTGAATTGGTTGCATAATCATCAATGTCGATATAAAGTCCGTTGTATTTGTCAGCCAGATACTTTGCGAGTTGTGATTTAGCACAAAATGCCTGTGCATAAAATACAGTAGGAACATTATCATCAACATACATTTCCAGCTCCAAATCTGCAGGAGTGCCGGCTTCTACGCATCTTGTCCAGCCAAAAACACGGGTTGTATCAGGGAAGAGTTTTAATATTTCCAAATCATTCGGCGGAACCCCCCAAAATCCAGGTGTAGGGGTAGGGGTAAATGAATTTGATTGGTTTTGAAACTCCCCACTTGATTTTATAAGGTTGCAAGCTTTGTCTAAAATTGTTGAGTCTATTATACCTGCAGTAATTGTTGTTATTTTGTCATAAAGAGGCATATTGCTGTCACAAATTACAATCTCTCTTTTTGGTTCCAATTTTTCATAAATTGTCTGAATAACATTAAACCCCATATCAGAGAGTATTTTGGATGCGAACCAACCGCTGTCACATTTATCTTTGCCAATTGGTGCAACGATTAAATCCGGTTTTAGATAAACAGTATTATCAATAATATTTCTAATAATTTTGCAATATGATTCAGGCAGAATATTAGTTTTTGGATAATAAAAATCAATATCCAAATCAATCCATTCGGCGTTTGGGTAATCTTGCTTAACTTTATTTACTATATCAGGGTCGGGATACCCCCAGAAACCAATTTTTGTTATACTTTCCATATTCTTATATTACAATAAACAGGAGAAATTTGATTATGATAAAACAAAATGATATAATGAGTGTAGGCAAGACATTTATAAATGAGGAGTATGATATGAGCGATAATATAGAAATAAAAAATTCAAATGGAGTTGATATAGTAAGATATCAGCCAAAAGGTGTTTGTTGCAAACTTATGCAAATGAGAATAAAAGACGATATTATACAAGACGTTGAATTCGTAGGAGGCTGTAATGGTAATCTTAGCGGAATAGGAGTTCTTGTAAAAGGAATGAATATTCACGATATCGTACCAAAACTTAGTGGTATTCCTTGCGGAGCTAGACCAACCAGTTGTCCTGACCAACTTACAAAAGGTATTCAAGCTTATATTGAAGCAAAATCAGGAGTTACTGCCGGTTAAGAATTTGAGGAGATTATAATGCATAATATAACTTTAATTAAAGGGGACGGAATAGGACCTGAAATTACTGATGCTGTGGTTCAGATAATAAAAGCTGCAGGTGTTGATATCAATTGGGATGTTCAAACTGCAGGTGCTGATGTTATAGAAAAAGAAGGCTCACCACTTCCAAATAGAGTTATTGAATCCGTTAAAAAGAATAAAATTGCATTAAAATCTCCTGTAACAACTCCAATTGGAAAAGGTTTTAGATCTGTTAATGTTCAATTGAGAAAAGAACTTGATTTGTATGCAAATTTAAGACCTTGCTATAACTTACCGAATGTTAAAACCAGATATGATAAAGTTGATATTGTTGTAGTTAGAGAAAATACTGAAGACTTGTACGCGGGAATAGAACGTCAAGTTGACGAAAACACGGCAGAGAGTATAAAATTTATTACAAGACAAGCATCTGAACGTATTGCAAAATTTGCGTTTGATTACGCAGTAAAAAACAATAGAAAAGAAGTTTGTGTTGTCACTAAAGCTAATATCTGCAAGCTCTCTGACGGCTTGTTTTTGGAATGCGCAAGAGAAATTTCAAAAAATTATCCGCAGATAAAATTCAGAGAAATTCTTGTAGACAATTGCTGTATGCAGCTTGTTCAAAATCCAAATCAATTTGACGTTTTATTGCTTCCAAATCTGTACGGCGATATTGTATCTGATCTTTGTGCGGGACTTGTTGGCGGACTTGGGATTGCGCAAGGTGCAAATATCGGAAAAGATTATGCGGTTTTTGAGCCTGTTCACGGCTCCGCGCCTGATATTGCAGGGAAAGACCTTGCTAATCCTACAGCTATGCTTATGTCTGGTATTGAAATGCTAAATTATATCGGAGAAACTGACGCTGCAAGCCGAATTAAACTTGCTCTATTTGAAACTCTTAATGCTAATATAAAAACATTTGACCTTAGTGGAAATTCAAAATGCAGCGAATTTACCCAAGCTATAATTGAAAGATTAAAAGTACTTGCTAAATGTTAATTTCTAAGTTTTTCAACAAAATGTTTTAATCTCTCCATTGCGATTTTTAGATTATCCAAAGAATAGGCATAAGATATTCTTAAATAACCTTCTCCGCTATCTCCAAAGGCGTTACCAGGAATTGCTGCAACTCGTTCTTCCTCAAGAAATCTCGTTGCAAACTCTTCGCTTGTCATTCCAAATTCCTTTATACAAGGAAAGACATAAAAAGCACCATAAGGTTCAAAACAATCTAACCCCATTTCCTTAAAGGCATTCATAAGGAATCTTCTGCGTCTATTATATTCATCACGCATAGTTTTTACGTCTTCATCCCCGTTTTTTAAGGCTTCTACCGCTGCGTACTGGCTTGTAGTAGGCGCACACATTATCGCAAATTGGTGAATTTTTGTCATTTGTTTAACAATTTCTTTAGGAGCGCAAGCATAACCCAATCTCCAGCCTGTCATAGCATAAGCCTTGGAAAAACCGTTTATTAATATTGTACGCTCTTTCATTCCATCAATTGATGCTATGGAAACATGTTCTCCCTTGTATGTAAGCTCTGAATAAATTTCATCCGACATTACATAAATATCGTTTTCTTTAACAACTTTAGCAATTTCTTCCAAATCCCCTCGTTCCATGATCGCACCGGTTGGATTATTAGGGAATGGAAGTATCAGAACCTTTGTATTCTCTGTAATAGCAGACTTTAATTCTTCTGCTGTTAAACGAAATTCATTTTCCGCCTTAAGATTAATAACAACAGGCTTTGCTCCTGCTAAAATTGCACACGGCTCATACGAAACATAAGATGGTTGCGGAATAATCACTTCATCCCCAGGATTTATCAAAGCACGCAAACCGATATCGATAGCCTCAGAGCCCCCAACCGTCACAACAACTTCACTCATCGGGTCATAAGCTATATTTTGTTTACGCTTCAAATAATTACAAATTTCCTCTCTTAATTCTTTTAACCCTGAATTAGAAGTATAAAAAGTCTTACCTTTTTCAAGCGCATAAATACCTTCATCCCTTATATGCCAAGGAGTGTCAAAATCCGGTTCCCCAACACCTAAAGAAATGGCGTCTTTCATTTCACTTACTATATCAAAGAATTTTCTTATACCAGAAGGTTTTAAACCCAAAACAGCTTTTGAAAGAGGTTTTGTCATGGTGTAATTATCTCCCTTTCATCCCTATGTTTTTTATCAAAAACTGTCCCATGATCCTTGTATTTCTTTAATACAAAATGCGTTGCCGTACTCAGCACACTATCAAGTGTAGAAAGTTTATCAGATACAAAATTAGCAATCTCTCTTAAAGTTTTTTCCTCTAAAGTTACCAATAAATCGTATCCGCCTGAAATCAAGTAAACAGCTCTAACTTCAGGGTAATTATAAATTCTCTCAGCAATTTTATCAAAACCTTGACCTCTCTGCGGTGTAACCTTGACTTCTATAAGAGCTGAAACCTTGTCAATGGAAGTCTTATCCCAATTAATCAGCGTATGATACCCGCAAATTATACCCTCTTCTTCTAATTTTTGGATTTCATTTGCGACATCAATTTCCTCCACACCTAATAGAATTGCAAGCTCTTTTAAATCTATTCGGCTGTTTTTCTCAATTATTGATAACAATTCTTCTCTCATAGCACTCCTACTTTATAAAACTGGTATATATTTGCTCTTCTTTCTCCGGCCTTGTAATACCATTTTGCCTTCCATGTTCTACACATTTTAAAATCCAAGCCATATTGCGTCCTAAAGTTCTCATAACTTGTAAACCTTCTAAGTCTTTTAAAGCATCTTCTGCAACATGACCGTGAATATTATTCCAATACCCTGATGATATAACAGGCATATTGTTTATTGTAAAGTACTTATTTAAAACATCAAAACTGGCAGTTGTGCCTGAACGTCTTGCTGAAGCTATGGCTGCTCCTGGCTTGAATTCAAAAGCACTTTTGCCTGCATAAAAAGCCCTATCAAGAAAAGAAAGTATTCTTCCTGATGGGTGAGCATAATAAACAGGAGTTCCAAATACAAAACCATCAGAAGATTTTGCTTTTTCTATAAATTCATTTACCAAGCCATCTTCAAAAACACACTTACCAAGGCCTTTTTTACAAGCTCCGCAACCACAGCAGTCACGGATTTCACAATTGCCTAACTGAAAAATCTCTGTTTCAATACCTTCATTATTAAGAGCTTTTGCTACTTCACTAAGTGCAGTAAAAGTACAGCCATTTTTATTTGAACTTCCGTTTAATAATAAAACTTTCATAAAAGCCTCCAAGACCGACTTTATTTAATCAAAATGCATTTAACTTAGTTTCTTCGAAAAATGCCGATGGGGAGACTGTCTTGCTCACTCGCGTTAAACGGCTTCTTGGTTTTGCTTCTGCGCTTTGCCCCTCGCAAAACCTTTCAGCCTCTGCTCGTTCGCGCTCGAACTCTTTTTAATGCTTGCGCATTTGGAGTTCTCATCTCTACCATTCATTTTTCTTCGAAAAATGCCGATGGGGAGACTCGAACTCCCGACCTATTGATTACGAATCAATTGCTCTACCACCTGAGCCACATCGGCATATTTTCTAGACCAGTATAACACAAATTTTCTTTTTAATCAGTTTTTTATCTACATTTTTTACTAATACCTGAGTGTATATATTTATTTACATTATGTTGATATAAAATTATTATGTGTTAATATTAACCTAGCCCAACTTGATGAAGGAGTACGTATCGTGAAAAAAATAGGATTGATACTTGCAGCCATAGTACTGTTAAGCTTTAACAGCACTGTTTTTGCTGAAACTCCTCTCGACAAATCGATTGAAAATTATACTAAACAAATTCAAGAAAATCCGAATGCCTCTCTTGCTTATTCAAATAGAGCTTCTATGAGATTCTTGAAACAAGATATTCAAGGGGCAATACAAGACTTTAACAAAGCAATTGAGCTTAACCCTAATAACCCTGAACTTTATCTGAACAGAGGGTATATTAAACAATTAATTAATGACACTGATGGCGCCATGGCTGATTATAATAAGGCTATATCTATTAATGGAAACTTTGCATACGCTTACAACAACAGAGGCGTCCTAAAAGTAGCGTTAAATGATATTAATGGTGCGATGGAAGACTATGCTAAAGCTCTTTCCATAAACAAAAATTATTCTGATGTTTATTACAACAGAGCTAATTTAAAATACATGTTAGATGACAACAAAGGTGCGTTAGAGGATTACAATATCGCTATTGAACTAAATCCAAAAGATGCTGAAGCTTTTAATAACAGAGGCGTTGTAAAAAAAAGAATGAACTTTAACGTAGGAGCCCTAAGTGATTATTCGCAAGCTATAGCACTAAACCCTAAAGACAGTATTGCTTACGCAAACAGAGGACGTTTAAAAAAACTGTACTTTGATAATGAAGGTGCAGCAATCGACCTAGACCAAGCTATTGCACTTGCAGAAACACAGACTTTCATCAAAAACGTAAAACCTTTATTATCTAATGAAAGCTATATAGTAGCAATTCCTACCGTAAGAGGCGTTGTCCCGAGCTTTACACAACAGCCGGCAATAAAATCTGAAACTGTTCAAGTTGCAAGTGCTGAAATCCAAAATGCCAACCCTATCAAACCTGCTACGCAGCAAGCGCAAGTTCGTTCTACAGTAAAACAGCAATCAAACAAAGAAATTGCTTATAATCAGGTTCAAAAACAAGTAAATGTAATACCTCAAACACAAACAAAACAACAGACTAAGGTAACTACAGTTGTAAAGCCTAAAGTTATTGAAGAAAAAAATGAAACAATTGCACATAACACTATTAGCGCAGGAGTTGCAACGGTTAAAGCTCCAAGCTCTCCTGTAATAACAACAACTGCTGTAAAACAAAATCCTACAACAAATATCAAGCTTGCAGAAAGCTACTATATACGAGGGCTTCAGAAATGCGTACTTAGAGATTTGCAGGGAGCTATAGCAGATTTGAATAAAGCTATTGAAAATAATTCTAAATATGCAGATGCATACTACTATAGAGCTGCTATCAGAAAAGAACTTGGTGATAACGAAGGATTTAGAAAAGATTACGCGACTGCTATTCAAATAAATCCATCACTACAAGCATTTAATGACTCAAATTGTTTATCATTAATTAACGGTTAAATATGAAAATAATTTCCATAGAAAAAAACAATGAGCCAAACTTTGGTAAGTTTATCAGAATTTCTGGGAATAAAAATAAGTTGAAGCAATTTCGGCACAAGCTTAACAACGAGTCACAGGATTCGGTTTCTTTTATTAAAAATAAATCTAAGTCAAAGGCTTATTTATATATCTTTAGTGATAAGGATTTGGATAAATTTATAGACTTGATAGAAAAAGGTACTTCCTTTTTGGATTTAAGACTAAATATAGAGAAAATTTTTGATAAAAAACCACAAAAGCTTAATTTAAAAGATGCTAAGCTTAAACTTCAAGAAAAAGATCTTATTTAAACTCAATTTTTATATTTTTTGAATAATTTTAAAACTTTATTTTCTAAAAAACTGTTTCAGTTTTGTCCATAAACTTTTTGAAGAAGATTTTATTCCCTCAACTTGTGGTTTTGGAGGAAAAAACATTGCAATACTATTAAAAGTAAATTTCTTGTTTGGTTGAGAAATAGCATCATCTACCTCTTCTAGTTTTTTTAAATCACGAGAATCAAACCCATATTTTCTGTAAAAAATATGCGGTGGTTTTTCTTTATCATAACAGTCAGAGGAAATAAGATGTAATCGTCCATTACACCCTTTTTGTTTGCTAACAACCCTCGCAAAATTTAAAAATTTCGTACCAAAACCTTTATTTCGATTAAATACACTAAGTCGATCTATATATAAAGAGCGTAATCCAGGAACTTCTAAATTAAAATAATAAAAATCTTGAGGATAAGTAATTATCTCTCCTAAGTACTTTCCTGTTTTTGAGTTAATCATCCTATGAGATTCTATGCTCTTTTCTTTATTAAGAGTTGGGCTGTAAAATAAGTATTCAGGTATTTTTTTAGAACAATTACTTAGTATCAAATAATAACACCTCTAGCCACAAACTCGAACAATTCACCTAATATTACAACAAAAGCGATATAAAGACAAAATAAAAGACCTTACTGCCAAAATCGTAAGGTCTTTTGTAAATGGGGCGGATAATGGTACTATTTCCGAACCCGAAATAAATATATTGCAAATACTTGAGACAGAAGAAACGATACAATTAACAGAAAAAATTGTAAAAATTATAACGTTATAATTTACCACTTGACTCGCTGTATCTTTTTCGATACAATATTAATATGAAAGAAATAATTTATTACAAAACAATCAATGGGAAGTGTCCTTATCTTGAGTGGTATAATTCCTTAGATAAAAGTGTTAGGTTGATTATTGATAGAAGGCTTGACCGTATAAAACTTGGAAATTTAGGTAAATATCGTAAATTTGATAATTTAACAGAGATAAAATTCACAGAAGGTGCAGGTTATAGAATATATGCTTATGAATTTGATGATGTAATAATAGTTTTATTATCTGCAGGTGATAAATCAAAGCAATCGAAAGATATCAATCTGGCAAAGACATATTTACAAGAATTTAAAGAAAGGTATAAATAAAATGGATATTGATAAAATAAAATCTGAAAATATTACACATGAAGAACATCTGAATAATGTTCTTATGGATGAAGAGTATCAAAAAATGTATTTAAATGCTGCAATACAAGAATTTATTACAGATGGTGATTATGATTTGTTCTTTCAATCTTTGGAACAAGTAATAAAAGCACGTATGAGCATAAGTGAATTTTCACAAAAAACAGGTATAACAAGAGCTGCATTATACGAAATGTTTAAAGGTGAACGTGTGCCAAGATTAGATACAATCGGAAAGTTATTAAAAGAACTTGGTTATACATTACAGGTTGCATAATTAATTCAAATAGATAGGCTAAAACCCTCTCTATGAGAGGGTTTTAGATTTAATGGGGCGGATAGTGGGATTCGAACCCACGTATATCGGAACCACAATCCGAGGTCTTAACCACTTGACGATATCCGCCATATTCTCAACTTCTTTAGTATACCAAATCAAAAATTTTTAGCAAGTACATAATGAAAAAAGCCGCCTCTACCGGCGACTCTTTTCATTTTCAACTTTATATCTGTTAATTTATTCTCTGGAACATATACCCGATACCACGAGCTGTTAATATCAACTCAGGATTTGTCGGATCTGTTTCTAATTTTGAACGCAATCTTGAGATATGAACGTCTACAACCCTTGTATCAATTCTGTGATCTGCAGGATAAGACCATACGTGTTGAAGAATTTCATTTCTTGAATACGCTTGACCTGAATTATTTACCAATAATTCCAGCAAACTAAATTCCATACCAGTCAAACGTATACGTTCACCTTTTTTATACACCTGGCGTCTTGCAGTATCAATCTTGATTGAACCGGTTGTAATAATGTTCTTGTTATTTTTACCACCAGCAGAAGTTCCTGCGGCAGAAGATGATGCAGGTATAATAACATCTTTATTTATCGTTCTTCTCAAAACGGCTTTTACACGAGCTTCCAACTCTTTAGGGCTAAATGGCTTTATAACATAATCATCTGCACCCAACTCCAAACCGGTAATTCTTTCTGAAACATCACCTAATGCTGTCAAAATTATTATCGGAACATCTGAAGTTCTGCGGATTTCGCGAGTAACACCATAGCCATCCATCTTTGGCATCATTACATCCAATACTACCAAATCAGGATTAGTTTTATTGAATACTTCTACAGCTTCTTCACCGTCTTCTGCTGTTACAACATCGTATCCAACCATTTTAAGACGCGTTTCTAGAATTCTTCTGATACTTGCTTCGTCATCAGCTACTAATATCTTCTGACGTGCTTCTCCTTCTGTTCCGGTTTCTTGCAATTCTTCATTTTCTGCCATTTGTTCACCTTTTACCTTGTATTTACAAAAATTTGAAATTCTTAATATTAATACATATATCTTAATAGAATTTTAACTTTTTTGCAAGGACTAATTTAGTTTTTATTATCCTATTGGCGATTTTATTTTGCCTCACAAGAGAATTTATAAATCTTCTGACCAAGCTTATCATATTTCTGGAGGATTTTTTTTATGTATCGCGCTTTAATTTATTTTATTGTTTTTTTATTTCTTACTTCTTTAACTTGTCCTACTGAGGCTCAAACTTTTAGAACAAGAAAACCTTTTTACAATCAACATAGCAGAGCTTTTCACCATAATAAATACAATAGGGGTTACAACAACTATAACAACTATTATAGAAAACCTCATAGGAGAGTTATAAATAACAGGAATAGATCTTTCTTTAATAACAATAGGCGTTACTATAATTCTCCGGGTTTTACGACTTCTTTTTCTGACATTGGTATGCTTGAAAATTACACTCTAAATAGAAACTATAATAGAGAAAGCGACTTGGAACGGCTTGAAAGGCTTGAAATGGAAGCTTTCGGAGCAATACAAAGCGGTGATATAAATACCAGATACGATAATGTAAGAACAGCAATACTTTCCAGACCACAGCCGACCAGAGTAAAAAATTCCCTCGTAAGAACTATTGGTAATTTCTTTGGGGGACAAATGACAGGCTTCACGCCTTCTTTTGACAACGATCCGTTTTTTGCGGACTCATTCTTTAACCAAAACCCTTATCCAACTAATTACGGTACGCAATCTGCCACAACTTTCTCCAGACCTTTTGGCGGAGGATCATTCGTCCAAAACCACGGTACAGGCTCTAACTGTGCTGTACAAATCCTTGATTAAATCTACAAACCGCGTTCAGGATAAGCCGAATTTGACAACTTTATTTCATAATACTCATTTTTGTCAATATTGACGCCCATTTTGTTAATGTCTATGAGAAATTTCTTCTTTTTTTTCTTTTTTAAGTTAGCAGATCTCTTATAACTAGTGCCTGACAATAATATTTCCATCCCCTACTTGAACTATAGTCGGTTTGTGATTTTTAATTTCTTCAGGAGTAAGATCTGCATAAGTTACTATAATTATCTTATCACCGGGCTGCGCTTTTCTGGCGGCAGCACCATTCAGACAAAAACATTTTGAACCACGTGGTCCTTTTATTGCATAAGTTTGGAATCTCTCCCCATTATTTATATTTAAAATTTCTACCTTTTCCCATTCTAATATATTAGCTAATTCTAGGAATTCTTCATCTATGGTTATAGAACCTACATAGTTTAAATTTGCATCCGTTACCGTTGCCCTATGAATTTTTGAATGTAAAAACTGTCTTAACATATCTACCTCGCAAATTTTATATTAGCACGAAAAAAATCTTTTGGAGAATGTTTTTTATTAAAAATTTATTAAAAATACAGAATAAAGGAGGTAAAAATGTTAGACTTATTTATTTTAGAAAGTTGTCCTTATTGCAAAAAAGTTATGTCTTTTTTAGACGAACACGGAATAAAGTACAATAAAATTGATATAAAAAATAAAACATCAGAAGAAGCCCTTATTCAAATCGGCGGCAAACGTCAAGTTCCTTTCCTAATAGATAAAGATCGAAATATACAAATGTATGAATCTAATGATATTATTGAGTATTTAAAAACAATAATATAACTTACAAAAGGCAAACCCTCAAAGCGCAGAACTTTGAGGGTCATTGAAAGGACCTTTATTATCTCTATTATTATCTTTATTTATTTAAATTCTAAATTAAGTTAAGTGCTATTGATGGCATTTGGTTAGCTGTTGCCAACAAAGTTGCAGTTGACTGTTGTAAAATTTGATATTTAATATAATTTGAAGATTCAGTCGCAACGTCAGCATCCTTAATAGTAGAATTAGCTTCAGTTAAGTTTTCTCTCTGAACATCGGTTGACTCAATTGCAGAATCTAATCTGTTCATGTAAGCACCTATTTTAGTAGATCTTAATGAAACATTGTCAATTGCGTAATCTATAAAATCGATAAATTCACGTGCAGAACTATCGTTTCTATAAATAGCAGCACACATAGCTGTTATTGTAAATTGTCCATTAATAGTTGCATCGCCATTTGCTGCAGTAATAACTCCATTTTCTGCTAAAGCTGCTGCTAAAGCTGATTCATACGAACCTGCTAAGTACTGAATATTACCTGCTGCATCTGTTACAGGTTTTCCTTCTGAATCTATCTGCCTTGCTCTGTATTCATAAGTATCATCCGCTGTGCTCGATGTAAGGTTAATATAACCGCCATTAGTAGTTGAATTAAATCCCATCAAAGATGTTGATTCTGCACTTGCAAATAAGAATGCATCCAATTTTATAACGCATCTTGCATCTGAATACAAACCTACCTGAAGATTTATATCAGTTGTTCTTGAACCGTCCAAAAGATACGTATCATTGAAATCTGTTATTTGGCACAAACGGTTTATTTCATCCATTCTTTGAACAACTTCTGTTGCGATAGCGTCTAATGAAGCTGAACCATAAGTACCGTTTGCTGCCTGCATGGTCAAATCTCTAATTCTTTGTAAATAATCATTAATGATATCAAGAATACCTTCTTGGGTTGTAAGCATATCCAAACCCATTTGAGCATTTGTTTCAATGATATCATAACCATTGATTTTAGCTTCCATGCCTGCGGATACAGCGTATCCTGCTGCGTCATCTGCGGCAGAGTTTATCTTAAAACCTGTTGATAACCTCTCCATTGCCGTATTCATACCTTTAGTCGCATCTCTTAAATAAGTTTGACAGGTTAATGACGCCAAATTCGTGTTAATTGTGATTGTTGATGTCGCACCCATAATAAATTCCTTTCAATAAATTTACTTTGCCTTTTTATAACATCTATAAACGGCAATAAATTCTGGAACTTTACAACTTTAGTTATAGAATCGTTCAAACGGAGGATAAGGAGTCTATAGTCTTTATTTTATAAGCGTTTACACCGACAAATATATAGTGCGACATAAAAATTTCTCATACTTTAGTTATAGTTTTTACTATCCTTTTTGAATATACATGCAGGTAATGTTTTGAATTTTAAAACGTAGTATTTATTTATTAACAGATAAGGAGGATCAGACATGAATTTGGAGAATTCAAAGACATTACAGTGTTTGGTAAATGCTTTTGCAGGAGAATCACAAGCAAGAAACAGATATACTTTTTTTTCAAAGGTTGCGAAACAAGAGGGTTATGAAGAAATTGGCGCAGTTTTTCTTGAAACTGCAGGAAATGAAGAGGAGCATGCCAAATTGTTTTATAAGCACATTCCTAATACCAAACATTTAAGCGTGACAGGCTCATACCCATTTTTCTTTGGTAATACAATTGAAAACCTTGTTGCATCTGCAGAAGGAGAAAAAGAAGAGTGGGAAACTTTGTATAAAGATTTTGCTTTAGTAGCTAAAGATGAAGGTTTTAAAGAAATCTCATTACTTTTTTCCAATATAGTGGAAATAGAGAAAAGGCATTCTCACCGTTTTGAAGAGTTAGCAAATATTTTAAAGGAAGTAACTTTTTTCAAAAAGACAGAAGTTACACAATGGATTTGCCGTAAATGCGGACATACTCATATTGGAAAAGAAGCTCCGTGTATTTGTCCGGTATGCGGACACCCTCAAGGGTATTTTCAAGTATTTTCTGAAAAATTTTAAAAAAAGATAAATTTTTATTAAGAAAGCTTTACAATATACTGCTAAAGCTTTCTTTTTTGTTATGATATATAACAGCGATTAGAATTTAATAATAACTGGAGTTTGAATATGAGAAACAGCCTTAAGGCATTGATGTGTGCCACTGCACTTTTGGGAGCTATGACAATTAACATGTCTTATGCAGCAGATTTCACTGCAGACAGTTTTGAGGAATTACGGGTTCGTGACAATCAGTATGTTACCTATGACAATGTAACAATCAACAGTCCTAGCGGAAGTGCAAAGACAGATCATTTAGGTATATTAACAGTCAACAATACGCTTACAAATGACAATATCATTGAAAATAATGGAACTATAACAACTGATACAATTATAAATAACACAGATGCTACTATTTTTGGTTCTTGGACAGCAACTTTAACAATAGAAAACGGCGGTACTAATGATGGTACTATACAACAAAATATTATAAGTTTTACTGCGGGAAATTTTGCTAATAATAATGCAATAACTGCGAACACACTAAATAATGGCGCTACAATATCAGGCTCAACAGGTAATATAACGATATCTTCCGGTGGCTTGAATAGTGGTTCTATAACTCAGAATGAAATAAATATCACGGGAACAACATATACAAATGCTGGTACAATTAGTACCAGCAATTTTACAAATTCTTCAACCTTAAGTGGTGAAGGTACTCTTATTGCTTCATCTGGTTCAAATACAGGAAACATTACTCAAGATGATGTAACAATAAACGGTGATTATACTAACTCCGGGACAATAACCGCCAGTGACAGTTTTACAAATACAGGCGTTATAACAGGAGATAATGGTAGTTTAAATATACAAAATGGCGGTACTAGTAGTGGAAATATAACCCAAAATAACGTTTCCATTGGTGGCAATTTTACTAATAATGCAGTGATAGATGCTAATACATTTACAAATTCCGGATCTATTTCCGGCACAGGTGGAAGTATAATTACTTCAAACGGGACTAATACAGGTTCTATAGTCCAAAATGCTATAGAAGTTGAAACTGGTGGTACTTTTAATAATGGTGACGGAAGTGTAGATGCATCAATTGATGTCGGAACATTAACCAATAACGGAACTTTTACTAACAAGACTAATAGCAGTGTCTTCGCCGATTCAATAATCAATAACAGCAGCATTGTAAACAATAATTCTATTATCGCAAGCACTATAACAAATAATGATGATAAAAGCTTGACCAATAATAGTACAATTAAAGCTGATACTTTTAATAATAACGGTACTGTTTCAGGAGAAAACGGGAATTTAACAATTTCAACAGGAGGTACAAATTCCGGGACCGGGACTATTACTCAAAATGGTGTAACTGTAAACGGAAATTACACTAATAATGGCAGTATAACTGCTACGACTTTCAATAATTCTGCGGCTTTAGGCGGTTCTGGGAATTTGGTAATAACAAAAGGTGAAAACACTGGCACAATTGAACAAAATAAAATAACAATTCAACAAGATGGAACTTTGACTTCATCAGGAGCAGGTTCTTCTATTACTGTTGATAGTGTAATAAATAACGGCACAATAAATTTAGAAAGTTCAGAATTTAATGTTTCTGGAGGCGATATTGCGGGAAACATTAATGCTATTGGAGACAGTAATTCTCTAAATGTTGGAACAGGTAGTTTTATTGGAAACTTGACTATAGGTAATTCAAATAATTCAGCCACTCTTGATTTTCTTGGAGGAAGCATTGTAAAAGATGCAATCGTAAATATAAGTTCTACTAATAGCACTCTGGAAATTAGTGGCGGTGATGCTACTTTAAATAGCAATGACACTTGGAACGGAACATTAAGTTTAACAAATGGAACAGTTACCACATCGGGACTTACACAGAATGGTGCTCTTAATGCAACTGGTGGAAGTTTTAACATAACTGAAAAGAGCAATATAACAATTGGGAATAACAGTACTATCTCTGGAAATGTTAAAACAAATATAGACAGCACTTCAACCTTAAATATTAAAAACGGTGGTAGTGTAACATTGAATAGTGGAGATTCTTGGGGCGGCACAATTGTTTTAGGTACTCAAGGAACAACGGGAGATTCTTCTACTCTTGATGTAAGCGGGTTTGATTCTCTAGGAACTTTACACGGCAATAGTGGTATTTTAAATGTTGGTTCTAATAATTTGGATATAACAACAGGTAGCTATATTGCAAATGCAGTTGCAATAAAAACTAGCGGAAATATTAATATAACAGGTGAAGGTATAGTTGGTATTGATGATAATGATACATTGAGCTCTACTCCTGTAATAACTTTAAAAGATCAAGGAACTTTAAATTATAGAAATACTCAAAACCCTAATTTTAAGATAGATGCAGTGTCAGGAAATCTAAATCTTTTGAGCGGATCTAAATTGACAATTGGAGGAAGTAGTAATATAGCAGATGCAGTAGCTTTAAATATACAAGATAATTCGACACTATCTCTAGATGCTGCTACCTTAAATCTGGACAATCAAGATAAATGGAATGGTAAAATCATAAATCAAGCTGGTACAATAAATGCAAATGGTTTGATAAATAATTCCGATACAGCGTCTTTAGAGCAATATAACGGAAAATTAAATGTCTATAATGATGCAAAATTGACGCTTGGAAAAAATAGCATTATAGAAGGCGGTGAAATAAATATAACCAAAGGTACTAACGGAACAGAAGGTTCTACTTTTACTTTGGCAAAAGGAACTATTACAGACGGAAATATGACAATTGATAAAGATTCTGCCTTCATAGTAAAAGAAGGTACTTTTAGTTTAGATAAAATAAACGGAAGCGGAGAAATCAATCCGAATGGTATAATGCAAGCATCATTAATAAATACTGCTAACGGAGATAGAGTTCAACATACAATAACTGAGTTAGCAATAAATGGACAGACAAATTTCAATATAGATATTCACGCTCGCGGAAATCATTATACAAGTAACGATACATTCTTGGTTGAGAATATTACGGGAAATGGCGTTGCAAGAGTCGATAATTGGAGCTTAAACGGAGATATTTTTGGTTGGGATGCTCCAATAGACAGACATATTAATCTAGATCATATCTTTGTTGATAAAAACGGAAATCCTCTTCAAGGAAATATTGAAGTAACTGATAAAACACAATTTACACCTATCGGCTGGTATCAGTTAAACCAAAAAGGCAGTGGAGCAGATTTACATTATACTCTTGACATGGTGAAGTTTAATCCACAAGTTTATAGAGGACAGGTTGCAACTGTCGCACAATGGATGAACCAATTAGCGATTGATGATATGTTATTTACTCATTCAATGGTTCTTCCAAGTTTTAAAGATGAAGACGGAGGCGTTGCTTATTCAGGCATAATGGCAAACAGGTACGCCTCAACTAATCCATTATTTGCTCCATACCAATATTCCAGAAAAGATGGCGGTTTGTGGTACAAAATGTACGGAACATTTGAAAACTTAAACATGAATTTAGGCGGACTTGGAAGAGTTGGTAACAATGCTTATGGTGCTTTAATCGGTGCAGATTTCGGGCTAAAAGAATTAAAACACGGGTGGAAGTTCATGCCAACTGCATATATTGGGTATAACGGTGCGCACCAATCTTATCCGGGAGTTGGAGCCTTCCAAAACGGTGGTCAGGCAGGTTTCTTAGGTACTTGGTATAAAAATAATTTCATTATCGGAGGTTTAGTATACGGCGGTGTTTATGAAAACTCTATGGATGTTGCTGGACATACTGATAATGCGTTTAACTATTTTGCCGGCGCAGCTACAAAATTAGCTTACAATTGGAGATTACATAAAGATTGGGTATTACAACCTAATTTGATGGCGGCATATAACTTCTTTGGACAACAAAATTGGCATAGTGATTATGGTCAAATGGGTATGATGGCAAGCATGCTAAATGGGGTTAACCTTGCTCCGGGAGTTAATTTGATATGGGAAAAAGAAACCTTTAGTATATATGGAACTTTACAATACATGTATAATCTAAACGGGGCTGTAGGCGGACGCGCCGGAAATGTTGGATTGCCTCAAGTCGAAATGGAAAGAGGATATATTCAATATGGTATTGGTTTCACCAAAAAAATTGGTGACAGGTTCTCCGGCTATTTACAAGCTGTATTAAGAAATGTGGGAAGAACCGGTGTTGGTTTCCAAATGGGATTTAATATTCTTTTAGGGAAGTAATAAATACACAAAAAAAGAGAGGTAAAAAGCCTCTCTTTTTTTGTATTTATTTTATTCAATTAGCTTAACGCTAATAATGATTTTACTGAACGAGCATTTTCTCTAACAGCTTCATCAGAGTGCATATTAATTGTATCATCTAAGATTTTTATAACTTCAGATTTATCTTTTAGAGAAAGTATTTCGTTTATTGTACTCATTGCAACCGCAGGTGAAAGATCATTAATACCTTTACCCTGGTTTACAATAACAATTTTCAAAGAGTCATGTACATTTTTTCTCACAAGTGCACGGGATGTATATTCTCTTACTTCGTTATCAGGAGAATTTGTTCCCAATTCTTCCAATACTTCAATAGAAGCATTATCTTGGTGAGCAGCTAAGGCATCAATAATTTCAGCAACATTTTTGTTCATTATGCAGCCTCTCTTTCTTCAGCAAGCTTAATTTCATTTTCCCACATTGCCTTTAAATCTTCTACAGAAGTATCTTTTGTAATCTTGTTACCACTATGAATTTTGCTGATTAAAGAGTTCCATTTTTCAGCAAGCCCAAGACTTTTTCCGATATCAGTTACATCGGTATTAAGGAATGCCATCTTCTTAGAAAGACCTTTACCTATATCAGAGATGTCTGTATTTAATTTTTCAGAAATACCTTTTCCAAAGCCGGATATAGAGTTTGAAATGCCTTTACCTATATCAACGATATCTGTACTCATGGCATTATTAATAGCCTTTACACCAGCTAAATCTGATACATTAGTATTTTTAGCATAAGTCCAAGCATTAGAAAGTCCTTCTCCAATTCTTTTTACAAAGTTTACGATAGGCTCTGTAATGCTGTTGCGAAACTTTGTCATACTTCCAGCTACTGATGAAGTAATCATTTTTAATTTACTAGTTTTTTGCGGTTGAAATCCTTCAAAAACATCAGCAAATTGCAAAGTATTCCCTTCAAAATTTACGTTTTGGAATGGATTTGTTGTTGAATTGCGAGATGTCTTGAATGGATTAGCAATTTTTTGGTTTGGGGTAATCCCTACATTGTTAATTCTCATACTATTCCTTTCTATATTCTCAGACTCTTTTACATTTATAGCTTAACAATATTTAAAAGAAAATAAATCATGAGAATGGATGATTATTTTTGGCAAAATAACTATAACTTTAGTATGAGATGTGGTTAACTTTTGGCTATGTTACAAGGAATGAGCTGTATTGCTGCTGCATATTTGCTATTAGTAAGTCCATTGATGCAAATTTAGCTTCGAGTTGTGCTCTATATTTTTCCAAAGCTCTTTTTTGCTTATCAATTTTATTATCTAGAGCATTAATTTCTCTTTGATATGCATCATCAGCTGAGTCAAAATATCCGGAAACAGATCTTAGAGTTGATTCTATAAGTGTTTCTATCTTTGTAAATATACCTGTGTTATTTTCACCACCTATAAGCAAATCTTTTACAGCATCTTGATCTGCTTCAAAAGCTTGGAAGAACTTATCCTTATCAAATGTAAGTTCGGTAATTCCTTCAGTAGAGATATTAGTTGCACTTGCAGCATCTGCCTTTATACCTATAGCATCAAGGTTTCTAAACACAGTAGTTCCGGCATCTGTTGATGTCATCATTGTTCTTAACTGATTTCTAACAAGTTTTAACAATGATTCATCATGCAATTCACCATCGACTGCGATTGCCTCATCGACATTCTTTATTAATTCATTATAAGCATCTACGATATCTGATACAGCATTGGCAAGAGTTTCCTTATCTCGTTCTACGGTTACAGTAACTGATTCTCCTTCTGTAAGCCCTTTAAGATTAAGTGTAACACCTTCAATTCTTGATATATCACTGGTGATAGTATTTGAAGATGCAGTATATGCTGTTCCGTTTATTGTAAACATTGCATTCTTACCGACTTCTTGGTTTTCTACATTCATCTTAGTGTTATCGACTTTTCCATCAGCTTTCCACTCTGAATCGGTATAACCCATTATATCGGTAAAGTTACTTGTTCCTGCTTCTATGTTAATTAAGGCAGAACCAGTTGTCCTTGATGAAATAACAAATTCACCTTGAATGCTGTCCCAGTATGCAGTAGCATTAGCTTCTTCATTAGAATTTATTTGTGCTATTAAATCAGAAAGTGTTGTTTTATCATCAATAGTAAATGTTGCATTACCTATAACAAATGTACCCTCTGTAACATCACCTCTTCTGAACAAACCTGTATTTGTTATAACAGAACCTGAATTTACACTATATAGTTCTCTTGCACTTACAGCATTTCCGTTACCATCACTGGTAATACCTGTTATTGCTGCAAAGTTTGAGGTATCAGTTGTAGAACCGACTTCTACAGAATTACCATCTTTTGAATAGAACTTCAAATATCCATCTTCAAAGATTATATCTACATCTGAAAACTCTGCTGAAATTCTTGATCTTAAGTTAGAGAATGTTTCATCTTTCTTAACTTCTATTGAAGCTTTTTCACCATTTCTATATACTGTAAGAGTTCCATCAGAAATATTTAGTAATCCCATTTTGGTATTGAAGCCTGCATAATTTGCAACAGACAAGGTCTTTTCTTCGATACTTGTTGTTGTTGCCTTGGTTGTATTTGAACTTGCTGCATACCCGCCTAAATCTTTATTGTAAGTCAAGCCTATGGTTGCCAATAAGCTTGAAGTTGTTCCATTGTTATTGATAGTAAAGGTATCAAAACCACTTTGTATAACCAACTTACCATCTGAAGTCATTGATGCATCCAGACCTAATGCTTCAAATTTATCAATCAAAGAACCAAAGGTTTCATCTGCGGTAATTTCGATTACAGCATTTTCATCATTTACAGTTACAGACAGTGCTCCTTCTGCTTTTAGAGTTGTTGTCCCCCAAGGCTTATCATAATAACTCAATAGAGTTTCCTCTGTTGCAGCGGCATAGCTTGTAACTATTTCAGAGGTTTCTTCCAAACCTGAATAAGTATAATTTGTATCAAGATTCAAATTACCAAATAGTTTTTCTACCACATTAGAAGCATTATTAGTACTGTCAGATTTTGTAATATAAGAGTTTCCTGCACCGGTAATTGTCAATATAGAACTATCGCCGTTTTTAACTAAGGAAGATTCTATTCCAAAACTTTTTAAGGTTTCTAAGAATGAACCTAACGTTTCTCCGGAAGAAATATAAGCAGTGTATTTAACTCCATTTTGGTATATATAATATTCACCAGTGGAAACGCCTAATAATGACAATTCTGTATCAAGAGTTGCTGCAGCATCAAAAGTTGACGTTGTTATCACACCAAGACTGCCACTTTCGTAACTATTGGTCTTTATCCAATTATTCAAATCAATACCAAGTAAATCCAAGGCATTTGATGCTTGACCTGAACCTACATATTTTTGAAGTAAACTATCTCCTGTATTTTTTATTATCAATTGTCCATCTTCATTTATAACAGATTCAAAACCATATAGAGCTAATTCGTCCATCAAGGTTCCGATTGTATCGTCGGCTTTTAATTCTATATTAGTCTGTACACCATCTTTTACTACAGTAATATAGCCGGCTTGGTATGTACCTTCATTGATATCTGACAGTTTTGTATCTCTATCGACTGCCTCTATTATATCTTTTGGAATTTCTAAGTTATTTGAAGTATATATATTTACAAAATCCCATTCTGAGAATAATGTAGTTACAATATTAGAATTTGCACCAGCTACTGCTGAAGTTGCCAAATAAGTATTGTCATAGGCTCCTATTGCAATTTGACCATTCTCTGAAATATCTACTATAAGTCCATTTTCTGCAAATAACGCCTTTAAATCATTAACAGTCATATCTGCCGTTATTGTTTCGGTATTTCTTACACCATTATTGTAGATATAAAATGCACCTTCAGTTATACCCAAATTTTTACCGGAGGCATCTTGAAGTTCACTTAATTTGGTAGAACCAGTAACTACTCTATCAACATTTTCTGTATACGACAAATTATCACTTGTTGAATCATATCTTTCCGACCAATTGTTTAGAACATTTATTTTTTGAAGAAGGTTAGAAGCTCCCGTTGAAATACCATCGGTAGTCATATAACTGTCGTTTGTTCCATCAAAATACAATTTGCCGTCAGTAGAAAGCCCCATGGTAATACCATATTGTGAAAGTTTAGCTGCAAGAGTTTGCAGGGTATCATTATTATCAATGTTAACCAAGTATCTTGTTCCGTCTTGGTATACATAGATATTACCGCTTGTTATATTTAAAGAATTTCCTGCTGCATCTGTTAATTGATTTAACTTTGTATCAAGAGTTGTTTCTATAACAATAGTTTCTTTATCAGTAAGATGGTCTGAGGTTTGCGTAAGTGCACCCATATCCCAGTCTGTCAAACCGAACTTATCCAGAATATTTGACCCTCCGCTTAAGGAAGACAAATAGCTTTCTCCTATGCCGGTCACTGCAAGACGACCTTCAGCATCAATTTCGGAAGTAAAGCCGTATTTGGCAAGAAAATCCATAAAATCTGATACTGTTTGCATTTGAGTTGTATCTACAAATACCGTATAGTTTACGCCCTGTTGAGTTATCAAGATATTTCCGCTTGTTATACCGTAATTCGACAATGGAGTTGTCGGATCCATAGGAACGGTCGTAGTTTGCATAAGATTTGTAGATATGTGATAAGTATCACTTGTTCCATATTCTTTAGAATATGGTCCCATAATTAGAGTTCCCAAATTGCCGGAAATATCAAAATCTTTTAGTGTAGAACTTGATACAGAAAATCTTCCATCTGAATCGATTGAGGCTAGAATACCAAATTCTGACAATTTATCAATCACATCGTGAAGAGTTTGCGTTCTTGAGAATGTCAAGGTTACATTTCTATTTCCAGCATCTGAAGTTGTAGAAAGAACGATTGTACCATTGCCGGAACCTATCGTATTTCCTGCATCGTCAAAGATATTACCGATTTCTGTAGTACCGCTTGCAGCTACTGTTATAATTTGAGATAACGTATCAGATGTTCTATTAACTGTAACAGTCTGAATATTATATATTACGTTACTCATATTTAATGAAGTTAAGATATTTGATCCACCTGAAGCTGCTTGCAAGTATACATTACCAATTCCTTCGATAGAAACTTTTCCATCTGAATCAATGTTTCCAACCAAACCATATTTTGAAATTTGAGTAAAGAATTCACTCAATGTAGATGATGCGTCAACTTTTATAGTAACAAATGTTCCATCCGTTTGATGTACAATAAGATTTCCGTTACCGTTGTTAAAGCCGTTTATAGAAGAGAGAACAGTATCCTCAGTAATTAAGATATCATCTCTTGCTGATTCCAAATTGTCAGAAGTTGTGTTGGAGAATATTGTATCAGTATGAGTGTCATAAGTAACACCTTTTCCGGCTGCTTTTAATTTTAAAGCTGTCTGTACATTACTTGAAATATTCGTTATGTAACCGTCATTTGTTCCGGCCAAGGTTAACTTGCCGCCTGTTATGGTGCCTGATATTCCCAAGCCTGCTAATGCGGTTACTATATCATCTACAGTATCTGTTGTTTTTACCGTTACTGTATGGTTGCGGCCTTCATAGTTTACAGTTATTGTGCCATTACTACCCATTCCTAATTGCGCAAACGTTGAATGAGCATTAATAGTTTCTGTCGTTGAATAATCCTGATATGAGGAATCTGTATTGTAATAATGGGTTTCTACACTCGTTGTCCATGTATTACCGTTTCCGGCTGCTTTTAATTTCAAGGCACTCTGCATATTACTTGAAATACTTGTTATATAGCCGTCATTTGTACCCTGTAAGGTTAATCTGCCATTATTTACGCTGCCTGATATTCCAAGACCGCCCAAGCTGCTTATTACATCATCGACTGTTGAAGTTGCACTAAAGGTTACTGTATGCAACTTATCTGCATAATTTACAACTATCGTGCCGTTTCCGCTTAAGCCTAAGCTTCCCAAGGTTGCAGATGTACTCATTGTTGTTACGGTCGTATAAGTCTTTTGAGTCGTGCCTGCTGTATTTGAAATAATTGTCTCACTACTGCTTGTCCAAGTATTGCCATTTCCGGCTGCTTTTAATTTTAAAGCTGTCTGTACATTACTTGAAATATTCGTTATGTAACCGTCATTTGTTCCGGC
>CALURK010000001.1 GCA_944323165.1 Candidatus Gastranaerophilales bacterium | reverse complement strand
GTTCAGGATAACAGAAGATAATTTAGAAAATACTGACTGCTTTTCAATCGTCATTCCGAATTTATTTCGGAATCTTTACTTAACTCCATAATACAAATTCCTGAAACAAGTTTATGTTCACAGAGAAATATTTTCTCTCGTATTCCTCGCCCTGTAAATTTTTTTTACAATATTGGTTATAATACGAGCATTTTTTTAGTATTTACTATACAATGTTAGAATGAATTAAGGACGGATTTATGGTGGAAACATTTGAACTGACAAATTACAACTTCTATTCGAGCCGACTGGATATGGAACTTATCACAAATATTGTTGATACGCTTAAAGAAATTCTTGAAGAAGACAAAAAGCAAGTTCAACCTTTGTTTTTGAAAGTTGCGGATGATTTTATTCTGAATATCGCAAGAAAAGTTGTTCAGGAAAAGAAAAAAACTTTTCTTATAGGAATTACGGGAGAAAGCGCTTCTGGTAAAACAGTTTTTGTTGATAATACTATAGAAGCAGTTGTTCGCGACAAAAAGGAAGGAATCTATACAGTTATCCGTCAAGATGATTATTACAAAGATACATCAAAAGAACTGATTGAGGCAGGAAGTTACGACGCCTTATTTAAAACCGGCTTTAGTTTTGATACACCGGAAGTTATAAATTTAGAATTAATGAGAGAACACCTGTTAGGTCTAAAAAAAGGGGAAACCGTAGTTTCACCAAAATACGATTTTGTAACTTGTGTTTCTGACCCTAACGGAGATGTGAAAAAGCCGGCAAAAGTTATCTTAACAGAAGGTCTTTATGTGTTAAACAAAGAATTAAGGGACATTATGGATGTAAAAGTTTATGTATTTACTCCAATTGATGTTATAAAAGACCGCTGGTATAAAAGAGCAGTTTCTCGAGGAAAAACAGGCGAAGCTGCCGATTTGCAATTCAAAAACGTTAATGAAACGGCTCAGCAGTATATCAGACCGACTTATGAAATTTCTGATTGCATAATTAACGGTATGGTTGACAAGGATTACATAAAAGTAATTACTGATAAAATAATGACTCGCCTTGCAGAGGTTTGCTGCTAGAAGAGAGGGTAAGTGTATTAGTTTTGTTAGTAAAGCTTTGAGTTTAGCGAATATTAATTTTTCATCCTAAACTCGTTTCAAAATTTTGCAAAAAAGCAGGCACAAATAAAAGCCAAAACAGATAATTGGAGAAAGGGGACGGAATAACATCCGTCAAAATGGTAAAAAAATGTTTGAATTAAAAGCACAAATGTATTTTTCAGCAGCACATCATTTACTAAATTATGATGGTGAATGTGAAAATCAACACGGACATAATTGGCTGGTAGAAGCTTTTGTTAGGGGTGAAACTTTAGATAAGAGCAATATTCTTGTTGATTACAAAGTCTTAAAAAAAGAGATGAAGGCTGTTTTAGATTTATTAGATCACAAAGATTTGAATGAATTACCTTATTTTAAAGGTGAAAGCCCTTCAAGTGAAATGATTTCTATGTTTATATATAACAAGTTGAAAGAAAAAATTGTACAAATTTCGAAGGTTTCAGTATGGGAAACCGCAACATCTTGCGCAAGCTATTTTGAAGAGGATTAGGCGCTAGTGGAATTTAGAATAAGGCGGAGAGAGAGGTTATGGATTTAATACAAGCAATTTTAATGGGAATAGTGCAGGGACTGAGTGAATTTTTGCCAGTATCAAGTTCTGCACATCTTGTTTTTACTTCTAATTTCTATAAAGTTTTTAAGGGAATAGAAATAGTTCAGGAATCCAATCAGGAGATTTTTCTTGATATAATGCTTCATTTAGGAACTTTGATTGCGGTTCTTA
Organism: Candidatus Gastranaerophilales bacterium; assembly: GCA_944323165.1. GTDB lineage: Bacteria > Cyanobacteriota > Vampirovibrionia > Gastranaerophilales > Gastranaerophilaceae > CAG-196. Next base: position 244,108 of record CALURK010000001.1, on the reverse strand, counting down.
TTTTCTTTAGAAAAGAAGTTGCAGAAATAATAAAAGCACTTTATTTGGGAATTAAGACAAAAAATTACACATCATATAATTTTAAATTGGGCTTATATATTATTTTAGGTACGATAATTACCGTTGTAATAGCATATCCTCTTAATGAAGTTGCCGGAGGACTTGTGTTTAAGCCTTCTGTCGTTGGAGTTCTGCTAATATTTACAGGTATTTTATTATTATTCAGTGAATTTTGGGCAAAACGTCACACTTCAAAAACAGATATTTCAATGAAAAACTCAATTTTGATAGCTATAGCCCAAGGTCTTGCTGCTCTCCCTGGATTTTCTCGCTCCGGCTTAACCATTGCAACAGGTCTTTTAAGCGGCATGGACAGAAGCACTGCCGCGAGATATTCGTTTTTATTGAGTATCCCGATTATTTTAGGCTCTTCAATGGTTTATCCGCTTTTAAAAATCGATTTGCACGAAGCAATTACATACAATTGGACAGCTATAATCGTCGGAACTATTATTTCCGGAATAGTTGGTTATATTTGTATAAAGTATTTCCTTAAATTCGTATCAAAATTTTCACTCAGAATTTTTGGATATTATTGTTTAATAGTAGGATTATTTACTGCAATATTCTTTTATATTAAAGGTTAGGAGTAGGTTAATATGGAATTAAATAAATACATAGAACACACATTATTGAAACAGGATGCGACAAGAAATGAAGTCGTTAAATTGCTTGAAGAAGCTTGTAAATACAAGTTTTTAGGTGTATGCGTAAATCCTTGTAACGTAAGTTTTGCAAAGCAGTATCTAAAAGATACCGACAATAATGATATTAAAGTAGTTACGGTTATTGGATTTCCTCTCGGACAAGGGACAACTGAGAGTAAAATTCTGGAAACAATCGATGCTGTTAAAAACGGTGCTGATGAAATTGATATGGTAATGAATGACGGCAAGCTTAAAGATGGTGATTATGACTACATTGTAGAAGAAATTTCGAAGATAAAAGCAGCCTGTCAAAATCATAATTTGAAAGTCATATTAGAAACTGATTTGTTAACAAAGGATGAAATCAAAAAAGCGTGTGAATTATGTATAAAAGGTGGCGCAGATTTTGTAAAAACATCAACAGGTTTTGTTAAAAACGGAATCGGTGCAAAAGTTGAAGATGTAGCATTAATGTATGAGAGTGTAAAATCTTCCGGCTTACAAGTAAAAGCATCAGGCGGGATTCGTGACAGAGAAGCCGCAATAAAAATGATAGATGCCGGCGCAACAAGACTTGGAACAAGTTCCGGTGTAAAGATAGTAAGCGAGTAGAAAGAAGAGGGAAATAACCCTCTTTTTTTTAACAATTAAGATTATATAAAGGCATAAATTTAGTGTGTTAAACTTAAATTATAGAGAGGAATTAATAGGAGGAAATTATGATACCAATTTTAGATTCAAAAAGACAATACGCAACAATAGGTAATGAAATAGAGAAAGCTGTATGCGAAGTTTTGCGTTCAGGTTCATATATTTTGGGACCAAATTGCAAGGCATTAGAAGTTGAACTTGCAAAATACATTGGCTGCAATTACGCAGTAGCTTTAAACTCAGGAACAGATGCTCTACATTTAGCATTAAGAGCCTTAGATATAGGAAAAGGTGATGAAGTAATTACTACAGCATTTACATTCGTTGCAACAACGGAAGCAATAGGTATTGTAGGAGCAACACCTGTATTTGCAGATATCAATCCTGATACATTCAATATAGATCCAAAAGAAATTGAAAAAAGAATTACACCAAAGACAAAGGCAATAATACCTGTTCATTTATACGGTCAGCCTTGTGATATGGGTGCAATAATGGACATCGCAAAACGTCATAACTTATATGTAATTGAAGATTGCTGCCAAGCAATCGGCGCAGAATATAAAGGACAAAAAGTTGGTACATTTGGCGATATTGGCTGCTACAGCTTCTATCCTACAAAGAACTTAGGCGGTATGGGTGATGGCGGCTTGATTACCGTTAACAGCGAAAACTTGAGAAACAGAGTTGTTGCTCTAAGAAACCATGGCGGAGCTATCAGATACCACCACGATGAAATCGGTGTAAACTCTCGTTTAGACGAAATTCAAGCAGCTATTTTAAGAGTTAAATTAAATTATATTGATGAATGGAATAAATTGAGAAGAGCACACGCAAAAACATACAATGAATTATTGGCAGGATGCCCTGATATCCAAACACCAAAAGAATTGGATAACACATATTGCGTATACCACCAATATACAGTAAAAATTCCTAACAGAGATGAAGTTCACAAAATGCTTCAAGAAGCAGGAATCGGTGCAATGTTATATTATCCAATCCCATTACATCTTCAAAAAGTTCACGCACATCTTGGCTGGACAAAAGGAATGCTTCCAAATACTGAAAAGGATACAGAAATGGTTATTTCACTTCCAATGTTCCCAGAATTAACACTTGAAGAACAAAAAACAGTTGCTTCAACATTGATTAACTGCATTGAAAAATCAAAAGCAGCCGTTTAAGAATATTAATTTAGTGATTATAAAAGCTGATGTTATTAAACATCAGCTTTTATTTTATTTAATTATCCTACTTGCAAAAGGTATAAACCCTAATAATTTATATATTGTCTTATTTTCACAGCAATAAGATTTTAAAATAGGCAAACCTAAAATATTATAAGAAATTTTTCGGTCATAGTCTTTTCTAATTGCGATATTAATATTATGTTCCTTTGCAAAAGAATATAATTCTTTTCTAGCCCACTTAAAATCTGTGCTATGTTTTATTGATTGAGTTCTAACTGTTGAACCGCCACGCTTTCTATAATGATAATAAGTATCAGGAACAGTAACCATATCGCCAAGAAAATAAAGTATTTTTATGAGAATAGCAACATCTTCAAAATATCTTCCGGCTGGAAAAGTAAAGTTGTTTTTTAAAAATTTTTCTCTACTATAGATTTTATTCCAAATATAATTATCTTGAGGTAAATTATCCGCCTTAACTTTGTCCTCAATATTTTTTAAAACATTATATTTAGTAAATTTTTTTCGAATCCTTCCTTTTGAAAATTTGCTTTTTCTAAAACCGGCACACGCAATATCACAATTAAACCTTACCGCAGCATTATAAAGTTTTTCAAAATATTCATCATCCACCCAATCATCCGCATCCACAAAACCAATAAACTCTCCTCTTGCAATCTTTATCCCATTATTTCTTGCAACGGATTGCCCTTGATTTGTTTGAGTTAAAACTTTTATACGCTCATCACTTTTTGCATACAAATTAACTATTTTAAGTGAATTATCAATTGAACCGTCATCTATACAAATTATCTCAATATCTTTTAAAGATTGCCCAACAAGAGACTTTAAACATTTTTCAACATAATTTTCTACATTATAAATAGGAACTATAATAGAAACTTTTACCATAAATTTTCTCCTAAGAATTATTTCTTTTATTACACGCGTGTAATGCAAAGATAAAAAAATAATATTAGTATTACATATATGAAACGCAATTTTGAAGAAAATCTAAAATCATTTGGCAAACACATAAAAAAACTTAGAGAAAGTAAATCTAAATCATTGAACAGCATAGCATTTTCCCGAGGTGGTGTAACTTCTGCAACATTGAGCAGAATAGAAAATGGTCAAGTAGATTTTAAATTTTCAACATTAATAAATCTTGCTCATACATTGGACATCTCACTAGTTGACCTTTTAAAAGGCTTCGAATATGAGAATAATCCGGAGGAGCGTTAATTTTAGAAAAACATGGTTCTCCTTTCTGGGACATATATGTCCCAGAAATATAATATCAGGTAGGTTACAAAAATGCAATATACAAATGAAAAAAGTCTGCTAATAAATAAAGCACTAGCAGAAACTGTAAAAGAACTTCGTATTGCCAAAAAGGGATTATCTGCCAACAAATTCGGTGAAAAATACGGAATCGAAAAAAACAACATTCTCCGTATTGAAAGAGCAGATGGTTATTGCAAGTTAATAACATTATGGCAAATAGCAAACGCCTTAGGCATGAGTTGCTCTGAACTTATAAAATGTGTAGAAAACAAGATTGGTAAAGATTTTTCATTAACCGAGAAATAGTACACTAAAATCAAAACATTTTACAAAACGTTACAAATAGTGTATACTTAATTATATTAATTAAGAGGAAGAAAAATGAGCAATATTGTTATTTATTCATCAAAACCAATGCCTGAACTGCAAGCGGTTTTATCCGAAATTGATGAAGCAGATGTTAGAGTAGTTACAATTGACCAGATGAAAGACTATGCGGTTATTAATCCTTCATTAATGATTGTTGAAAATATAGATTTAGCAAAAGACGCACTAATGACTAACAAATTCCCTTGTCCAATTCTATTCTTCGGACCTACAAGAAGAGATGTTACGGTTAGAGCTGAAGGGTATGATTTTATTAAAGATCCGAAGGAAAAGGATGAATTAATCGTTAGAGTTAAAGCCCTTTTAAAAATCAAAGAATTAAAAAATAAAATCGAAAAAGTTTCTACAACAGATGATTTGACAGGATTACATAACAGAAAATATCTTCAAGAGCGTTTGGAAGAAGAAATTTCTCGTTCAAAACGTTATGGAACAAAGCTTTCTTGCATTTTATTTGACATAGACTTCTTTAAAGTTGTAAATGACATGTTTGGATACGAATGGGGCGATATTTTACTAAGAAATATCGCAAACAAATTAAGTGCAATGATTAGAAAAGAAGATATTTTGACAAGATACGGCGACGAAGAATTTCTTCTTGTTCTTCCAAACACTTCTGAAGAAAATGCCTTTTTATTTGGTGAAAGATTCAGACGCGAAGTTGAGAAGATGGAGTTCATTCCTGCAGGCGAAGAAGAAGCTCACAAAGTTACAATTTCCGGCGGAATTTCAACTTACCCATGCATGCCAGACGTAGATGAAGATGCAAACACTGTTATCAGATATGCGGAGCATGCCCTGTACAACGCTAAGCACAGAGGAAAGAACAAAATTATTCAATTCTCTCAAATGAATTTGGAAATGTAGTAGAATTAAAATTAGTAAAAAGCGCTTGGTTTAATTAAACTAAGCGCTTTTTCTCATATTCTGAAACTCGTCTAAACCTATTTTCCAACTATCCTCGTACTCAAAATCCTTTGAAGCAATTGAGTCAGGAAGCCCTGCATGATGAATTTTCGGTAAGAGATATTCTTCTGTCATCTCAATCGGTGCAGCGACATCATCATCGGAATCTTGACAGATGAAAACTCCTTTGCCGTCAGGATTTACCTTGTAGCCCACAATTGTAATTTCATGTCCCGCAAGTTTATTATCATTCTCAGGATCAGGCCAAGTGTATCCGATAATAATATTATGTCCCATCTTCAACGTATCCAAAAGTTCCTTTTTGATTGTGCCAAAATCTTTTTCGTAACCTTTTAGTCTACCGTTTTCATCAACAATTTGATAAATTACTGAAGTAGTATTTTTATCTTCTACAACAGATTCTACATAAGTTTTTTCAAAATCAATTAATCCGCCATCTTCCTGAGTCCAAGCATTTGGAGCTCTTTTATCAGTAAGCGAATTATAAGTTTGTTGAGAGCCAAGCTGCATTAATGTTGACTGCATTAAAACATCAATCATAGAACGCTCTCCGGGATCTCTATGATGATTTTGAATTCTTGCTCTTATTATAGCGTCCTTATCTGGCTTTAATAAAACCGTTGCATTATCAAAATTATGCATCATATATGGTGTCTTAAATTTATTCAAAAGCCAAATAGCTTCAGATGATTTTTCTGACAAACTGTCCATCTTTATAGTTTTTACTACTTCATTTTTAGGCGAAGTTAAACCTTCAACCATTCTGAAGAATTCTGCTGTGTGCTTTGTAGCCAAATCAAATTCTATACTTGCAGCAGGACAAGTTCCTGTATGCATATTATCCAATTCCCACTTAGCTTCTGCAATTTTTTTTGGATCTTCTGACAAATTCGTTATCAAACCTATAACTTGCCTTTTGTATTGGTCAGGAATATCTTCACAAGTTTGGGTTATTACATAAGGGTTTGCAAGAATATCCAAACATTCTTCCAATATTTTTATATTATCTAACCCCGGATCTCTTTCTTCTTTTAAAATCTTATATAAATTATCTAAAACAGTACTTTTGTCATTAGAGTTATTCTTAAGAAGCAAGCCGGATTTAAGAGCAAATTCCAATTTTTTTCTATAATTCAAATGAAGTTCATTAGAAAGCTCTTCATATTTTTTTCTCTCATCTTTTGTAGCCAAAGATGTTCTAACAGTAACTGCTGACGTATAAGCCGAAGCTTTAAAACTTGTCTTATTTTCATTGCTGACTGCCGAACTTACAGGCGCATTCTTATCAGGTTGAGCCTTCAACTTAACACCACCTGTATAATAAACATTATTAATATTTTGTAAATCCACACTAGCCATATACTTATATAAAAACTGTTAATGATTTAAACTTGCCTTTTTGTTAAGAAATATTAAATTTTCGCAATTTTTAGCCAGAAATTGTTTTATTATAAATAAGTGAAGGTAATGTGTCTGAATGGTAAATTCTTATTATTATAACGGAAATCGATATATTCCGAGTTCTGATAGTGACAGCAATAAGGGTTTTTTGCTAGCTTCAGCTGTTTCTTCTGCCATAATGGGAACATTACCTTTATTTGGTAAACCTTTTGAAAAACAACTAGCAAAAGAACATTCACAAAATTATTTATATAAAGATGCACTATTCGACTCCTTAAGAGTTTCAGGTCTCGATAAAAAAGGTGTTCGCATCGTTCCGATGGAATTAAGCAAAGAAATAAATGACTATACGTTAGGGAGAAATGCCGTATATTCAACAAGTACAAGACAAGTTCTGCTTAATACTGATAAAATTTCAATAGCAGGTTTCCACGAACTGGGTCATGCAATGAATGATATTACCGGAAAATTTGGGAAATTTTTAAGCAAACTCCGCTGGCCGGGAAGAACTATAGCTATTTGGATGGGAACAATAGCATTATTTTCAAGACCTAAACCTAAAGATGCCCCTAAAAGCGGATTTGATTACGTTAAAGACAACTGCGGAAAAATTGCCTTCGCTTGTATGCTTCCGACCGTTTTTGAAGAAGGAATGGCAAGTTACAAGGGACTTAAACTTGCAAAGAAAACCGGACTTGCGGAACCGCTTATTAAGAATATGAAAAAACTTTACAGAAAAGCTCTTTTAACCTACATTGGACACGCAACCGCAACAGGACTTGCTGTAGGGGCTGCAAGCATGATTATGGATAAATTCACCAGACCTAAGAAGGTAGAAAACAACGACTTTCCATACTTTTTATTCTGACACTATTTCTTCTAATTCTTGATTTTGGTTATCAAAAATCTTTATACCGGCTCTTTTTCCATCTTCATAAGTAGGTTTAAATACATTTTTAACCTTATAATCAGAAGAATAAACGGTTTCTTTTACCTTTTGACCGTTCTCAAATTCACTCATCACAACTACGCTATCAGCAGGTGAGGAAGAATTATAATACGTAAAACGACTTATTTCAGGACCTTCATAATTTGTTGATATATTTAATTTGGTATGTCCTTCTTTATCGTAAACTAAGTTTTCTATTCTTATATTGCTATCGCCTTCTTGTATTTCTTTTCTTAAAGAAACAGTCTTACCTTGATGGTCCTTTAGCTCATACTTAATTTGGCTTTCAGGAGAGTAGTTCCAAAATTCCGAATAAACAATTTCCCCATCGTGGTTGTAGTTTACATGTCTTATCGGAAGTTTTGTTTCTTCATCAAGTTCCCAAACATCATTTTCATCATTGGCATCCGTTGTTTTGATAAGCGGAGTTACTTTCTTTACCCCATTATGATTAATTTCAACAAATTCCAAACCATGACGAGGAAAGTTTTCTGCATCCGAATTATCTACAATCATAAATATACCGTCTTTTTTAGTTTCTAGATAATAAACTGTAGAATTTTGAATATAACCCTCAACTTTTGCCTTCAAAGAATCATCAACGTTCGAAAGAGCTGCTATCGTCGAAAGAGAAATTTCATTATTGTCATTATATAAATCAGCTTTCTTTATGCTAAGTTTTGGTTCTTCTTTTGGAGTAGTAGCTTTTGGCTGTGCAGTTTTTTCCGCTTTTGGAGTCTGATTTTGTTCAATATTTTTATTTGAATTATTTTGCTGTTCTTGGATTTTAATATCCTTCTTATTAGGGAAAATACTACAGCCTGTTACCAGAAATACACATAAAATACTCATTAATAAAAGTTTTTTTCTATACATAAAAAACTCCATAAATACTACATAAATTATAAACTTTTGCTACAGTTTTATCAATAGTAAAAATGTATTTTTATGCTAAAATTTTCTTATGGGAATTATAGAAGAATTAAAGGGAAAAGTAGTTGTATCCTCTCAGGCCATGCCTGATGAACCATTATATAAAGAGGATTGTATGCTTGCTATGATGGCATCGGTTGTAAATGGCGGCGCTGGAGGTTTAAGAGTTGCAGGGGCAAGAGATGTCAGAAATGCAAAAAAACATTTTAATATACCTGTAATCGGATTAACTAAGCCTGAAAAGTTACCTGAAAATTGGAAGGAGATTGTTTATATCACACCCGGTTTGAAGGAAGTTCAAGCCCTAATCGATGCTGGAGCTGATGTTATAGCGTTTGACGGAACTTCAAGAGAGCATGACAATTGTACTTTAGAAGAAATCATTAAATTAATTCATAAATTCGATAGACTTGCAATGGCAGATATATCAACCGTAGAAGAAGGCATAAATTGTGCAAAATTAGGTGCTGATATTATATCCACAACGCTGGCAGGATACACACTAGAATCAGGAGATCCAACAGAAGGGCCTGATTATAAACTTTTAGAAGGACTTGTAAAAACAATTGATAAGCCTATAATATTAGAAGGCAGAATTTGGGAACCAAAGGAAGTAAAAAAAGCTTTCGAAATCGGAGCGCATTGCGTTGTAATAGGTTCTGCAATTACAAGACCACAACTCATTACAAAGAGATTTATTGAAGGAGTATAAATGAAACTTAACTCTAATTATGACATAGCTTTACAACTATGGGGAATTATCAAAGATTACACAAAACTCAGAAAAATGAAGCAAAATGCATCCAAACCTCTTATCAACATAGATAAACCAGAGCTGGGAAAATTGGCTAAAGAGAACTGTGATACATTTATAAAAGAAGATAAGGTAAAAAATAAATGAAAAAAGCATTAGCGTTTGATATTGGCGGAACAAAAATCTACAGTACAATAATCGATGAAACAGGGAATATAGTTTCCGACATAGATAAATTCCATACACCAAAAACTCTTGATGGAATTAAAGATACTATTAAATCTCAGATTTTGAAGTATGAGAATAAAGTAGATATTATCGCGATCTCTACGGCAGGTGCGGTAAACAACGAAAATACAGCAGTAATAGGCTCTACCGGAAATCTTGTTAAGGGTTATTATACAATTGATTTTCCAAAATTAAGCAATAAGCCTGTATTTATCGAAAATGACGCCAATTGTGCAGCTTGGGCTGAATATAAAATCGGAGCATCTAAAGGAACTTCTGTTTCAGTTATGTTAACTCTTGGTACAGGAGTCGGAGGCGGAATAATTATAAATGATAAATTATTAAAGGGTAAATCCGGTGCTGCGGGAGAAATGCACTTCAAGATGAGCACGGAAAAACGCAGAAAATGCACTTGCGGAAGCTGGGATTGCTTTGAGATATACGCTTCAGGAACTGCCTTAAAAATTGATGCTGAAGAAGCTTTAAAAAATCCAGAAGTTACAACTTACGATGTAATGGATGGGGTAAAAAATAATGATGAAAAAATGATAAAAATCTTTGAACGCTGGGAAAATGATATTACTCAGGGAATAATAGGACTTGCAAACCTTTTTGATCCTGATTGTGTAGTTCTTTCGGGTTCAATGGCTCAGTTTGTCGATACTAAGAAAGTTGAAGAAGAGGTTAATAAAAACATAGTTACATCTCCGACTTCCGTAAGGCTCGCCAAAGCCGGCAACTATTCGGGAATGATTGGTGCTGCTCTTTTAGCTTTTGGGAAAGGGAAACAGTAGTATGGGAAAAGCCAAAAGAAGAAGCCTTAACCTTGGAGTACATGATAAGTTTAAATATATGACAAGAGAATCCGCTCTTGATTCTGTTGTGAAAAATATTACCAACAAGGCAGAAGTTATAGATACAATAACTTTATTTGGATTTACAGCAGAAGAGATGCTGGAAGCCGGAGCAGCTTATGAAGATGTTATGGCTTTCGGCGGACTCGTCGGCTAAAATTACGGTTGTATTGAACTCCCTCACATGATAAAATAGCCTTATGCTTAATCAAATTACGACAATTTTGGAATGTTCAAGAGTATTTTCACTTCCGATGACAGTTATGTCTTGGCTAGTTGTTTTTACTTATTCTTCATTAGTTGCCGGCCACGTAAGATATGGTTTATTATCTCTTATCGGAGTTTGTCTTGCGCATCTTGCGGCAAATGTTTTTGACGATTATTTTGACTACAAATCTCTTATAAAACAAGTTAATTTTAACAAAAGAGAGTATTTGAAAAACTCTCAGAAAACAAAATGCCGTTATTTAGTTGCAGGACTTATGAAACCGCGTCAAATTTTCGGATTGGCTTGTATTTATCTTGCTCTTGCATTTCTTATCGGCATATTTTTGTTCATTAAATGCGGAATTGGAGTATTGTATTTTGCTCTGGTTGGTGGAATTCTAACAGTTTTATACTCCTTTTTATCAAAAATCCGACTTTCAGAAGTTGCAGTTGCTCTGGCTTACGGGCCGGCTTTGTTTGGCGGGGTTTATTATGTTATGACAAAAACATTCTCATGGGATGCAATTATTTTATCTATTCCATCTATGATTGTTACGGTAATTTTATTGTACATTCATACCGTCATGGATTATGATTTTGACATAAACGAAGGACACAAGACTTTAGCAAATACTTTTAACTCAAGGTTAGATTCACTTGTTATTCTAAAATGGCTCCTAATCTTAGCTTACATAACTCCGATATTGTTATGCATCTTTGATATAGCTGACTGGCAAGTATTCTCTGTTTGGCTCACAATTCCTTTAGCAGTAGATTTATACAAATCAATGGTTGATTTTTCCACAGATCCTGAATCTGTTCCTGAACATAGGTGGTATCATTTCCCGATGGAAAATATGATGGGAGAGCCAAGTTTTATGACGAGGATTTACCAATCAAGAAATCTTATGATTTATTATTCAATTCTTCTTTCAGTTTCTATCGTTTTGGCTCTTATTTAGAAAGGCGGGCTAAATTTTATTTTTGTATTTTTCATAAAACTCTTTAGAATTGAGTTTCAAAATATTTTTGTAAACTCCAAATAAAACAAGCCTTTCGCAAATAGACTTATTCATATTTTCATATCTGTAAACATCCAATCTCTTTTTCATTTCCAGATAGAAATTTTCACGCTCATTTTCTTCAACCTTAAAAAACAAATGTGCATATTTTTGATATTTGTACTGGAAAAATGCGTATTTATAAGCCTCGTGCAAACCGCTTTTTTTAAATAAATTCTCAATTTTATCAACAACTTTAAAGATATCAAAAGTCCCGGAAGCAGAAACAACTTCAAACAAGTCTTTATACCTGTAATACAAAGGCTCTTGATTAACAATAATTGAAGAAGCTTTCATTAAAGATAACAAAGAAAAATACTTTTCATCAAAAACTAAATTTGAATCAAAGAGAGTTTCGTCGGAATTTGTTTTGATTAAATTTTTCAAGAATTCTCTTCTGTAAATTTTATTAAAAGTTAAAGCATTATCGCGAAAAGGATTTACAATATCAGAAAATTTATGAGAAGTATTATCGTCTTTATGGTTACTCCACTCATTTATCGAGAAAAAATATTTTGGAAAAATTTCCTTTATAGAGCATTCCCAGCCGTTAAAAACGTAAATATCAGGACTTTCAGGCAAATCAATAAACTTCTGATACAAACTTAAAGATACCCTATCAGAAGAATTTACAAAGGATACAAATTCACCTTTTGAATAAGAAAATGCAAGATTTTTAGCCTCCGGGAAATTAATATTATGTGCTTGTACTATCTGAAAACGCTTATCTTTCTGGGCATACTTTTCTAAGACATTTCTGACCTTGTCATCTAAAACTGTATTTACACAAATAAATTCCAAATCCTTATACGTCTGCAAGCTTAAAGAATCAAGGCACTTTTCCAAATTATTCTCCCAGCTTAAAATAGTTACTATAACTGATATCAAAGCTTTATCTACCATATTTCACCCTGCTTTCAAAATCTCTGAAATCATTATAAGTTTTTCCCAAAATTTCTTTGTAAGCATGATAAATGTTTTTCTTCTCCAATATATTCATATCATATTTTGAAAAATCAATTTTCGAATACGCATCCTGTAACCTTTTAAACATCTCCTTCTTAACAAGCCCTCTGGTTTCAAGCGTCCGAATAAGAGCCGTTTCCATCTGACTCACAAGCAAAATTGTTCGATATTTTTCCATTTTGCCGGATTTTTCAAAAATATCAGTTACAATTTTATTTATTTCAAATATATCCAAGAAGTTTTTTCCAGCATTAGAAATAAGAGAATCTTTAGATTTTCTGTAAAAATACAATGGTTCAAAATCATAAGAAATTTTCTTGGCATTCAAATAACATTGAGCAAAAAACGGAAAATCTTCGAAAATCAGTCCTTCCGGAAACGAAAAATCCTTAATAAAATCTTTTCTGTACATTTTCGCCCAAGCGCTGTATATAAATTTCAAATAGAATTCTGCCCCTAAATCATTTTCAGAAAAAACAGGAGTTTTAATATGTTTCGTAAAATCTTTAATATTAGGCATTTCCCAATACACACCCTTATCGGGGAAAACCTGATAAACGTAAGAAAACATATAATCACTTTTATTTTGAAAAATATTATCATACATTCTCTCAATTGCAACAGGAGATAAATAATCATCAGAATCTACAAACGTAATATATTCACCCTCTGCCTGACTTAAACCTAAATTCCTTGCAGCGGAAAGCCCACTATTTTTTTGAGAAAAAATCTTTATTCTCTTATCCAATTTTGCATACTGTCTTAGGATATTTATTGAATTATCAGGTGAACCGTCGTTCACACAAATAACCTCAAAGTCCTCAAAAGTCTGATTAATAAGACTTTCCAAACAAATATCCAGATATCTCTCGACTTTATAAACAGGAACAATTGCAGAAACTTTTACCATAAAAGTATTTTACAATGAAAAAGATAATTTTACATAAATCCAAAATCATACCGCTTACCTAAGCTTTACATTAGAAGAAAGTTTAATGAACTTATAAAGAGTTGAGTTTAATATAATAAAGAATCCTCATCGCTCAAACTTTCCTCTCTTTTTTCTAAGAGAGGTTTCTTTATGTTATAACTATACTATGAATTACTCAAGTTTATTTGATTTAGCGAGAAATTTATACACCTCACTTTCATATAACGACAAATACGGAAGAGCAAAAATACCATTCAGATATTTTTTAGAGCTAACTTACAGATGTAATCTTTCTTGTCCGTATTGTTATGTAGGCAGTGAGCGCAACAAACAAGAACTTACAACAGAAGAATGGAAACAAGTTATTTCTCAATTACCATTCTACTCAATTGCAACTCTTGTCGGCGGAGAACCATTAATTAGAAAAGATTTTATAGAAATCCTTGCCTATACTTCTAAAAAGATCTTAAACAAAGTTCACGTTGTATCAAACGGAATTCTGATTAATGACGAAATAATCAAAGCTTTTATCAAGTACAAACTCCTGCTTTTATCGGTTTCTCTCGACGGCTGGGGCGAAAACCACGACAAGAACAGAGGAAAAGACGGAATTTTTGATAAAATTATCTCTAACCTTGAGAATTTAAAATCACAAAAACCTAAACAAATGATTGATATAAAGACCATTGTTCTGGAAAACAACCTCGATGATTTGGTAAAACTGTATAAATTATGTGAAAAGATGAATTTTGAATTTTTATCAATTTCGTTTTTAAGAAATAACAATTGGAAACAAAATTCAGTTTTGCAAGACAATTTCATCCCGGAATTTACTCAAAATTACCCGATAAAATGCTATTTTGATTTAGAACATTTTAAAGAAGTATATAAAGAAATAGAAAGTTTAAGGGGAAAAACGAAATTAAGATTTTCCCCAAAATTTGAATATTCATCTTCTCCTCTGGAAGCTATCGAGAAATTCTTTACCCTTCCTGAAGACACTCCGACAAAAGAGATTTATAAACCTTGCACATATCCTTACAACAATATGATGATTAACCCAGAAGGATATGTATATCCTTGTCTTTCAATGAAAATAGGAAATGTTAAAGAAAAATCATTAAAGGATTTATTTAATTCTCCTCATTATTGCTGTTTCAGAAAGAATCTCAAAGCCTCCGGCGGAAGTTTTGGCGCATGCCAGATGTGTTGCGAACTGGAATTAAAAGACATTTAACATTTCTTCATATAACAGGCTTAAATTATAAAACTTTAGCAATTTTTTATAAAGTAATAACTTTATATAAATAGTTAGGTTGAATATTATAGTAAAAGGTTTTATTGTGTCACAAATTAATCCAAATATAAATAATCCTTATTATGCTCAACAGCAACAGAACTTACAAATGCCGCCGGGTAATGGAATGCCACAACAGCAGCAGCCTGTTCGTTTACCTAACTATTATTATGTGCCGGATTCATATCATCCGAGTGCAAAAGAGATGATAAAAGAGAACCCAGCTTATGATATGTTCCTAAAACCATTTATAGAACATCCTATAGCATTACTCGCAACATGGTTAGGATTAGGGGTCGGAATTGATGCATACTCAAGAGCTTGCGGCGGAAAGTACGAAGATAGCTTAGTCAAAAAAGCTGCGGATTTAGGTGACAATATCGAGAATTCTAAATTGGTTAAAAGCAAACCAATTCAAACAGTTTTGGGCGGATTTAAAACTGTAGGCAAATATGGTAATAAAGCGGTTCAAAACAGTGCAATTTTAAGAGCAATGAAAGAAACTCCGACCATGCCTGAGTGGCAAATGGTTAAATCACAAATGTTTAATCAAAAACAAGAAATTGTACAAGATTTTATTAAAATAACAGACAATCTAAAGCTAAACAGTGCAGAGATTCCTGAACTTAAGAATTTGGGCATAAATAGAAGCGAAAAAGCTATGCTCAAAAAAGTATTTAATGTAAAAAACATTTCAGATATTCCTCAAACAGAAGCCGTTAACCAAATTTTATTAAACAGATTAGGAAAAACTCCTGAAGAAATCCAGAAAATTCAGAAACTTGGAGCAACTTCAACAAAGGCTGTAAAAGAAGAAATTCTAAAAGAGATGGGCTTAAAAGCTGAAGATTTGAATTTGATAAAAGATGATGTTTATGGCAAGTACATAGATAAAGTAAAAACAGCCTCTGAAAAAGTAAAAGGAAAAGTAAGAATAGGAGCAGGACACTATCCGATATTAGGCCCTCTAACCAAACCTTTTGAAAGGACAATAGGTTGTGATGAAATATACAATAAACTCCATAGTATAATGGACGGCCCTAAAACTGCCACAGGAAGATTTACTTCGAAGATGATGCAGATGATACACAGAGGCTTCACCTTTGGCGGAGGTAAACTTGGTGCATTAATATTTATAGCGCCTCTTTTGGTTGAACTTGGCATAAATGTAGGAAAAGCCGATAAAGACCAAAAAGTCGGTACAGCAGCAAACGGATTTGTTGACAACATCTCTTGGGTATTCACATTCCCACTTGCATTAAGAATGTTACACTCCATTGGCGGTATAAAGCTTGCCGGTATGGGCAAAGATAAAGTTGAACAATATCGTAAGCTCGTAGAAGATTTCAATAAACGAGTAGAGCCTACAATTGTAGAAAATGGAGTAAAAATTCCAAATCCTAAGACATTTAAAAACAAACAAGAATACGATATTGCAAAAAAACAAGTTCAAGCTCAATTGAAGGCCTTGAAAAAAGTTGAAGGACAAAATATTTTTACAAAAGGTCTAAGAAAGTTAGCAGGTATCTTAACCCCTGATTTATGCAGACTAAATAGTTACAGAAATTCAAACTTTGCAGCCAATACCGCAAGAAAACTTCCTGCCTTCTTTAGAAATTGTGCAGGTATACCAATAAGAGTAGCCGCTTGGGCTGGACTTTCAATGGGCGTATTAGGCGCCTTATTAACCAAAGGAACAACAGCTATTTTTGGTAAATCTTATGATTCAATGAAGCAAGATGAAAGAAAAGATGCAATAAAAGCTCAACAAAAATTCCTTAAAGATGACTTAAATTCAAGATTATATGAAGCCCAAAGACTTAAACAATACGGGGCTGTACAAGCAAATCAAAATATAAATTACCCGCAACAAGGTTACAATATTCCAACTCGCGGTAAAACTATTGGCAATGAACAAAATAATATAAATAAAATACCAACCCCAGACAAACAAGACCATTATACTTACATTCCGTCCCAAGAATGTAAAATTCCATACTGGGTAAACAATAAAAAGGACAATTACACCTACATTCCATCTTCAGAAAACAAAATCAAAACTGAGAACAAAAACAGATATATTCCATCACAAAAAGCCGCTAATATCCAGAAAACATACGATAATTCTGGAATGCAGTCAGTATTAGACAGAGCACAAAAAGCAGAAGACAAAGCTTTAAGAGTATTAGCCGGAAATTTTGACGGAATGTAAACAACTCTTTTTTAAGTTATAATAAACTTATGGAAAAAAAGATTGGAGAAATTTTAATCCAAAGAGGATTAACCATATCTACAGCAGAATCCTGCACAGGAGGACTCTTAAGTTCTAAACTTACTGATGTAAGCGGAAGCTCAAATTATATAAGACTTAATGTAGTCACATACGCGAATGAGGCAAAACATAAAATTCTTGGAGTAACTCTTGAAACATTAGAAAAGCATGGTGCAGTAAGTGAAGAATGCGCTTTGGAAATGGCACAAGGTCTGTATAAATTGACAAATTCAGACATCTGTGTATCCACTACAGGCATTGCAGGCCCTACAGGCGGAAGCGTTGAAAAACCTGTAGGATTGATGTATTCAGCTATATACACCCCTCAGAAACACCAGATATACAAAATTCTTCTTTCTCCTAATATTGACAGAATAAAAATGAAAGAAAAATTTACACAAACAGTGCTTAATAATATTTACTCTTTTTTAGCTTTTGTATAAAATAAAAATATGGGAGTAGGTATACCAAAAGTCGTATTAACTTGCATAAGTCTTATACTATTTTGTACTGTATCATGTTTTGCAAATGATATAGAACAAAATGATTTTTCAGGTTATATGAGCGTTTTGCAAGGAAAAATTCAGAAGAGTTGGAATCCTCCTGATTGTATGGAACAAGACGGCCATGCGACCGTAAAGTTTAGTATCACAAGAAGCGGAGATGTATATTCAAGCCAGATAGTAGAAAGCTCAGGGAATCCCGTTTTTGACGAATCGGCTCTTGAAGCAATAAGAAAATCCTCTCCGTTTGACCATTTCCCGGCAAGTACTTCAAGAGGCTCTTTAACTATAAAATACTCTTTTGATACGTCAGTAGTAAAAACAAATAATATCCAAGAATATCTAGCCAACGCAGATAAGTTTTACAATGTTAATAATAAATTAGCCCTTGATTCCATAAACAAAGCAATCGAAAAAGTTGAAGGTGATACGAATGCTTACTTCTTATACGGCAAACGAAGTAAAATTAAACGAGCATTGGGTGACACTGTCGGCGCGGAAGAAGATTTGAATGAGTCAAAAAGATTAAAAGCAAGATACGACCAAAAACGTATAATGGCAAGCAAGTTAATTGCAGAGATGGAACAATCACCATATTCATACTTTAACTTAGCACACTCTTACGAAATAGCAGGTGATTACGAACAAGCCATAGAAGCGATCGATAAGGCTATTGCACTTACAGAGCTTAATAATAATTACAAGCGATATCGAAACGACTTATTAAACAAAAAAGCGGCCCTATAAATCTAATTTTTATCCTGGCACGTTAACTACGCCATCACAAAACTGATTTAATATCGTAAACTTGCCGGATCTAACTTGTTCTTTTATAATTTTTGCAGAAGAATTTGTCAGCACTATTTGATTTTGAACACGTTCAAATTTATGCTCCATAAATAATTGTTCATATTTTTCACCAAATTGAATATACTTTTTAGTTTTAACAAAAATATTAAACTTCTTCTGCCTTTTTTGGAGTTGTTTTATCCCAAAATTTATCACAGAATCAATATCCACATCTACCCAGCCGGATTGAATAATATCAAAAATATAATTTTCATTATCAGAAGTTTGAATTGAAATATAAGCAATAATATTTTTAGATTTTTTATCTTCTAAAACGTACTTATATTCAGTAAAATAAGACAATCCTTTAAAAATATTTTCCCTAAAATCTTTAGCATCCAAACTTAAAAGCGGTCTAAAATGCGGTAACAAAGCTTCATTATAAAGCGACAAAACAGAAGCTGCATCAGAATTTCGAAACTCCCTGAAACCTTTTCTATCAAAATCCAAAACCTCAGGAATATTAATTCTCCACAATCTTTCATAAGAAATTTGACTAAACCCGCATTTAGAAACAAACACCCTTAATAAGTCCGGCAAAGAATCGTCAACTCTTACAATAAAAGATATTGACCCCATCGCCTTATACTTTGAAACAGCATACTGAATAAGTTCACACGCATCTTCATAACAATTTTCTTCAAAAAATAATCGTAAAATCTCCAATCTTTTAACCGGAGATTTTGAAGGAGCAACTGTTATAAGTCCCTTAATCTCATTTTTATCCTTGAGAACATAAGATTCAGGTAAAAACTTTAATCTCAGCGGCAAAAGATGATGCAGCGGAAGCAGGGGATTAAACATAATATTACTAATAAAAGCATCATTATTGTTGAGAAATGAAATCATTTCCTGCATATTCTTTTTATCAAAATAATAAAGCTTTCTAATCTTACTCATAAGACCATTATAGCACACGCATATAAATAGTATTTACCAATCTTTGAATTTTTTTAGTATTTGAGGTACTTCGTTTACCTTCACTTCATTCATGCCATAAAAGGATAGCAGTTCTTTTTTATCAGGTTTCACAATGCAAAAATTTTCACAAAGCTTATTGAATTCTACGTATGCAATAGCCTCTTTTTGTTCTGTAAAGAACTTAGAGCGAATGTCAGTTTCCGGATGAAAGAAGTAAATATCCTTAAACTCATCTTTTGACTTAAGCTCGTCAATAACTTTTACCATATCCTTAGAAATTTCAGAACCATCTCCCACATAATAAACCGCAATTTTCTTCCCTGCCAAATCAATATTAAGATCTTTTTGAGATACAAGGTAATTAATTACATCTTGAGAAACTACACTCTTAGAATATTTTATCTTGTCGTTTGTACCGTCAATCTTCGCATTATGCTTGATGAAACCGCTTCTAAAAATATTTACAATCAGCATAACAAAAACAATAAGAGCTACAACCAATATAATAAAAAAAATATTCTTATTCTTCATCCACAAACCCCAAACTTAAATTTCAAATACATAGCAAGTATTATACAAAAAAACTAAATAAATCAAATCATATAAAAAGAGTATCAAAATATAAGCTTGAACCATACTTAAGAAGTAGTGCAATACATTGAGAAATTTGTTAAAATAAGAAGTAGTTTTAAAAAGAGATTAAAAAGGAGGTTATATGTCTATAGATGACGCACTGGTAATGATATTAGCCGGAGGAGAGGGCAAGCGTTTATTTCCGCTAACACAGGACAGAGCAAAACCGGCGGTGCCATTTGGCGGCAGATATAGGATAATTGATTTTGTACTGAATAACTTTATAAATTCCGGATTTTACAAAATAAAAGTTCTGACACAATATAAATCAGACTCCTTGAACAAACATATAACAAAAGGCTGGGCACTTTCTCCGTTTTTAAATCAATATGTAGATTTGGTACCGGCCCAGATGAGAACAGGCGGAGCTTGGTATCAGGGGACTGCTGATGCTGTTTATCAAAATGCTTTTCATATTCACGATGAAGATCCTGATTATGTGTGCGTATTTGGCGGAGATCACGTTTATAAAATGGATGTAAGCCAAATGTTAGATTTTCATAAAGATAACCAAGCAGACTTAACAATTTCAGCAATTCCAATACCAATAGAAGAAGCCTCTGAATTCGGGATAATAGAGGTAGACGAGAATTGGCGTCTGACAGGTTTTATAGAAAAACCGCAAACACCGCCAAAATCAATTCCAAACAATCCTAAAATGTGCTTAGCCTCAATGGGAAATTATATTTTCAATAAAAATGTTTTGCTGGATGCTTTGGACGAGGATGCAAAAATTCAATCTTCAAACCACGATTTTGGCAAAAACGTAATTCCAATGATGTTAAGGGAAGGTAAAAGAATTTTCATATACAACTTTAACGAAAACCATTTTCCAGGAATGACGGAAAAAGAAAAAGGTTATTGGAGAGATGTAGGAAGTATAGATGCTTATTGGCAAGCTAATATGGACTTATTGGATTACGAACCTGAATTAAATTTATACTCAAAAGAATGGCCAATCAGGACATTCAATTATAATTATCCACCTGCAAAATTTATCTGGCAGCAAGGAGATAGAGTAGGTATGGCGACAAATTCAATGGTTTCAGAGGGTTGTATTGTTTCCGGCGGCATGCTTTCTAAATGTGTTTTATCACCAAAAGTCAAAATAAACAGTTATTCTCAAGTTTATGACAGTATTTTAATGGAAAATGTTAATGTAGGCAGATATTCTGAAATTAGAAAAGCAATTATAGACAAGAATGTTGATATTCCACCTTATACAAAAATCGGAATTAATCGAGAAGAAGATTTAGCAAGAGGTTTTTACGTATCAGAAGGCGGAGTCACTGTCGTAAGGAAGAACGCAAGACTTTCATAGCAAACCAAATCATAATTATAAAAACAAAGAAGGTGATAAAAAAGTCATCTTCTTTGTTTTTCCTATATTTAAAGGATTTCAAGAGAAACAAAATATAGTTTAATATAGACAGAATAGTATACAATTCGGAGAAAATTATGGATATTTTTGCAGTCATAGGGCTGTTTTTCGGTATTACAATGATTCTAATCGGTCAAGCTATGGAAGGTGGTAATATCGGGCAGCTATTACAAATAACAGCAGCATTTATTGTTCTTGGTGGTACAACCGGTGCTATTATATTGAGTTTTCCGCCTAAAATATTAATTTCTGCAATAAAAATGTTAAAAAACGTATTTATGCCTCCTAAAACTGACTTTAATGCACTAATAACAGAAATTGGAGGTTTTGCTACTAAGGCCAGAAAAGAAGGGATTATATCTCTTGAAAAAGAAGCCTATAATGCATCTGATCCACTGTTAACGTTAGGTTTAGGTGCTGTTGCCGATGGTACAGATCCGACTCTTGTCAGAGAAATGTTAGAAAATCAGATTGATCAATTTGAACATCACGTTAATAACGCTGCAAAAGTATATGAGTCATTCGGCGGATACTCACCTACACTTGGTATCATCGGTGCCGTTATGGGGTTAATTCAGGTTATGCAGAACTTATCTGATCCATCAAAACTTGGTGCAGGTATTGCAGTCGCATTCGTTGCAACAATTTATGGTTTGTTTGCCGCTAACTTGGTTATGATACCATTAGGTACGCGTATCAAATTTATTTTCCAAGACGTTATGTTATACAAAAACATGATCTTAGAAGGAGTTCTTTCAATTCAAGCCGGAGAAAGCCCTGTTTTGATAGAAAGAAAACTACACTCATTCATACTTGAAGATAACAAGGAACAAAACGCTAATGGCTAGAAAGAAAAAAGAAGAAGATCACGAAAATCTGGAAAGGTGGCTTGTTTCTTACGGCGACTTTATTACGCTTTTATTTGCGACATTCGTTGTACTGTATGCACTTGCTCAGGTTGATGCAACTGATTTTGCAAAACTGGAAGAGTCTTTAAAAAATGCTTTTAGCCAAAGCGGTTCTCTTTTTGAGGGACAACAATCAATTATGGATGGAAGTGATTCAATTTTTGATCAACAACAAGCAAATTCTTTCATTCCAAGTTTAATGCTTGAATATATTAGTCCTAAATACGAAGAAGAATCTTTCAAAGAAATTGAAGATTCTATACAAAAACTTACGGAAGCCGGAGAACTGGAAGGGATTTCGACCAAAATTACAGATAAAGGTCTTTTAATAACTTTTGACGATAAATATCTTTTTGCACCTGCTTCGGCGTACTTGGATCAAAATGCACGTAAACTTTTGGATAAAGTTGGCGTTTTAATATGCAAAAAATTTGTACTTCACGCTATGAGGGTTGAAGGACATACAGATAGCGACCCGATTAGAACGTCACAATATCCTTCCAACTGGGAATTATCAGCAGCAAGAGCATCTTCTGTAGTCAGATATATGATTTCTCGCTTCAAATTCTCTCCATCATTATTCTCAGCAATAGGTTATGCTGATACCAGACCTTTAGAAACAGCAATTTCTCCAAAAGATCCGGCTAATAGAAGAGTTGAAATTTTGGTTATGAAAAATAAATATAAAAGAGATTTTGAAACAAGAAATGACAATACAATGAATCTTACCAAAACTCAACAAGATGCCATACAAAGGCAAAGACAAGAAGTAATTGCAGAAGTTGAAGGAGATGCTATATCACCTGCTGCAAGAAAATTGCTTGAAGAAAATCGGGAAAGAATAAAAAAACAAAAAAGTGAAAAACTATCCAAGAGTAATATGGAATTATATGTAAATCTCGACAATGAAGAAAATGACAGCAACATGCCTGCTATTGAAAAGAGGGTCATAAAACTGGATGCTAAAATTCCTGAAGATGAGGATTTTGGGTTATGATACAATACGCCGTAGGTATGTCACTTGGCCCTTCATCATCTGTAGAAAGCGGGGTTGCCGTAAGAGAAATCTCTACAGGAAAGTTGATTTTTATTGACAAGTTATTTTCAATGAACGATGTCCAGTTCTTTTTTGATAATTACTCTTCTTTGAAAAACTCCATTTTTTGCATATCTGTACCTTGGGATAACACGATGATGGAGGGGAAATGGAGAGTATTATCCAAACCTTATCAACTTATTCATTCAAAAGAAGAAGAGTTTCCAAACAGAGATAATTGGATGCAACGATTTTCTACCAGGGGATGCGATTTATTTTTAAAACTCAAAAATGAAGGAATTGATATCTATAGATTTGAAGTTTACCTAACCAGACAAAAATTTAACTTATATTCTAATTTTAAAGAACGCTCAAGTGCAGATTGCAAGTTCCTCCAATCTGCTCTCAAATATGAATATGGTTTTAATTCTTTACCTACAAACATGATGCCTGTTGCGCAACTTGAAGCAATTGTTGGCTGTCTTTTATGTGAAGAGAAGCTTAAAGATAATACTAATAAGATTTTTGAATTCAAAGGACTTGACGTTATTAATCTTTAATGGTTTGATATTCATGTTCAGGGTGAAAAATATAATGTTCGTGTAAACATTTGTAAAAATCATATCCAATTTTAGCAATTTTTCATGTTTAGCGGATTTAAAATGACAGGTATATGTGTCGAAAGGAAGTAAAATATGGTTCAATCATTTGATTATGGTGTTAACAAGCCGAATTATAACGCAGTAAAGATTAATATCAAAAAGCCTGAAATTAATGCAGGAAACAGTAGAATAAATTATGTTGATGACAATGGAATTTATAATGCTGTAAACGTTGAAATAGACAACCCTACTGTTAACACAGAACCTAAAAGAATATATGATTATCCAACCTCAAATGAAGTTTTAACAAGCGATATGCTTAATTTAAACCCAATTCCTGTAAAATTCCCTGTAGCTTATCACACAACAAATGTAATACTTCCTAAATTAGAAAATGAAATGGAAGTTGAATTAGAAGATAAACCAGAAGAAGTTGAAGAACCGAAAGCAGAAGAAAAAGCTCCTGAAGTTCCTGCGCCTAACCCTACCACAGTAGAAAATGAAAAAGGAAATACAGAAGTGGCATTCCACGGTTCAGAAAACAGCCCGGAAGATAAAACAACTGAAGCTCCTGTAGATTCTGCTAAAAATATGGCAGAAGTTGATGGAGAAAACAAACCTAATGCGGAAGTTTCTTTCAAAGCTAACGAAGAAGCTGGAGAAGTTAAAACCACTGAAGCTCCTGTAGATTCTGCTAAAAATATGGCAGAGGTTGAAGGAGAAAACAAACCTAATGCGGAAGTTTCTTTCAAAGCTAACGAAGAAGCCGGAGAAGTTAAAACAACTGAAGCTCCTGTAGATTCTGCTAAAAATATGGCAGAAGTTGAAGGGGAAAAAAAAACGGCTGATATCTCTTTCAGGGCAGAAAATGACAAGAAAGTAGAAACTTCTGTAAAAAAGCCTGAAATTATCCCGGGAGAAGAAATCACTCCGGATGTTGATATTCCGTCAGTATTATCTAATTTGAAAAGTGAAGATTATGACGTTCAAGCTCAACAGATGGAAGAAATCGCAAGAGTATCGCTAGATAACCCCCAAAATGCTGTTCCTTATATCGTAAGAGAAGTTTTTTCTAATCTGATAGAAATTTCTAAAAAGGATACAAGTAATTTAGCAGCTCCTTCACAGGCTCAGGTTGATGCAAGAAAAAAATTAATAACTAATTTCCTGATTATCGCAAATTCAAAACAGCAAAATCAGAAGGATATCAAGCTTCCATACCAATTAACAGAAAAAGATTTTGCCATAGCAAATGAATTGTCACCGATGGAAATGGCAGAA
Source organism: Candidatus Gastranaerophilales bacterium (assembly GCA_944323165.1). Lineage (GTDB taxonomy): Bacteria > Cyanobacteriota > Vampirovibrionia > Gastranaerophilales > Gastranaerophilaceae > CAG-196. The sequence continues at coordinate 218,989 of CALURK010000001.1, read as the reverse complement.
AGAAATAAAGAATATGCACTATACACAATGGCAATTCTTGCAAAGGTATACACAGATGAAGTTGAAAAACAAACTGGCAATGTAGTTCCTTTCACTGATTTACCGGGATCAGCTGCAATAGTCGATGCATTGAGATTTAGCCCGAATGCAGGAGTTAAAATAGCTGCTATTGACGCTTTAAGACACATTCAGAGAAAAGAATACTCAGACGAATTGAATACTTTATATTCTCTAGCGCAAGCAGATCCAAACCCTCAAGTTGCAATGTCAGCAGCAAAAGCACTACAACAAAATGCTCTACAAAAATAAACATTACAATTCATAATTACTACACTAAAAAGGCGGAATTAAAATTCCGCCTTTTGTCATATAACAACTATTTTTGTTCAACGTCTTTTTCCTGTACACAAGGAGGAGGACAAGGATGATGACCTTTCTTAAATTTTTCACGACCTTCTTTTTTCATTTGTTTCAAAATTTTTCTTTGATCCTTTGTTAAAATTGATTCAAAGTCTTTCATGTTTTGTTTTCTAATTTCTCTTGCCTGTTTTTCTAAAGCAGCAAGTTCTTTATCTATTACAGCCAATTTTTCTTCCTGCATTTGGGTTGAAATTCTTGACAACTTAACAACCTTAGCTTCTTGCTTCTTTAATTTAATCTGCTCCATTACAGGTTTCATTTTTTTGCGACCTTCGATGCGCAACTCTTTTACCTTTGCTTTTTGAGCCTCTGTTAAACCTAATTTTTGTTCAAAAGCTGCTTCTCTTTCTTTCCTCATTTTTATCATATCTTCTTTAGAAGGCGGATTTTTAATACCTTCATTGTTTACTTGTACTGCAGGCTGAGAAGCTTTCTCTACGGTATTATCTGTTGTTGCAGCATAACCTGCTGATGACACTAGGCATAGTGTACAAATCATAATTGCTAATTTTTTCATAATTTACCTCTCTGTTTTTATAATAAATCTTCCAACTTTTCCGCTAATTCTTTCTTAGCATTGTATATTCTTGACTTTATTGTTCCAATTGGACATTTTAATTTTTGCGCGGCTTCTTCGTACGTATATCCGTAAACTTCACATAATATTATTGTTTCTTTTAATTTTGGTTTTAGATTGTCTATAGCTTTGATTATTCTTTTTCTTCGCTCGATTGCAACTACATTTGCTTCCGGCGATTTTTTCTTATCCTTTATACTTGTTAATACAAAATCATCTGATGTAGAATCTTGTTCATATCTGTATTTTGCAGATTTTAAATAATCTTTTGAAGTATTTTTAGCAATTGTTGCTATCCAACTCTTTAAAGAACCTTGTTCCTTATATTTTTCGGAATTTTTCCACAGTTTTATATATACCTCTTGTTCTAAATCCTCATTATCACTTTTGGTAATTAATCTTATTATACTTTTTATATTGTTTTTGTTTGTTTTAATTATTTCGTTTAAATTCATTCACCCACCACTATGAGACCATATGAATCAACCGGAAAACCTAATTCCTCTGCTGATAATGTATCTCCATATTCTATAGTATCAACCATTTTATCATAATTTTCGATAACACTGATTGACGCTGTTGAAAATAAGAGAAGCATAAAAGCACAAGCTATTTTTAATATAGGTTTCTTTCTTGATTTTGAACGATAGTGATCTTTTACTTCACCGATCAAATCCGAAACTCTATCCATTTTTTCTTGTTCTTTACGGCATTCTTCACATTCTTGAAGGTGCTTGGCTAAAGTTTCTTCATCGGTAAAAATAAATAAACCTTCGTATTTTGAACACTTATTTTCCATTTTCGTAACCTCTATATTAGTATAACGAAAAATATTTTTTTTTGTTCATTATTTCTTTTACACTAAACCCAAAACTTTGTAAACTTTTGTAAATAATTTGACACCAAGGTAGCAAATTTTTTTCTTTACAGTTTTTAAAAAGAACATAAAGCTCTCTCTTCTTATTTAAACGGACAGGCCTTGGTTTTTACAAGGTCTTTTTTTTGTCCTTATGGTCTAGTTCTTCTTCATACGGAAGCTTAAACCAAGTTTAATAAGATTATTCACTAAGCCTTGTGGCAGTCTTGAAATAAATTCGGCAAATTTTGCATCTTTCCCGACTGTATAAGATAATTTAGGATTTTTTGCCTTATCAGCCTTCAAAATTACGTCCACAACCTTCTCTACAGAAAGTCCTTTTTTCTCATTTTTCATTGCATTATTCATCAAAAACTGCATTTCATTTTCATATCCCTGACATTTTTCAAGATATTTCGAATTCTCATCTACAGATTTGCCCCAAAGTGGAGTCGCGATTACGCCTGGTTTTATAGATACAATTTTTAAATCTTTTTTATTTTCTATTAATAATGAGTTAAACAACATATCCAAACACCTTTTCGACGCACAATAAGGTGAAATAAACGGAAAAATTCCAAAACTTGCCATAGAGCTTACATTGATTATTTTAGCTCCCTCCAAATTGTCCATCAAATCTTTTGTAAATTCCAAATGCCCAAAAACATTAACATCAAATTGACGCCTTATCTCAGACATCTCAATTTTTTCAACGGGACCTGCCACAACACAACCTGCAATATTTATAAGAGTATCAATCTTGGTACAGTTTGACTTGATATAATCAGCAGCAGCTTTAATCGTTTCAGGTTTTGCATAATCAACATAAAAAGGATAAATATTCGAAGAAATTGCTTTTAATTTCTCAGCCTTCTCCTCGTTCCTGTAACCTGCATAAACTATATTATCCTTTGAAAGTCTTTCTACTAAAGCTTCACCAATACCTGATGTCGCACCTGTTATTACATAAATTTTAGTCTTCATATAATGGTCTCATTAAAAGTATTGTAGATAAATTTACCTGCATAAAATCGTATGATTCTATCTCTTTTTGAGGTACTAACTTAGACTCTAAAGTACAATTCTTAACAGCTATAAAATGTTTATTGGTATTTAGGATTTCAGACAACAACCTGCTTTTTTTGCCTATTTTAGGCATAAAAACATATCCTTTTATAATATATTCCGCCGTTTCTATATAAACCTTTTCTCTCCAGGCAGATGTTGTTAATTCTAAAATCTCATTATTTTCCATTTTCTTCGCTCCAATAGTTTATTGCATGTATGACTGGAATAAAGGTAAGTATAGAGCTAATGCCATTACAAGAACAATACTACCAATTACTATAAGCATTATAGGTTCTATCATTTTAGTTAAAGTATCAATAATGGCATCCAAAGTTCTATCTAAGAAATTTACACCTTTCTCTAACATTTCTCCCAAACGACCTGATTGTTCACCGGTTGCTATCATGAATAATAACATCTTCGGTACTACATTTGTGGCCTTTAAAGCAAGCGATACTTGCAAACCTTGTTGTACTTTTACAATTGCGGTACTTATCTTATTTTTCAATACGGAATTTGTTAATGTTATTACTGCCAAATGCAAACAGTCAACTACAGGAATACCTGCATCATAGGAAACGCTTAAAACTGACAAAAAGTTTGAATAATTTGAATATAATATCAAATTGTTCAAAAGAGGAACCTTTAATACTAACTTATCTAATAAGTTTCTTGCAGGCTGCCAATTTACCATTAAGAAACAGAACGCAACTACTGCAACGATGAATATCGGAATTGTAAACCAATATTTCTGCAAATAATCACCTGCATTAATCATCATAGCTGTAATTAACGGCAAAGCCTTGTCCTGTTGAGCAAACATGTCCTTAAATTTTGGGAAAACAAAGGTTAACATGATTATGATAATAAAGAATGCCAAAACTATTACGAACATCGGGTACATCAATGTTCCAATAACTTTACCTTTGATATTTGCTTGTTTTGTCAACAAATCCTTTATACGGTCTAATGTTTTTTCCAATTCACCGGATTCTTCACCAGCTTTTATAAGACCGATAAAAATGTATCCAAATACTTGCGGATATCTTGCCAATGTATCAGCAAAAGTTGAACCTCCCATAATTTGGGTTTTCAATACTCTCGACATATCTCTAATTTTTTTCTTTGCAGCTTCTTGCTCCATAAACATTAATGATTCTACTGCCGGAATTCCTGATGTTAACAAGATTTGCAATGTTGAGATAAAATCAATTTTTTCACTTAATGACAAAGGAGATATTTTTGCGGCTTTTTTCGCTTTTGTATCTACAAATTCTTGTAATTGTATCGGTACAAGCCCCATTTTTCGAATGACATCTTTTGCATCCTTAAGATTGGAAGCCGTTACCTCTCCACTTACAATTTCTTTTCCTTGCTTCTGTGCTTTATAACTGTATATTGGCATTTTTTACCTCATTTTTCATTAAACTATTCGTTTGCGTAACCTAAAATTCTAATAAATTCACTCGTTGTAGTAATCCCTGCAATAATATGATTTAAACAAGAAGTTTTGAGTGTCTTCATACCGGCTCCAACGGCAGCTTCTTCTATTTCTATATCATGTGCACCTTGAGCGATTAGTTTCTTTATCTCTCTTGTTATCGGCATTACTTCATATATACCAATACGACCGGTATAACCCAAGTAACCGCATTCTTTACAGCCTTTTTTGCGATATAATTTAGTTTTTAAAAGCTTCTGTTGCAAATCAGGGTTAGTTGTTATATGTTTTACTTCTTCTTCTGTAGGAATATATTCTTCCTTACATTTGTCACACAATCTTCTAACCAAACGCTGAGCAATTACACCTGTTAAAGTAGAAGATACAAGATAATCCTTTGCACCCATTTCTATCAAACGAGTTACTGTAGCCGCTGCTGAGTTTGTGTGAACAGTACTTAATACCAAGTGACCTGTTAGTGCTGCGGATATTGCGACTTCTAATGTCTCAAAGTCACGGATTTCACCTATCAGAATTATATCAGGGTCCTGTCTTAATATCGCTCTCATACAAGATGCAAATGTAATATCAGCTTTTGGGTTTACCTGAGATTGGTTTATACCCTCTAACTTAATTTCTATTGGATCCTCAATTGTTGTTATATTTACATCTTCTTTGTTTAAGGATTTTAAAATCGTATAAAGAGTAGTAGTTTTACCGGAACCGGTTGGACCTGATGTCAAGATAATCCCATTCGGACTTTGTACCATATCGTGTATTTTTTGAATATCAGACTCTTCTGCTCCGGGAATTATCATTTTATCTCCAGAAGCTTTCAAACTAACTGCAGGTGCCAAAATACGAATTACAACTTTCTCTTTACCTGATACTGGTAATGTATTTATACGAAAATCGTACATTCTATCATTATATCTTATAGAAAATGTTCCGTCCTGAGGTCTACGATGCTCTGCGATATTCATCCTTGCCAATACTTTAAATCTCGTAACAACAGCTTGTTCGATACTACCGGGAATTTCTAAAACTTTTTTTAACATCCCGTCTGAACGAGTTCTTACAACATAATAACCTATTCTTGGCTCAATATGTATATCTGATGCTTTAGCATCTATTGCATCTGTTATTATTTTATAAACAAATTTCGCTACATTACCACTTACATCCTGCAGCTCTTTTTCTACTTGGGTCCATAACGATTCTTCGTTACTAAACTCCGCAGCTTCTTCTTCTATACTCTGAATAATTCGCTCTGTTTCTTTTATTGCCTGAGCTGACTTTTTATCTATAAAATATTCTTTTAAATACTTTTCAAACTCAAAAGATGGAATACAATATACATTTAATGAACGTCCTGTGGATAATGATATTTCACGTATAGTGTACTTGTCACGCGGATTTACCATCGCAACACCTAGTTTGTTACCCTCCATGGACATTATCACTACGTGTTTCTTTTCCACTATATCATCAGGAAGCTTTTTTAATATACTTTTATCAACCTTAATCTGAGATTGAGATATTACGTCCACACCATATTTTTTCTTTAAATATGATGCTATACGTTCATAGGACAAATATTCCTTCTCATACAATACCGTATCTAAAGGAACGTTGCGCTCTCTGGCAATTCCCATACACTCGCTTAACTGCTCTTGGGTAAGCCAACCAATTGATACAAGAATTTCCTCTGCTGTCGGTTCCTGGGGTACAGCAACATTCTCCGATTTATTTTCTTCGGGCTCATCGGCTTTTGCAGAATCTACAGTAACCACGCTATCAAAAACATCTGCAAAATCTTTTCCTGATATTGGAATAAATTGCGGAGTTAAATCCTGATATTTTTCCTTGACTATAGATACTATTTTATCTTTATTGGCAGATAAATCCTTATTTAAAATTACAAAAAAATCTGATTGTCTTTTGTCTACTGGAATAAAACCTGATGATTTCATCAGGTTTAATTCAAAATTATTAACATATTCTTTTTTTATACTATGTTTAAGTTTTTCCAGTTGATTAGACATATATTATAGAGTATCCGCTACTGCACCTTCTGTATCATTAATTATTCTCGGTGTTAACATGATTATCAATTCATTCTTTGACTTTGTTGTATTTGATGATCTGAATGCTGCACCTATTACCGGTAAATCACCTAATATAGGAATTTTGTTTACAACTTTTGTATCACTCTCTTGGATAAGTCCACCGATTGCAAGCGTTTCGTTATTTTTGATTCGAATATTCTTCAAATCCAGATTTCTTCTGCTTAATAAAGTTGCTTGCAAATCCTCTGTCTTTTCACCAGTATTTTCATCATACATAGGAGTGTACACTCTGTCAGCTATTGTAGCATACTCTGGTTTTATATTCATTGTTACATAACCTTCTGGAGAAATAAACGGTGTAAGAGAAATTTTTATACCTTGGTCTTTACCGATTGAATATGTTCTCTGAACAGAACCGCTTGCACCTGAACCGCTAGCTGTTGATGATAAGAATTCAGATGTTACTTTTTCTACATAATCTTGTGTCAAGTCTATAATTGATTCCTGGCCGCTTGTTATTAACAATTTTGGATTTGCTAAAACTCGAGCTTTGCTATTTTCAATTAAATAGCTCAACTGCCAAGATATATATGCATTACTGCTCTTCGGAACAGTTATTGACTCACCGTCAGGACCAGGTATAGTTACATAACGCTGACCTTGAGAAGAAGTTCTGCCTACTTTGGTAGTATCTGCTGAAAAACTTAATACCCAGTTCTTTGAATCGATGTTCCAAGTATTACTAAATGCCTTACTACCATCTTCATTCAATTCTATAATTGCAACCTCTAAATAAGCCTGAGGTTGTTTGATATCATTCTCTTTTATAAAACGCTCTATCATTTCCATCTGAGCTACTGAACCGCCAATTAAACTGATAGTTCCTCTCTGTGGGAAATATGATATTGATAAGTTCTGTACATCAAATGGAGCAGAAGTAGCAGTAGTTGCAGTTGATGTTGCAACTGTACAAGCTACAATGCCTTCACCCAATTTTAAAGCACTCTCTGAATTATCTGCTGCACCGCCGGTTACAACGCCTGCAGCTCCGCCAGTTGTACCAACACCAGGAGTTGGAGGAATTTCTATCTCACTACTACCAGAACTGCTTGTTCCGCCATTAGAACTATTTGAACCTCTTGATGGTAATAGCATATTACATATCATATTTGCCATCTCTGCCGGAGTAGTATGATTTACTGTAAATGTCTTCGTTAATGGTTCTCTATCAAGCTGAGAGATTACTTTTTGAACTATGGCTGCATCTGACGGCATACCAAATACTATTAATTCATTGGTAGCTGTATTTACAGTCGCAGCATCCACGCTTGATATTCCTGCCTTCTTCATTCCAAAAACATTCTTGTTTAAGAATTCTGCTATCTTTGCTGCATTAACGTATTTTACAGGAAATACCATCATCTCCTGTTTCGAAAAAGCTGCATTATCAGAATTGTTTTTTGCGATTATTATTAAAGTATTATTCTGTTTGTAATAATTCAAACCAGCTATTTGCAATACAAGCGCAAATGCATCATTTATTGGTGTATTTACTAAATCTAAAGTAACCTTACCTTTAACAGAGGAGTGGAAAACAATATTCATTCCAGCTTTATCAGCAAACATCCTCAAAACTTGTTGAACGTCTGAATCTCTTAATGATAAAGTTATTAACTCATTTCGATTTGTCAACTTTACATCACCTGATAACACCATTGCATCGGTATATGGCTCACTAGCATTACACATCAACGCTTGAGAAAGCCCAGAAGGTGCCATAAACGTTAATAACAACGCTGCTGACAAAAATCTTTTTATATGATTATTTCTCATCGTTTTTCCCCTCCGAATTTTTTATTTAAGTTTGAAACGGTATTATAATTTATAGACCCTTCTGTTAATATTTCACCGATACCTGCCTTATACGTGTTCTTTCCAAGCATTACGGTAACACTATCTTGCATAATGTTAAGAATCTTATAATTATTTATTACATCACCTTTTTTTACTAAATAGTCATTGCCTTCTATATTCAATATTGCTGAAGGACTATACTTATCATATAGAATGCCTGATACAACAGTGTCCATTACACGTGCTGCATCAGATCCCTCTGTAACAGTTTCCGGAGGTTCTACCAAATCAAATTTCGGAACATCTTTTACACTATTACTTTTATTAATTTCTCGATAAGGTAAAAATGGATTTGCCTTAACAGTGCCTGATGGTATTGATATCAAGTCCTTTTTCGCACTTGCTGTAGCCAAAGGAGCTGTTACCATTGATAACATACCGCCACTTTCGCCTTCTAACGAATTTGTTCCTCTAATAGAGGTCAATGCCGATACTACAGGAATAACCGTACACAGAACTACCACAGGAAGAACTAGTGGGAGTATGTTTAGTTTCTTACGTTTTCTGCTGAACTTTGAGATTATCTCGTCAGCCGTAAGGCACTGAGCATCAACCAAATTTTCTTTTCTCTTCATATAATTGCGCATTTTCATATATACTTCTAACTATTAAATTGCTTCTCTCAACTCTAAATATACAATACTTGCTTTAAATTTTAAATCCTTTGTTTATACTATTCCATTCTTCTGTACGTTATTATAAGAATGCCAAAATTATACAACCTATATTAATCATATCATACTTTTTCAAGATTGCAATTATCAATTATTTATTACGAATTATTAATTTATTATTGCAAATAGCGTATATATACGTACGCATTAAAATCCAGAGAACCAAATATAACCTTAACGAATTTCTCGTCATAAGGCAGCAAATTAACAAAATCTATATGCTCTTCATCATAATCATCTTCTGTTATGTTTGCCTTTACCTTGCCCTTTAGAGAATGTGCTTGATAAAACATTAAATAAACAGTATTATTCTCATCTTTTTCAGCCATTACTTTATAATACCCTTTATCCAAAGCATTACCGTCTATGACTAAATTTACCGGAACATTTAATAACATTCCGTCCTCATTTTTCTTAAGAGGAGTAATGTCATTTATATCACTATCCGGGCTTAAGTCGGGATGCAAACTTGTCCCCCCGCCTCCAACTTTCTTTATTAATCTTTTACGCTGTTTTGCTTCTTTTTTCTTTTTGTTACCCTCTAAAGTATCTATTGCTTCTTCAAACTCTTTATTTGTAATGGATTTTTGCCCATCCCAAGCTCTGTCTATTCCGGAAAAATCTTCCCAGCCGTCATCCGCTCTGACGGTTACTGTAAGCATTAATAAGACAACACTTATAAACAAGATTCTCTGCTTCATACTCTATATTATTTAACAAAAAATCTGAGAAAGTAAACTATTTTTATAAAAACTTTTATTTTTCAAAAGTATAATGTATAATAAATATTGTAAAGAAGAGAGAATCAAATGACTGAAACCAATATTATTATTATAATAACAGCATTTATAGTTGCAATTGCGGCAATATACGTGCTTTATTCCATAATTTTATTTCAAGGAGGTTCTTCCAGAAAAGGTGATGAATTACAATTATCGACGAAGAATATTCTTGACCAAGTTGAAGTTCTTTTTGACAAAAAAGAATATACATTGGTTCAGCTTCTGGCTACAAAATATTTGGATAGAGTTCCCAGCCACGTTGATGTAAGAGTATATTTAGCAAAAGCGTATTACGAAGATAAAAAGTATAACCAAGCAATAAAACAGTGCTCAATAATCTTAAAGAAGAAACCTAATAATCTTGATACAAGAAAGGTCCTCGGTGATTGTTACATCAAAAAACAAGCACTTACAAAAGCCATCAAAGAATACGAATATCTCTTCGACCACAACAAGAATGATAAAGAAATCGTTAGGACACTTGCTGAATTGTACAAAGACACTGATCAACTGTATTCTGCAATAAACGCTTATGAAGTTCTTTCTGATTTATTGGATTTAGATGAAGATGTAGCCAAGGTACAGTCAATTCTTGCTGAACTTAATGAAGAAATTCATGATTATCCTGCGGCTTTTGAAGCTTATAAAAGACGTCTGGGGATTTTCCCTAACGACGTAGAAACAAATAAAAAATTAACTGAACTTTATATCAAAATCAAAAATTATCCGGTTGCGATTGAAACATTGCTGTATATGCTAACCTTCGTTACTGATGCCAAGAACTTGCTTTGGATATATGAAACTTTAATAAGTTTATATGTAGAATCTGAAGATTACGAAAAAGCTATTGAATATTCAGAAAAACTCTTGGATGTTCAAGGCTCTGATAAGTTTAAAGTCAGAAATGACATTGCAACATTTAATATAAAATTAAATAGAGTTGGTACTGGAATTGAAATATTAGAAGATTTGGCGATGATGTCACAAAACGGCTTTGACGTAACTTTGGAATTAGCAGACGCTTATATTCAACAAAAAGAATACACTAAAGCTTTAGAAAAATATTCAATCCTTCTAGACAAAGCCACTCAAAGGGAAGCTAAAACGGTAAATCTTCTAATATGCGAATTATATATTAAATGGGCAATTGATATGACTGAAGCCGGAAAATTTGACGAATCATACGATCATTTAAAAGAAGCTTCGCAATATAACGCAATTAACCCTGAAATTTACTACAATGTTGGCATTAACAACTATAAGCAAAAAAATTATACTTCATGTATTGAAGCTGTAAATAAAGCAATCGAGTATGATAAACAAACCGAATACAGAGCCAAATATTTATTATTGTTGTCAGAGGCTCACCACCAACTCGGAAACTTTTTTGAAGAAAAGAAAGCCCTTACTGATTTATTAAAATTTGATGAAAAAAATCCTTCAGGCTTATACAGAGTTGGATTAATGTACGCTGCACAACACGATTTTAAAAATGCGGAAGAAGCTTTTAAAAAAGCAATTATGTATGATCCGAACTTAATCCAAGCAAAGTATAATCTTGCCCTTTTATATGAAAATAATAATAGAGATAAGGCTAAAGAACTTTATATGGAAGTTCTGGAGCAAGATCCTACTTTTGAAGAAGCAAAAAATGCACTTGCGGATCTTTCTACTTCGGATTTCTTCTAATTTTATCCATCTTCTGGAATATAAACTACCGTGTCACTTAAGTAATTCCGAGCCTCTTCTGCCGTTGAAAACCTCGGAACTATGCGCTGATAATCCTGAACAACGGATATAATATCATCCACAGACATCTTTATTATGCGTCTTCCGCCTTCTATTGATTCAATAATTCTCGCCATTTTATGCCTCGTTTTCTTACAAATAAATTATCGGCATAAAACTCGAAAACTTTAGTAATATCAAGCGTTTGCGTTAGGAAAAACTTCTCCGCTTTGAATATAAATTTCAAATTCTTCTTGAAGATTAACGCTCGCAGCTGTTATTATATAGTCGTCAAAATGAAATTTCTTAAATTTCTGAGCAGGCTTACCCAATTTATATTCAGCCTCATACTTTGTCCATTCGTTATAAAATTCTTCCAAAGTATTACATTTAAATCCCATTCTCTTAGAAATTTCTTCAAATTCTCTTATCTTAATTTTCTCTATATCAACACCGCAATCATAGTCGGAAAAAGCCAATGCTACAAAATCATTGCTATGACTTATACTAAAAAATTTCTCCCGACTCTTAAGAAAAGGTTTTTTACCATTAAAAACAACTTCCCTATTTTCAATATGGTAAAAATCCCTTAAAATTCTATCCACCATCAAATATGAAAAACAATGTTCATTCCATTTTTTTGGATTAGCGATTTCTTTTTTCTGAAACTCTTTCAAAAGTTCCATATGCACATTATCTGCATCTACTATTTCTATAACAAAAATATCCATAAACTAATTATAAAACAAAAAACAAAAAAATACGGATGATTTTAATACAATCATCCGTATCTATATTTTAAATACCTATATTACTTGCCAGCACCTGATTTTTCGATAATTTCTTTTTCGATATTAGCAGGAACTTGTTCGTATTTTTGGAATTCCATAGAGAATGTACCACGACCTTGAGTATTAGATCTCAAATCAGTTGCATAACCGAACATGTTAGCCAAAGGTACAACTGCTCTTACGATTACGTTTCCGGTATTTCCTTGAGGTTCTTGACCTTCTACACGACCTCTTCTTCTTGAAATATCACCAATGATTGTTCCGGTAAATTCATCAGGAATTTCAATTTCTACCTTCATCATAGGTTCAAGAATACAAGGTTGAGCTTTCTTAGCACCATCCTTTATTGCCATAGAACCTGCGATTTTAAACGCCATTTCAGAAGAGTCGACTTCGTGATAAGAACCATCATAAAGTTCAACTTTTACGTCTATCATTGGATAGCCTGCTAAGATACCGCCTTCAAGAGCTTCTTCCATACCTTTTCTTGCAGGTTCGATGTATTCCTTAGGAATTGCACCACCAACAATTTTGTTTTCAAATACAAATCCGGCATTTTCTTCTGCTGGAGAAAGTTTAATCTTAACGTGACCGTATTGACCTTTACCACCTGATTGACGAACGAATTTAGAATCTTGATCAGCTGTTCCTCTAATTGTTTCTCTGTAAGCAACTTGAGGTTTACCGATGTTTGCTTCTACCTTAAATTCTCTAAGCATACGGTCTACAATGATATCTAAGTGAAGTTCACCCATACCTGAAATAATTGTTTGACCTGTTTCTGTATCTGATTTAACTCTGAATGATGGATCTTCTTCTGCAAGTTTTTGTAGAGCAATACCCATCTTATCTTGGTCAGCTTTTGTTTTTGGCTCAATTGCTACAGAAATAACAGGTTCTGGGAATGTCATTCTTTCCAAAATAATTGGAGCTTTTTCATCACACAATGTATCACCTGTTGTTGTATCTTTCAAACCTACTGCTGCACAGATATCACCTGCGTATACTTCGTTTTCTTCAAGTCTTTGATCTGCATACATACGAACCAATCTTGAAATACGTTCTTTCTTACCGTTTGTTGCATTTAATACATAAGAACCTGATGTAATTACACCTGAATATACTCTTAAGAATGTTAAACGACCTACAAATGGGTCTGTCATTACCTTAAATGCCAATGCTGCAAAAGGTTCTGAATCAGATGAATGTCTTTCAGTCTTTGTACCGTCTTCCAATTCACCTTCTATAGCCTTTACGTCAACTGGTGATGGCATATAATCAACTACAGCATTTAACAGTAACTGTACACCTTTGTTCTTAAATGCTGTACCACAGCATACAGGAACGATTTTGTTGTTACAAACAGCTTTTCTCAATACAGCTTTTAATTCGTCTACTGTTATTGTTTCAGGATCGTCAAAGAATTTTTCCATCAAAGCATCGTCTTCAGCTGCAATTGCTTCTACCATTGCTTCTCTGTATTCTTTTGCCTTTTCCAGCATATCTGCAGGAACATCTTCTTCTCTTATATCTGTTCCCAAATCGTTTGTATAAATTTCAGCCTTCATTGTCATCAAATCAATCAAGCCTGTAAATTTATCTTCTGCACCGATAGGAAGTTGGATAGGTACTGCATTTGCACCTAATCTGGTTTTAATTTGGTCAACTACACGGTAGAAATCAGCACCCGTTCTATCCATTTTATTAACGAATACCATTCTAGGTACTTCATATCTGTTAGCTTGTCTCCAAACTGTTTCTGACTGAGATTGAACACCACCTACTGCACAAAATACTGCAACTACACCATCTAATACACGAAGTGAACGTTCTACTTCAATTGTAAAGTCAACGTGGCCTGGGGTATCGATAATGTTAATCTGGTGGCCTTTCCACTGTGCTGTTACTGCAGCAGATTGGATTGTAATACCTCTTTCTCTTTCTTGTTCCATAAAGTCAGTTACAGCAGCACCATCGTGTACTTCACCAATTTTATGGGTTTTTCCTGTATAAAACAGGATACGTTCAGTTGTAGTGGTCTTACCTGCATCGATGTGTGCAGCAATACCAATATTTCTGATCTTTTCTAATGGAGTTTTTCTTGCCATTTTTCTAGTTCCCTTTATATTTTTACTACTACGATTTACTGTTATTACCAGCTATAAACATTTTCACATAAACAAAAATCTTACACAAGTATAGATAATTTTTGGCTTTAACTTGTTAACTTTTGTAACTTTTTACCTAAAAAATAATGGCAAGAAACATTTTTCCTGCCATTATCTTTGATTTAATTATCTTCTCTTGCTTAAACGCCTACTTTCATTGTATTAGCAATGATTTCGTTAAAGCTTTCAGCCTTTAAGCTTGCGCCACCAACTAAAGCACCGTCAATATCTGATTGTGACATTTGTTCTTCAATTGTATTTGGTTTTACAGATCCGCCGTAAAGAATTCTGATAGAATCACCGGCAGAAGCAGAAGAAACTTCTTTTACTACGTTTCTAATCATAGCGATTACTCTGTTAGCTTCTTTACTGTCACAAGTTTTGCCTGTTCCGATTGCCCAAATTGGTTCGTATGCAATAACTGATCTAGCAATTTCTTCTTCAGATAAACCATTCAAAGCTGCACGAATTTGAGTAGCGATGTGTTGATCTGTAACACCTGCTTCTCTTTGTTCAAGAGTTTCTCCGCAGCAAATAATCGGAATCAAACCGCCTGCTAAAATAGCTTTTGCTTTCTTGTTAATCATTTCATCTGTTTCAGAGAAATATTGTCTTCTTTCAGAGTGACCGATAATTACATAAGAGCATCCTGCATCTTTTAACATTTCTACAGAAACTTCACCTGTAAATGCACCTGATTTTTCCCAGTGGCAGTTTTGACCTGCAATAGCAATCTTATCTCCACCACATCCGCAATTACATCTTTCAGTTTCTACAACATTTAATGATGTAAATACAGGAGCTATAACGATTGTTGGTAATTGTTGTGCTGTAAAATCTTTTGTAAAATTCTTAATACCCTCAAATAAAGCTTTTGCTTCACCTTGAAGTAAATTCATTTTCCAGTTTCCTGCAATAATTGGTTTTCTTGACATAATCCATCTCCTTATTTTTCTAACACTTGAAGTTTAGAATAAACAGGTAGAAAAATCAAGGCAGAAAACTACGCAGATAATGAAGTTGAAATACCTTCCATGATGTTGTAGAAATCTTCTTTAGGTAAAGTTGACATCGTTTTCATTGCGTAAGATAAAAGACTTACTTTGTCATACCATCTTCTCGAATTTGAAATCTTATAAAGCCCAAGAACTCTA
This sequence comes from Candidatus Gastranaerophilales bacterium, assembly GCA_944323165.1. Classification (GTDB taxonomy): domain Bacteria; phylum Cyanobacteriota; class Vampirovibrionia; order Gastranaerophilales; family Gastranaerophilaceae; genus CAG-196. Next base: position 203,347 of record CALURK010000001.1, on the reverse strand, counting down.
TCAATCCCGATACTTACATCTTGTTCTTCGTCCTCGTCCTCTTCACGCATTTCTTTAATCTGACGAACGACAGCCGTTAAATCACGAGATAACGCCTTACGTCTTTCTTCATCCATATCTTTTAATATAGATAAAGCCTTTTCTGTATACTCATTTGAATCATACCAACGTCTGTTCATCAAAACCTCTCCCAATACACGACTCCATTATAATAAATTTTTCGACATTATGTATCATGCATTTGGTGGAAAATTTTACTAATCTTCTACCACGCCGAACTTTTTACAAGCTTCATAAGCACAATTTTGCTGAGCTTCTTTTTTAGTTTTCCCTTCAGCTCTGGCTATAACTTCACCCCGCCACTCTACTTCAACTTCGAAAACAGGTTTATGCGCAGGACCCTTTGTACCTATTGTTTTATATACAGGTAAAGTCTTATCTATACCTTGGGTGTACTGCTGCAAAATATCCTTTGCATTATATCTTGCAAAATGCTTCTCTACTTCTTCAGAATAAATTATCAAATACTCTTTTATAAAATTTTCAATTTTTTCAGCCTTACCACTTAAATAATAAGCCCCAAAAACTGCTTCCATAGAACAAGCCAAATTTGATTCCCGCTTTCTTCCACCCTGCTTTTCCTCAGCAGGTCCCAAGATTAATTCCTCATCCAAACCAATTTTTGTAGCTACTTTTGCTAATATAGCATCAGACACCAAGATAGAACGAATTTTTGAAAGCTCACCCTCAGGTGAACTCGGGTACTTTTCGTACAAAAGTTTTGACGTAAAAAGCTTTAAGACAGAATCTCCAAAAAATTCCAATCTTTCGTAATTTTCCAGAAAACTCAATTCATTTTCGCTTGTGTAAGAAGGATGAGTCAAGGCTTTTTTTACTAAATCATTCTTCTCACCGAAAATTTCTTCTAGCATGGAAATATTCCCTTGAACAAATCTACAAAATTATTTACTACAAAGAAGAATAAATAATAATGGACAACAGGAATAGTTAAAATATAACTGTCGGTTCTGTCAAGGAAACCACCGTGTCCCGGAAGAATATTGCTTGAATCTTTAACGCCTGCGTCACGCTTAATCATAGATTCGCACAAATCACCAATCTGAGCAAAGCCTGCAATTAAAAGACCCAATATAATACAATGGTACCAAGGAATTTGAATTACAGGTCCAAAGATTAAGCAGAAAATCATACACATCAATGTTCCGCCAATGGAACCTTCAATAGTTTTATTTGGACTGATAACCTTTGATAATTTATGTTTCCCAAAACGGCATCCTGCATAATAGCAGAAAGTATCCGTCAAAATTACTGCAAACAATAGAAATAAAGAATAACAAGCACCTTCAAAAGTTACATTGTGCTTAAATATTCCGTCATACACAGGCAAGCTTCCTAAATCTCTTAAGAAAAGCAAGTGCAGAGGGAACCAACCGCAATATACAAATCCAAGGATTGTTGTTGCAACGTTTGCAATATAAGGCTGTTTTCCTTTGAATAAAACTGACATAAAAGCCATTATTGAACAAGCTGAGAAGGCAAGCGCAACAAGATCAAACCTGTTAAAGTACGCAAGCGCTGCAAAAATCAAACTTGATAATATAATTATTCTAAAACTTGGTCTAAAACCTTTTATCTCAAGGACTTTTACATACTCTTTTGAAGCTAATATTACAATAGCCAAAGTTAAAGCTACTAAGTACAACCCCCCAGCCATAATTGCAAAAAGAGCCGTAAAACCGAAAATCAAACCGGTTATCAATCTTTTCATTATACTGTCATAACCTCTTTTTCTTTTTCACTTACAAGTGAATCAATTATCCCTACATACTTATCAGTAATCTTTTGAATTTTATCCTGATTATCTTTAACAGCATCTTCAGGCATATTCTCATCTTTTTCGATTTTTTTCAAAGAATCAACCATATCGCGTCTAACGTTTCTTACTGCAACTTTAGTATCTTCACCATATTTTTTAACTTCTTTTGCAGTTTCTTTTCTTCTATCTTCAGTAAGCGGAGGGAAGTTCAATCTTACGCAAGTTCCGTCGTTATTTGGAGCAACTCCCAACTCAGCTTTTATAATAGCCTTTTCTAATTCTTTCATTATGCTCTTATCAAAAGGAGTTATAACAAGTGTAGTACCTTCGCTTACACTAACTTGTGCCATTTGTCTGATTGGTGTAGGAGCACCGTAATATTCTACAATTACTTTATCAAGAATTGCAGGATTTGCACGTCCGGTACGAACAGAAGCAAACTCTTTTTTCATCTGAGCTATAGCTTTTTCCATCTTCTCTTCACCAAATAAATACATCTCTTCAAGAGCTTCTGACATAATTTTCTCCTTTTATATTCTATCTTATTAACTTATATACGTACCTACGGCTTCACCGTTCATAATTCTTTCAAGACTTCCCTTTGCCTTGAAATCAAATACTATAATAGGAATCTTATTCTGCTTACAAAGTGCACAAGCAGAAGTGTCCATTACTTTCAATTCTTTTTTGATAATGTCATCATAAGACATTCTGTCAATTTTCTTAGCCTCAGGATTTGTTTTAGGATCATCACTATAAACCCCGTCAACACCGTTTTTAGCCATCAACATAACTTCTGCATCAATTTCAGAAGCTCTAAGAGCTGAGGCTGTATCTGTTGTAAAGAATGGGTTTCCTGTTCCTGCAGCAAAAATAACTACTCTGCCTTTTTCAAGGTGTCTAATGGCTCTATGTCTTACGTAAGGCTCTGCAATCTGGTTCATCGCAATTGCTGTTTGAACACGACATTCAACACCGATTTTTTTCAAAGCACATTGAATAACTACAGCGTTCATAACAGTAGCAAGCATTCCGACATAATCACCTGAAGCCTGATCCATACCGAGTTTTGCGCTATTTTTCATTCCGCGGAAAATATTGCCCCCACCAACTACAACAGCAACCTGAGCACCTTTTTCATAAATAGATTTTATCTCTTTAGAAATCATCTCAACAGGATCGTAATCAATACCAAACTGCTGATTGCCCAGCAAAGCTTCCCCGCTAACTTTCAATAACACACGTTTATATTTTGTAACCATTAGTAACCTCTCATTGTTCTTTATAGTATTAAAAAATGACATATTTGTAAAGAGGTTAAAGTAAATATACTCTTTTTCTTAACTGGCAAAAAAAATATTTACACATTTTATTATAAATATAATATAATAAAGCATAATATAATAAATTAAAGAAAGGTAACTATGCGTATTTATCCGATTTCTTATCAAAATTCAGCAAAAAAATCATTTTTATCAAACAAACCTTCCCAAACACAAAATGATACAAAAGATAACAAACCTAGTACCGAACAAATAAAAGAAAAAAAGTCTAAAAGCTCTTGGAAGTTAGCTCTTGCCGGTATAACATTTTTAGCATTAGTTACGGATATCGTCATTGAGCGTAAATTAAGACTTGAAGAGAAAGCAAAAGCAGAAGCTTTAAAGAATGAAAAAGAATACTTAGACAAGTTGTTTAAAGAAAGTGAAGAAAAATCTAAAAATTTAGAAGATAATCTTGAAGCAATTGATAAACTGGTAGAGAGTTTAAAATCCGAACCAAACTCAAACAACTCAAACCAATTTGATAAATACAAATACATTTCTGAAAAAATTGAAAAATTAAAAAATCAAAAACACAACAATAAACCAGATTAAATAGAGAAATGAGAAATCCTAAAATCAATCTCGAATTGTCTGGTACACAGGTCAAACTTACTAATCGGACAATAGTGAATACGTTTATTGGAAGCTTTTATTTCCAATATGGTGAAAAATTAACAATTTCTAAAAATGCTTTTTCATAATCTCCTTCAAATCTCAATGCTCTATCATCAACAATAACTGTTGCATAGGGATTTTTTACATTAGTAACATCATATATGTATTTATCTAAACCATTTTCAATAAGCCATTTTAGTACACTTTTTTTATTCCTTGCCGTAAATATTTCAATTTTATAGCATTCAGAAAGTTTTTTTAAAAAATTCTCAACACCTTTTCTTGGAGATGGAATGACATTTTCATCATAATTCCCAGTATAGGTATTTAAGACTCCATCAAAATCAATTAATAAAAGTTTAGCCACAACAACCTCGTTATATATAACGGATACTCTACAATACTATCATTTATGATGATAAAATGCAACACACCGATGAAAAGACTTTATATTTTAGAAAAGTTCTCGGAGAAGTCCTTGAAGAGTTACGCAAAAATAGAACAACACTTTCCAGAAATAAAATTGCTGATGAATATTCTCTAAATGACAGTAATTTAGGAAAAATTGAACGAGCTTTAATTGACTGTAAATTCGTTACATTGTGGAAAATCATTGAAGCTTTGGATATTGATTTTGTTGAATTTATAAATCTGTTTAAATCAAAACTTGGAAATGATTTTAAATTTATGGATGAATAAATAAAAATCGTCAAAAACTCAAATTCTACAATTTTTTAACAATTTCTTCAAGGCAGATTTTGACGTGTGCGTAATTCAATCCGCCCTGCATATATGCTACATAAGGTTCTCGCATAGGGCCGTCTGCTGAAAGTTCTATTGTTGAACCTTCTATAAATGTTCCGCCTGCCATTATTACTTGATCTTCATATCCCGGAATGTATTCAGGAATCGGAGTTACGTAACCGTTTACTGGTGAAAGAGATTGGATTGTTCTACAGAATTCTTCCAAATGCTCAGGTTTTCCGAAAATTATGTTTTGAATAATATCTGTTCTTTCTTCATCGTGTTTTGGACTAGAATTAAAACCTATATCTTCAAAAACTTTTGCTGCAAGAATTGCACCTTTTACAGCTTCAGAAACCACAGAAGGTGCCATAAAAAGACCTTGGAATATAAGTCTGTGCTGATTGAACATCGCACCACCTTCAGAGCCTATACCTGGAGCAGTAAGACGATTTGCAGCTCTTTCTACATAAAGTTCTTTCCCTGCAATATATCCACCGGCTTCAACGATTCCGCCGCCCGGATTTTTTATTAAAGAACCTGCAATTAAGTCTGCTCCGACTTCCAAAGGTTCTTGCTTATTAACAAATTCTCCGTAACAATTGTCTACAAAACAAATACAATTTGGGTTTTTAGATTTTACAACCTTACAAATTTTTGCAATTGTATCCATAGATAGTGATTTTCTTGTAGAATAGCCCTTTGAGCGCTGAATTAATACCATAGTTATTGTATCATCAACCATTTTCTCTAACTTTTCAAAATCAATATCCATACCGTTTTTTAGAGGTACTTCATCGTACAAAACACCGTTTCCGATAAGAGATGCTCTTTTAGTTTCTTCATCTCCAGCCGTTCCGATTACTTCCTGCATTGTATCATATGGAGTTCCTGCAACTGAAAGCAGTTTATCCCCGTATTTTAAATTTCCAAATAGAGCACAAGCAAGAGTGTGAGTACCTGATGCAAAATGTATTCTAACAAGAGCTTTTTCTGCGCAAAAGACTTGTGCAAAAACTTTATCCAAAACTTCTCTTCCCAAATCATCATGCCCGTAACCTGAAACCGTATAGAAATGTTCAGGTGCAACATGATTATCATAAAAAGCTTTTAAAACTTTTTTCTGATTGTAATCTCTTATATCATTTATTTTCTCAAATTCTTTCTCTAAATTTTTTTCGGCTAATTTAAAATCGTAATACATAACATACCTCTCGAGTAATTATAAAAATAAATAATCATAAGTGTCAAACAGCAATTTTTACCGATTACATGTTTTTATATATTTAAGAAGGTGAATTATGTCTACCCAAATTGAGCCGATAAAAACAAATACTTACATTCCAAAAGCACAAAATAAGGAAGGCAAAAAAGAAGAAACAAAGGATAAAACAGTTTCCACCAAAGTTGTACTTGCATCTCTTGCAGCAGTTGGAATAACCGCAGCTGCAATTTTAGCCATAAAAAACAAAAAGAAAACACCTCCGCCAATTAAAGATGAGATAAAACGAATTACAGGTAAAAATCCCAAAATAGAAACGCTTACAGAAGCAGAGAAGGAAAAACTTATAAAAGAATTACAATCACAAACTGATGATCCTGATGTTAAAGCCGAAATCAGAAGACTTATAGAAAACGGAGAGTGGGATAAGCTCTAAATTATATCCCCGACTTTCACCTCTCTTTTTAAATAATTTGCAGTAAATAATCTGTCATAGCGGTTATACAGTACAACATTAAATTTCACAATTTTATTATCCGCACATAAAATACCCAGAGTCTTATTTTTCAAATCAATATCCGTTATCGTTCCAGCTTGATTGTATGTTGTGTTATTTTCAAGGATTTCCGCCTGATGACCTTTTACCGCCAAGCAAGTGTCATTATGGTAAAAATACGCTTCACCCCAAGGATAAATTGCTCTTATAAGGGCCTCATTTTCGTGCGAAGATTTTGAAAAATCAAGTTCCAGCCCCTCAGGATGAGAATAATAACTTGCTCTATCTTCCCTTTGTTGTAGAGGAATAATAACATCTTCCCTTAAAGCGTTCAAAAGTTCACAAACAACTCCGCGTGATACAAGTACAGTCCTTTCTTTTAAAGATTTTCCCGTATCTGAAGGGTAAATCTTAATCTCTTCCTGAGCTAAAATTGCCCCCGTATCTATACCCTTATCAACCAAATGAAACGTAACACCGCTCTGCTGTTCTTGATTTCTAATCGTCCAAAAATAAGGATTTGGCCCCCTATATTTTGGAAGCAAAGACGGATGTGCGTTTATTGTAGCAATTTTAGGCAAATCATAGATTTCCTTACCAATCTTCTCACCCCAAGAACCAACAAGGATTATATCTGGATTAATCTCCAAAAGTGCTTTTTTAAACTCCTTTGTGTTTACCCCCCTCGCCTCAATTTCAGGAATTGAATAACTCTTTATATAATTATATTCAATTGAAGGATTGAAAGTATCTCTAATCTTCCTCAACAAAGGATGATATTTAACCGTATCCTTTCTTAAGACACCTGCAATTTTACACCCGGCATCAAGTGTTCCTGCTATTAGATTAGTGAACATTTCACCATATCCTATAATTACGACTTTAAGCATTCGCTCTTATCCTTTTCTATTTGCTCCCTTAATTCCTCAAGTGAATTAAACTTCTTCTCATCACGTATTTTCTTCAAAATTTCAACTTCCAAAACCTTACCATACAAATCACCTTCATACCCCAAAATATGAACCTCAACAACAGGCTCTTTTGTATTGTTAACAGTAGGTTTCATACCCCAATTAATCATGGCATGCCTTTCCCCGACTAGCCCTGAATAAACTCCGAAAGGAATTTTTACAATATCTTTCGGATAACTTATATTAGCTGTCGGAAACCCTATTGTCCTTCCGATTTGAGCACCATGAACAACTTCTCCTTCCAAACAGAAATTACTTCCGAGAAGTCTATTAGCAATTTCAATCTTTCCCTCTTTCAAATATTTTTTTATAAGGGTAGAACTCACAACCTCACCTTCATATTCTTGAGGCTCAATACAAAAATATTTATACCCATATTTTGTAGAGCATGCCCTTAATAACTCCGGATTTCCCGACTTATTTTTACCAAAAGTATGGTTAAATCCGGTAGAAATTGAAACCGGATTATACTTATCTATCAAGAATTTAATATAATCGTCTGCATTCATATCTGCAATTTGAGGAAAATCAAGCTCTACAACTTCATCAACACCAAGACTCTTAATCTTCTCGACAGACTTTTCTCTAGGATAAATATACTCACATTCAAGGTTAAAATAAACTGACGGAGATTCTTTAAACGTAATCAAAGAAGTCTTTCTGGCATAATTAACAGCAGACAAAATAACGGTCTGATGCGCAACATGTACACCATCAAAAAAACCTAAAATCAACCCTCTATTCATAAAACAAACTATGCAATGACGTTAAGTTTTCCGCCTAAAATCTGATTATGACAGAAATTTTGCCATTCGTTAATATTATCAAAAACCTGAGGTAATTTATCAGAAGAAGCAACTTTTTTGCTTGTATAAGGAGTTAAAGAATTAAATGCAGTATCCCCGATAGTTTCATTAGAACGGCTGTTATAAAACGGCATATTGCTACTTACGTTGTAACCGTTATTGTCATTTAATGATATCGCAGAAACTAGCATAGTCACCCCTTTTTTTTAATACCACACAAAACAGAAAATACTTTTTATGGTTTAATCCGTTCCGCATAATAATTCTACCACACTATGAATTTTTCTGCAATAACTTTATCGGGCAATTTACAAAACTTACCTCTTCTTTAATAAAATTAGAAGTTTTATATTTTCATGGTAAAATTTATTTGAATTTGAAATCAAAAAGGGGAATATGAAATCATGAAAATGTCAAAATTGTTTGTACAAACTCTAAGAGAATTTCCGTCAGATGCGGAAGTTATTTCTCATAAAATGCTAGTTAGAGCAGGATATATAAGAAAACTTACTTCAGGGGTTTATAATTACTTACCCCTAATGTGGCGTGTTTTGAAAAAAATTGAAAATATCGTTCGAGAAGAAATGGACGCAGCAGGAGCTCAAGAACTTTTAATGCCTTTTGTTCAACCAAAAGAACTTTGGGAAGAATCAGGCAGATGGGAAGTTTACGGAAAAGAGCTTATGCGTCTTAGAGATAGACACAACCGCGAAATGTGCCTCGGACCGACTCACGAAGAAATTATAACCTCAATTGCAAGAGATGGTTTAAAATCTTACAAACAATTACCTGTAAATTTGTATCAAATTCAGTCAAAATTCAGAGATGAAGTTCGTCCTCGCTTCGGACTTTTAAGAGGACGTGAATTCATCATGAAGGACGCCTACAGTTTTGACATGACTCAAGAAGGTTTGGAAAAAGAATACGAAAATATGGCACAAGCTTACACAAAGATTTTCAAAAGATGTGGCTTGAACACAAAAATGGTCCAATCAGATTCAGGAGCAATCGGCGGAAGCGTAAGCCATGAATTTATGGTTATTACAGATACTGACGCAGGAGAAAATGACGTATTCTACTGCGACAGCTGCGATTATTCAGCAAACTCAAATCACGCAATTTCAAAACTCCCTGAGGGTGCAAAAATTATTGGGGATTGGAAAAACGCCCAAATAGTTGACACACCTGAAACTCATTCAATTGAAGAATTGTGCGATTTCTTAAAAATCCCTGCAACATTAATCGTAAAAACACTTGTCTACATTGTAGATAAAAAGCCTGTGCTTGCCTTAATAAGAGGTGATAAGCAAGTAGAAGAAACAAAATTAATGAACGCAGTTGGTGGCTCTGATATAAGAATTGCAACTGCAGGCGAAATTGAAGAAATGATGGCATTAAATGGATTTGAAGCAGAAAAAGGATTCATTGGACCAAAAGGATTAAAAGAATATAACGGATACGAAATTACTGTTGTAGCAGATGAAACCGTTAAAGATCTGAAAAATTTTGTAATCGGAATTAACCAAAAAGACAAACACGGCGTTGGTTACAATTGGGGAAAAGAAGTTAATTTGCCTCAAATTGTTACGGATATACGTCTTGCAGAAGCAGGGGAACTTTGTCCTCAATGCGGTAAACCTCTAAAAGTCACAAGAGGTATTGAGGTCGGTAACATTTTCCAACTCGGAACCAAGTATTCAAAACCGATGAACGCGGTATATCTTGACCAAAACGGTAAAGCACAGCCTTATATAATGGGATGTTACGGAATCGGTATCTCAAGAACTGCAGCGGCTGCAGTTGAGGCACACTATGACGAGCACGGAATCAAATGGCCTCTGGCTATTGCGCCATATCACGTTATCGTAATTCCTGTAAGCACTAAAGACGAAGAACAAATGAGAGTTGCAAATGATATTTACATAACCTTGAAGAAACACGGTGCGGAAGTAGTAATAGATGATAGAGATGAGCGCGCTGGAGTTAAATTCAAAGACGCAGATTTAATCGGTTTCCCTTACCAGATTATTGTAGGTAAATCAATTTCTGAAGGAAATGTTGAATTCAAGACTCGTGAAACCGATGAAAAAACTGCAATGAAGCCGGAAGAAGCCGCAGAAATTGTCATAACTGCTATACACAACTTGAAATAAGAACAGAAGTAGTTAAGATATTTTAAGCTCAAAAAGCATGGGTACTCGACAATTAATGTTTTTTTAGTTATGATAAATTCTATACTAGCCCAATAATAGTTAAAGGAGAAAAAAGAATATGCAAGTAATATTGAAAAAAGAAGTTCAAAACATTGGTGAAGCCGGTGATGTAGTAAACGTAAAAGACGGTTACGCAAGAAACTATCTTATTCCTAAAAATTACGCTGAGATCGCTACTGAAGGCGCCTTGAAAAACAGAGAACAAAATATTGCAAGACTAAAAGCTAAACAAGAAAAATTACACCAAGAAGCTTTGGCTAAAGCTGAACAAATTGAAAAAATCGGTTCTATTGAATTATCTGCTAAAGCCGGTGAAAGTGGTAAATTATTTGGTACAATAACTACTAAAAAATTGTGCGAAGAATTAAAAGAAAAACATAACATTGAAATTGACAGAAAAACTGTTTCTTTGAACGCTCCAATTAACAAAATTGGAGAATTCACAATGCTAATCAAATTAACTTCTAAAGTTAAATCAGAATTAAAAGTTATCGTTACAGCTTCTGAAGTTGTAAAAGAATCTGTAGAAGAAACTGAAGAAGTCGAAGCATAGTTATTAAATAAAAAAAGAACGTGCCGACAGATAATATCGGCACGTTTTTTATAGAGAAAGAGCTAAAATGAATAAAAATTTCAGGTGTTTACCTATTGGAGATTTACCATACAATACTGATAAGGCTGCAACCAAAATGATGGTAAAGCTTTTTGAGAATATACCTTTTTTACCCAATTTACCCAATGCCTCCCCTGAAGAAACATTGATAAAACGAACTTTAATGAATATTCCGGGGGTTTATTTTAAGGATAAAAAAGTTATTTTTAAAGATGATGATGGACCTGAATTAAAACATAAACTTGTTGTTATGGATACAGCGTTCAATAATCCAACAATGGAAAATCTTTCAAAATTCGCATTTGACGCTTTTTTTCTAAACAAATATTACCAAATCATAGACAGAATTAGACCTAAGGAAACCGTTGTAAATTTGGCAGGTCCATTCACTGTTTCACAAAGAATTACAACAAAAGAAAATTCTCAGCTACTTGCAGACAGATATTACCGTAAAGTCATCATACAGGCGGTAAGCATAAAAGCTATGTGGATTATTAACAAAATTCGGGAAATATCACCGGAGACCAGACCTCTTATTCTATTAGAAGAACCTTTGCTTTATAAAGTCGGAGATGTTAAAAGGGAAAATGAAGATGTAACAAGAGAGGTTATTGTTAATATGCTTTCAAAAGTTATATCAAAAATTCATAGCCTTGACGCTAAAGTAGGCATTCAATGTTTTGAAAAATGTGACTGGAAAATACCTATCGAAGCCGGAGCGGATTTGATATCATTTGACGCATATAATAATCCTAACAATTTAAACATCATTCCTGAACAAATAAATGATTTCTTAGCCGGCGGAGGTCGTATTAACTGGGCAATTGTTCCTGTCAAGAATGAAGCTCTTGTAAAAAGTTTATCAATTGATAACATTTATGACAGATTTATTAAAACAATAGAAGGACTTATCGTCGCAGGAACCAGTGAAAGATTGACATACAACAGATCTACCGTATCTATTCAGGGTGATGTTAACCATCTGCCTTTAATTTTTGCAGAAAAAGCGATAATACTTTCTACACAACTGGCAAAAAGAATTCCGATTAAGAGTTAGGCTCTTCTACTATAGAATTAGAATCTATAAATATTGTATTCCTTATAAAAGCATGCGCCATTAAAAGCAAGTAAGGATTCATTTCGTTAGTAGCAGAAAGGTTAACTTTTGCCTCCTGAGTTTCTTTTGGTTCTTTATTTTTAGGTTCAACCGCTTCAATATCAATCGTAGAATTCATCGCGTGCGAAGAACTTTCCTCCATCAAGCTTTTTTGAAGCGTTCTTTTAGGAAAATCTTCCGAACAAATTATATAAATATCAACAGAGTTTGAGGTAGTAAGAGTAAACACACCTTTCACATTTCCGTAATTTTTCGTCTGAATAAGCACAGTGAGTCTTGAATCATTCGATTCATTTTCACCATCAGGGGGAGTTACTTCAAGGTCAAATCCTACTCCCTCATTAAGAGGAAGCCAAGGCAAATAAAGAAGCATAAGGCTTTTCAGGGTTTGAGTCGGATTATTAGACTCTGCCATCGAAATGCAAGAATTAATAATGCTCAAATTTTCCCTAATCTGATCTCCTGTCATACCGTTTTTGGAAGCCGACGCCATCGCTATAATTAAACTTGTTACAGCTTGCTTGCTATTCTTGAGTATAATCTCAGAAATTGCAGGCATATGTATCATCCCGCTAAACATAAGCATTACGGCATCTTTCTGAGAACCCGCAATTTGAGTTTGGATATTTTGCTGAGTTAGAGCATTAATATCTGTAGTTTCGTCAAAAAGTTGTGCTATCAGCTTCTGATTTTTTAGCAGTTCCTGATTTAAATCATTTATCAACATATTGTTAATAATCGGACTTTTAGGATTTTGCGCTGCTAGAAGAATTTCACCTAATGTCTGTGGAAGTCCCAGCAAATTTCTGATATATATTGCCCTATCCATACTTGCAATCTGATTCATCTGAAGCTGGTTCATAAGAGCAGTTGTTGCTTGAAGGCTTGGCGTAAATGTAGGTTTAGGTTGTGAAAGCGAAGTATTAAAGCCGCTCTCTCCTGTGTTAATTCCTTCTTGCTTAAGTTTTTTTAGATAAATTTCAGGATTTCTTAATCCTGCTAAAATTTTTCCGATGCTAAAACTATCCATATAATAAATTATAACAATTATTAGGGGTAAATCAATTACTTAAACAAAGCCTGAATAAATTCTTTAGAGTCGAAGTCTTTCAAATCTTCCATTTTCTCGCCAACTCCAACAAGCTTAACAGGAAGCCCCAACTCTTTTGCAATAGCAAGAACTATCGCACCTTTAGCCGAACCGTCTAACTTTGTTAAGGCAACAGCCGTCAAATTAACGCATTCCTTAAAAACTTTTGCCTGCTGCAAACCGTTTTGCCCGGTATTTGCATCAATTACAAGAATACTTTCTCTTAATTCATCAGGAGCATTCTTATCTATAACATTTTTAATTTTAGAAAGCTCTTCCATCAAATTAAATTTGTTTTGCAATCTTCCCGCCGTATCGACAAGAATTACATCATACTTTTCATTCCTTGCCTTCTGAATAGCTTCATAAACAACAGACGCCGGATCCGCCTTATCACGTCTTACAATATCAGCCCCTGAACGCTTTGACCAAATATCAACCTGCTCTTCCGCAGCAGCCCTGAACGTATCGCCCGCAGCAATCAAAACCCTCTTACCTTCCTGTTTAAAACGATAAGCAAGCTTTCCGATAAGAGTAGTTTTCCCAGCCCCGTTAACTCCTGTTATAAAATATATGTTTAAGGCATCCTTTTTAAAGTTTAATTGACAACTACCAGCCTCTTCCAGAATTTTCATAAACTCATCTTCTAAAAACTCTTTTACTTCAGAAGGTTTTATTCTAGATTGTTTTCTGAGCTTATCAACAAGTTCGGAAGCAAAATCAACCCCCAAATCAGCGCTTATCAACAAATCTTCCATATCATCAAGAACAAAGTCCGAAAACTCGTCCTCAGAAGAAACTGCATCAACAACATTTCCGACTAAAGCCTGAGCTGTTTTGGATACGGTATTTTTTAATTTGTCAAAAAAGTTAAACATTTCTATACCTTTTGGCTTTCGTGATAAATTTTATCCCTTTAGCCCATTTTCAACAATAACTTTTGCTAATATTCCGTTAACAAAAGATGAAGAATCTTCTGTAGAATATTTTTTAGCCAACTCAACCGCCTCATCTACAACAACCTTGATTGGAGCATCCTTAGTATACAAAAGCTCAGTTATTGCAATTCTTAAAATATCTTTATCCATCTTAACTAATCTTGATATATCCCAACCATTTGAATATTTCTGAATTTCTGCATCAATATCTTTGTGGTGAAGCTTAAATTGTTCAGCAATTTCTACAGTATAATTTTTTACCTCTGATTGATTTTCCAAAGTTGCGAACTCTGCAATTTCTAAAGCCAAAATAGCCTTCTCTGCAACATCAATCATTGTGTCAACTTTTTGTATCATCTCATCTGTCATTGGAATTTGAACAGGTTTATTTTTTGCACCCATCGGTCGCTCTAAATTTGTCTTATGCTCAGCTTCATAAGTATCAAGCATATCCTTGATGTCAATTAAAGAACCAACTGTCAACTTTAATTCCTCTGATGCTGAATTTGAAAGGATTCTTACTGATTTGAGCATAATATCTTCAAAATCTTTTCTTGTATATTTTGTAATTTCTTTATCAAACTGTGAAAATAATATAAGTGCTAATTCTCTCGCTGCACGTCTTGCCTGCATAAATTTATCTCCTTGAATTTGTTTTACTTTTTGAATTTATAATAACATAAACGTTTTAATAAAAGAAGGTATTAAAAGTTTGCCTTGCAGAGCTTTAAACAATTTGGTATTATATTTTGGGGAGTATAATACTGTGCGAATTTCACCGGTAAATTTCTATAATCCATCTAAATTGCAGCCATACGGAACAGTTGGGAAAAATCTTTTGTACTTGCAAACCAATACCTGCGATACATTCTGTAAAACCAACCCAATATCTTTTCAAGCAAATACGTCTGCTGGCAATCCGTTAAAAAAGCTAAAAGGACTAAAATGCCCCTATTTCGGCGTAGAAATGATTGCCGGCTATGATATAGTTCGAATTGAAAATCGCTTAGATAAGTGTGCGAACGTCAAAGATGTCGTTAAAGTTTTATCCAAATACACCAAATTTATGCAAGATACAGAAAGAAAAATGTATAAAAGATTTCTCGCTATTTCAAAAATTTCACCGCAAAAAACTTTACCTGAATGCTTAAAACTATGGTATGACGAAGCTATTATCAAACTAAAACTTGAAGAATTTAATGTTCTGGATGATGTCGATAAAATTTCACTAAACTTGTCGCCCCAAAACGCGCTTGCCGTTCACGAAAAAACAACCAAATGCCGACAAGTTATCCTGGAAAACAATAGAGAAGATACTTTTAAAAGAAAAATATTATTAACATCACTAGAGGACATTAAACCTAAAAAGGCTCATAAGGAACATCTTGTTCTAGAAAAACTCAAAGACAGAGCAGTTTATCTGCCAACTTCTGGAACCAGCGAAAATGCTTTCATCGTTAAATACGTTGACAGAACCCAACAAGAAATTGCCAAAAGAATAATTCGGCCTTCTGTTGCTACAATAGAACATATCAAACCTAATTCTTTAAATGGAGAAAACACAATAGGAAACTTTATGCTAACTTCCGCAGGCGCAAACAGCATGAGATCGAGTATGCCGCTTCCTAAGTTTATTGAAATGTTTCCTTCTGTACCTAAAAAATGTCAAATTTATATTGAACAAATTATAAATCTTATTCACAACGGACAACTTAAGGGAAATGAAACTTATCCATATAAAGTTAAAAAGAAACTTGAGGAGGAATCTAAGGGGAAAATTTCTTTGGATTTATCAAGATACAAATATTCGGAATTAGAAGCGAAAAAGGCGGAAAAGAGATTTTATGACCGCATATACAAAAAACAGCATAAAATCTTCTAAAATTTGCAGTTCAAAAACTTTTCCACAAATTTTGGTAACACTTACCCCTTTGACATAACAAAACTCCCGGAGATGGATTGGCTTTCTCGCCGGCGTTAAACGGGACTACGTTCGATTGCTTCGAAAAATTTTTTCTTGCAATCTAACTCCGCCCTCAGAGGCTCGCGCTCGAACCACAAAAGCTTTTACAGGCTGGTGGTTCTCATCCATTTCCCAATTTTTTTACATAACAAAACTCCCGGAGATGGATTGGCTTTCTCGCCGGCGTTAAACGGGACTACGTTCGATTGCTTCGAAAAATTTTTTCTTGCAATCTAACTCCGCCCTCTGCCGGCTCGCGCTCGAACCACAAAAGCCTTTGCAGGCTGGTGGTTCTCATCCATTTCCCAAATTTTTTTACATAACAAAACTCCCGGAGATGGATTCGAACCACCGTTAAAAGAGTCAGAATCTTTCGTCCTGCCACTAGACGATCCGGGATTGTTTGTTATATTTTTACCAAATCTGCCAAAAACGCTTTTTGTTTAAATTTTCTAAATCTGTTGATTCTTTCTTTTGCGTATCTAAATTTGTATTGCCGAAAGTATACGGGTCTGATGCATCCATTGCACCTTTATTAAAAGTATATGAACCTTTTGACTTGTTTGTATGTACCTTTGTCTTATCTGAAACCGGAGTTTCCGAACTCTGAGCTGAGACATCGGTCTTCGGTTCCGCAGCATTTTCTACGCTACCTGCCGGCTGCTCATTTTTATACATTACATTCGTTAAATCCTGTTGTTTTGGATTATCATAATCCTCTATTTTTTGAAGAGTCTTAGCTCCGGGATCTTTACCCAAGAAATGCAATCTGCCTAAATCATCAGTATAAATAGTAGAATTTGCCCAAACTTGACTCATTATTCCGACTACTGCTATCAAGCCTAATGAAATTAAAATTTTCTTTTGCATACTTCAGTTCTCCTTAAGCTACAAATCATTATACCACATTATAATACAAAATTCTACAAAAGGACAAGAGGGTTTTAGGACATTTCTATACCCTTTCATTAGAAAGGGTATAGTGTTTATACTTTTTTCAAATCACTTTACTTTTATATCGTTAGTTATGTCTTTTCCTCCGTACAATAAAACACTTTTGGCAAACACATAATCATACTTATCTTGCTGTGCTTTCTTTGCAATCTCATCTTTTATATTCTTCTCTATTGCGCTAAGCCTTGTACTGTAATCTTTCTCTAAAGCGGCTTTTTTTGCATTAAATTCGTTAGTATATTTTTCCTCTAGTTGCAAAATTTTTGCACTGTCTGTTGTATTAGAAATTTCACCGCGTGCATTCACAACAATTTTATTAAGCTCTTCCATTTTCTTAGCGTGCTCTTGTTTTAACTGCTTTACCTGACCTGAATTACTTACTATTTTCTGCAAATCGACTACTGCAATATTTTCCGCCGCTATTACGCTATTTGATACCATAATTACCCCCAATAACAATGCTAATACACTTTTTTTCATATCTATCTCCTCTTTATAACTCTCCTTTATTTATGATTAAAATTTGATAAAAAAATATTCTCCAATTAGGTAAAAAACGATTGAAAACATTATTTATTTAAACTACAATGTAGCTATGCAAAAATTAGTATTTTTAATAGCGTTATTATGTATAAATTTGCTACCAGCTTTTTCTACAGAGGAAAATGTAAAGCCGGTAGTAGAAACCTACAAACTTCAAGGTCAGGTTGAATATGACGACAACCCTGTCGAAACAATTTATCTTGATGATGATATTGAAAAACCTCAGGTAAATATACCTCAAAGAGCTGTTACGATACCGGTAAAGATGCTAAATATTACATCAAACACCAACACGCCCAGGAGTGCCCTTGCAAGGGCGGCGGTAACTAGAAATAATTTGAAAGACATTCTTCCTCTGAGCGGAACTCTATCTGAAACATTTAAGGGTATGACGTATGGTACATTATGGGGCGAGGAGCTTTCGCTTTCACAAATGGAATCCTCTACAGGGGTTTTTGTCAGATATGATTCACCTAAGTATTTTTCGCTGGATACGAAATTTAAACAATCTGCTTCGCAGGATATCGGATCGCAATACGGAACAGTTTGTGTTACTCCGGAATGGCATATTACCGATAAATTAACACTCAAAGACAGTTTCACAAATTATGTTAACGCTCCGAAAAATAAGAATGAAATAACACTTGTTTACAGTCCTGCTTTAAAAAAATATGCAGAATCTTTGAAGTTTGAACTGGGAGTTGCACAATCATACTATGCAAACGGCGGAAGAAGTTCTGCTGTTAGTTTCACTACGGGTTTCAAGTTGTAATTAGTTTAGAAATTTTATATAATTGATTTATGAGAAATTACACACGGGAGCAAAGACGACCTCGAAGGGTTGTTAATACAGATAAAAAAAGAAGGGATGAAAAAAAAGTAAAAAAAACCTCTTCATCAAGCGGGTTTTATTACTCTTTTTTAACTATAATTCTCCTTTTGTGTTTATTTCAAATTACAATAAGTGCTGTGTTAAACATATCAAAAATTGTTTCATACAAGGCAAAAATTGTACAAATTACTAAAACCAGAAACGCTGCAAAAGCTTTAAATGAGCAATTACAGGACAATATCAAAAACTTTTCAAATGTTACAGGTCTAGAAGCTATTGCAAGAAATAATTTAAAAATGTCAGGAGAAGACGAAGTTCTTGTAATTATAAACAAGCCAGAGGAAAATGAAGAGAATAAAACAGAAAAGGATGCAGTTTCAAGACTCATTAAATTAACAAAACATGATTAAAAATTTATTGCAAGAAGGGTTTGCCCTAAAAAACAAAGGGCATTATAAACACGCTATAGAAGTATTTTACAAAGCTCTTGAAGAAGATAATAACAGCACAGAGCTTTTGTTAGAAATTGCTGATTTATACTACAAGATGCAAAATGAAGAAAAAGCTTTAAGCTACATTGAGCAAATTTTAGATAGAAATCCTGAACATATAAAAGCACTTGAGCTTCTGGAACAAATTTTTATAGACAAAAATGCTTTAGCAGAAGCTGAACAAACGGCAAAAAACATCTATTGTATCTCGCACAAAACATCAGATTTAGTTCAGATATTCAAATTATTGAACGAACAAGGAAAATTTGATGAAATTTTTGAGTATAAGATAGAAAATCCTGACGGTAAAATTTATTTAGAACAAGCAAAAGCTTTGTATAATAAAAAAGAATTTGAAAGGGCTGAAAATATACTCAATCAGGCTTTGGAGAGTGAACCTGAAAATCAGGAATTACTACTTCTTTTAGGACAAATTTATTATGCACATAATAAAAAAGACGAATGCATAAAAATTTTAAATAGATTATCTGAAAACAATGAAAACCCTGAATTGTTAAATTTTTGCGGAGCAGTAGAGAGTTATCAAGGTAATTTTAAAGCTGCGAAAGATTTTGTAATGAGAGCAATCAAACTTTCTCCTAAAAATGACGAGTATTATTTTAATCTTGCAAACATATACTTTAAGCAAGGGGATATGAAATTTGCAAAACAATATTACAATCACGCAATTGCCCTGAAACCTGATAACAAAAATTATCACTTTGCACTTGCAAACCTATATTATTCAGAGAAACATTACAAAAGAGCGTTGGAAGAATTACAGGACGATTTTTTTGAAGCAAACCTACTAAAGGCTATAATTTTGTATGATACGGGCTATTTTGCTCTTGCTAAAAAAGAATTAAGCGAGTTAAGAAAAGAACAACCTGATAATCCAATTCTTGTTGATTATCAAGCCCGAATTAACAGTGAACTTGGACTAAATTAACTAAAAAATTCTGTAGATTTGAACTTTTCGTAAAAATGCTTTAATCTATCCTTATCATTCAAATACCAAACCCCAATCAGAACTTCGAAAGCTGTTGCAGGTCGGTAAACGTGCTGGATGGATTTTCTTCCGACAGGAATCGGAAGATTACGTCCTCTTCTGGCTAATTCTTTTTCCTCGTCGGTCAAATCGTCTTCTATCATATAGAGTAATTCTGCTTGAAAAGAAGCATTTACTCTATCTGTTGTCATTTTATGAAGTTCCTTCGAATTTGATGTTTTGAAAACAACGTATTCTCTTACGAAAATTTCCCAAACAGCATCACCCAGATGCGCATAATTTCTAAGTGCTAAGTCTATCATAAATTCATACTATCACAAATAACTTACAAATCGATATCAGATTCTTTTATCGGTGCGCCGATTACACGTTCCAATTCTGCCGCGTTAATATTGTAATTAAGCAGGTTATTATAATAATCTAATTGAGCGTTCAAATATGTATTTTCAGAATCCTTAAATTCAATTGCATCACCCAGTCCTACTTGATAACGTCTAAACGCAAGATATTGTCTCTCTTTTGCCTGTTGGAGAGCAAGTTTTGCAACGTCTAAACTATCGTGAGAATTAAGAAGATTTATATAAGCGCTTTTCACTTCCAAATAAACATTCTGTTTCTGTTGTTCATAATCTGCAACTGCTTTATTGTAAGTAGCTTTTGCTTCATCCACCTGCTTTTTAAGAAGCATTAAATTCATTGCGGTATAGTTAAGTTGAACCCCAAATTGATATCCGTAATCATTATTAATCTGCCTTCCACCATGATCATACCCTCCAAAAGCACTTAAATCAGGTGTAAAAGCTCTTTTAGCACCTCTTACATTCATCTCTGCAGCATCCATAGCCTTCTTAGCAGCTAATAATGCAGGACGTGAAGCTTCTGCAGTCTTTATTAAATCTGGGAAATTTACATCGTATTTTTTATTATTTAATTTATCCTTTAATATAACACCCTCGAGTTCAGGAATACCTACAGCATTGGCGAGTTCTACTGCCGCAAGCTCTTCAGTATTTTTTGCTCTAATTAAATTAACCTTAGCATTACCAAGGTTATATTCTGCAGTAGTTACATCAATCTTAGCCTTTTTTCCAATCTCATAATAAGCTTTTGCCTGTTTCCACTGAAGTTCAAAATCCTTAACAGTTTCTTCATACACAGCTTGCTGAATTTTTGCAAAAACCATGTTGTAATATGCAACTTTTACATTATAAATAACTGTTTCTATACTGGATTCAGCATCATATCTTGAAGCTTCCCAATTTCTCTTTGCCATATCAGCGTTAGCCTTGGTTTTTCCAAAATCAAACAAAAGCATATTTGCTGATAAAGTCGGAACATAGAACATGTTATATCTTTGAACCATCATTCTTGACATATTAGCAGGCATTGTTGACATTAACATGTCATTTCTTGAATAACTCACTCCTGCGCTAAATGTCGGAAAATAATTTGACCATGCCTGACCAATTCGAGTCTTATAAATTTCTGCATTACTAATAGCTGACATTATAGTCGGATGATGAGTGATGGCTAATTTTATACAATCACTCAGAGTAACTTCGCCATTCATATCTGTATATTCTATCTGGCTTGTTATGGCAGGAAACTTAGTTTCATACATACCTTTAGCTTCTTTCGAAGAATCCTGTCTTGCCTTCTCATTACTCTTGAGTTTTTTCCTCTCCATACGCTTGTTAACTTTTTCTTTTTCCGGCTTTACAATTTCTATTTTATCAGACTCTTTGCTCTTTTCTTTTTTAGACTTTGCCAAAACTGCAGTAGAAGTTACAGATAGAAGAGAACATATTAACAGTATATTTAAAATCTTTTTCATCCTAAATCTCCAAGTCTTTTTCAGTAATCTCTTTTTTCGGAAATTTATCAACAAATTCCTGAACGATTACATAAAACGCAGGTGTCAAAGCCGCACCAAGAGTAGCTGCAGCAATCATACCGCCAAATACAGTAGAACCTACTGAAATTCTTGAATTAGCACCGGCACCGTGGGCAAAAATCATTGGTAACACACCGATAATAAACGCTAATTCTGTCATCATAATTGCTCTAAATCTTAATTTCGCTGCCTTTACTGCAGCATCTTTGACAGATAAACCATTTTTCTCATGCTCTTCTTTTGCAAACTCTACAATCAAAATAGATTGTTTTGCAGCCAAACCAACAAGAGTAATCATACCTACCTGAGAGTAAATATCAAACGATTGATTTAGCATTAACTGGAACAATAACGCACCCAGAGCCGCAATAGGAGAAATCAAAAGTACAGCAATCGGAATCGTATAACTTTCGTACAAAGCAACCAAGAATAGATATACAAAGACCAATGCCATTCCGACAATTAAAGATGTTTGACCCGATGCTTCTCTTTCCTGAGCAGAAGTTCCTGACCAATCAAATGAAATATCAGATGGAAGAACACTCTTTGCAACCTTTTCCATAGCATTCATCGCGTCACCGGAGCTCTTTCCTGCTGCCTGCTGACCTTGAATTTGTACTGACTTATACTGGTTATATCTCGTAATTGAAGCCGTACCTATAGTTTGTCTTAATTTTACAATAGATAATACCGGAACCATAACACCATTATTATTCTTTACGTATATTCCGGACAAATCCGTTGCTTTATCTCTAAATCTGCTTTCTGCCTGCAATTGAACTTTGTAAACTCTGTCATATTTATTGAAATCGTTTACATAATAAGTACCAAGCATTGATGATAATGTAGAATATAATTCCTGTAAATCTACATTCTGTGCAAGAGCCTTTTCATAATCAATATCTACAATATACTGAGGAACATTTGCTTGGAAAGATGTGTAAACACTCGACAAATCAGGATCCTGATTTGCAGCGGCAATCAATTTGCCCGCCCAAGTTTCTAAATCCTGAGGGGTGTATTCGCCTTTGGAAAGCATTTGGAACTCAAATCCGCCCATCATACTCATACCGCTAATTGCCGGTGGTGAAAATGCCACAATTGAAGCTTCTTTCATACCAGATGCAATTGCCCTTACTTGATTTAAAATTGAAACGTGAGATAAATCTGTTGATTTCCCTGTTACCTTTCTTTTTATCCACTCAAATACACCAATATTTCTTTTATCGTAATCATCAAGCTGGATAATAACAGTAGACTGGTTAACAGAACCGTTACCGCCAAATATAGTTAATTTTTCCTTATCAACACCGTCGATTTTTTGAACCTGTTCCGAAAATCTCTTTGAAACCTCCTCTGTTCTCGAAAGAGAAGCACCATCAGGAAGAGTTATTTGAGCTAATAAAACACCTTGATCTTCATCTGGAATAAAGCCTGTTGATATTGTCTTAAAACATAGTAGAGTCAGTGCAATTATAGCAACGTAAAATATTGCAACTAGCTTTTTATCATGTACAAATTTTATAACATATTCCATGTAAAAATCTTCAAGCTTGGCAAACATTTCATTGAATTTTTCAACAATAATATTGCCTTTCTCTTCAATTTTTGCCAAAAGCGGATGCTTTTGTTTTATACTGCCGTCATTTTGATGTCCTAGAAAATGTGAACACATTGCAGGAGAGAGTGTTAAGGCGCATATTGCTGAAAGGGCTATTGAAACAGCAATACAAACAGCAAATTGCTTATACATAATTCCTGTCATCCCGCCCATGAACACAATCGGCACAAATACTGCCATTAATACTAAAGCCATTGCAACAAGAGCAGATCCAACCTCTTCCATAGTTAACTGAGTCGCAATAATTGCGGATTTACCCTCATCAATATGCCGCTTTACGTTTTCAATAACAACAATCGCGTCATCCACAACGACCGCAACTGCAAGAACCATCGCAAACAATGTTAAAAGGTTTATGGACATGCCCAATGCTTTTAATAAAGCGAAAGTACCCACCAATGAAACAGGAATTGTAACACACGGTACCAAAGTTGCCATTCCATCTCCTAAGAATAGGAAGATAATTATTACAACAATTAAACCTGTAAGAAGAATAGTAAATTCAACTTCCTTCATTGATTCATGGATGTATTCTGCATCATCCTTAACATACATTATCTTAATACCGTTATTCATTTCGGCATTTAATTGTTCAACCTTTGCCTTAACTGCTTTTGAAAGGTTAATTACGTTAGCATCCGGAAGCTGCGATATAACTACAACCGCAGAAGGCTTACCGTTAACAAGACCTAAGTTTGAATAAGATTCTGCACCCAATTCAACCCTTCCGATATCTTTAATTCTAACGTTTGAACCATCAATATTAGAACGAATTAAAATATTTTCAAACTGTTCAACTTCATCCAACCTGCCTTGAGTTTTCAATGTTAATTGCAAAGCATTAGGTTCATCTGTCGGAAGCTGACCCAGAGCACCTGCAGTTACCTGTGTATTTTGATTTGCAATAGCAGTTTTCACTTCACTTGTAGAAACATTTAAACCTGCCATTTTTTGAGGATCTAACCAAATTCTCATTGAGTAGTTTCCGCCTCCAAATACTTCTACATCGGAAACACCGTCTATACGTTTCAATTCATCTTTAATATAAATTGAACCATAGTTGGTCAAATCCAATTGCGACCAATCGCCAGACTCAGGGTACAAAGTTAAAATTATCGCACCTGAACCTGACGTTCTGCTTATTGCAGTTACACCTGTTCTTTGAACATCCTCCGGTAATTGTGACTGTACCTGCTGAATACGGTTTTGAACATTCATCAGGTTTATATTTTTGTCAGATCCGACTTTGAAATACAAAGTTAGAGAATAACTTCCATCATAAGAGGTGGAAGTCATATAAGTCATATCTTCAACACCGTTTAATTTATTTTCTAAAACGGTTGCAACAGAAGATTCTATTACCTCGGCACTTGCGCCCTGATAATTCGCCGAAACTCTTACCTGAGGAGGAGTTACGTCAGGATAACTCTCTTGTTTCAGGCTTATCATGGAAATTACACCGAGAATCACAATACATACAGAAATTACCAATGCAAATCTGGGTTTTCTTATAAAGAAGAATAGTTTGTCCTTATCAAAAATCTTTTTCATCTATTGTCCACTCTGATTTGTAGTTATTTTTAACTTTTGTCCTTCTTGAGAAACGCTTTGAATACCTGATACTACTATTACATCAGACATATCTAAGCCACTCTCTACTATCCAATTGTTGTTTATATCATCTGAAACTTTTATATTTTTTCTGACAGCTTTATTATCCTTAACTGCCCATACATAATATCCGCTCATCGCGTCACCTTTGGTACAAGATTGAGGAACCGTCATGTATTCAACAAGTTTTGGAGCCGTTAATTTTACTTTCATATAGGCTCCGGGAACCAGCCAACCTCTTGAATTATCAAAAGTTGCACGCATACTAATTGAACCTGAATCTTTATCAATTTTATTATCTACAAAATTAATCTTTCCGACTTTGTCATACCAAGCGCCATCTCCAAACTGTACTCTTACTTCTACATCCTTAAACTTGTCGCTTGCCTTAAGTAATTTTACAAAGTCATCTGTCTTTAAACTAAAAGTTACATAAACAGGAGATACACTCGCTACATTGACTAGTGAACCAGAAGACGCTGTAACATAATTTCCTTCCGTTATATTAACCTTACCAATTCTTCCGTCAATTGGAGATTTGATTGTTGTGTAACTCAAATTTACTCTTGAAAGTTCTAATTGCTGTCTTGCAGCATCTAATAATGCCTTGTTTTGATTTCGTGCAGCCAAACTCTGATCTACATCAGATCGGCTTATCAAATCCTCTTTTACCAAAGCACTTGCTCTGTTCCATTCTTGTTGAGCATTTGTATATAAGGCCTGATACTGATTTACTGTTGCCATTGAATTATTTACAGAAAGCTGATATTCTCTAGGATCTATCTGGAATAGTGTCTGTCCTTTTTTTACAAAATCACCTTCATTAAAATATTTTTTAAGCAAGAACCCGGAAACTCTGGCAATCACATCAATTGAATATTGAGCTTCCACTCTTCCGGTTGATTCTGCTGACACATTAACCTTTTCCATGTGCGGGTTATCAACTACGACTTCCTTTGGCATACTCAAAGCTCGTTTTTGTATCATACCCATTACAAAGCCGGAAGTTTTATTATATATTATAGGGATTATAATTATAAGTAAAACAATAACTGCAAACTGCTTGCGCGTAAGTTTTTTTTTCATACCTCTCTCCATTTATTTTTAAGCTTTTTATTATAATAATTTTAAATTTGGATAAAATTTCTGTCAATTCTTATTATTTATTTCAATCATTTGCAGTAGAAACTCTAAACTGCGTATTCCTTCTGTTTAGACAAATTCATCGGATTCCAGTTATCATTAAGATTATTTTTTATAAGATTTTTGTAATAATCTTCTTTGTAATCAAGCATTTCGAGCTGCTTATTCAACTCTTCCATTTGTTTTAAAGCTTTTTCCTTAGTAGCTTTTATAATTTCATATCTTTCAGGAATAGTAGAGTCACCCACAATACACAAATCTACATACCTTTTAACCAATCTGCTTTCAGTCCCGACAGAGCGCAAACATTTAACAATTTTTACCCAATTCAAATCATCTTCTGAAAACATTCTAATATTGTTTTTATCACGTGTTACAAAAGGAAAGAATCCGCTTTTTGCCCAAAATCTTAATGTATGCTCAGAAACATCCATTTTCTCAGCAACTTCTTTAATTGTATACATAAAAAATTCCCTCCTTTTGCCTTCAATACCCCTTTTGAAAACAATTTAACACAAAAAAATTTCCCCGCACATACTATATCGGAGAAGCTAAATTAAACTAACTTCTCCGATCAAACTTTTTACTATTTAATTATATTAAACTTATTAATTCAAACCTAACTGACTTCTGTAAAAACCGTTGCTTGCAATCTTTTGTTCAACTAAGTTGTTACCTGAAGATGAAGCCAAATACAAACCGCTCAATTTGTCTAATCTTCTTGTTAATCTGCTATCAGGATAAACCTTAGAAGCAACTTTTAATCTTGTCCAGCAAGAAGCTTCTTTTTGAGTAGCAAGAGTTTCTTCTTCCAAATCTGCACTGTATCCTGTATGGAAGCTTTCATGAGCTATTAAACAAGCAATTTGTTCTGCCGGAGCATTTTTGTATGCTGAATTAATTAAAATAACTCTTGTTCCATAGCTATTGTATGTGCTTACTGCAAAAGCATTTTTACCGTTTGTTACCATTGTAAGGTCATCAAATTTTATTCTCATACCATATCTTTGAAGGTTTCTGAAAACATCCTGTTCACCTGCTTGTTCAAGAACTCTCATTGCTGCAACAATTTTTGCATCTGATGAAAATGATTGAATTCTGTAAGCAAATGCTTGTCCTACACTCATAAATAAAAACGCAAATAACACTAATACTACTTTTTTCACGACATAACTCCTAATCAACTTTTTCCTATGTGAGTGATTACGGTCTGTTTTTCGGAATCTTTAGCGTTTGTATTAGTGTTGTTACAAAACTTTATAAAAAGTTATGATTTTTATTCAAAGAAAGGGCTAAAACCCGCATTTTACCTGAGTGGTTATACAAAAATTTAAGTTTTAAGATATAATAAGAACAAATATATAAAAACGAGGCAATTTTACATTTCTTAATATATGGAGGGTTTATATGAATCGCAAATTCTGGAAACGACTTGGTATCACTATTTTGAGCTTTATCGTATTTATTTATGTATTATTTTTGATTCTTCCTCTAATTCTAAATCCTATAATTGAGGGTTATATTCCGCAAATCAAAGATATTATCAAGGAAACAACAGGATTAAATTCTAATCTTACAAACGTCAAAGTCGTAACCACTCCAAAGTTAACAGCAGGATTGAAGGTAGAAAAATTTGAGATTTTAGAACCTAATAACAGCCGCGTTTTATATGCAGAAAATTTCAAAGTAAAAATGTCATTAATTTCGCTATTAGCAAGAAAAATAGAAATTGACACAGTACAGCTTTCTAAAGCGGAAATTAATTTACTAGTTAATTCAGACGGAACATTTGATATAGAAAAATATTTTCCTGAAAATGAAGAAAAAAATGAAAATACAGAAGTCGTTAAACAACCTCAATATTTGCCTTTTGGCTTTAAATTATCAAATCACCTTCCAAATATAGAACTCAACAATTACAACTTAAATATTACAGATGGAGTTGATAAGTATTCACTTATCGGTACAAATACAAAAATAAGTGACTTTATCTTAAATAAAAGTATTAAAATCAAAGCCGAAGGAAAGGCAACTTTGAAAGGTCGCGAACAATTCAGCTATGATGTAAAAGTTTTAAATAAAATCATGCCGGAGCTTGAGTTAAATGAACTTGTATTCAATCCAACTCAGGAAGAAGAAAAAAAGAAGGAAGAAACTCCTAGAATAGATATTATCGGGATATTAAACGGAATTTATTCTAATAATTTAACCGCAAAAGCTAATGCAGATTTAACAATTACAAAAGAAAATATAAAGGGACAAGCAGAGATTACAAATTTATCAATCATAAACTTGCCTCCAAGTTTTGTAAAACTTAAATTTAAAGAACATAGTATAGATATATTGTCAGATATTTATACAGCAAAAAATGAAGTTTCAAAAATCGACGGGATAATTAAAACAGGAAAACACCCGAATATTGACTTAAACTTAAAATCAAAAGTCGAACTTTCAAACATTCTAAAAATCGTAAAAGATATTGCAGTTATTTTTGATATTAAAGATTTGCAAACATTGAGTGCGAACGGTAAATTAGATGCCAATTTCAATATCAAATCAGACCTGAAAACAATCAAATCAAGCGGATATTTGAATATCCCGAATGCTGATGTCTATTATGGATTATACAAAATCGGAGTAGACAAAATTAATGCCGACATCAAACTTGATAACAACAATATTAATATTTATAATATAGGATTTACTATCCTAAACCAACCTCTAAAATTATACGGAACAATAACAAGGGATGCTGTTAGTGATTTACACCTGAGCGCTAATAATTTAAGTTTAAAAGGACTTTTGGTTGCTGTAGGTCAAGCAGCCTTGATGAAAGAAAACCAAATAAATTCCGGCTTAATATCTATGAAAGCGGATATAAAAGGCCGCTTGGATAAAATTAATCCGCAAATAAAAATTGATTTAAACAACATTAATGTAAAAAATATACCATCAAATACAACTCTAAAATTACCATCTACAACTGTTGGTTTAACTTCAGACGGCAAAACTTTCAGCGGTAATGCAACAAGCTCTAACGTTTTGGTATCAAATCCTTGTGCTAAAGTTTCTGTTCCAAAAATTAACGCAACAATAAAAGAAACAGAAATAGAAATTTCTCAAACACCTGTAACAATAGAAAAAATTAATCTAAATGTTTCAGGTAAAATCAATAATTACCTAACAGAAAAAATGAACTTAGATTTTATAACAACAGGCGATATAAAATCTAAATTGAGCGGAACCGTAAACAGCGTAAAACAAACCTTAAATTTAATTTACGAAACAACGGATTCATCAACCATAATTATTCCGATGTTTGATAAATCAAAAATGACGTTTACGGGTAACATTCATATATCAGGAAATATGCTGAACCCAACCTTAAACGGTTCTATTAGCATACCAACTTTATCAATCCCTGAAATTCCGGTAAATATGACAAATACTGATATCAAACTCCAAGGTCAAATTTTGAACGGAAGCGCAACTGTACAAAAATTCACATCAGGCGGAATTGAAGCAGAAAATTTAGTAAGCGACTTTTCTTTAAAAGGTAATGATTTTTATCTAAAAAATCTTAAAGGAGATGCTTTTGAAGGAAAAATCAACGGAAATATTATTTACAACATAACAAATGCTAAAACAAATGTTGAAATGACAGGCGAGAATATGAACGCCGAAAAAACAGTACATGGTGGTGTTGGAATTAAAAACGCTATTTCAGGGACATTGAATTTCAACACAAAATTATCTCTTATTGTTACAGACTACAACGATATGATGAAATCTTTGAACGGTAACTTGAAATTTAATGTAAAAAATGGTTCTTTCGGCACAATAGGACGATTGGATAAATATCTTCTAGCAAACAACATCATTTCAAATTCAATACTAAAGACAACAACAGAAACATTAGTAAAAAGTACCAATTTATCAGACACAGCCAAGTTTGACTACATAGACGGAAACCTTAATTTTACAAACGGCTGGGCAAATATAAGTCCGATAAAGAGTTCAGGTAAAGCACTTGCTTACTATATAACAGGAAAATATAATTTACTAAACGGTACAACTAATGTTAATATACTCGGGCGTTTAGATGCACAAATAGTCGCAAAATTAGGACCATTAGGACAGCTTTCTGCTGACAAATTGTTGTCTTATATTCCAAAATTCGGAAATACAACCTCGAATATCGTAAAAGCACTTACAACAAATCCAAAAGGCGAAAATATAGGGGCAATTCCGGCTCTTACAAGCGGTAGCACAAGCTATAAGGATTTTAAAGTTCAATTTAATGGAGGTTTGGAAAGCACAAGTTCAATAAAATCTTTCAAATGGCTTACAGATGTCGATATGAGCGCTATAGAAACCAAATCCGTAAGTGATACGATAAAAGATATAAAAACTTCAGTAAACCAAGACTTTTCTAACACCGTTAATAGTGTAAAAGATGCGGTTACAGCTTCAAAAGAGGAATGGAACAATACAAAAGAACAATTGAAAAACAGCGCAGAAGAATTAAAAAATCTGTTTAACTTCAAAAAAACAGAAACAGAAACTCCTGTTCAATAAACTTTGTGAGATAATAAGGAAAAAGGAAATAAAATGAGTATAAATACAGAATATCTGGAAAGATGCATACAAACAACTGAACAAGCATATAAGCTTATAAATCAGGAACAAGAGGGCAGTATTAATTATGAAATGTACAGAAATGCCCTTGTAAAAGGTTTTGAAATGACATTAGAATTATCGGGTAAATTACTAAGAAAAAAACTTACACCTTATTTCGCTTCAAAAAAAGCAGTTGATGCTCTAACTTTCAAAGATTTATTTAGGAATGCTTACAAACATTCGCTTATAGACGAGAATACCGTAGAAAGATGGTTAAAATATCGAGATAACCGTAATAATACGGCACACGATTACGGTAAAGAATTTGCAGAGGAAACTCTTGTTTTGATAAAAGATTTTATATCAGATGCAAAAAATTTGAAGAGCGTAATAGAAAATGACTGAACTTTTTATAAGACCCAAACACCTTAAAATGTTGGTAGACATTTTTGAAAAATACTGTCCAAAAGCAGAAATTTGGGCTTACGGAAGCAGAGTGGACGGAACAGCTCATGATGCGAGCGACTTAGATTTAGCCGTATACAGATTTAATGATGATACAAAAAATCTTGCAGAGCTGAAAACATTATTAAATAACAGTAATATACCTTTTTTAATTGATATTTTGGAATACAATTCACTTCCTGATACATTTAAACAAGAAATACGAAATAATTATATACAAATTTTTCCCCAAAGTAATTAAACAATAAGTATCCGAAATTTAAAAAGGTTAAAAATATTGTATCGAGTTGACATGAGGCTTATTTTTGTAGTAATCTAGGAACAGACATGTCTTAAGGGGAAGGGATTTAATGTATATAAAACAGTTGGAGATAGACAACTTTAAGTCGTTTGCGAATAAAGTCGATATTCCTATGCTGCAAGGATTTACGACAATTTCCGGTCCAAACGGTTCGGGAAAAAGTAATATCATTGACAGTATCTTGTTTGCCTTAGGCTTATCCACAAGCCGAACCCTTCGTGCGGAAAAACTCTTCCACCTGATATCAACCTACAACAAAAGAAACGAAGCTTATGTCAAAGTAACCTTCGGCGAAACTGAGGATGGCGATTTTTCAGTAGCAAGAAGAATAAGAAAATCCTCTCAAGGTTTCAACAGTATTTATTATCTTGACGACAAAATCGCAACCCTAAGCGACATTCACGCAAAGCTTGAAAAATACAACATCACTCCTAACAGCTATAACGTCATGATGCAAGGTGATGTAATGAGTATTACAAACTGTACTCCAAATGAAAGACGAAAAATCATTGACGAAATCGCCGGAGTAGCAGACTTTGACAGAAGGATAGAACAAGCAACTGGCGAATTAGATACGGTAGAAAAGCGTGTTGTTAATTCGACTTTAATTTTAAATGAAGTAAATTCAAGACTTGAGCAACTGAATGAAGAAAAAGAAGTTGCTCTTAAGTATCAGAAATTAAAAGACGAAAAAACAGCTCTGGAAAGTCAGGTAAATACAGTAAAATTCTTTGATTTGCGCAGAAATCTTGAGAAAGCGCACGAAAATATCTTAGAATTTACCAAAAGAAAAAAAGAAGAAGAAGTTAAATCCAAAGACCTTGAAGAACGCTTAAAATTAATAAAAGAGAAGTATAACGAAATTTCTAAAACCATAACAGAAAAAGGCGAAGGACATCAACTTGAATTAAAACAAAAAGCAGAAGAAATAAAAGGCGCAATATCACGCAAAAATTCTTCAATAGTATACGCTGACAAGCAAATTCAAGATAACCTAAAAACCATTGAAAACACCAAAAACGGAATAGAAGTTCAGCAGGAGAAAATCAAAGATTCAGAACTTAAAATAACCTTAAAGCAAGATGAAATTAAGGGTATTGAAAAAAATATTGAAGAACAAAAGGGAATTTTGCACAAAATTCTTGAAGATATGTCAGGGCTTAATGAAACCGCAGAAAAACATATCGAAAAACGTAATACATTAAGAAAAGAACTTGAAGAGCTTCAGGATAAGGAAACTAAACTTATCCAAAAACAAGCCCCCATGGAAGCCGAGTTATCGACCAAGAAAAAGGCTTTGGAGGAAGCTCGAACAAAATTAAATGAATTAGAAGCTTTTAAGCTAAATTTTTCAGAAACAAAATCTTCAAAAGAGTTATTGATAGAACAATTAGGCAAAGAACTTGACGATTTCAAAATCATCCTTAAAAATACACTAAATGAGTATGATAAAACTAAAAATGAAATCACAGACATGGACTACGATCTTCAAGCTGCGCGTAAGAAAATATATCAGCTTGAGGCAGTTAAGCAAGCGAACGAAGAGGCTAACCTCGGACGTGCGGTTGATACAGTTGTAAATGCTAACATTCAAGGGGTTCACGCTCCTTTGATGAAACTTGGTCAAGTAGACGAAGAGTATTCAACTGCTATGGAAATTGCAGTAGGCGGAAGAATGGCTCACATTGTGGTTGACGACGAACACGTTGCTTCTACTTGTATTGAGCTTTTAAAATCATCTAATGCCGGAAGAGCAACTTTTGTTCCGCTTAATAAAATCGTCAAATGCCCTCGTAGCTTAAATCTTCCAAAAGACAAAGGCGTAATTGATTTTGCAATTAACCTTATCGATTTCGATGATGAGTATCTAAACGCGTTTTACTACGCAGTGGGTGACACTCTTGTAGTAGAAGATCGTTCCGTTGCAAACAAACTTATCGGAAAGTACAGAATGGTAACTTTATCCGGAGATTTGTTTGAGAAATCGGGTTCTATAACAGGTGGTGCGGTAAGAAAAACAGGACTAAAATTTGCACAAAATTCTGATAGCGAAATTGATACGTTTAAAGCAAGACTCAAAGAAATGGAATCAAAATACGCTGCATTAGTTTCTAAACGTTCTAATTTGGAAGCAAAAATGGAGGATGTAAGAGGTAAATATTCATCTTCTACAACAGAATTCAATAAGGCTAAATTAGAACTTACAAATTTAGAAACAAGCTTTGCAAATACACAACAAAATATTGAAGAAAAACAAAACTTCATAAAAACTACAGAACCTGAAATTACCACGCTTGAAAAATCTTTAGACAAAATGGAAGAAGAACATATTGTAATTTCAGAAAAAATGACAGATGTTCAAACTTCGATTAGCGAAGTCGAAAAGTTAATGAATGATGCCGATTTGAAGGATTTGAAAGAAAAAACCGCAGGAGTTGAAGCAGAAATTAAGCGTTATGAAAAGAATATGGCAGATGCGAACCACGAAATAGAAGGTTTACATCAAAAAATCGATTTCATACATACAACAATTACAACTCTTAACAGCACAATAGATAATTCTATTAAGACAAACAAAGATTTAGAGCTAGACAAAGCCAAATTCACGGAAGAAATTAAAGGCTTAAATGAGCAATTAGAAGTTTTAGAGATTCAAATAAAAGAAATCACTGAAAAGCTTGGCGAACTTCTTAAACAAAGAGATGAAATCAATAATGATTTGGTAAAAGTTGAGACAGACAAGAATTTGAAAGCAAATGAAATAGAAAAAATTGCAGAACAAATTGAGTCATTTAAGGCAAGAAGGCGCGAACTTGAACCGCAATT
The DNA here is from genome assembly GCA_944323165.1 of Candidatus Gastranaerophilales bacterium. Lineage (GTDB taxonomy): Bacteria > Cyanobacteriota > Vampirovibrionia > Gastranaerophilales > Gastranaerophilaceae > CAG-196. Next base: position 169,087 of record CALURK010000001.1, on the reverse strand, counting down.
GGAAGAAACAAAAAACATTTTAGAAGAAGCGGGAGTAAATGTAAATGATTTAACTCCTGTTGAGATGTCGATAGACGAAATAACCTCACGTATCCAAAGATTACAAAGAAGAATGGATGAATTGGGTGCAGTAAATATGAAAGCACTTGAAGAATTTGATAGTGTTTCTGCCCGCCAACAGGAACTACAAAATCAAATTGAAACTCTAAGCCGAGAAAGAGAACAAATTTTAGAAAGAATGAAAGGTTATGAGGATTTGAAAAAGGAAACATTCCTCAAAACTTATAACGTATTAAATGAAAACTTTAAAGATATTTTCCACAAGCTTTCAGACGGTGAAGGAACTTTGATATTAGAAAACGAAGAAAAACCTTTTGAAGGCGGTTTGGATATTGAGGCACAACCGAGAGACAAGAAGAAACAGCGTCTTGCAGGTATGTCAGGCGGAGAAAAGGCACTCACAGCACTTTCATTTGTGTTTGCAATCCAAAAATACATGCCGGCACCATTCTACGCTTTTGACGAAGTGGATGCAAGTTTGGACGGTATAAACGTTGAAAAGTTGGCACATATCGTTCAATCTCAGGCAGAGACGACACAATTTATTGTAGTAAGCCACAGAAAACCGATGATAGAATCAGCAAACAGAACAATCGGTGTAACTCAAAAAGAAAAAGGGATTTCAAAAGTTACAGGGGTTAAACTAAGAGATTAGATGAGCAATCCGGTACAAATACAAAATTTAATATACGAAGTACGTGGTTTTAAGGTTATGTTAGACAGTGACCTTGCAAATTTGTATGAAGTAGAAACCAAGTCACTTAACAGATCTGTAAAACGCAACATTGAGCGTTTTCCATCACATTTTATGTTTCAATTAACAAAAGAAGAATGGGATAATTTAAGGTACCAAAATGGTACCTTTAGAAAAGATATTAGAAAATACCTTCCATACGTTTTTACCGAACAAGGAGTTGCAATGCTTTCAAGTGTATTGCGTTCGAAAAAAGCTATTCTAACAAATATTCAAATAATGGATAGTTTTGTAAAAATGCGACAATGGGCAATAGAAAATAAGGAATTAGCACAAAGACTGGCAGATTTAGAATATTATTTTAAAGAACATTGCAGGGATAACAAAGAAGATATGAAAGAAATTTATCAGGCAATAGATTTGCTTATGGATAGGACAAAACCCTCAAAAATAGGGTTTTAAACATACTTATTTTGAAGGATTTGGAGTAGTAAAATAACTAGTAAAATACAAATATGGCAGTAAATAATATAGACAATTTGAATATAATACACAATCATCCGGGATTAACGGAAAAACAAGAAGAGTACGTACAGGAAGCAGAAGTTGACGGAATAGAAATTCTTGTTAACATGGCAAAGCACGGCAAAATTGATCCTTGGAATGTTGATATTGTAGAAGTTACCGATAAGTATTTGATGCACTTATTTCAATCAAAGGCACAAAATCTAAGACTTACAGGAAGAACACTCCTATTTGCTGCAATTCTTTTGAAATTAAAATCAAATGTTCTTGAAGGCTTGGATATATTGGATTTTGAACCGCAAAGAGAAGAAGATTTTAATTATGATGATGAACTTCCTCTGGATTATCAAGAGAAAGAATACATTCCGACTAACAACGTAATTTCTATAGACGAAGTTTTACAAAGAAGGACAAGCGTAAGATTAAATCACAACCGTGTGGTTACATTGAGAGATTTAATTCGTCAATTGGAATTTTATGAAATGCTTGATAAAAAGCAATCATTAAAAAATGCGCATGAAAGAGCAAAAAGACGTGTTCAAAATTACGCAAAACTTTCTCCTGATGACATTATAAATCTTGCACATGATGAATATATTGAAAACGGAGTTCAAAGACTTAAGGCTAATTTGTCTGAAATTTTAAGCAGACAGGATAAAATAGAATTAAATGAATTAACCCTTCTTGGAATGGATAAAATAAGCGCATATATTTCACTTTTATTCTTAACCGCAGAAAGTGATTATGATTTGGAGCAAGATGAATTTTATTCGGATCTTTATGTCGTAAAAAGAGAGCATAAGGCAGAAACTGAAGATAATGATGTAGAAGATTTTGACTCCAACATAGAAAATGCAAAAAGTATTTTAGCAGATAAAAACGAGGTAGTAGCATAATGGAACAGTTAAAATCCAGAATAGAAGCCGTTTTATTTATCACAGCTAAAGTTCTTCAAATAAAAGATATAGCAGAAATTTTAGAAGAGGATGAGGATAAAGTAGAAGAAGCTCTTTTAGAGTTAATCATGGATTACGCATCAAGAGAAGGAGCTCTGGAAATTGATGACGAAAACGGATATATTCTGCAAGTTAAACAAGAGCATTTGGATATTGTAGAAAAACTTTGTCCTGTAGAGCTTAAGCCTCCTGTTTTAAAAACACTCACAGTAATTGCGCTAAAAGAACCTATTAGACAGTCTTTGCTTAAGGAATTAAGAGGATCTAACGCATACGAGCATGTACAAGAGCTTTTGGAAAAAGGATTAATCTCACGTCACAAGGACAAAAATGGAAGATCTTTTAATATTAAGACAACTCCTAAGTTTGCAGAATATTTTAAACTAAAAGGTGATATAAGAACATTGGTTAAGACTCTTAATATAGATAAAGGAGTTAAGGATAATCCTGAAGAAGAAGTAAAAAACATTTCAACTAAAGAAGAGGAAGAAAATTAATTAGGGGAATATAAATGGTCCGAAAGTATCAGATTTCTAATGCTGATAACAGATTTGCTTGGGGGAAAATCTCATTTTATACAATACTTCTGATATTTCTTTCAGGAAGTTTATATTTTTATACCAATTCCGACTACATATATGCCCAAGTCGGGAACTGGTATTACAAGCAAAATGAAATCACTAAGGCTCAATATTTTTACGAAAAATCTTTTCAAGAGGGCAATCAAGACACCACCATCCGAGAAAATTACGTAAATTCGATAATAAATTCCCCATTAACAGTAAAATCTCAAGAAAAATTAGCCACAATAGCTGAAGATAAAATTCAGGACAGATCCTCATTTGAGGCCAAAGAATTCTTATATAACTTAAAGCGCGAAATTCACCGCCAATATCCGGATAATTACATAAAACAAGCTCCATTTAACCAAAAAATAATAAGATGGGGAAAATTTCCGATAACATACACCTATAAAAATGAAGATAATATACCAGACAACTATATCCAAGAAATAGACAAAGCATTTTCCGAATGGGAAAAATTAGGAGTAGTTTTATTTACAAAAACAGAAGGAGATGCAGATATTGTTGTCAACTTCAAAAACAACAAAACAGAAGAAATGGAATACGGGAGAAAATACGTAGCAGCATACACTGAGCCTATTGTCATAAATTCTAAACTTAAGCGCATGGATATCAACTTTTATCTTCAAGACCCGGAAGGAAATCTTTTCAGTTTAAATCAAATATACAATACTTCACTTCACGAAATATTTCATGCATTAGGTTTTATGGGACACAGTTTTGATACAAATAACATAATGTATCTTGCCAAAGACAACAATACATTAGTAAACGATTCCAGAGCAACATTAACCGAAGCTGATATAAACACTCTAAAACTCTTATACAAAATAAAACCCGATATATCAAATACAAAAGACGTTGATAGCGAATATATATCCTATCTTGTCCTTGGTGATAATGAAGAAGTAAACCAGTCCAAAGCAAGAGAGGCAAAAAATTACATATACCATGCACCAACACTTCCGAGCGGCTACATCGATTTAGCCGAAAGCTTGGTTGCTGAAAAACGCTATCCTGAAGCGATAAAAAATTTAGAAAAAGCTCTTACTTTGGCAGATAGTGATGAAATGAGACACATAATATACTACAATCTCGCGGTTGTATATCATTATATTAATCATAATTCACTTGCTCTTGATTACATAAAAAAAGCTACAGAAATTCAAGATAATGAAGAATTGCATTTTTTAAAAGCTGAGATTTTATTAAGCATAAATAGAAAAGAAGCCGAAAAAGAATATGCATATCTGGTCAAAACATACCCGAATAATATTGATTATACGATACGCTTATCAAACTTATACCTCAAAGATAAAAGATATTTACAAGCACGTAAACTCTTAAAAATATATTTAAGAAATAATCCGCAAGAAAAAAATAATCCGCGATTTTCTCCATATAAGATGTTGTTATTTTAGATTGGCTATGCTAGATTAAAAAACATGAAAGTTAACTCAGTCAGCAAGAATTCAATTATCACACCCAAAACTACAGGTTATGCAGCAACAGTAGGACTTGGAGCAACAATGTTGAGCGGAGTTTCAAAAAATAAAGCTTTTAGAAAAACTCATAAGCCTCTATCATATATAACAGCCCTACTTACACTAATTCACATAGGTTTAATAGAGTACTATCATCACAAATACAAAAAAATGTAACAAAATACACTTATTCAACTGTTATCTGTTACATTTTTTTAATCTTTATAATACAATAAGTTTAAGTGGAAAATAATCAGAGGTAGAAATGTTCAACGAGATTAAAACTCACGAGATAACTGTCGATATTGTAATTTTAACAATTAAAGATAATGCCCTTCAAGTTTTGTTAGTTAAACGTAGCAATGAACCATTCAAAGATAAATGGGCAATTCCGGGCGGATATGTAAGAATGTCAGAAAATCTTGATGAAGCAGCAATGCGAGTTTTAAAAGAAAAAACCAATGTTGATAATATTTATCTTGAACAACTTTACACATTCGGTGATCCATTAAGACACCCTGTATCAAGAGTAATAACTTGTGCATATTTTGCCCTAATAAGAGCAGAAGATGTTAATGTAATAACAACTCCTGATGTAGCTTGGCATAAAGTTTCAGCATTACCACCTCTGGCATTTGACCACAAAGAAATTATTGAATATTCGCTAAAACGTACACGCGAACGTTTGGAAATGTGTCCTGTTGCGTATCAACTTTTAAATGAAAAATTCACCCTGACAGAAATGCAAAAAGCTTATGAAATGATAATGGAAAAGAAGCTTGATAAGAGAAATTTCAGGAAAAAAGTTATAACAACAGAAGGATTAAGAGAACTTAATGAGTTTTCTAAATCATCATCAAAACGTCCTGCACGTTTGTATACTTTCGATAATATAAAACTGAACTCAAAACGCGCACACTTTATCAAAAAGGCACGCGGGTAAAAGAAATTAACGTCCCTATTGGGACAAAGGAGAATAAATGTTAGTATTCACTTGGACAATACAAGTTATATCAGCACTTTTATTAATCGTATTAATCCTTATGCACTCACCGAAAGGCGACGGCATCGCAGGGATTGGTAACGCTGCACAAATGTTTACATCACAAAAAAGTGCAGAAAAAGGCTTAAATAAGCTAACTGCAATAGTTGCACTTGTGTTTATTGTATGTGTATTTCTTTTAGGCTTTGGCATAATAAAATAAATGGATGAAATCTTTGCCAGAAATGTTTTGTACTGGGGAGGGGATTCTCAGAAAAAGCTCTTTTCCTCACATGTTGCGGTTTTCGGGCTCGGCGGAGTCGGAGGATATTGCGCTGAAGCTCTTGCAAGAAGCGGAGTCGGAGAACTTACACTAATTGATTTTGACACAGTTTCTAAAACTAATATTAACAGGCAAATTATTGCACTAAATTCTACCGTAGGACAAACTAAAACGGAACTTTTTAAACAAAGACTTTTAGACATTAACCCTAATATAAAACTAAATTTAATCAACGATTTTTATCAGAATGATTTTAATTTCGAAAATATCGACTACGTAGCAGATGCAATCGACACGATGCGCTCAAAAATAAATTTGTTAGTAAAGTGTAAAGATTTAAAAATTCCTGTCATTTCCTCAATGGGTGCAGGAAACCGAATACATCCAGACAAATTATATATCTCGGATATTTCAGAAATTCATGACAAAAAAGCACCTTTTGTTTCAAATATTATTTATCAATTAAAAAAGCATAATATAACATCAGGAATAAAAGTTGTCACAAGTGACGAGAAGCCTTTTGTGCAGGAAAAACTCTCAGAAGTTGAGAATATTACAACCAAAAACGGCGAAGAAATACAATTTAATAAAATAATTCCGTCATCTACCCCATTTGTAGCTTCTTGTGCGGGAATTTTTATGGCCTCTGAAATTGTTTGCGAACTTATTAAATAATTTTTTATAAATGTTGTATAAACAACAGAAATGTTGTAAAACATGATTTATAATAAGTATGTAAGTTAAAGAAACAAGGCAAACATTTAATATAAGGAGACGAAAAATGACAACACAACAAGAAGAAAACTTAATCAATTTATTAGACGGATATGTAGAAAAAGGCGGACATCACCTTAATGTAAACGTATTCAACAGAGAAACTTTGCTTGATGCGCAAAAACATCCGGAAAAATATCCTCAATTAACTGTAAGAGTTTCAGGATATGCAGTAAACTTTATCAAACTTACAAAAGAACAGCAGGATGATGTTATTTCAAGAACATTCCATCGCTCTTTGGCAGGTTAATCTCCCCACTCTCTGTACTAAAAACTTTCTGATGAGGAGTATATTAAATGGTAATCTTTCTCTTATACCATTAAATCAAAAAATAGTAATCATTTTCGGGGCTTATAAAATAAGCCCCTTTTAATTTACCACTTTTTATTGCCCCTTCAAGTTATCTAACTACATTATTCTGAACATTACCTGATATAAACGAATTTATATTTGACATGGTTGTTTTTAGAATTCTATTAATTGCTTCAATGGAATTGAAAGCTGTATGAGGAGTTATTATAACATTTTCCAGCTTAAATAGCTGAGAATTAATTATAGTTTGTTCAAGCGTTTTCTTATCTAACCTGTTAAGTCCTATTACATAATCAAAATCAGTAATAGTTTCCTCGTTTTCCAAAACGTCAAGTCCTGCACCTGCAATCTGCTTGTTTACAAGAGCTTCATAAAGAGCTCTGCTGTCAATAAGCTCACCACGTCCTGTGTTTACTATAATCGCGTTCTTCTTCATTTTTTCAAAACTTGTTTTATCAAACATGTGATAATTATCCTTGGTAAGAGGAGCGTGAATAGAAATAAAATCAGATTCTTTCAATAAAGTATCAAAATCAGTGTACTTCACACCATACTTTTGCTTCATCTCATCTTTTTCAAACTTATCGAAAGCAAGAATTTTCATGTCTAACCCGTACGCAATTCTTGCAAAAGCAGAACCTATCGCACCAAGCCCCACAATACCTATTGTTTTTCCGCTCAATTCCATTCCCATAAGGTTTTCAGGGCGTACTTTTCCGTCTTTATAATCCATATAAGATACAGTGACTTTTCTGCAAACATCCAAAAGCAGCGCGAGCGCAAATTCTGCAACCGTAATATTTCCATAGTTAGGAGAATTTACAACCGCAATGTTATGTTCTTTGCAATAATCAAGATCAATATGGTTAAAACCGACAGACCTTAAAGCTATCAATTTTAAATTTGGAAACTGCTCCAAAACCTTTTTGTTAACTCTTGATGTTGTAAATACAGATATTATATCAGCATTTTTATACTCGTCTTTGACCGGCGTCAAATCGTTCAGAGTCTGGGTTTCAAGTATATAATCAAATTTTCCTTCATTATTTTCTTTCAAAAAATTTTCTTCATAGTTTTCCACATCAAAATAAACAATTTTCATAAATTCAACCTCACATTCGTATCAAACACATTATAACTTATAAATTATAAAATCACATGAGAAAAAGAGTTAACATTTTTAGATTTTTATACTAGTATATTAATATGTCGAAGTGGCAAGGACTCCACCGAAAGTTGACTAGCGGAAACGAGCAGAGGGTGAAGGCGAAGCTTAACCCGTTTAATGCGAGTTTTCAAGAGAAATGTCAAGTTTCGGAAGGAGGGGAGCGGAAGCTCCTTTCCGCCTGTTTGGTCTAACGCTAATCGGGAAAAGTATACATTAAACATGTCGAAGTGGCGGAATTGGTAGACGCGCATGATTCAGGTTCATGTGGGTAATTCCTTGAGGGTTCGAGTCCCTTCTTCGACATTTTGTATTTATACAATAATCTTACGAAGGACGAAGAACCCCAATGCGAAGCATTTTAAGGGTTCGAACGCGAACGAGCAGAGAGTGAAGAGTTCTTGTGAAAGTCGAAGACTTGATACAAAACTCGTAGACTCGTTTAATGCGAGTGAGCAAGAGAGTCCCTTCTTCGACATTTACTTTTTCTTTACTAAAAAGAAAAAGTAAACAAAAAGAAAAGAACATTTTGTCGGCAGACAAATTAATTACCAAGGTTTAATTTTTTTCTACAAGTCTGCCTCAAAGTAAAACAAGTCTATAAAAGGACAAAGACCCCAATGCGAAGCATTTTAAGGGTTCGAGCGCGAACGAGCAGAGAGTGAAGAGTTTTTGCAAAAGTAGTAGGTTGGGTGAAACCCAACATTATAAAAATGGCAGAATTAATTCTTTCTACGTTCTAAAAGGTACAATTATCACGCAAAAGCAACAAATTGCATTTTTCTATAGCATTCAGGATATTATCCTGATTTTTTCTCATTATGCACAATATAGATAATATAGCTGCAGAGTTGCAATAATCACAAACAGTGCTTTCACAATATCCTGATAACACTTCAATTAATCTCATATTCTCGAATATCAACTCTTCTGCTCTATGATAATATTCCTCATATTCCATTATAAACTCCAAATTTACAATTTTATTACAATATATTTATAACATAGTTACAATATAATTACAATTGTTATTGTAATTATATTGTAATAAAATGATAAAAAGATTATAAATGGTGTAACTATGACGACAAACAAAAAAAGATTTGTATTACTAATAGATCCTGAAGATTACGAAAAATTCAAAAAACTAGCAGAAGAGCAAAACAGAACCGCAGGAAATCTGGGTGTTACTATCATAAAAGAATATCTGAAAAAGCATTCTTAAACACCCCGTTTGCTTGATTTTTTTAATAAATCCATTAAAATATTTGTATGCAAAAAAAGATTTTAATACTACTACTCCTTAGTATATTTATGATACCGTCATATTCTGCCGAAATCGACAATGGTGGACACGCAGGAACTCCACCGGGATTTTATGACGAAATTAAGCCTGAAGATGTAGAAAAAGAAGAAGCGGAACCACAAGGCGAAGCTTATCAGACATTTACCGAAGAGCCGGATGAAATTATAATCTCTCCTAGAGAAAAAACAAAACCTACAAAAAATTATGCAGAAATTTATAATTCACTGAACATTCCGACTTTTTCCTACCTTCATGACATTGATCCTGACCAATATTATGATATGAAAGATACAACTTGGTCTGTTTATCCTCTTTTAAGACTCATGTCACCTATATACTTCAAAAGTATTACAATAGAGCCGGGATATTATCTTCTAACGCCTAGAGAGCACGAAGGTGAGTGGTTTATGTTATTTAAACAAAACGGGCTTGTTAAGTACATAATACCCGTTTATGAAAGGGATTATACTCCTGAGATGTTTTATGATGAACACATTCCAAAGCCAAAATTGACTACCGCACAAAAAATCCATATGGGGTTTCTGGATTTTATAGGTAATTTTAAAAGTACAAAGAGAAAAACCCCTGTTCAAACATATTTGGAAGTAAACGATTTAGAGAACTACTTTGTATCAATAGTAATTTATTACGGTTCGCATAAATATTCCACAATATTCAGGACAATAAAGTTATAGAAATTAAAAATAGAGTGGGCGAAAATCGAAGATTTTCGCCCACTCTACAATCACATTCTCTCAATTAGATTTTCACAGTGTCGTCTGATTGTTCTACCGACTTATGACGAGAAACTGAGTATCTTGATTTATAGTCTTCGTATTTGCTTAAAAATACCAAGTCTTCGTCTTTGTTTCTGTGGTTATATTCGTGTTTATCTAATGTTTTATCGTGAAGCTGTATAACACAAGTTGCAATATTACCGCAGTGAGCAGCAATTCTTCTGAAATCATTCAACAAATCAGAGAACATAAAGCTGATTTCTGCGGTGCACATACCTTCTTTAAGCCTTTGGATATGTCTGTTTTTAACTTTTCTGATAATTCTTTTAATAACCGCTTCCAATGGTTCAACCTGTTGGGCAATCGCAAGATTATCAGTTTTATAAGCTTCAAACGCCATCATAAATATTTCAGACACAGCATGAACAATAACTTTAAGCTCTTCAACTGCATCAGGAGAAAGCTTCTTTTCAGATTCCTTAAGTTTTTCAGCAATCTTCAATATATAAGCAGCGTGATCGCCAATTCTCTCGTAATCCCCAATTGTAAGCAACAATTGCGAAATCTTGTTATTATCCTCTTCAGAAAGCTCTTTACCTGAAAGTTTAATAAGAAAAGCATCTAATTTATCTTCATACGTATCAATCTTAATTTCATTATTTCTAATTTGTTCAGCCTTCTTGTAATGAAAACTCTTAAGCATTTTAGAAGAATTAATAAAGTTAAATTCAACCAAATCAGCCATTTTAATAGTTTGTCTGACGCATTCTGCAATCGCAAAAGAAGGAGCAAGCAAAAGACGTTCATCAAGCAGAACATTTTTATCTCTGACCTTCTTATCTTTAATGATAGTCATTGCGCATTTTTCTAAGAATTTAGTAAACGGGAATAGGATAATTGTAGTCACAATATTAAAAGTAGAATGCACCATAGCAATTCCAAAAGGTGAAATTGAATTAGTTGCAAATGAGAATTTAAAAATAGCATTTCCCAATTGGAAAGCCGACAAACAGATTATTACTCCCAACACGTTGAATAAAACGTGAACAGCTGCAACTCTTTTGGCGTTAGTATTAACTCCTATACTTGATAAAACAGCAGAAATGCAAGTACCGATATTTTGTCCCATAACTATAGGAATTGCCATACCGTAAGTAATTCCGCCAACCATAGAAAGAGCTTGCAAAATACCGATAGAAGCCGCTGAGCTTTGGATTATTGCAGTAACAACAGTTCCAACAACAACACCCAAAATCGGATTAGTAAATGCAGTCAAAACGTGAGTAAACTGAGGCATATCAGCAAGCGGCGCCATAGCATCCGTCATAACCTCCATACCAAACATCAAAATTGCAAAACCAATAAGAACCGCACCAACATTCTTTCTCTTATTGGTTTTAGCCGCCATTATCATTACAACACCAACAAGTGCCATAATAGGAGAAAAGGATTCAGGTTTTAATAATCTTACAAAGAAATTAGAACTCTGAATCCCTGATAAACTTAAAATCCAAGCGGTAATTGTAGTACCGATATTAGATCCCATAATTACACCAATTGCCTGCGACAATTTCATAATTCCTGAGTTAACCAGCCCCACAAGCATAACCGTAACTGCCGAAGATGACTGAACTGCTGCTGTAACTCCTGCCCCAAAGACCAAGCTTTTCAGAGGATTAGAAGTCATCTTCTTCAGTATCCTTTCCAAACGCCCTCCGGCAATTTTTTCCAAACCGGCTGACATAATCGTTATTCCATAGAGGAAAAATGCCAACCCGCCACAGAGCGTAAATAACGAGAATATATCCATAATGTACCTTTCTTGGGGCTATCCAGCTATTTTCGTAACCTCATATATTTTCAGTTTAGCAGAAAAGATTTATCTTTTGCATTAACATGTTTCGAAATGTTTACAAATTTGAAAAAAATCATCTCATTTGTTACAATTCTTAATATTTCGGAACCCAAAAAGCAATTTTTCAAAAAGTAAATACTTTATATATACATAAGAGATACATAAAGTGAAAATGAGGCTTTTTTACATGACAACAGATGAGAAAAAGAGATTTACAGTTATTAGCAATGAAAACTTCGGGAAAAAGACCGATTCCGAAGAAAGACATAAATCGTATCAGACAGATCCACTAAGAGAAAGATTCGTTAAATTTGTAAATGAAGAAAAGAAGCGAAAATTTAGCGTTGAAGATTTACTTAAGTGGTAAATAGCTCTTAAGTGGCATAGAAGCGGAAAAAGGAAAAAGGAATAAAAAGCGAAAAGGAAAAGGAAGAGGAATAAGGATAAACAGGCGTACAAGACAAATTGTATGCCTTTTTAATTTTATAATACAATATGTGTATGTATCAGATAAAAAACAGAATTTATTTAAACTTCGACAAAACTCAAAAGAGCGGGATCTGTAATTATTTAAGAGCACTTGTCAAACAAAACCTGAATTTAAGCGCAAGTGATATTTTGGATAAATTCTTAGAAGATGAAAAGTATTATCTTGAGCTCAAGGCTTCACGCTTTCCTTTCTTAGAAGAATTTATTGATGATAATATTTTTCTAAAAGATACGGAAGATTACATAAAAGAATGTATAAAATATTATCAATATAAGGAAAAGCAACGCCCGATAATCGAAGCAAATCGGGAATTTGAGAAAAAGAAACGCAAATTTTTGCAAGAAGTTAAGATGTCTAAAGAAAAGCCTACAAAGAAACAGCTTTACTATTATGATAGATTATGCAAAAAATATTCTATAGAAAAAAAAGATGTAAATGAATTATCAAAACTGGATTTAAGAGACGAAATAGAGAAGATTTTAAATGAACATTCAGAAGATTACAAAAATATTAACTGACTCAGGTATTGAAGAAAACGAGGCAAAAATCGAAGTAAAAATGTTATTTGAGCATTTTTGCAACTATACTCAAAAAGATTTCATCTTAGAAAAACCCTTAGAAACAGAGATGTACGAGCTTGTCGAAGAAAAAGCCAGAGAAAGAGCAATAACAAGGATTCCGATACAATATATAATCGGAAAAGCATATTTTATGGGTGAATATTTTAAAGTAACCCCAGATGTACTAATACCGAGAGATGAAACCGAAATTTTGGTAAGAAAAGCTATAGAAATAATTAATAAAATGGCACCCCGCCCTAACCCTCCCCTTTCAGGGAGGGAACAATGCACGGTTTTGGATATTGGAACCGGCTCTGGCTGCATTGCGTGCACAATTGCGAAACAGACTCCAGCAACGGTTCTGGGAGTGGACATATCATCAGATGCCCTAAGAATTGCATTAGACAACGTAACTCAGCTTGGAATAAATAACAGAGCTGTATTTAGGAAATCGGATTTGTTCTCAAAAGTGAGAGAAGAAGAAAAATTTAATATAATAATCTCTAATCCGCCATACATTCCCCACCACGTTGAGTTGTCTCCGGAAGTAATGCAAGAACCTGCAATTGCGCTTAGAGCGGATGAAAACGGGCTCATCTATTATAGAAAAATAACCGAACAAGCTCCTGATTATTTAGAGCCAAACGGATGGTTAATGTTTGAGCTCGGAATTGGTGAATCTGAATTTGTAAAACAATTTATGGAAAAAGATTTTACAAATATAAAAATAGAAAAAGATTTAGCAGGAATTGACAGAATTATTTACGCAATGAAAAAATAAAAACCGCCAATATCCCTGAATTATACGTTATTACTATACTCTTAGCTCTTGAAAAAATTATTGTTAATAGTACAATTAAAATGAGGGTGAAAGAAAATGGAAAGGTCGGGGAATGCTTAAATTAAACATTAAAAACACTGACGCTAAAATTATCGGTGAAGCTAACGGATTAAATCTTGAGCAGGAATTTGAAAATTATAAAGATAAAATTTCCGATATAATAAAGAGTTTAAACCAAAGAAAAGATAAGCCCGGACAGTGTTTACAATGGATGAATTTAGGCTACAACGAAGAAACCGTATGGTACGTAAAAGAATTTGCCTCGATGGTGGAAGGTCGATTTGACAACATCCTTGTACTCGGAATAGGCGGTTCTGCCCTCGGAGGTTTGGCTGTAACAGAAGCACTTTTGAAACCTTACTGGAACCTTCTTACCCCTGAACAAAGAAACGGACTTCCAAGAATTTTCTTCCTCGACAACATTGACCCTGATTCTATGAACGGATTGTTAGATATTCTTGACCTTAAAAAAACTCTTGTAAATGTTATCACTAAATCCGGTTCTACTGCTGAGACAATGTCTCAATATATGATTATTAAAGACAGACTGGAAAGAGAACTCGGAGATAATTACAGAAGAAATATCGTAGCAACTACGGATAAAAAAGTCGGAGTTTTAAGACAACTTGCCGATCAGGAAGGGTACAAAACGTTTGTAGTCCCTGATGATGTTGGCGGAAGATTTTCCGTATTTTCTGCAGTCGGGCTTGTTCCTTTTGCACTTGTCGGATTAGATATCGACCAAATTATGAACGGTATAAAGGACATGGATTTGGCACTTAAAAATACCGACATTCACCAGAATATTGCAGCTCAAGGCGCTTTAATTCAGTATCTTCTTGACACGCAAAAGGGTAAAAATCTTTCTGTAATGATGCCTTATTCCAGCAGATTGAAATATGTTTCAGACTGGTATGTTCAGCTTTGGGCTGAATCATTGGGTAAGGAATTTAACAGAAACGGTGAAAAAGTTAACATCGGTCCTACTCCGATTAAGGCTTTGGGAGCTACAGACCAGCACTCACAAATTCAGCTTTACAATGAAGGCCCGAACAACAAAGTTATCACATTTATACGTGTGGAAAACTTTGATACAACACTTGAAATACCAAGAATTTTTGAATATACAGGAATAGGTTATCTTGGCGGAAAGACTATTAATGATTTGATTAATGCGGAAGCCGATTCAACAAGAGTTACTCTTGCAGATTACTCAAGACCTACAATGACAATTTATCTAGAAAAAATTGATGAATATAATATAGCTCAACTTCTTTATATGTTAGAAATACAAACTGCTATTGCAGGAGAGCTCTATAACATTGACACATTTAATCAACCGGGAGTTGAACAGGCTAAGAATTATACCTATGCACTAATGGGAAGAGCAGGGTATGAAGAGTCTGCACATTCGCTTCAAGAAAAAATGGCAACTGTTTAATTTTAGGAGAAAAGATGAATAATCTAATTCCTGTTATGAAATGCCTGAATAATTTCAGACTTCATTCGAACTCATACAAATATTTATCTTTCGGAGCTTTAATTTTTCTTATATGGCAAGTAACATTTGCATTGCTTATTAAGAATTTTGGCGGAAATATTGTTAATAATAAAATCCTTATAACATTTGCAATCACTGTATTTTTAATCGGCGTAATTATATTATTTAAAGCTTTTTGGGATTTTATCCAAGTTGTAATTAAAAATAAATTTAAACAAGAAAGAGTCAACAAACCGATTTGGCTTTATGATAGTTTGCTAATTTTGTATATTTTAGGCTGTGTGGTTTTGAATTTCATCTCAAAATAAAAGGAATAAAGCAGCTCATAAGCCGTGTTCTGTTTTTTAACCAAAGTTAATAGACAATCATCTATCTGGTCATCGGATTACTCCGAAGCTCAAGCGATTTTTTAAAGACAAGGCGGACACCTTTTGTGTTGTCTTATATCTTGCATCCGACCGGGGGTTGCCTAGCCGGTACCTTCCGATACCGCTGGTGAAGCTCTTAACTCACCGTTGCACCATCGCTCCTACCTAAAAGGCGGTTAGCAGTATATTTCCTGTGGTCCTATCCGCCAGCTCACGCTGCCCGGAGTTTCTCCGGCGGTCTGTCCTTGGATGCACGGACTTTCCTCACCTTCTTTAAGGTGGATTATTCATCAACCTCATTTGGCGCGATTGTCCGGCTGCTTTATTCCGTTATCATTATAACATAAGAAATATTACTTATTTCCAATAAGGCCTGAAGTCATTTATTTTTGCGATTAAATCATCATAATTACCGTCAAAACAAATTGCTCTGTCATCTATATAAAGATAGGCAAGGTCTTTTACATTTGTTACTTCACTTATAAAGCAATCTATTTTATTGTAAACAAGCCACTTTACTGTTAATATTTTATTTCTTGTTGTAAAAATCCTTATTTCATAATCTTTCGACAATTTCTCTAAAAAGTTGTAAGCACCATCCTTTATTGTTGGTATAAAATTTTCTTCAAATTTGCCTTGGTAATTATTCAAAACACCATCTAAATCAATTAATAAAACTTTTTTAGGATTATTTCGCATATATCCCCACTCTACAATTATGTGTAATATTGTAGCACAAAATATTGTTATTTACACTTAAATATTTAAGTGTATAAATCGGGTATATAAATATTCATAAAATACACTTAATATAATAATGAGGTGTATATGTTTAAAGTTAAAAAACCCGAGATGATTAATAAAACATTTAGATTACCTTTAAAACTGGTACAAGAATTACAGACTGTGGCTCAAAATAAAGGAGTTTCTCTCAATAATTTAGTACAGCAATGTTGCGAATACGCCCTTAAACATCTTGATAAAGATTAGTTTCACAATGACAAATTTTACTCAAAAATTTTAAAACATGAAAAAATTATTATTTAATCAAATCTTCAACAGGCAAAACTGTTTTGAGCTTTAGTGCATAAATGTTTGTTCGATTCAATAGCGCAAGTTTTACAGCATCCTTTTCCGTAGTTACTATATCTCCGTCAATGTTTTTAATATCATCCAAACTATATTGATGGTGATCGTCAAAAGTAATCTTTTCTTTTATTTTGTAATCTTTTTCTAAAAAGCCGTAAAACTGTTCAGGCTGCCCGATTGCAGAAAGCGCCGTAACTTCTGAATTTTTCTCCAAATGCTCGCCTGATACAATATTATAAACATAATCCGGCTCAACCTTAGCTACATAGGTTTGAATACCTTGTTTTTTTGTCATAATCTTTGCAAGCTTTTCAGCCCTCGAATGGTCAACATTTTTGCTCACAATAACAAGCTTATCCACCCGCTTAAACCCTTCCATTCCCTCTCTCAAAGGCCCTGCGGGAAGAAGGTTTTCATTTCCGAACATTTTTTCTGAATCAACAAGAACTACATTTAAGTCCCTGAAGATTCTTCGATGCTGAAAAGCATCATCAAGTATAATTTTGGTTACACCTAATTCTTTAATCGCATAATTTGCAGCCTTAACTCTGTCAGCACAAGTTAAAACCGCACACATATTGAGGTTTACTGCAAGCCAATATGGTTCATCTCCTGCCATATCAGCCTTGTAGTACAAATTTATACCATCAGAAATAACATTAACCTTCCTATTATCCAATTTCCCGCCATATCCGCGAGAAATTATACAAACCTTCTCTCCTTTTTCAACAAAATATTTTGCAATCTCTGCAACAACAGGAGTTTTTCCCACACCACCCGTTGTAAAATTCCCGACAGAAATAACATAAGCGTCCACTTTCTTAGGTTTAATAAAACCCTTATCATAAAGTAAATTCTTTAATCCGCTTCCTATACCATAAAAATAGGAACAGAACTTAAGCAGCCCAAACAATGCTCCTTTGGGTTCTTTTTGGTAGTGTAGTTTTGTTATTTCCGTTTTTATATTCAAAATCTTTGCCTCTTCTCACTTGTAAAATTAGAAAAATAAATTTCAATATATTTTCCAATCTACCCTTCAACAATAGCTTTGAAGTGTTCAAAATCTTCCATCGTATCAATTCCTACAGGAATATTATCAACAACAGCAACTTTAATCTTCATACCGTTTTGCAATGCTCTCAGCTGCTCTAAGCTTTCTGCCATCTCGTAAGAAGTTTGTACAAGACCTGTCATCTTAAACAAAGCTTCACGCTTATAGCCGTATATACCCAAATGCCCGTAAAATTCAGCTTTACCTTTATTTCTCTCAAAAGGAATTTTGGAGCGAGAAAAATACATTGCGTAATTATTTACATCAAAAACACACTTAACCAAATTCGGATTATTAATCTCATGCTCTTCTGTAATTTTTCTTACAAGAGTAGAAATATCAGCTTTTTCATCCTCCCTAACCCCTTTTATAACAAGCTCTATATTAGATTGTTCAATAAGCGGCTCATCACCTTGAAGGTTAATAATATAACCTATTTCAGGATGCCTGAAAGCAACTTCAGCAATTCTGTCACTTCCGCTTTTATGTTCGGAAGATGTCATCTCAACTTCTGCACCGAATTCCTTACAAGCATTGAAAATAAGTTCATTATCCGTAGCAACAATTACCCTGTCAACATTCGGACAAGCGGAAGCCTTCTCCCAAACCCATTGAATTATAGGCTTATTCTTTGCTTTCAACAGAGGTTTACCCTCTAACCTTGATGAACCATACCTTGCCGGAATTATTATTGCAGTTTGCTTTTCCATATATCCTCCCATAAAATTTCGTTATTTTGTCGCATTAATAAATACAGTATTAGTTTTCAGGCTAATTTCTCTTCCTGATAAATAATTCTGAACTTCTTGCATGAATTTTTCAACCGTCGCTTCGTCAAAATACTTCATAAACCTTTCCTTTGTAGAAGGTTGATCAGGAGAAGGTGGATTTATAAACCATTCCCTTACCATATTTGGCTGAACAACATATCTTGAACTCACTTCTTGTAGTTTAACATCAGGTATTGAAAATCCAGCTATTTCTAAATTCGTCTTTAAAGTGTGTTCATTAAAATTACACAAAGAATCAAGAGGATTTTCCATAATTTCATTTTCTGCACGCTTAAAATCTTCGTACTTATCAATAAATTTTGGATCTAAGATCTCCCAATACCTTGTATTAGAACTAATTATAGGCTCAAATGCACATAATTTTCCACCCGGTTTCAAAACCCTGTAAATTTCATTTATAGCAGGCTGTTTATTAACAACATGAACCAAAACTGATCGCATTAAAGCCTTATGAACAGAACTTTCAGGAAGTGCAATGTGTTCGACAGGGCATTTCAAAAGCTCATACCCGCTTTTAACTCCAGCATCATCAAGAATTCGCTTACAATCATCCAAACAATCCTGAAACTTATCAGAAAAAATAACTCTTCCTTTGCAATCCTGCATCTCCAAAGCCTTAAATGCCAATAACCCCGTACCTGTTCCTATATCTAATACAACATCATAAGGCTTAATCTCTGCATAAACTAAGATTACGTCCCTCACTGCTTCCAGCCATTTCATAGTTTGCTCCTGCATCTCAGGAGTTTGTCCGGCAAAACGATTTTGTTTTAACCACTGCGTCCAATTTTTACAAATCTCACTCATCTTCTCTTCCTCATATTAAGAACTTTACTTAAAAGCATAAGAAGCAATATTTACACTTCTTTGGGATCGTACTTGCTCATTATACAATATTTTACAAAACTTATCAATCTTACAATACAAGTAAAAAGGGCTTTCTAAATAAAAAGCCCCTTTTATATATTAAATTTTAATCTCATGCCTATGATAAAATTGTTTTTGTAAATTCTTTGAAGAAATCAACCCCATTTTTAACATGCGATTGAACTTTTTCGTAAGAACTCCACAAATCCTTAGATGTAATTCCGTCTACAGAATATTTACCTTTTCCTTCTACTATCTTATCACCTTTTGTAATAAGGCATTCCAAGTAATTATCAGAAGACGTAAAACTAGCAGTTGTTCCATCTTTCAAAGGAACGCTCAATTTTCTTACATTCTTTAAATCTCTGGAAAAATTTCTTTTGCATGATACTGGGGATACGCTATCTATATTCATACATTCCATCCTTTCTGTGAGTTAAAAAACTCCTAAAAATTTTTTTTTGCTAGTTAAAAAATTTTTTTATAAAAAAAGCTTCCCAAATTTCAGGGAAGCTCTTTTCGCTCAATTTTACACAGCATAAACGCTTACTTGTTTTCTATCACGTCTGTGCGGTTCAAATTTAACTTGTCCATCAATTAGAGCAAACAAAGTATCATCAGAACCAATACCTACGTTGTTACCAGGATGGATTTTTGTACCTCTCTGGCGAACAAGTATGTTTCCTGCTTTAACCACTTCGCCACCAAACTTCTTAACGCCTAATCGCTTCGCTTCCGAATCACGGCCGTTACGGGTGGATCCCATACCTTTCTTATGTGCCATTTTATTTCTCCTTTATTTTAATCTAACTTATCGGATAGCTATTTAATTATTTTTATCAGCTACCCTACGTACACATCTGCATCAAATCGCAAACCGTACGTATTATTCAACTATGCTTCTGTTGTTTCTTGAGCTTCAGCTTTAGCCTTAGAAGCAGTAGTTCTGATTTTGTTAATCATTACTCTTGCAAAGCCTTGTCTGTGACCTTGTTTTTTTCTGTAACCTTTTTTAGGTCTTTGTTTGAAAACGATAATTTTCTTTGCTTTATCATTCTTAATGATAGTACCTTCAACCTTTGCATTAGCTACATAAGGTTGACCTACTTTTGATTTTTTACCGTTAACAATCATAACGACTTTATCAAAAACAACTTTAGCGTCTTTTTCTTCGCCTAATAATTCAACGTCTACATAACGTCCTTCTTCAACTTGGTATTGTTTACCACCTGTTTCGACTATTGCGTACATTGTACTTCCTTTCTTTTTCGGGAATCGTAGGGAACTTCAGCTTAAAAAGGTTTGTCTTGGACTCCTTATCATTTCGATGTGCCCGTTTAGACACGATTAACCCATCTAATACTATTTATATGTATACATGTACCACAAGCATTGAGCGGGTGTCAAGGTCAAATGTTTAAATTTGTTTACATTTTCTCGCTCTAAGTTTCTTTTGAGTTTTAAGTATAAACTGCTTAATTGTAGAGTAATATCCGATTGCAAGAACGAGTGAAGCTGCAACCCAAGCGATCGGACCCGCATAAAATACGCCAAAATATCCTATCTTTGCAGCTAAATACACTGCCGCAAATGCTCTCATAAGAAGTTCTCCAATAGATGCCAACATAGGAATTACTGCTCGTCCAAGGCCTTGAAGAGCGTTTCTGTATATAAAAATTTGAGCTAGGAAAAAGTAGAAAAGCGAACTTATAAACAAATATGAGTGAGCAATCTCAACGATATCTTCGTTTTTGTACCCGACAAAAATTCGTACGAATTCTCCGCCCCAAAAGTGCATAATTAAAGCCATTACGATACTTAATCCCAGATTAATAAGAGAAGCTTTTTTTACACCAAATCTTATTCTGGAAAAATTTCCCGCTCCGAAATTCTGCGCAACATAAGAAGCTAAGGCTACGCCAAAAGAAATCATCGGAAGAGTTGCGATTTGTTCTATTCTTAGAGCTGCCGTAAATGCCGCAATAATATCCGGTCCAAAAGAGTTACAAACACTTTGTATAATCAGGATACTTGCACCTAAAATTGCAAACTGAGCAGCCATTGGAAGTCCGACTTTCAAATGCTCTAAAGCAAATTTATAATCTTGCTTCCAATCAAAAATCCAATCCTGTTTCTTTAAATGCAATATAGGAAAATGCTTTTTTACATACCAAACGCAAAGAATCAATGAAAACGCTTGCGAGAGAACAAGAGCGTAGGCTGAACCCGGAACTCCCAAATGAAATTCCAATATAAACAGAAGTGCTAAAAATATGTTTAATATAGATGCGATTATAAGGCAATAAAGCGGAGTCATACTATCTCCAAGCGCCCTTATAATACTCGCTAAAAGGTTATAAAAATTCGCTATAATCAAACCTGCTATTACAATTTGAATATAATAATTTGCATCCCTATAAATTTCCTGAGGCACATTCATCAAATGCAATATAATAGGCATTGTAAAGGCACACACAACGGTAAAAGCCAGGGTAAGGAAACTACTCAATATAGTTGACATCGTAACCGAGCGTCTGACACCTTCATAATCTTTAGCCCCAAACCTTTGTCCTGTAATGACGGAAAAACCGTTTGTCATACCAACTATTATGAACATAATTAAGAAAAATAATGGTGCAACAGCTCCCACCGCAGCCAAAGCATTCATACCTAGAGTTCTTCCGACAATAATTATGTCAGCTATATTATAAAATTGCTGAAATATATTTCCCACCAAGAGCGGTACGGAAAATAACAGCATTATTTTTAATGGTGCTCCCTTTGTTAAATCATTAATCATTTCGACTAGCCTCTTTTTATATTATAAACAAAAAATTTTTATTTATAATAGTATTATCTTACTAATATTTAAAGGAGAGAAATTATGCAAGATATAAAACTAATGGGACTAAGTGCCGAAGGGGAAGAAAGAGAATACGAACTTAAAGGATTTGAAGGCGAAAGAGTTGTACTATATTTTTACCCGAAAGATAACACTTCAGGCTGCACACAAGAAGCCTGCGACTTTAGAGATAACATAAACCGCCTAATTTCATCCACTACCGTAATCGGCGTAAGCCCTGACAGTATTAAAAGCCACAAGAAATTCAAAGAAAATCACGATCTTAATTTCATTTTGCTATCAGATCCCGAACACACTCTTGCGGAAGAATACGGTGTTTGGAAAGAAAAATCAATGTATGGAAGAAAATACATGGGAATAGAACGTTCAACATTTGTCATTGATAAAGACGGCAATATCGAAAAAGAGTGGAGAAAAGTCAAAGTTAAAGGTCACGTTGATGAAGTTCTTGATTATTTGAAATCTCATTCTTCCAACTAATATAAAAATAAATTGCAAGGCAAAAGTACACACACCACATAATTACGGTAGAATAAACTCTTGCCCCCTCAAGCGCAATTAAAATCCACATAAAAGCGGAAAGCCCGTTTACAATAGCCCAAACGAGCCATTGTTCTATTGCACGCCTTACCGTCAAATACATTCCAAGTACGGAAAAAACTGTTGTAATACCATCAATAATAGGATTTTTGTCTTTCAAATAATAAAGAGTAATTACGGCAAATATAGTTGCTAAAATGGTAACGCCTAATAACAAAAATCTTTCCTTTGTAGTCAAACAAATTTTTACAACTTCATTTCTGTCTGATTTCAAATGCTTATTCCACCGAAAGAACCCTAAAACTTGCATCGGAATATAATATCCGATGTACAAAATTAAATTTCCCCAAAAAGCGTTATGAAAAGCTAAGTACCCGTAAAAACTTGAGCCCGTGAGCCCGAAAAGATAACAAATAGGATTTCCCTTTCCTGCAAGAAAGGTATAAGTAATTCCGAAAAAAGCCGAGAAAACCGCTGCAACACTGTCTTTAAACACCAAAAAGTTGATACCGAGTATCAAATAAATAAATACCAAAATTAATATTTCAGAAAACTTTAAATTTATATATTTAATAATTTTCATATTTATGTTATCTAATAAAAATAGATGAAAGTAAATTCAGACAGGGATATCTCATTTAAAAGTATATATACCAATAGAGCTCTAAAGAGGGGATTAGAATTCGCAGCTGATAAAGGTGCAATGTTTGCCGCGACAACGACCCTTGTGCTTTCTGCAACAGCCCGCCCAGCCGCTATTTGGCTAGCCCCGCACACTGACAAAGAAAATAAAAAAGTTGCCTGTGCTAAATCAATTTCATCAAGCGGAGCAGGATATCTTCTAACTCTTGGAATTACAACCCCTTTTGCAAAAGCTCTGAGAAAAATTGATACTAATCCGGAAAACTACTTAAAAAGCGAAACTATTAAATTTTTAAAAAACGGAAACGATAAATTATACCAATCAAAAAGTTACACACTTGCGACTCAGCTGTTTAAATTAGGGCTGGGTCTTATTGTAGCTATGCCGAAAGCAGTTCTGACCTGTGCCGGAATGCCTTATATTATGCAAACTTTATTCCACAAACCAAATAAAAACCACGAAACAAACCAAAATATCGCATTTAAAGGTAAAAAGCCAAACAAACTCGCCCAAGGTATCGGAAAAATTTTGGATTCGAAATGCATGCAAAAATTCTCTGACAAACACAAAGATTCGAATTTCCCAATGCATATTGTAGCAGCAACAGACGCCTTAACCACAGCAACCTTCATTCACGAAACAAACAGAAGCGAAAAAATCGAAGAAAAAAGAAAAAAAGCTCTCATATATAATGCCGGAATTTCCACAGGTTTAAGTATCATAAGTAGTTATATTCTTGATAAATTAACCGAAAAACCTACACAAAAATTTATAGAAAAATTTAGAAAAGCAAACCTAAACGATCCAAAGCTTGATAAACAAATTGAAGGGATAAAAATTGCAAAACCGATTTTACTTGTGGGCTGTGTTTATTATATGCTAATACCTTTTGTATCAACGTTTTTAGCAGATATTGCGGATCATAACCCAAAACTTGATATCCCGCATAAGAAAAAACATAATTCAAAGTTAAGTAATTAATTTACAATTCCACAAAACCTAATCTTATGTTATTATTAATATAATTGTGAATGAGGGGAAGGAGTATGGAAAATAATAATAACAAGCCGGTTGTAAATCTGATTTCCAGACCGGAAAACATGTTAAAAACTATATACACAGCAGCAAGAACCTGCTATAGTGCAGATTATCCAATAAATATCTATAACAGCGCTGATGATGAAGAAAAAATGCTTAAGCTCATAGAAAGAGTGGTTTCATCAGGACATTACTCGGTAATCGAACATATTCAAGTAACTTTTGCCATATCAAATGTTTCAAGAGCTTGTACACACCAGCTTGTAAGACATAGACACATGTCTTTTTCACAAAAATCTCAAAGATATGTCAAAGAAAAAGGACAATTTGATTATATAATTCCTCCGACTATAGAAAAAAATGAGGAATTAAAAGAAAAATTTGTTAATTTTATGGCAGAAATTTCTAAAATATACACAGAATTCACAGAAGCAGGAATTCCTGCGGAAGACGCAAGGGCCGTTCTTCCAAATGCAGCAGCAAGTTCGATTGTCGCAAGCTTGAACCTAAGAGAGCTTATACATTTGGCAAATCTGAGATTATGTACAAGAGCGCAATATGAAATCAGAACTATGGTTAAAATGATGTGCGATGAACTTATCAAGGTAGAGCCTTGGCTAAAACCTTATCTTGTCCCAAAATGTGAAAGATTAGGATATTGTGACGAAGATAAATCCTGCGGAAGGAAACCTAAACTCAGCTTATGAAGAAACTTGCAGTAATACTTACAATCTTATGCATATTGCTGGTCGCAATATATTTTCTGATATTTAAACCTGAAAAATATGTAGAAAAAGACTTGTACGACACAATATTAGAACGTGGAGTTATCAAGGTAGGAATAAACACTGATTCAAAACCTTTTGGCTTTTTTGATAAAAATTGGGAGATAAAGGGTTATGATGCAGATTTAGCAAGATATATCGCCCAATACCTTCTAAAATCGCCAAACGCAGTCGAATTTTATCCCGTAACGCCTGCTAATAGAATGCTTAAAGTTTCAACAGGAGAAGTAGACATAGTTATTGCAACAATGACAATAACCCCTCAAAGACGGGAAGTTATTGATTTTTCAGTTCCATACGATGCAGCAGGTCAAGCTCTTCTGGTTCGTTCTTCAAGCAAAATCAAATCAATAGCTGATTTAGACAAGCAAAATGTCGGCGTAGTATTTGGAACTACAGCTGAAAAAAACATGCTCAACCTTGCCCCGGAAGCTAATATTATTGGATTTAGAAACTACAGAACCGCATATCAAGCTCTGAAAAACGGCAAAATCGACGCCTTAACATCTGATGATACAATACTCAGCAGGTTTGTATACGAAGATAAATCTGTAAAGCTTCTTCCTAAAAGGTACACAAAAGAACCTTACGGTATTGCACTTAAAAAGGGAGCAAGCACTAGAAGACTAAAAGAAAATATCGACTTTGCAATAAAAGATATGCAAAGAAAAAATGTTATCTTAAGAATACGCAGAAAATGGCTCAATGGTGCTTATTAATTAAGCCTTTACTCTAAACGCAAATTTTTTGAATAAAACATAAGTAAAAATAGCAGCGGTAAGAGTTGCTACAATCTGCGCCACAAAAACATTTATATGGAGTAATTTAACAAAAATTTCTAACAAACCGGCATTTATAAGGTAACTGAAAAACCAGGTAGTACAACACTTTAAATACTCTTTCTTCCAATTGCCGTTACCTTGAAATACCAGAAATTTTTGAGTAGTAAAAGATACTACAGAAGATATAGCCCAAGCTGAAGCTAAGGCGATTTGGTAGAAATGCTCACCCAAAATAAGACAAATTGCAGAATAAATAAGATATGACACGCCGGCGTTGAACCCGCCGACGAGCAAAAATCTTATTTTATCTGACAAACTAAACCAATAATTCTTCAAATTTACCACCTAAAACTTATATTCAGGAATAACAAACACTTCATTATTGGCATCTTTTTCTACGAATTGCAAATAATAATTTAAGGCTTTTTCCTTAGAGCTTTCGTAAAATTCTTCAGTTATAAGCTCCTTATGAAGCTCAGTTCTTTCACCCGAATAATTACCTAAAACTCTTGCAAATTTTTCGATATCTTCAAGTTTTTCACCGCCTGCATAAGCCTTAGTCTTAGCGTCAGTCCCTGACGGGCGAATTTCTACATATTTATCGCTAAATTGCATATAAGTCCCATCCCCGACAAATTTAACTGATTTCAAATTATCAAAGCTTAATTCCGCAAAAGCTCCATTCAGTACTTTTTTTACAGACTCCAAATCTGCCTTTCCTTCTCTTATTGCAATCGCAAGTGATAAATAGAACAAATCATTTTTCGTCCTCTGTTTTTCACCCTCAACCTTTGCCAACTTTAATTTTTCAATATCAGGCTCAGATTCGTTGTAATAAGCAATATCTTCTCTTACATCATATTTTGCAACAATGTTATTCTCATCAAAAATCTCTACAAGATATTCAGAAAGGGTTTTGTTATCTTCTTCAAGTTTTGCAGCTAGAGAAGAAGAAACAATTATAGCCTCAGTTGCGCTTTTTTCACGCATTGCAATAGCCTTTCTTCCGGCTAAAGACTCAATCAAATCTTCTGAGCCCATAATCATTCCGCCGGACTCTTCACCGCCAAATACCAATCTAGGCTGAACCCCCAAATTAATTGAGTTTCCGAAAACATCATCAACTATAACATCCTTATTAGGGCTGTTTTTAATCTGAAGTTCTACCTTCTTCATAATATTAGCAATCTCTTTAAATCCTACAGGTACGTTTACAACCTTAATTCCGTGAGATTTTGCCCACTCGTCCCAAGATAAAGCAGAAGCAGTAGTTTTTATCATAAATCTCGGATGGTTTCTGAACTTTCCGCTTGCCTTAAGCTGTTTAACTCTATAATTCATAAGCATTAAAAATGCCTGATTAGCACTATATACTGTTAAAATTCTATCTTCATTCAACGCAATATAAGAAATACCGTAATCATCAAGCATTGCAGAATTTCCTGCTGCTTCTATCTGGCAAACAGTAAGTCTGTCATGATCAGGGTCAGTAATTAAAACGACAGTTCCCAATGGATAATCAGCAAGAACCTTTTCGTAGTGTAAAGATTCTATTACAGGGAAGAATTTTTCGCCGTTTGGTCTTTTTGCTAAAACGGTTGCATCCACTGAATAATCATAGAAAACTTTGTTTCCCTTAGGATCGGTATCGTATTTGCCTATTGAATGGAAAAACGGATCTTCTTCCGTATTATTCCAAGCGTATTTATCTTGAATTCCGAGTTTTTCAAGTACACGGCTTAACGTTCTGTAAGCACATCCGCCAACACTTTCTATAAAAAGTTTAGACTTCATTTTTCTTACGCCATCAAGATTTTCAGCTACCCCTGATTTTAAATAGTCGACATATAAATCAATACCGTCATTAAGTTTTGACATAACTGTTTCATCAATCAACGAATCATTCTTGGCACTTATTTTTATTTCATAAGCCCCATCTTGTTCAGTTTTGTCAAATATTTCCTGAATTTTATCAACAAATTCCAAAGATTCTTCCGGCAGATACTGGCTGCCTTGAGAATTCAAATCCTTTGTAGCAGTCTTAACAGAAATTCCGTGACTTGAAGTAATGTATTCTCCGCCAACTAAATCTAACTTAAACGCAAGAAAAGAAGCCAACCAAATAGGAATAGTCTTTCTACCCTCAGGAAGAAGTGTTCTTATTTCTTGAGCAGCCTGAATTCTTGCAATTGCATCCAAGTAAAGTGCTGAATTATATCTAACTTCACTTCCTGCAAGCTTTACAATCTCATTATTCGGATATTTTTCCCTTGCAACAAGAGCCTTAGCTAAAGTAGCAAGTACAATCCCCACCAAATTTATCGGAAATCTGGTGTCTTGAGGAAACAAAATATTCTGAGGGCCTCTAATACCTGCAGTCGAAACCTTCGCTTCTTTTGAATAATTCTCAAACCACTCTTTCAAGTTCAAACCTTCAGGATTTTCCTGAGAATGCGGGTATAAATGCTCTTTTTTTAATGTAAACACAAACCCGTTCTCGTCATCGAAATTTAACAAATTTAATTTTTTTATATAATCAGGAGTCTTTTCAAAAACATTCTTGAATAACTCACCTTCTAATTCACAGCTTGGTTTAAATCTATACATAAATACATCCTCTCTTAACTAAGCCTTAGTATTATAACATAAAAGAGTTTACATTTGTAACAATATCCTTTATATAAAGGGTTGAAAAAGAAAAACACATGCTTTATAATGAATATATATAGTATATACTCAATTAAATAAAAAAGGATTTTTATTATGACAATATCATTCAGCGGTTTGGCTTCGGGTTTAGATACGTCTTCTTGGGTTGAAGCATTCGTTTCGGTTAAGCAGCAAGAAGTTAAAAAGTTTGAAACAGAATTAAAAGAATTACAAACGCAAAAAACTACTCTTAGTGATACACGCAGCGTATTTTCGACCTTGCGCTCTGCTATTGAAAAGTTAACTGACGCAAAGTTCGGAGGCACTTTTGATTTGTTTGCCAAAAACTCTGCAAAATCTTCTAACGAAGAAGTATTT
This sequence comes from Candidatus Gastranaerophilales bacterium, assembly GCA_944323165.1. GTDB lineage: Bacteria > Cyanobacteriota > Vampirovibrionia > Gastranaerophilales > Gastranaerophilaceae > CAG-196. The sequence continues at coordinate 140,133 of CALURK010000001.1, read as the reverse complement.
ACGGCTACTGTTACAAGCAGTGCACTCAGACAAAATTACGATATAAATGTTCAACAACTCGCAACGACAACTAAAGCTACTTCTAAAGATGCTGCAAGTGCAGTTGCAGATGATGAGACACTGTTATCAAACCTAGGAGTTACAGCGGGAACTCTTACTGCATACGTCAATGGTGAGAAACAGACCATAAATATTGCAAAAGAAGACACAGTAGGCGATTTAAAAGCGCGTATGGCTGAATTTGGTGTTAAAACAGAAATTGATGAAAATGGCGTTTTAAGCTTTTCTGCTCAAAATGGTACAGATTCAATCAATATTGGCGCAACAACCGACAGCTCTAACTTGGTATCATTAGTTGGGCTGACTAAACAAGAAGATGGAACATACGCTTCTACAAATTCTTTATACAAAGCAACAGTTGCTTCAAAATTAACAGCAGAAAATTCAGGGTTTAACCAACAAATCACGGCCGGCACTTTTACTATTGGTGATGCAACATTTAAGATTGATGAAAATACAACTCTTTCATCTTTAATATCCCAGATAAACAGCAGTGAAGACGCTCAAGCATACGCATATTGGGATGATGCTACAGGTAAACTTGCTATCACTTCAACAGTTGAAGGAGCTTCTTACATAAATATTGAAGCAGGAACCAGTAATTTTACTGATGTAATGGGCTTCACAACTTCTGAATGGGATGACGAAGGAAATCTCGTTTCCTCTAAGATGTATACTGATGCTCAAACTCTTGGTCAAAATGCCATTTTCTCTATTAATGGTACAACAATGACCTCTACTTCCAATACAATCACTTCTGATATTTCCAGAATTGAAGGTGTTACGCTAACATTGAATAGAGCCAATACTGAAGAAGATGGAAAAACCACATTACAGGTTACACAGGACACTTCAGGGTTAGAAGATGCTGTTAATGAGTTTATAGAGGCATATAACGCAGCAATCGCTAAGGTTGATGAAGTTACAGCAAGCGGTGCTGACCTTCACGGAGAAAGCTCACTTACCAGCCTTACAAGAACTCTAAAAAGCTATGCTACAGGTTCAAACGGAACTAACGGCGGTATATTTAAGCTATTGTCAGACATAGGTATTTCAACCGCTGCTGCTGACGGTAATAATTTATCTACAGATACATACGAACTTTCGCTTGATACTGAAAAGTTTAAAAAAGCTCTGGAAGAAAACCCTGAATCCGTTAAAGCATTATTAACCGGCGACAGTGGCGTTTTAAGTATGATGGAAAACGCTGTTGAACAAAGTTTATCAGCAACTACAGGTTATTTTGACATCAAAACATCAACATTAGATTCTGATATAAACAGTATGGAAGAAAAAATTACAAAGAAAAATTCCAGCATTGAAACTTATAAAACACAATTGGAAAATAAATTCTACCAGATGGAAATGACAATTGCTCAAATGCAACAGAATTACAGTTCATTCTTATCATAATAATTAAAAAAACGGAGCTAAGCTCCGTTTTTTAGTTTATGAGAGTTTTTGCAAACTTCAAGGACTCATCAGTAATTTCACCGCCTGCAAGTTCTGCAACAGCTTTGAGTTTCGCTTCACCCTCCAAAATTGAAATATCAACGCTTGTACGACCGTCCTGAGTCTTTTTAACATAGAAATGTCTATCTGATTTTGAAGCGATTATAGCTTGGTGAGTTATCATAATTATTTGCATATATTTAGATAGCTCTTTAACCTCATCTGCAACAGCTTGCGAGGTTTTTCCGGAAATTCCTGTATCAATTTCATCAAATATAACGGTTTCTATATCATCACTCTGCGCAAAAATTGTTTTTATCGCAAGCATTACCCTTGAAATTTCACCACCTGAAGCCACTTTTGCCAATGGTTTCAAGCCTTCTGAAATATTTGTTGAAATTAGAAATTCAACTTTATCAAATCCGTTTGCTCCAAGTTCGCATTTTTCGAAATGGATTTCAAATCTAACTTTCGGAAGCTCCAATTTTTCAAGCTTTTCAACAATTAAGCCGGATAACACCTGAGCGTAATTCTTTCTTTGTTCCGAAATTTCTCCTGCTAACGTTTCAAGTTTATTTTTTTGAGCATCAATCTTTAATTGCAACTCCTCAATATTTTGAGTGGAAAATTCTATTCCTTCGAGTTCCTTTCTCAAGTTTTCACCCTGAGTTATAACACTTTCTAAGGTTCCGCCATACTTACGTTTCAGTTTTTCAAGAACAAATAAGCGTTCTTGTATTGTATTAATTCTTTCTTCATCATTGTCTAAAGATGTTGAATATTCTCTTAAAGAAGTTGACAAATCTTTAAGAATTTCAATCGCCTCTATCAAACTATTTTCCTGCTCTTCAAGTGAATTATCCATGCCGGAAGCTTTCGCCAAATTCATCTTGATTTGCAAAAGCCCGTCCATAATTGCGCCATCGTCGCCTGAAATAGCCCAGTAAGAACTTCCTGTCAAGTCTTTTAGTTTTTCTACATTTTCGAGAACAGCAAGTTCATTATTTAATTCTTCATCCTCATTTGCAGACTTTATTTGAGCTTCATCAATTTCATTAACCTGAAATTTTAGAAAATCTATTTGTTCGGAAGTTTTATCCGCAGAATTTTTAAGTTCTTCCAATTTGTTAAGCCTGTCTTTGTAGTGTGCATATTCTGCTTTATATCTATCAAGAAGCTCCCCGCAAGTACCTTTTGCGTATGCATCCAGCAACATAATATGGTACTTTGGCTGCAAAAAGGAATACGTCTGGTGCTGAGAATGAACATCAATAAACAATTCACGAAAATGCTTCATAAAATCTTGATTAACCAAACAACCGTTCACTCTTGAGCGAGAACCGCTTTTAGTAACCTCTCTTGACAATATTATTTCATCACCGCAATTATCTATCCCATTCTCCTCAAAAAGTTCTGTCAAATCCTGCTTTTTATTTATTAAAGTCAGCTCAATAACAGCCTTATCTGCATCTCCTTTAATAATTTCTTTTCCTGCTCTTGCGCCAAAGGCAATATCTATTGCATTAATCAATATACTTTTTCCGGCTCCCGTTTCACCAGTTATTATATTGAGCCCCTCAGAAAAGTCTAATTCTAATTCATCTATCAATATATAATTTTTTATAAAAATTTTTGATAACATACCCTACTCGTCTTGTTCTTCATCCACCTCATCATCGTATGAATCATCCTCCTCAGAGTCTTCATCAGAAAAATCCTCATCCTCATCAGATAACTCTTCGTCATCTTCCGACTCCTCATCCTCCTCAGAATCTTCATCAGAAAAATCCTCATCCTCTTCTTCTGATAATTCTTCATCTTCTTCCGACTCCTCATCGCCTTCTGAATATTCATCAAAATTTTCTTCGCTTTCGTCTAAATCAGCTTTTTCAGACTCGTCTTCTAAATTTTGATTTTCAGGAGAATATTCTTCTACCGTTGTCTGAGGTTCTATTTTTTCTTTTCTATCTAATTTTTCCTCTATATATTCAAATTCTTGTTTTACAATTTTTTTCGGGAAAGTCAACGTATACGGATTATTAAGAGCTAATTCCAAATTATCACAATACTTTTCAGAATCACCTATATATTTATAAACCCTTGCTAAACAATAATATAAGTCGCCATTTTCATCCGCTTGAAGCCTGGTGTGTAGAATTTCAAGAATTTCTTCCGTTTCTCCGGCTTTTAAACAAATTTTTGTAAGTAACTTATACGCTTCAATATCAGAAGAGTTATACTGAATTGTCTTTAACAAATAATTTTTAGCCTCTTCTAAATTACCGTTTTTGAAAGCGATTGAACCTAAATTAAAATAAGCCCAGCTATAATCCGGCGAAATTTCCAACACTTTATTATAACTGTCCACCGCAAAATTTGTCAGACCGTCATTTTGATAAATATAGCCCAGATAAAAATAGGCATAAACATCTCTCGGATTAATAGACACGGCTTTTTGGAAATTATCAAGTGCCAGATTTTTTTCATCTTTATTAAAATAGCACACACCCAAATTGAAATAACAATTGCCGTCATTAGGATCGGTTTCCAAAACCTTTCTAAACGCAAGTATTGCATTATCCCAATCCTTGAGTTCGACAAAGACTTCACCTATGTTGTAATAAAAGTCCTCCTGAGGCGAAATCTCTAAAGCTTTTTGATAATACTTCTTCGCATCATCAAATTTCTTTAATTTTTCACTAACAATTCCCAAATTATAATAAATTTCAGCATCATCAGGAAAATACTTTGAAAGATACAACAAATTTCCCTCTGCTTCCTCATTAAACCCATTATTAACAAGTAAAATAGAAAGCTCTCTTCTTGCCTGAAAATTTGAAGGATCATCTTTAAGAATATTTTGCAAAGACTCTATATCATTAGCCATATATTAATTATAACAAAGTCAATATAAATAGTAAATTTTTGTAAATTTTTTCATAAAATTTACCACTCAACTAGCAAAAAAAATTAATCTTACGTTTTAGAACTAATGGATAGTTGATTAAAAACTGAATATGATATAATTAAATAATTAGCGAGGTAATATAAATGAGTGAAGTAAATGGTCCAAAATTTAGTGTAAATCAAGTAAACTACAGCGGCATTTCTAAACAACAACCACAAGAAAATCCCCCAGAAGTTGCTGCTGAAAATGATTCCCCTAAAATAAGTGATTTTTCTGACCCAAAAGCAGAAGTTATTGGACGTTCAATGTTATTTAAAGGTGCTGATGACACTAAACACGATTTGAAGGCACTTCTTGAAAACCCGCAGATTGCTGAAAATTCAGACAAAGCTTTTGAAACAGCATTTAAAGCTGCTCAAAGCGCAGGAGTTGAAAACCCTTATGAAGAAGCTGCTTCTTTTGCAACAGGAAATATGTAATTTTCTGTTTAATAATTCCATTTACAAAAAAAGGGCAAAAGAGTTGTCCTTTTTTTGTTGCTTCTCTATAGAACTATTTTGAAAACTTATCTTTAACTTTATTATAAGCAGCAGTAGCTAATTCTTTAGCTTTGTGACAGATTTTATAACAAGGTTCAGTAGCTTTTTCAATATATTTCTTCACATCAGCGTTTTTAATCTTTCCAAAAACATCCTTTTTATGAGCAAGCCCTAAAGCACCAACTACAACAGCGATGGAAACAAGCCCTTTCAATAGAGTCTTACCAGCAGAAGAAGATTCTTCGTAATCTTTTCCACGAAAATTCACGGTATCACCACCTGGAGTTTGCAAAGGTGTTTCAATAGGATTTTTCCTAATTTGATTATTGGATTTTATCCCAATACTTCCTGCAGTTTCACCACCACTAAAAGATATAGCATTCATACAAACCTCCTTACGGTTTTACACACTTCTATATCATGTAAAACTTTTTTGAAGGTAATATTGCCTTTTTGTTACAAATCTTTACATCAAAGCTTTGCGTCTGTCTTCCAACTGCTTTTGGATACATTTTTGAGCGATTATATCCCGATTTGTTTCCGACATATTCTCAAATTCAAAAGATGCCTTTGCAATACCTTCTTCATTATCCTGACGAATAAATTTGGCTTTTGTCTTTATTTCGCCGGTACTAAATAAAATATCCAGCATTACTTCTTCCGGAAATTGAATGCTCTTATCCAATTTTACTTTAATTCCGTTTGCAGAAATATCATAAATTCTGGAAGGTATAACTGTATCTTTAAATCTTATCAAAACACTTTCATCCATTTTTACTCTAAAAAACTCTCTATTTTGTTTATATTCAATATCTTGAGGTAATTTTAGCGTAAAATACACATACAAATCATCACTCTCTACAAATTTCAACGTAGTATTTGCTTTATAAAGGGCATTGTCACAAGCAAAACTAACCTGAACATCTTGCGGATAAGGAATTTTAACGGAGTCCTCATATTTCATACACGCCAAAATATCTACAGAACTTAACTGTTTAATTACAGCTTTTGCAACGTGTCCAACACCTTCAGGGTCGCGATAAGTTATTTTTATATAATTTATATTTTCCAGACTTAGATTAAATTTCATTTAATTTTCTTGTAACTGTTATTCTCTAATTTATATTCACCGATCTTCTTTCCTCTGTCATTGTACTGAACAATAGTACCATCTTTTTTCTTTTTAAAAGTTCCAACAGGCGGATTTTTCATTCTGTTCACAGGAACATACTGTCGTTTTTGCGGAATTTCTGCCCATACAGACAAAGTGCAGGCAAAGATCGTTAATAATGCTATAAACTTTTTCATAAAACTATTATACCACGTTTTTATAGTATAATCATAATTATGAAAGGTGTAATTTTCGATTTTAACGGAACTTTATATTGGGATTCCCAACTACATTATGATGCGTGGTTGGAATTTTCCAAGATATTAAGGGGAACTTCTTTTACCAAAGAAGAAATGCGAGATAATATGTTTGGTCATACAAATGAAGATATTATCGAATATGCAATCGGCAAAAAACCAACTCCTGAAATGGTCGAAAAATATGCAAAAGAAAAAGAATCATTATATCGAAAACGCTGCCTTTTAGACAAAGAAAACTTTAAACTTGCTCCCGGAGCAATAGAATTTCTTGATTTTCTAAAGGAAAACAACATTCCAAGAACAATTGCGACAATGTCAGAGTGGGATAATGTAGAATTTTATATAAAAGAATTTAATTTATCTCGCTGGTTTGATATTGATAAAATAGTTTACTCAGACGGGAAAATTCCAGGGAAACCTGCACCGGATATATTTTTAATTGCAGCAGACAAAATCAATTTACCGCCAAAAGATTGCGTTGTTTTTGAGGATGCTATAGCCGGAATAAATGCCGCTAAAGCTGCTGGTATAGGTAAAATTATCGCAGTGGATTCTATAGAACCGATAGAATTTTACCAAAATATAGACGGATTATCAGGAATTATTAAAAACTTTAATGAAGCAGATCGTTCCCTATTTACACCTAAGCTTGTTTCGCTTTAGAGTCCTTGTGGAAAATATTGTTCCATAAGTTTTTAACACCATTCCAAACCCATTTAGCTCCTTTGGCGATACCGTTTCCTACCCACTTAACTCCTTCCCAAACTCCTTTAGCGGCAGGAACAATAGCATTGTTCCAGAGCCAAGAACATCCTTGACCTATCCCCTTAAAAACAGCTGGTAACAGAGGAGTTAAAGCAACACCGGCAGCAAAACCCAATCCTGCTCCGGCTCCAAAAGCGTAAGGATTTCCACACATTGAATTGAAGCCAAAACCAAAACACCCTGGAGTAAATCCACCAAAACCGCGACAACATCCGAATGGGCTTAAGCTATTATAACTAAAAGCGACCGAATGCCCGTTACAATTTATAAATGTGTTTGATATTGTTCCAAATCCCATGTTAATATCCCTTTTATATTACTTATATATATAAAGTATACGTAGAAAAAATTATTGCTTTTTTCTATATCGTTATTTACAATAATTTACAAACTGGTTTATACTACAGATATGCTAAAAAAATTTTTCTTAAGTTTAATACGAATATACCAGCTCATCTCCAAATATACCCCTGCAAGATGTAGATTCTACCCTACTTGTTCAGAATATACGTACACTGCAATAGAACGTTTCGGAATATTTAGAGGCGGCTGGCTCAGCATAAAAAGAATTTGCAAATGTCATCCTCTCAATGAAGGCGGTTTTGATCCGGTTCCAGAGGTTTTGGGACAAAAACAAAAAGAAATGTAACAATTTCTTTACGAACTAGCAAATAATACTTTTAGGGGTTATATTATCGTAGAAGGGTATTAAAATAGGGAAGAAATACTCTTAACATGAGGTCTTACAGTGGTAGATAACAGATCAGCGGGTTTTTATGGAATCGGCGGCTCATTTAACTTCAAAAGTGGTGATCCTTCGGGTACGGCTGCAAAAATGAGTCAAGACAAATATGGTTCTGAAGCAATGTACCTTCCACCCGTTGAAGGAGAGGAAGAAGATTCAAACTTTTACAACAACCAATATGTTGATAGAAGTGCTCTTCTTAGAGCAACATTAAATTCTCTTGCAATGACAAATGTCGCATCTGTTTTAAACGCAAAAAAACATAAGAAATCAATAAAAGATATTTTGGAAGAAGAAAAAGAAAAAGAAAAAGAAGAAATAGAGCGATTGGAAGCAGAAGCCGAAGAAGAGTATAGAGAAGCTGAAGAGGAAGAAGAGAAAAAAGAGTAAACTACCCTTTTATACTATTTTATTAATAATATTTATAGTATAATACTGCTTAAGACAAGGGGTTTTCGTTATGTCAAATGATAAAAAAGTAAAAAATAGAAATCACTCACTGAGAGATGCTAAATTTTATAATATGTGGAGGAGTTTTTTTCAATATCTTGTAACACATATTTTTTATATGATCAGATTTAAATTAGTATACAGATTAGAGGTTTACGGTAAGGAAAATATCCCTTCGGACAATAATTACATAGCTGCAGCAAACCACCTTTCCACATTGGATCCGCCTCTTGTGTGTGCCATCTTAGATAGAAGTGTAGCATATATGGCAAAAAAAGAATTATTTGAAAATCCTTTTATGCGTTGGTGGTTAAACTGGCTTGGAGCATTCGCAGTAGACAGAGAAAAATTAAGTGTTTCAACAATTAAAACTGTTAAAAATCTTAAAGAAACAGATTGGGTATTGGGAATATTCCCGCAAGGCACAAGACAAGAAGCCGGAGAAATAAGCCATATAGCAAAAGGATTTGCAACACTTGCAAAAAGTACAAAATGCGGAATTCTGCCTATAGGCATAACCGGAACTCAAGAGGTTAAAAGAATTCCTTTCACTGGAAAAATTATTGTAAGAATAGGAAAGGTTATACCATATTCTGATGATGTTATGGGAATGGTAGATCTTTGGGAAAAATCTATTGAAAATTTGACAGGATTTAAATATGTAGAGGACAAAGTCACAACATAAAACTTTATTACGACTGGAAGGACAAGATGGGAAAAGAAAAAAATTACAACCGAAGAACTGAGAAGGACTATAATTGGTTTAGATCATCATATTATATGTTGTTCCTCTATGTAGTTGTATGGCCTGTAACAAAGCTTATGTATAACTTAAAAATAGAAGGTCGCGAAAACGTGCCTAAAAATCCCCATGTAATTTATGCGGCTAACCACGTTTCATATATAGATCCCCCACTCATTGCCATATCTGCATCTAGGACAATTGCTTATATGGCAAAACAAGAATTATTTCACGACAAAAACAAACTCTTGCGTTTTTTGGTACACGCATTAGGAGGTTTTGCAGTAAACAGAGATAAACCGGAAATAGCAACTTTTAAAACTGTAAAATCTGTTTTTAATACTTCTTGGTCTTTGGGTATTTTCCCGCAGGGGAAAATAGTAAGAGAGCCTGTTTTGAATAATGTTCACAAGGGTTTTATACTTTTTGCAAAAAAATTTAAAGCAGATATAATACCGGTAGGAATTTGCGGATTTGATGGATATGCGAAAAAGCTTTTTGAAAAACATATAACGGTAAAAATCGGCAAACCTATATCCTATACTCTTGATGAGGACGAAATTATTCAGGAATGGGCAAAACAGATTTGCGAGTTTACGGGATATGAGAATAGAATTGGAGAATTAGATACAGAGCCTGTTACACAGTAATTAACATTTCTTAATACTAGAGCAAATTTATATATTTACGGGTTTTGTATGTGTGTATGGTTAAGGAGAAAAGATGAATATCCCTAAAATTAACAGTTTACGATTTTTTCAAGTAACAAATAATGATACCAATAATGTATCTTATCCGAATACAAACTTTGGATTAAAAATGCAAGAGCCTATAAAAGCTGATACATTATCCTTCAAGGCTACGGCAAAAATGCTCCAATCGAGATCTCAAGGCGGAGTTTCCTTAATTGTTGCAAAATCGATTAGCAAAGCGGCTGAACCTATGCAAAAAAAAGCTGAAACTTTTTTAAATGAATTATTAGGAGACTTAGTCGCAACAGAATTAAACCCTAAAAATCCTATCTATAAAATTTGTGGTAGAGTAAAAACTCCAAAGTCAATTGTAGAAAAGAGTGCAACTCGTCAATACAATTGTAAAGCAGAAGTTTTAGATTTTATGACTGATCTTAATGGAACTAAAATCGTTATGAGAGACGGTTCAAAAAAGGTCGTAGAAAAAGTTTTATCAAGGTTTATAAAACCTATTGAAAAAGGAGAAATAGAACTACAGGAAATAGAAAATAAACGTCCTAAAATTACAAAAGATTTCAAAAAAAATGAAAGAGAAAAATATGATTACACATCATCAGATTTTCTCGAGAATTTGCAACGAGTACAAGAAGAAAAGTGGGAAAGTTTAAATCTGAAAGAGCCCAGAAGAGTTCGTTTGGATTTGAATGATTTAACAGAAATCAACTATCCTGCAGTACACTTTCTATTCAAGTTTCCTGGCGAACCAAGACCTTTCGAACTTATGCTTGTGACAAAAGATGTTAACGACTTGAAAGAGTTGGATGATAAATTATTTAAAATATTAAACAATAAAGATATCGACAAAAAATATAGCCCCTTAGTAGACGTCGTTAAACCGCTTATGGAATCTGGAAATAAACCATATTTAGAGAAATTTAATCAGTATAGGGGTGATGCATTTATTTTTCAAAGAGAAAAAGCTCCTAATACTTTTTTCACATCGGAAGATGCTCCGTCATATTTCTTACCATTAAGTTATAATTTACCACCGGTTTATGACTTAAATAACCTGAATAGAATAATGTTAGAATGTGAAAAAACTGCTAAAAAGAAAAAATAATATTTTTTAATTAGAAGTTTTTTTGTGTTTTCTAAACTGTTTACTAGGCTTTTTGGTAAATTGTTGCGGTGCCTTAGTATAAGAAGTTTGAATTCTTTTAACACTAAAAACATCTGGCATAGATTGTAGCGCGGTCATAACTTTTCTTAGAGTATCAATGTTGTCCAGCTCTATTCCAAGCTCGATAATACCAACTTTTCCTTTAGACTTAACATTTGCAGAACTAATATTTGTATTGTTGTCAGAAACTACACCAATAATATCTTTTAAAAGCCCCAATTTTTCAGCAGTTTCAATACGAATAGTTGTACTATATGTCTTATTAACATTGTTTCCTGACCAATGTATATCAATAAGCCTTTCAACAGGAATATTTTCGAGTGTTTTGCAATCTAATCTGTGGACAGTAACACCTTTAGAGCGAGTAACAACACCTACGATAGGTTCACCCGGAATTGGTGAGCAGCAACGAGCAAAAGAATATAACAATCCTTCAAGCCCTACAATATCTTTTTCCGAAGCTTTTCTTGGTTTATGAGCAACAGGGTTTTCTTGTTTAGGCGGCTTTCTCAAACGGTTTACTATTTTATTAACGGTTGTTTCGCCATAACCCAATGCCGCAAACAAATCATCCGCACTTACATAATTCATTTGCTTTGCAACTTTTTCAAATTCCCCGTTTTTAACATATTCATCAAATACGGTTTTAGTAAGTTCGTGCTCCAGATTAGCTTTACCTATATCGATGTGGTCTTCACGCTTATTCTTTTTATACCACTGACGAATTCGTGATGCAGCTTGTTTTGTTACAACAAAGTTTAACCAATCCAATCTTGGCGCTGCAACTTTAGATGTCATAATTTCAACAATATCACCGTTTTTAAGCTTCGTATCAAGTTGTGCAATACGTCCGTTTATCAAAGCTCCAACTGTCTTATGTCCGACATCTGAGTGAATACGATATGCAAAGTCCACAGGAGTAGCACCTCTTGGCAAATCTATGACGTCCCCGCCAGGAGTAAAAGCAAAAACTTGATCTGAAAACAAGTCTAATTTTACAGAATTAACAAAATCTTCTGCATTTTTGGTTTCCTTGTTATACTCAACAAGCTTTCTCATCCAAGAGAATTTTATATCGCTTGCAGAATCAGCTTTTTTAGAGCCTTTTTCCTTATACCTCCAGTGTGCAGCAATACCATATTCAGCAATCTCGTGCATTTCCCAAGTTCGAATTTGAACCTCCAAAGGTTTTTGTCTCGGACCAATTACAGAGGTGTGTAATGATTGGTACATATTACCTTTAGGCATTGCAATATAATCCTTAAATCGTCCCGGAATTGGTTTGAATTGGGAGTGAATAAGCCCTAAAACTTCATAACATTCTTTTTCAGTATCTACAATAACTCTTACCGCAGTAATGTCATATAGGTCGTGAAAAGCCACATTAAGACGCTGCATTTTGTTATAAATACTGTAATAATGCTTTGCCCTGCCGGTAATCTGAGCATTAATTCCGCTTGCTTTAACGTCTTTAGAGATTTTATCAATCAAAAGCTTTACGGTCATTTCTCGTTCGGCTTTCTTTTGTGAAACAAGCTGGGCAATTTCATAATATTTATCAGGATGAAGGTATTTTAAAGCCAAATCTTCAAGTTCCGCCTTAATTTTCCCCACACCTAAACGATTAGCAAGCGGGGCAAATATATCCAGAGTTTCTTGAGCAATTCGCTGTTGTTTAACAGGTGTCATATAATTTAGAGTCCGCATATTATGGAGCCTGTCAGCAAGCTTTAGAAGAATAATTCTTACATCACTTGCCATTGCAATCAGCATACGCCTAAAGTTTTCTGCCTGACGCTCTTCTGTTGATTTAAACTGCAATTTTCCAAGTTTCGTAACACCTTGAACAAGATTTAATACATCCTCGCCAAACAGCTCTTTTATCTCTTCAGGCTTTGCATCCGTATCTTCCAATATATCGTGAAGAAAACCTGCCATAAGAGTATGTTTATCAGCCCGTAAGCCTATTAAAATCTTCACAACTTCCATAGGGTGTATAATATAAGGCTCTTCCGAAACCCTATACTGTCCTGAATGGAGCTTTTTTGCAAACTCAAAGGCTTTTTCTAACTCTTCTATGTCTGATTCGGGATACTGTTGCTCTACTAAAAGCGCTCTAATCTCATCAAATGTTATTACGAACTGTTCCATTATATTGCTATAATAGTAGTTTTTTTTATTTTTTGCAAGTAGGGTATTTAAAAAGAGCTATATTCTGGTCTTTAACTTACCTAATTTGGCTCTCTTTTTACGCCTCATAAGATCCACAAACGCCTCTAATCTTGTGATATATCCGGCTTTACCGGTTTGTTCATCCATAATCAGAGTTAAAATAGGAATTTCATGCTCTTCTCTCATAGTAGGGAAGATATTTTGTGACATAATTTCAGGCATACACGTAAATGGTGAAATATGTATAATTCCGTCTTTACCTTTTTCATCCGCAAAAACTACATCTGAAACGCATTCCAGAGCATCACCTCCGATATCACGCATCAAATATGGTTTTGCCATTCTCTCTGCCCTTTGCAAGTGAGTTTCAGGCGGTCTGAAAGCTTTCGGAATAATCGCATCTTTTAAGAAACTTCCTACAGTCAAACTTCTTCTTGTCTGAACTCCCATTCTTCCAAGTTCGCGCTCTATATTCTGGTTCGAAAACTCGTCATTAACAAGGAAAATTTCGCCTGTTATATCAACGTTCAAAACTTCTCTATTAGGATCAATTTCAGTCTTTTCAATCTCTTTTAGCGCTCTTTCATAAGCCTTTTTCAAATCGTGAGTAGAATCCGCTTTATCAATAAGTTTAAGAGCCTTTTTATAATTTCTCTCTGCATCGCCAAACTTAACTTCTCTTGCACGATAATAAGAAAGTGCTGTGTCCAAATCATCTATTGCAAAAATTTTACGCATTGTAATATTTATTGCTCTAAGAATTAAAATCGGATCATTTTTCCCAGAAATTTCCTTCAAAAATTTATACAACCCCTTTATCCCGTCATAAAGAGATAACTCAATATAATTGGCATTATATCCAAGTTCTTTTAATGTCGTATGAATATTAGTTCCATACTCACCAAGACGACAAATTCCAGGAGAAGTTATCATTGCTACATAATCCGCTCCACCTTGAATTGCCTCAATAAAATTGCCTAAAATAAGCTTATAAGGCAGGCATATTGCCTCAGGAGAATTTTTTGTTCCCAAAGACAAAGTCTTTTTGCTTGTATAAGGAGGAACATAAGGCTCAACTCCTATTTTCCTAAGCCCTGCCGCCCAAGCTATTGAAATAGTACCCATATGCGGAAATGCAACTTTAATCTTCTTATTCTTTGCCATTTATATTCCCTTCAATCCTTAATGATTAAACCCTTGTATTTACCCCTTGTATTTACCCCTTCATTATAACATAATAAAAACATTTTGGAGTATAATAAAGTTTATGGGAAGAATCGTTCAACTTTCAAAGCATTTGATAAACCAAATTGCAGCCGGAGAAGTAATTGAAAGACCATTTTCTGTTGTAAAAGAGCTGGTTGAAAACTCCATTGACGCAGGCGCTACAAAAATCAGCATAGAAATTTCTAACGAATGCAGAAATATAAGAATTGCAGATAACGGCTCAGGCATTCACCCTGATGACATTATGCTGGCTTTTGCAAAACACGCTACAAGCAAGATTGCTACAAGCGAAGACTTATATTCAGTTAAAACGATGGGATTTCGAGGAGAAGCTCTTGCAAGTATAATTTCCATATCAAAACTTACTTGTATTACAAGAACAAAGGATTTTGACTACGGAACCAAGGTGGAGTGCGAAAATTCCGAAGTAAAGCAATCAAAAACAGGCTGCGCAATTGGAACAATTATGGAAGTTAAGGATTTATTCTACAATATTCCCGCAAGACTAAAATTTCTAAAATCTGCAAAAACGGAATTCGCTTACATCAATGAACTGGTTCAATCTCTTGCACTTGTTCATCCTGAAATATCATTTGAACTTAAAAACCTTAATAAAACCGTTCTAAAAACAACAGGACAAGGTGATACTTTGCAAACAGTAAAAGAAGTTTTTTCAGAAGATTTATCAAAAAATCTAAGACCTGTATTAAAGACAGATAAAATTTCTGGTTTGAAAATCTCAGGTTACGTAAGCACTCCTGACTATACAAGATCAAGCAAAAAAGATTACTATACATACGTAAATTCACGTATCGTAAAATGTCCAGTTTTTCAAAAATCAATAGATATGGTATACAAAGACCTAATCGGCTCACGTTACCCATTCATTATACTTAATTTGGAACTCCCGCCAGAGGATATTGATGTTAATGTTCATCCATCAAAAAAAGAAGTAAGATATAAAAATCCTAATCAGGTATTTAATTTCATATATTCATCAATAGATATGGCATTATCAGGAATTATTGAAAAAGAAAAAAAAGAAGAAATTTTAAAACCAAAAGAAGAAGAAAAAACTCCAACCTCTGATGACATTTATGTAAGCGGAAGTCTTGATTTGAGTAAAGTTTTAAACAAGCCTAATTATAAGGATGAAGAAGAAAAAATAATAACTTTTCCGACTCAGCAGACAGTGTATGAAAAAACTCAAATTACACAAGAGCCTAAAAAAATTGAACCAAAAACATTTGAACAATCAAAATTTATAGAAGAAAAACATGTTGAAAAAGAAGAATTAATAATCGGTCAATATAGAAAGACTTATATCCTGATAGAGCGTGAAGAAGGCTTAGAAATTGTAGACCAGCATATCGCAGAAGAAAGATACATATATGAAAAGTTAAAAAAATCGAAAAATATTGACTGCCAATTACTTTTCATATCTGATTTACTTCCGATTTCACCAAGCGACAGAGAATTATTAGAAAACAATAAAGAAAAATTAGAAGAATTCGGATATGAAATTGACTTCGTATCAGAAAATGAGGCAATTTTTAGAAAAGTTCCTCAACTAATTTCGAAAGTTTCTCCAAAAGAAATTTTATCAGATATATTAGAAAATATTTCAGGCGACATAGATAATATTGAAGAACAAATACTAATTACGACCTCTTGTAAAGCTGCCGTAAAAGCAAATACGTACTTAAACCAATTCCAAATGCAAGAAATAATAAGAAATTGGCGAACTTGTGAAAAACCGTATACCTGCCCTCATGGACGCCCGATTTCTAAAATTATTGAGCATAAAGATATTGCAAAATTTTTCCAAAGAAACGCTTAAATTTGTAACGATTTGTTTACAAAGAATCATAAAGAAGCAATTTTCAATATTCATTTGTTTTAAAAAGAATATAAAAGTGTAGAATTATATGAAAGAAGGTAAATATGGAACCAATTACCAGCGCAAATATGGCTAATTATGCATTGACATTGCCGCCGCAACAAAATAATCAAGTACAAGAATACCCGGATCCGTCATCCATGCCTATGGTATATGAACCTGAAGTTGAACAGAAGAAATCTGCTTCATCCAACATGCTAGGAATGACCGCATTAGGTGTACTTGCAGCTGTTGGTCTTGGTTATGGTATAGTTAAAGAGAAAAAAGTTTCAGGCTTAAAACAAGAAATCGCTCAACTTAGCTCAGAAAAAGATGCAGCACTCAAATTAAAAGACGAAGCTGTTAGATTGAAGGATGAAGCAACTCAAGCTCTTGATAAAGAGAGGACTTTGACCCGTACGGAAAGATTTAAAAGATTTTTTAATCCGAATTACGGCTTAACAAAAGAGGAACAAGAAGCAAGAAAAGCTGCAATGAAAGCAAAAGCTGAAGCGAAAAAAACTGGTACAACAAAAACTGAAGCTGCAAGTGAAGGTAAAAAACCTGAAGCTTCGGATGCAAAAGCAGAAAATACTGACAAAGCTGAAAAATAAATAGTATAAATTAAAAACAAGACAAAAGCGGCGCCGAGTTTTCAACTCGGCGCCGCCTTTAATTCTATAAACTTACAATCTTGGAGGTCTCATTGATTGTTGAGATTTTTTATTTTTTCCGTTTTTTATACCAACTAAAATTCTTTCGCCCTCATAAATATTATCGCCTTTAACTTCCGTGTATGAATCATCACTAGCCCCTGTTTCTATATCAACACGTGCAATTTTCAAACCATCTTTAACCCACAAACCTTGAGTTTTGTATTTTTTACCATCAGTTTCGGGAGTAAATTTCAAAGCAACATTCGGAACCGCAAGAACATTTTCATTTTTTGCAGTAATAATAGAGACATTTGCAGTCATGCCGGGCTTTAACTTCAAATCCTTGTTGTCGACCGAAACTATGACAGAATATGTTACAACGTTTGAAACGGTAGTCGGAGAAATTCTGACCTGAGTAACTTTACCTTCAAAAACACTGTTTGGATACCCGTCAAGTGTATAAGTTACGTCTTGTCCCTCTTTTACCTCGCCGATATCAGCCTCTGATACATTAACTTCTATTTGCATTTTCTCCAAATCCTGAGCGATTGTAAAAAGTTCAGGAGCTTGGAAGCTTGCAGCAACAGGCTGTCCCAAGTCAATTTCACGAGAAATTATCATTCCGCTAACCGGTGCAGTAATTTTTGTATAATTCAAATTTACAAGCGACTGATCATACTGAGCCTTTGTCTGACTAATCTTGGCTCTTGCCGCATTAACCTGCGCTAAAGCGGAACCGTAATCAGCTTCCGCCTGATCCAATTCTGATTTTGGAATAAAATTCTTTGCGTACAAATTTTTATATCTTCTTAAAGTCTTAGCACACATCTCAAAAGTTGCTTGTCTGTTTGCTAAATCAGCTTCTGCCGAAGCTACATTAGCTGCATTTTGATCAACTGTAGCCTGAAAAGTTCTTGGGTCAATTTCTGCCAAAAGTTGCCCCTTTTCTACTTTTGAATTGAAATCAACATAAATTGCACTTATCAACCCTGATACTGTAGAACCTACAGAAACTGTGTTTACAGGATTTATTGTTCCTGAAGCCTCTACTACCTGTGTTATTGTTCTACGCTTTATTCTTGCTGTTTGATATTCTACGTGATTTTTCTCTATCGTAGAAATTATTATTGAAAAAACTATAACTACAAGTATTCCTATCAAAACTTGTTTTCTGTTTACGTTTTTTAATTTATCTAACTTTTCCTTAAACTTTTCGGGAATGTTCATACATTATCCTTCTTATTACTTTCTTTTTTTGAGTCTTTTTTAACTTTTTTTGCAGCTTTAGCTTCCTGTTTTTCCTGCTTTTTCAAGTCCTTTGAATAATCCTTTATATCTTCAACCGTCAAAGTATTTTCCTGCGGAAGTGCAATTTGTCTTTCTAAAGTCGCACGAGCAACATTATAATTATACACCGCTTGAATATAAGAACTTTGAGCATTATTATAATTTACTCTTGCGTCCTGAAGCTGGATATAATCACCCAAGCCAACCATATATCTTCCGTCTGCCAACTCAAGATTTTCCAAAGTCTGGCGAACATTTGTTTCCAAAAGCGGAATTTGCTTTTCTAACTGAATCATATCTACATAAGCACTTTGGATATCAAAATACAAATTTTGATTAAGAAGCTCAACTTCCGTCTTTGCAAGATTTAATTGAGAATTTGCAATATCAACTTCGTGTTTTACCTGTTTCATATTGAATGTCGAACTCAAATTCACAGAAACATTCATTCCATTATCATTATAAAAGCGTGTATTTGCATAGCTGTAACCTACATTTCCTGTAAGATTAGGCAAATATTGGCGCTTTGTTAACAAAACATATTGCTGCATAGCCTTAACCGTTGCTTTCAAAGCTTTTAGGTCAGGTCTATTTTCTTTTGCAATCTCGACCGATTTTTCAAAAGTATACGGATATTTTTCAAAAGTGTAATTCTTTAAAAAATCGCCTTTCTCAGCTTTTACAGCATAAACAGCATCACTTATGTCATTTGGAAGTTTCAATAACTTGTTGTAATGATCAATATGCGTAAGACTCATCGGAACGTAGGGGTTAGCCAAATTAAAAGTTTCTGTATTAGTAATTCTGTATTCAGGAGCATAAGCAACATACATTGCATTATTCAAACTTACAATAGAGTTTTTATAAGTGTTTTCAGCCCTTACTAATGCAATTTTAGAATCACTTAAATTAACTTCCGCATTTACCAAATCAATCTTAGATTTTATCCCCTCTTCATAATAAGCCAAAGTTCTCTGATAATTTCTCTCATTAATCTGAACGTTTAATTTTTCGACCTCAACCAAAGAGCGAGCAGCCAAAACCCCGTAATATTGAAGTTTTACATTAAAAATAGTAGATAAAACCGTCTCATCAAAATCAAATTCTGCAGCAATACGATTAAATTTCTCCATTCTGATATTTGCATCAGCTTTACCAAAATTCCACAAAAGTTGAGACAAAGAAGCGTCAAACCCAGGTAAAGTTCTTGACTGATAACTTCCTCTCCCATTACTTCTTTCGCCAAAATTCTGGTTATATCCAACCCCAAGTGATATTGTCGGGAAATAGGCGGATTTTGCAACACCTACTGAAGAAATTGCTATATCATAATTAAAAATAGATTTCTTTACAACAGGACTATTGTTTAAAGCAATACGTATACAATCGTTTAAAGATAACGCTGCATCCTTCTCTATTTGTATAGTCTGAATAGCTTGTGCCTGCAAACCCGTAGCTAAAAGGATTACGACCAATATCTTCTTTATTCTAATTTTCATCCTCTTCGTTTTTCTTTTATACTACCATCGTTTATAATATTATAAACGACAAAAATGAATTTATGTTCATTTTGTTACATTAAGTTATTATAAAATTACATAAGTTTACAAGATATTATCCGGCTGTACAATAAGTTGAAAATGTATTTTTTAAATTAGAGGTAAAATATGAGTGCTATTGATTGGAATAGAATGAAACACGACGTAAAAATTGAAATATTAAACAAACAACATAAACAACTTTTTGATACCTTAAGAGCTCTTTATGAAGCGATGGAAGATAAGAGCGACAAAAAAGCTTTAGGAAAAGTTATTGATAATTTGTTATTATATTCTAAAGAACATTTAGAAACAGAAGAAGCAATACTTGAAAAATATGGCTATCCGGATTTAGAAGAACATAAAAAGTTACACGAATTTTTTGTCAAAAAGATAAACGAATTCCACCAAGCATACGATGATCATAATGTAATGCTCTACTTTAACCTGGCAATATTTATAAAATCCTGGATTGTTAACCATATCGAACAAGTAGACAAACAATACGTTCCGTTTCTATTAGAAAAAGGGGCTTCTTAATTTAGTTCCGGCGAAACTCCCCAGTGAAGTTTATTTCTGAGAACGGAATAAAAACTGTCATCATCCAAAAATGCAAGTTTTGCCTTTTGTTCGGACAATTTTATAGAAATTTGTTTAACGCAGCCTTCAGTGTCTGCACCATCTACTGCCACAGATAAAAGTTTATCGCTAGTTTTAACCGTAATAGTTTCGGAAGAAGGTACAACAAGAGGACGAGCGTTGAGCGTATGCGGACAAATCGGCACAATAACAAGCGCATCAAGAGTCGGATATAACACAGGCCCGCCTGCTGATAGCCCATAGGCGGTTGAACCAGTCGGAGTTGATATTATAAGCCCGTCGGCAATATAATCACATACAAATTTATCATTAATTTCCAAATAAAATTTTGAAGTCCTGTAAGTGTTGCATCCCTTGATTACAAAATCATTCAAAGCAAGCGAATTTTCAGATTTCAACATCAATCTTTCTTCTATTGAAAATTCTTTCCTTAATACTTTATCAACTACAGTATCAATTTCATTCACATTTGCCTGAGATAAAAAACCTAGTCTTCCCAAATTTATACCCAAAACAGGAACTCCTGATTCAGAATAAAATCTGGCAGCTTTAAGAAGAGTTCCATCTCCTCCGATTACAAAAGTAAAATCACCATAATTTTCCAGATTATCAATATCAAAAACCTTAAAATCGACTTGTTCTTTGTCTAAGGATTTTTTTAACACCTCAAGAACATCAGTCCAGCCGGCTATTTGATTATTGTACACAACATTAATTCTCATATCTGGGATTATATCATATAATTAGGTTTTGTGATATAATAATCGAAAACACTGGTTGAGGGCAAATTTTATGATAGAAATGAAAGTAATGGGTATAGCACTTGATGTAAGAACAAATTCACCAATAGTTGTTCTTCACGATTTGGATAACAGAAAAGCTCTTCCTATTTGGATAGGCTCAGCTGAAGCAAGTGCAATTATCAGATGTATTGAAGGGCTCGTTGTCGCTCGCCCTATGACTCATGACTTAATCGCAAATATTATCGAAAAAACAGGGTATTCGCTTGAAAAAATCGAGATAAATGATGTTGAAAAAGAAACATATTTTGCAACATTGTACCTTGTAAAAGATGGCGAAACTTTAGAAATTGACGCTCGTCCTTCTGACGCTATTGCTATTGCAATGAGAATGGAAGCGCCGATTTATGTTACGGCAAATGTACTTATGAACGGCTCTGTCTCCACAGATACCGCAAAAGATGAAGAAGAAGCGCAAGAATTTAAGGACTTTATACAAAATATTAAACCTTCTGATTTTGAAAAAATGATGAAGGGTAAACACGAAGAGTCTGATCAATAAAATTTGGAATTAAAAGGTAAAAGTATGAACATAAACAAAAATTATGAAAATCTTGAACAAAGTTATTTATTCTCTACAGTAGCAAAAAAAGTAAGTGAATTTTCGTCTAAAAATCCTGATAAAAAAATTATTAAACTTGGAATAGGCGATGTGACCTTACCTTTGTGCAAGAAAGTAATAGATGCAATGCACAAAGCAGTTGATGAAATGGGAGTTCAAGCAACTTTTCGCGGTTATGGCCCAGAACAAGGTTATGATTTTTTAAGAAAAGCTGTTCAAGGTTATTACAAAACTCATAATGTGGAATTGGATTTGGACGAAATATTTATCTCTGACGGTGCAAAAAGCGATTTGGGAAATATTTTAGACTTATTCAATCAAGATAATACAGTATTAGTTCCTGATCCTGTGTATCCTGTTTATGTTGATACAAATATTATGGCAGGAAGAAAAGTTATTTTTATAGACGCAAACGGAGATAACTGCTTCTTACCACTGCCGGATAAAAATGTTAAAGCAGATTTGATATATATTTGTTCTCCAAATAACCCGACAGGTGCAGCATATAATAGAGAGCAGCTAAAAGCTTGGGTTGATTACGCAAGAGGAATGGGCGCAATAATCTTATTTGACGCAGCTTATGAATGCTTTATATCAGATAAAGAAATTCCTCATAGCATATATGAAATAGACGGTGCTAAAGATTGTGCTATAGAATTCTGCTCGCTTTCTAAAATGGCAGGCTTTACCGGAACAAGATGCGGATATACAATAGTTCCGAATGCTCTTGGGAAATTAAATAAAATGTGGTTAAGACGCCAAACAACAAAATTCAACGGAGTACCTTATATCGTACAAAGAGCAGCAGAGGCTGTATTTACTGAAGAAGGTCAAAAAGAAATAAAAGAAAACTTAAATTATTATAAAGAAAATGCCAAAATAATTTCTGAAACGCTAAAAAAATGTAATGTTTGGCATGTTGGCGGCAAATATTCTCCGTACATTTGGTTAAAATGTCCAAATAATATGAAATCTTGGGAATTCTTTGACTATCTTTTAGAAAATGCTCAAGTTGTAGGTACTCCAGGCTCAGGCTTTGGAAACAACGGAGAAGGGTATTTCAGACTAACCTCCTTTGGTTCAAAAGAGAATACAGTAGAAGCAATGGCTCGTTTTGAAAAGTTATTTGGGTAAAATAACAAAACCCTCTTTACAAAAAAAAATCATCATGTAAAATAAAAAATGTAGCCGATAGGTGAGTTTGAAAATAGCGCTTGGAGGTTACGTGACAAGTTAATAGATGTGGGGGTTTAGCTCAGCTGGTAGAGCACCTGCTTTGCACGCAGGGGGTCAGGAGTTCGAATCTCCTAACCTCCACCATTTAAAACAAACAGAACAATTTAAATCAGAGCCTTCGGGCTCTTTTTTAGTATTTGCATTATTTTTATCATAAGAAGAAATTATTTTTTGCTTAAAATTTTCATATCCAAACTCTGATATTCCTATTTTTGCTAAATTTACCAATTTTTCAATAGTAGCATATGGTTCAGCGAAAATTACATTAACTTTACGATTGGTAATTTTAACGGATAAATATGTCTGTCGTACAATATCTGCTACTTCTTGAGCAGAAAGTTCGGTGGCTGGTAAGCTTGCACGTCCACATAAATCAAGGATTTTAAGACCTGTATCAAAGAAATTTGTATTAGCTTTATTATGAAGTTGAAGTTCTGACATAAGACGGCTTAGCTTTATTTCATATTCATTTTTTAGATTTACCCATAAATCGTATTCTAAAATATTATTTACCTGATCTAAATACATCTTTTTTAAAATTTCCTTGCAATCTTCTAACTCTGCATTAATTCTTGTCACTTCTTGCTTATGATATTCTTGCTCATCACCAACAGCCATTTTTAAAGAAAGCTTCACTAAATCATAAATTTCAGGTTTTAACCCTATTCTTTTCAAGTGCATTCTTAATGCCTGAGTTAATTGTTTTTCAGAAATATACTCAGTATTAGGACAACTTCTGTCATAGTGTGAACATCTGTAATAAACATTACCTTTTTGACGTTCTCCGCAAAAAGCGTATCCACATACTCCACATTTTGCAATTCCTGGATATATAAATTCAAAATTTTTACGAACCTTTGATCTATCAGTTTTTAAAAATGCTTTTTGTACCTTGTCAAAAAGCTCACGACTTACTATAGCAGGATGTTTTCCTTGATAAATTATACCGTTACAATTCATTTGACCTATATAGATAACGTTTTTTAACATTGATTCAAGAACTGAATTAGTTATTTTAAGTCTGTCAGCCTTGTAATAATATCCCTCTATAAATAGTTGTTCACAAAGTTTTCTAAGTGAATATTTACCAGTGGCAAATAATTCAAAAGCTCTTTTTACAAATAAAATCCTTGAATTATCAATGATTAGATTCTTTTTAGCACCTCTTAAATATCCATAAGGTGGTTGGAATGGCCAATATCCTTCTTCTACAGCTTCTTTTAAACCCTTTGAAATTTCTTCAGAAAGATTATCTATGTAGTTCTTTGCCATTAAAACTTTTATCCCATGAATGAATTTATCATGTGATTTTGAATTTTTACTTATAATAGTACTTTCTTTAACTAAATGTACTTCAAGATCATAATCTTCAAGAGTTACATAATCTTTAAAATTTCTATAAAGCCTATCTGTTTTTTCTACAAGAACAGTTTTTATATTTGGATTTTCTCTCAGAAATGCAAGCATTTCATTATAATTTGTTCTTCCAACCTTCTTAGCGGTTTCAGCGTCTGAATATTCCTTAACAATTTGAAAACCATTTTTAAGAGCATATTCTTTAAGTAACTTTAATTGTGCAGGTATAGAAAAACCTTCTCGTTCCTGTTCACGGCTTGATACTCTTGCATAAATTACAACTGGCTTATGTTCCATAAATTTTATTCCTCAACATTGGGCTACATTCTGTTTTTAATTATTTACGTTTTTCCAAAAAAGTAAATAAAAGTTGGCGGACAAATTTCTAAGAACAAAAAGCTATAATGTCGATATATTTTTAAAAAGAGGTCGTTTGGTCGTTTTTAAAGTTACCGTTACTAAAATTAAGGGTTATATATTTTTGAAAATAGTCGTTATCACTGAAGTTATTAGTAGTTTATTTAGTCGGTTAATCTTCCGAAGGCAGCAGTAAAACAAACTGTTCTTTTTCATAGCTCAAAATCCTTAAATACATTTTATAAGAAGTTAATTCCTCATCTTCATTATATGGTAGATCTATAAATGGTATGTTTTGCTTAATAATAGTTATATGTTCATCAAAATCACCATTATCGTTATAATCTTCTGCATAAACTTCCATGTAACCCATATATTCACGATTTAAAACTATTTCCACAGTATAATAAGTTGACTCATATTCACGAAAACGCTTTAAGACTTTTGGCATATAACTTATAACATTATCTACAACCCAATAAGCATCCAAAGAGCGTTGAAAGTCCATAACTCCATCAGTATAAAACAGATTATTACAATATCCTCTTTTAAAATACTGTGTTGTACCGTGATTTCGGTAATAAATTTCTTGCACATCTGAATAAGTAAGCATAATCAATACTCCGCAAAAATCTGAACTTTATTTGATTTAATTTTTTATCTTTTTTGCAAAAAGTAAATACTTTTCAAGAAAAACTCTTAGAAAAGTTTTCTAAAAAGTGAAAGAAGTCAAAGAAAAAGCCACGCTAGTATTAGCGTGGCTATAGACATAAAGAATTAAAAATGAAAGGATTATACTTTTACAGAAGTTTTCTAAACGCAGATTTGAAGGTTATTTTTACTTTTTTATCAAAATTCCCATCAAATTTACTTTTGACAAGTTCTAGTACTTGTCGCTTCTGTTCAAAACCTAAATTTCTAAAGACTTCTGCAAGATTCTTGTTTAAAACCTCTTGATAATTAGATTTTTGCAAAGATATTCTATCTTCCAACATCTGAATATTACTTGAAACATCCTTATACTTTTCTTTAATCTCAGCATACTCCGACTCAATAAAATCAGTATCTTCAATCCCATTAATATCAACATATTCTTTGAGTTTTAACTCCTCATGATATTGACGGCTTAAGGCTCGTTTTGCAGTACTAAGTGCTTGTGACATTGGTTTTAAATGTTCTTTAAAAACCTCATTTGCAATATTTTTAGGGATTTTATTTAACTTAATAAGCTTAAGACGATTAAGTACATTTTCATTAATAATCTCTTCATTTATACAACAACAAGAATTATCCGCATTACGAGCAGTATAGTAAATATATTTACCCCCTTTTTTAACCTCACCGCTCATAAAACCACCAGTTTCTTTATACCTAATCAATCCATTATACAAAAATTGATGTTTCTCTTTGATTTCACTGGAAGGCTTTTTTAAAACCTTTTGAACTTGATTAAAAAGTTCTTCATCAATAATAGGTTTATGCTTTCCTTGGATAATCCCTTCATGCCCAGGAAAGTAATACTTTCCTGTATAGAAAATACTTTTCAGCATACTTGCCAAACTAGCTCGTGGAATTTTTCCGTTACGCTGATTCTTATAATAATAACCAAGTTGAAAAAGCTCATCAGCCAAAGAATTAAGTGAAAATCTTCCACTAGCATATAAAGTAAAAGCTTGTTTAACAAATTCCGCCTCTTTAGGAATAATCACAACTTTGCCGTTACGCTTCCCATAACCATAATTCAGTTTAGTTGGGCGAATTCCACTTAATGCTCGTTCTAAAGAACCACGCATGCGAATTTCTGTCATAGCATCAACCTCATATTCAGCCGTAGCGACTAGAATACTTGTTAAATATTTTTGATGCGCTTTAAACGGTTTTTTAACTGTTAAATATTCCCTAACAAAAACAAACTCAGTATTGTATTTATCTACAGGCTCACGTATTTGATAAAAATCTACAGGATTTCTTGCCAAACGATTAACAGCATAAACAACTATAACATCCGCTCTTTCTTTTGTTTTCTGCCTTGCTATCAATTCATTAAAAACCTGTCTTTTTTCAGGGGTTTTAGCACTTTTATTTTCATAGTAAATATTACGTACTTTGTACCCCTTATTTTTACAATATTTCTTACATTCATAAATTTGAAACGTTTTAGACATACCTTTTTCTTGTTTTTTAGAGGATAATCTGATGTATAAATCTGCTATTATTTCCTTACTCATCCTCACCTCCTACGTTTACGCTAACACGATTTTTAATGTCTAAAAGAGTTTCATTGTCCGCAATATTAACTTTAATTGCCTTACCAATTGGTCTTAAATCTGTGGCATTAAAATCGAAGCACCTATCATTACCAATTTTGAGCTTTAATTGTGCTGTGTTGAGTTTTTGTTTACTATTCAAACTGTTAAAAATAGCACAAAATTTACTTAGATTTATGCGCAAAACTTGATTTCTAGTAATAACAAAATCTCTACCATATAAAAGTTGCCCTTCATTAAATAAACGATACACAGTACTAAGAAAAATATCTGAATATTTTAGTTCAGTATCTTCATAGCGCTGAAAATACTCAAAATACCCTTTTGCCAAGTTATCAGTATTAACAACTTCAACCTCAAGAATATCATTAATTACAGACCATATAGTCATTCCGATTGCAAGATTATTACAAAGCCTACTACGGTTAGAATACTTTTTAGCTATTTCAAAATGTTGCTTGTATCTTTCAATAACCTCTGTTCGATATGATAAAATTAAAGGCAATATTGCTGATAATTTTTCTCGTTCTACTTTTGAAAAATACTTAAAATTATCAAGGTTAAAACGCTCAAAAGGCATATTTACAAGAATACACCTTGAAAAATTCGCTAAAGTCATATTTTCGAAAAAATAATTTGTCGTAGCACAAAACGTTGTATTTATATCCGTTACTATTTCTCCACCATCTTTTGAACATACTTTACGAGGAATTCCAGAAAAACTATCTTTTCCTAAATCCTCATATTCTTCAATGCGTTTCTGTTCTATTTCATCAATAAAAAGAGGGAAACAATTATACCTTGATAAATTCCTTCTAATAACTTTTATTGTTGATGTTCCACTTGTAATATCTTTATTATTATTGATTCCAAAAATAGATGCTAAACAGTGAAGTAATACTGTTTTTCCTGCTTGTGAGTCACCATAGAACATAATATACGGAAAACCTTGAGCATATTGGGTGAATAAATCAAAAAACGGAATTCCTAAACAAACACCAATTGCTACAATAACTGCTGAATCATTAAAAAATTTTAGCATTGTTTCAACAAATTCTAATAAAATTTGTTTTGGATTTTCTGACTCATAAATCTTAATTTTAGGAGAGCTAAACTCTAAAATTTGGAGTTTTTCCATTTCAGTTAATTGTAATTTATCTAATACAGATAAATATTTTTCAAGCTGCTTAACTTCAAAATTAAAGAGCTTATCTCCTAATACATATACTGGTAGTGAATACTGGTATCCTATGTTTTTATAAATATCAATTTTAACTTCACAGAAGCTAAGTTCATGCCGGAGAATATTAAAAGTTGTTTTACTAAAGTTTTCCCATAAACCAATAATATTTCTGTGCACAGCTCTAACGAATGATTTTATATCAATCTCATCTTCTCCGCATAATTTAATTGAATAAGATACATTTGGCTCTGATTCTTTGCACAAGCGTATGAGTAACTTTTGAGTAGTTTCTTCTTTATTCTTTGTTGCTAAAATTTCATTTATTACGACAAGCGGACTCAATCCGTAATTTGCAATCTTAACTTGCCATTCATCGTCTTCTGTATCACATAAGTGAAGTGCGTAGTTTATATTTTCTATATATTTAACCATGATTTTCCCTTGTAATAAACTCATAAAGAAAGGAGTGAGGTTTCCTCACTCCAAAGATATTATCAATTACTATACAGTAATAGGTTCTTTAGAATTCTGAACCGTCCAAAAATCAAAATAGCTATCGTCTTTAACGATATAATCTACGCCAACTATTCCGAGAATATTTGGATGCCAAGTTATTTCTTCCGGCTTGACTTCTCCATAGTATTGCACTAATAACTCGTACACATTATTAACGACTATTTGGAAAACGCTCATACCCTTTTGGAATAGAAACATTTGCTGACGCAAATAACTAGTACACGTGTGTAATTCATCTGGAGTCATAATTACAACTGTTTTATCTTTAAGGTCTTGTTCAGAAACTGACTGCAAGACCGCTGATAGATACAACTGTAATATGCCGTAACATTCAGAGGGTTCTAATTCCTTACTGTATTTTTTGATAGCACCTTCAAAATCAACAAAACTATACTTTTCTAACATAGCTCTGTTTTCTTTATCAATGCTTTCAATAGCCTCTGCTATTGGTAATGCGTGGATTTTAACCACATTGTTATATTGTTTTTCTATTTTGACATTCATTGTCATAAAACAATCTCCTTTTAGATTTTCTATTACAGGATAGAAATCTTGTTTTGTGTTATACTATCCCTAAAAGAGCCTGTATTTTAAGGACTTTTGGCAGGGGAACTTTCCCCGTTAAGTTGAGCTCAAGCTATGTAAAATAATTTCGAGTAATTGTTTGAGCTCTTCTTTTTCTGAGTCGGTAAAACTTACCGACTCTAAGCTTTTAGATTTATTCATTTCTAGACCTCCGTCATATTACACCACCTCCTTTATGTAAACTGTAAGCTTCGACAAAATTACAGAAGATATACTTATTAAATTATCAAGGTGCTATATGTTTATTATATTTTTTTACACTGTTTTATCTAAGTAATTGATAATTTTCTTTACAAAATCGCTATATTATTGACAAGTGAAGAGTTTTAAGCTACTCTAAATTCAATACATGTAGTGATATAGGGGGATAGTGGATTGATTTGTGAACAACATAAGTGGAGAAAAAATGGTACTGTAAGAGGAAAACAGCGCTATCAATGTGCAGTTTGCAAGAAAACATGCAGCGAAATGGATTTGATGGAAAAGAATAAACTACTTAATTTAGCTTTAGAGCTAATAAATAGTTTCCCAAACGAAGAAGATTATGTTTGGGAAGAAGCCGTTGAGTATGATGATGAAGGTAATGAGCAAGAAGCATTTTGTAGTTATAAATACAAAGTAGAAAAAGTAAAAATTTCATGGACAAATTTTAAAAAGATGGTGGATAGCAAAAAACGTTTTAATAAACCATTAGCAGTATTTTTATCAGAAATAAATCCTGAAAAAGATTGGCGAGAAGAAACACTTATAGTATATGAGGTTTATTAGTAACAGTGAATATAGATAAATTTAAACTTGAAAATAGATATATATTGGGGTTATCTAATGAAAATTTAGAGCAATTATTAAATCATCAAATAATAACAATTGATGGTTTCATTAACTTGAAAGGCAACTACTCTAATATTAATAATGTGATTAAAAGATTGTTGAACAAATTTCCTGATGATTTTTTTAAGAATATTGCTCAAAAAGTATATAACAAATATAATTCTAATTTTAATCCCCAAATTATACGCGAAACTATAGCAAGAGGTTGTAGCATAGTTTTTACTTCAAAAAAATATTATATGAAAACTGAATCTAAAATAAGTTTTCAGAAGTGGCATGAGATTGAACGTCCATACTTACTTAGCATAAAAGAATCTAACATTGTTGAGATTTTTAGAAAAAACGACTTTGCAACTATAGGAACAACTAAAAATAGTACACCGTATTATAAAAGTATAGAATTACTTCAAAATAATAATAAAAGAACAAATGTTATTTTTATTATAAAAACAAATCAACATATAATATGCCAGAATGTAATTTTTAGTAATAATGACACTGATATGTGTATAAATTTTCCGTATGATGTTGAACAAAAATTTAATAAATACTCATCAAAGGATTTTAAATTACCATTGTATGAATTTAATTTGATAGATGAAATTGTAGATAATAATTTATCTCTAAACAATCTTAAGGTAAAAATTAAAAATATCAATAACTCTGATTTTTTGCTTAGCAGGATAGAACATATCAGTAATTATATGTCACCTTTTATAATACCAGTAGGAGAACTCCTTGATATGCAAAATTTTTAGATTTAGCTATAATATATCACTTCCGTTTATTTAAATATTTTGATAAATTTTATGTACTAATCTGAAAAAGGTTTTTAACTTTTATTTTCCAAATGAAAGTCATCATTAAGATATGTTTGAAGCACAAATTCTGTTAAAACTTTCTCTATTCTTATTCGATTTGGTTTTCTAGGGTATTTTTCATCTCCTAAAATTCTGAAGTATTTTATGTTATGTTTATTAAGAATTTTCCAAAGTTTTTGGAAATATTCTGAGTAGTTTTTTCGTTTAACACCACTACCCCAAGCACATCGTATATCTACCTCATTGTTCTTTTTTTCAAATGCGCTTATAACTTTTTCTATAGTTTTAAGATTTTATCAAGAATTTTACTATCAATTTCAAAAATTCCTGTCGTTAATAAACTTGGGAATATATTCAACATTATTACACTATCATAACTATATAAAAAAGCTATTTTAGACACATTTCTAAAAGTAGAATCCGAATATTTTGGATTAGCATCACTCGTAAACAAATAAGAGGTATATCCCCAAAAGTTCCAAAAACTCTTTGTTTAATCTCTTGATTTAGTTGAATAAATCTTGCAAAAGTTTTATATCAGGATAACATTCCGTCAGGTAGTCCTTTATCTCTCTATATACTTTTTCGTGATTATTTTTTACTGTAGAAATAACAAGTTCCGGCTTAAGTTCTGCCAGTTTTTCCGGAGGATAGACCATGCAGCCGTGAAATCTTTTATAATGCCATGCAGAATTATTGTCAATTATTCCTAATATATTCTCTGATATTTTAGGGTTTTTCTTTAGTAAATCAGCCAGATATAAACTTGCTCCCCATAAAATAACTTTTCTCTTAGTCATAAAACAAAGAAGTAAAAACTTAAATTTTATGTATTTATTAATAACAAACCTTAAGGCTTTTTCGAATAATGAAAACATTTTATAATCCAATTCAGCAAGAATATTTTTTAAAGTAATTTGTTTGCCATTATTTATAGCTTTATCAAACCATTCTTCTGCTTTCAATCGTTCTTGATTAATCACTTTTTCTATATTATTTCTATCATACTCAGAAAATAAATCATTTTTAGAATAAATTTCATTATAGTTATTAACAAATAAATTTGTAATATTAAAAAGCTTAATTAGGCTATTAAATCTTCCAGATGTGATACTTTTTATACACAGCACCTTTTTATTAAAAATTAATGAAAAGCACATCCCGTGAAAAGAATTTGTAACAACATAGTCTGCATTTTTAATACCTGATAAAAATTCTTCAGGTGAAATTTTTCCATTTTCTAATGCTACAATCTTTTTGTTATATTTTTTTTCTAGATATTTTAACATTTTGTTTGTTTCTGAATTTACGTAAAACAAATATGTAACAATTTTCCCTTTATATTTATCTCCTGTATTAGCAGCCATATTATCCCATATCTCTTTATTAACCAAGAAAACTGGGTCAATTATATATTCGGCATTTAAGCCAAATTCATTCTTACAAATATCTTTTCCAGAAATTTCTCTTGTAGATATGGCATCAAACCTTTTAATGTACTTTGAATATAATAATTTTTCTATATTATTAAGAATGAACAATTTATCATTACCAAAACTTCCAGAAAAAACTACTCTTTTTTTATTAAAATTTGTATAACCTAACAATGATTTTGTTAAATCTTTAATAACAAAATCTTCTCTCAAGACCTGATCTGTACCAATAACAAAATTATTGGTACTTTTATTAAGTTCTAATAAGTGTAATTTTGATTTTACAATATGCGTAGTTTTTAAATATTTTTTTGCAAATTCATCAACAAAAGCAGGTGATGCTTTTGTTTTTAATAAATAATAATATTTTCCGTGTTTAAAAAAATATTGCTGAATAGCATAAGCAGAAAGTGTGGCACCGAAATTTGGAATATTCCAATAATTGCAAATAATTCCTTCATATTTTGGAACCAAATTTTCCTTCATATTTTTAATAATTGTTTTCTTATCTAAATTTGCTAAAAAAATATTATTCTTAAGATTTCTTTCACTTGGTGTTTTTAATCTGGGATTAAAATTAATAGCATAGTTAATAGGAATTTCTTTAATCTTTTTTAAATTATCATAATTTTTTTTTACTATTCTCTCACCTTTTACAGAATTGATAATTACTAACGATGTTCCTAAGCCATCATCTAAATCTGTATCAAAATTATTTATGCCCCAAAAATCACCTATTGTTATATCCCCCTGACGACTTAGATTGGTATATTTACAATTATAACAAGGTTCATTGAGAATAAGATGTTCAAAAAAACTTCTATAAAATATGTTAGAAGAGCACTGTTCCTTAAATTTAGAATTGTTTTTAAACAACACTAATAGCTCATATGGAGCTCCCCATTCTTTATCTTTATTTCTGAAACTCAATTTTTTAATTTGTTTGTTTCCTGCAATTTCAGATATGTACTTTTCCCATACAAGTGGAGACGGAATTCCATGGCAAACAAGATCTATTGTTAATAAATTATTATAATTTTTACCTAAATAACTGTTTAACCCCGCAACTTGACAGGGAGTTCCACTAAAAAGAACTTCTTTCCCGTTTTCAAGCAAAATTCTTATTTCAGAAAAAGTATTACCAATATTGCTTTGAACATATTTTGAATTTTGCAAATGAATTAAATCTTTTTCATCATTTATAATTATATGATTGACGTGCTTAAAATCTTTCGAAAAAGCAGCTCCGCAGACATAACCATTATTTGTAAAGTATTCTTTTGCTATTGCTGCAAAAACCCCACCAGAAGCACTCTGTTCTCTAATGTCATCATCAGCCATAACCGCATAACATGTTGTTGCTTCTTTCCTTTTTGATATTTCTTTCTCTTGAGGACATACAGAAGTGCATAAACAGCAATCGATACATTTATTCGGGTCAATATGTGGAGTATAGAATCCGGCATCATTGTAAGAAATCGTAATCGCTCCGTTTGGGCACTTGTTATAACAAGCCATACAGCCCGTACAATTTTGGGTTAATTTCATTTAAAAATCCTCATAATCGTGTTAGCTTAATATCCAGCCCCTGTTCTTCTAAATAAATTTTCACTTCCTCGTATCGTTCGTTAAGAGAGTTAATAACAGTTAATATAACTTCATCAACTTTACAGTCTTTTAATATATCAGGAGAAAAAATTTCATAATCACCTAAAAAGTTACCTCTTCTTGTTGAATTTGTATCAATAATTCCAATAATTTGAGGATAAAATTTTTTGTTAATTTCATATTTTTTTAAGAAATTTTCCAGATATAGGCTTGCTCCCCAAAATATTATTTTTTTGTTATTTTGTAGCATTAGGTATAAATTTGTAGCATACCTTGATTCGAAAATTTCATTTTTATACATTACAAACAAAATCTCTTCATAAAAAGGACTCTTACGAGCATAGAGCCAAAAAGTTTCATAAAATTCTTCGCCTATAGAATTCCAAGGTTTTTTAGGTGAAATAAAATGAATTATTTTGGGATTTTTGCGGCTTTCTAAAAATTCTTGTTTTGCTTGTTCAGGAATCTCTCTAAGGTAATTTCTATTGCAAACAAGCACATTAGAGCCATAATTCCATTTGCTTGATATAAATTTAACACTTTTTTCAAACAAAACATTTAACATATCTTGATCGGGATAAAGTAGCTTATCAATATGTAAAACTCTTAAAATATCTTTTGAGTATTCTTTAACATCAATTAATGAGATATTGAATAAAAGCATGCCGGAATTAAAATACTTTGTTTCGTCTTTTAACCCTAAAACATTTTTTATATGTTCACACCTAGATCTATTTTTATCTAAGTACAATTCAGGCGAAGTAGTATCGCATACTGCTAAAAGTTTTTTATTATCAAAAGATATACTGAAGAGCTCATCAATATTGTTATTGATTAATGTATCAGAATCAAGGTATAAAACTTTCTCATATTTATGCATGATTATAGGTATAAAAATCCTGTAGTACATTTCAACAGACCAATAATCTTTTTCTTCAAACTTTATATCCCTAAAACTTTCTTGAATAAAATCTGTTAAACTGTAAAAACGCAAACTAAAATTTTGAGGAATCATGCGCAGTAGCATTTTCATACTACGCTCTTTTATATCAGAAGAAAACACAACAATATCATAGTTTTTATTGCTATCAGAATTACATATCAGAGATTGCAAAGTAACACTAAAAAACTTGCTGTACTCATCATTAAACGAAAAAGCTATATTTATAGAGCTCTTGCTAAATATTGGTATTATTTCGTACGGTGTGCCTAATGAGTTTAACAAAACACTATCTCCTCTTCAAAAATATTTGGCATTAATTCAATACTCGGATATTTTTCATTAAACTCTTCTTTCAATGACTCATAAATAGATTCATTATTAGATAAAACTGTTAATATTACTCCATCAGGTTTTAATTCGTTTATCGAATCCGGAGGGTAAATTGTATAGTTACAGAATTGTTTACCTGCAGAGGCTACGTTTCTGTCAATTATCCCTAAGATATTCGGATTTTTTTCAGTTTCCCTTTCTAACACCTGCCTTATAAAAAGACTTCCACCCCAGAGCATAACTTTTTTATTACCTATAAACTTTTTGAGATATTCGGGCGTGATGTAATCTTTTCTGAGAGCTGATTGATACTTTTGCCAATCATTAGGGAGGTATGTTTTGAAATCTTCTAAAAATTTTCTATATTCTTCATCATTACAATAACTAATTTCTGCCCTTATATGATTAATAAAGACCTTTCTATAAGCATTTTCGTACTCTGGTAAAAAGCCTCGTGATTTTAAGAATTGTCCTAAATAAACACAAGATTTAACAGCATCGATTGTATGTTTTGAACGAGTACTTACAAGACTTCCCGGTCGATTAAATCTATAATTAATAAGTTCTTTATTAAAAGCAATGATTCTCTCTGCACAAATAACCAAGCTATGAATAAATGCTATATCTTCATAAATTGTCAAAGGTGGAAACTCTAAACAATTTTCTTTTAAGAACGATTTCCGAATCAGCTTATTCCAAACAACAGGAATTAACAGGCAAAATATTTCATCCTTGAAATCATGCCTGCTAAAATTCTGTCCCAAAGGAATTTTGTCTATATTTATTGGGAAATTTGGGCTTCCTGTTTCTATAACATTACCATCTATGTCAACTTTTTTAGACGAACAAACAGTTAAATCCGCATTATGCTGTTCTGCATACGTAAACATATCTTCTAATAAAGTTCGTTCAAAATAATCATCAGCATCGAGGAATTGTATATATTTCCCCTCTGCGAGTCTTATACCATTATTTCTAGCAGCTCCGGCACCCGAATGTCTTTGTTGCAAAATTACAAATCTATCATCTCTTGTTTTGTATTCCTGTAAAATCGCTAAGGATCTATCTGTAGAACCGTCATCTACGCAGATTATTTCAAAATCTTGAAATGATTGATTAAGAATGCTATCCAAACATTCTCGCAGGTATTTTTCCACATTATATACGGGAATTATTATACTAATTTTCACTTCCATAACTTTATATTCCTTATTTAGAACATATTTTGGGAATATTTTACCATATTGAATACAGAATTACAATATTAAAAACAGACATATTACCCATCTGGATGTTTTAAATACGGTTTATAAGTTTGATGAGTGCATATATCCTCATGAAGGAGGGCTTATGGACTTAAAAAAAGACTTTGGAATGAGATTAAAAGAACTTAGAAGCAAAAAGGGAATTACTCAATATCAATTAGCTGAAATAGTTGGGATTGACCCTAAACACATGAGCCATATTGAAACGGGCAGAAGTTTTCCCAAAGCTGATTTAATTGAAAAGTTTGCAGAAGCTTTAGATGTTGAATATACAAAATTATTTAGAACAGAACATTTACAGAGCAAAGACCTTTTACTTAAACAAATTATCTCCCTTCTGAAAAAAGCGAATGAAGAAGAACTAAAAAACATATATAAAATAATAAATAGCCTGCTAGAATAATTTTAAGCTCAAACCTGAATTTGGTTTGCAAAATAATAAAGTATTTTGCTCATTGAATAATATCTTATAATTTCTCAGAATATTTAACATTTGTGTAAGTGTAGATTTTATCGAAAAACTTTGATTAATCAGTAATTTGGAATCAACTCTTTCAGAAACAGAACTTTTTGCTCTATATACTATAACAGATTTTCTTTCATCAATAGCTCTTAATAATATAGCTCTCATATAATATCTATTAAAATCTGAAAAAGCTAGCATTTCACGAATATTTGATGGCATTTTTTTTACCATTTTTATCTTTTTCCTTAAAAAAGTTGGGAATAAGATTTCTTCTTAAGCTATTTACATCTCCTTTTTCAAAAGTGTTTCTAAGTATTTTCTTATATGTACAAACAAAATCAGGCTTAATTGACTTTGGAACATAA
This sequence comes from Candidatus Gastranaerophilales bacterium, assembly GCA_944323165.1. Classification (GTDB taxonomy): domain Bacteria; phylum Cyanobacteriota; class Vampirovibrionia; order Gastranaerophilales; family Gastranaerophilaceae; genus CAG-196. Next base: position 102,946 of record CALURK010000001.1, on the reverse strand, counting down.
AACAAGCCATTCTTTAAATCCATTTCAAGCTCAGTAATCATGATTAAGCGTGTTGTATCATCTAGGTTTGGAAAATAGTACATAATAACTCCTTAAATCCATTTGAATAAATTTAAGGAGTTTATTAAATATTTTTTAATAAAATATTATCCACAATATATCTAGTAGTATTAAGGCTATAATTACAAGATTTAACCAAAATACATAGGGTAATCGTTTCATTATTCTTGTTATCCCATTACATTTAGGACTTTTGTTGTTTTTGCATGTACAGTTTTCTGTTTCACAACGTGCATAGATACTTCTATCTGTGATTTTAGCAACAAAATACATCATAGCAAAAATAAAATTGATTAATATCAAGCCACAAATTAATAAAAACAATACTCTTTCTGGGAATATTAAGTCATTACAACTTGCTAATACACCATTTAATATGTTTAAACCGCCTGAAAATGTCATTACAATAGCCGCAAAAATACTCAAAACTGCTATAAGTTCTCCTTGTACAGATTTAATTTTTCTTGAGGCAATTCCTAATTCATTTTTTGCTTGATTAAGTGAAACATTTAACTTTTCTATTTTTTGTTCTAGAGTTGTGGCTTGTTCTTCTTTTTCCATATAATTAAGGTATCGAGCAATTTCTAAATTAATATGGTCAATAAGTTTAAATAATGGCAAATAAAGTTTTTCAAATTCTTTATCATCTTTTAACTTGTCGCGTTCAACAATTCCTTTAAGTGTTTCCAAGTTACTTGTTAAATATTCTACACTAGAACTTTTATCTTTTTCAATTTCTGTTATTATCGGGAAAAATAAAGAATACGAATGACGATACTCTAGGGTATATAAATCTTTTAGTAGGTATGCATATTTTTTTATTTCTTCCTCATTTAATGATTCACTTGCAAGTTCTTTAATATATTTACAAAGCGTTTCATCGCATTTATTTCTTTGTTCAAGCAACATCATAAGAAATTAACACTCCAATTGAACAATTAGGTCAAAAGGAATTATTTCTTTATATCCTTTTTGCTGATTATAAATTTTATCCCAAGGTAAATTAGACTCATGCGATTTATGAACTAGCTGATTTGGTGTAAAATCTATATATTTGTCAATAATATTATTAATTTCAATTGATATATCTCCATTGAAAATGTCTTGTAAATCAGAATATCTTCGTACAATAGGAGTTCCTGCATAAGAACAATATTCAAAATATACACTAGGTACAACCGGACCAAATGGCCATGCACAAATATCTTCATCAAATAAATACTCATTAGTATTTTTATAGTAATCAATCCATAAATAATACAACATTTTTTGTAACTTTAAATTACTTACAGGTTTACCCTGTTCAGTACAATAGTTAATTATATATCTAGCCACATCCATTACTTGAAATGACATAATAAAACCTTCTTACGCTTTCCTCTTATTTTATGTTATCACTAAAATAAGAATTTTAATACTATTTTAGAGCGTATCTAACATAAAATCCCACAGATATACGATAAGCTCATATAACTATTATACACTATTATCTTAAAAATTCAACCCAAAAGCAGTATTCATACATAATTAAGCCAATATGGTTGCAACCATGATAATACAGAGTGTTTGCTAAATTGCAACTTGTAAATTTTTGTAAAATCTCAAAATCAAGAATCTAATTCCTATAAATTTAGATATTTTTAAAATTCTGAATTGTTCAAAATGTATACTAAACAAATGTTTTTTGTTTTTTTTTCAATAAATCTTATTTATAACTGTAAAAACATAGAACAATTTTTTAATATATTTCAATATTTTTAATTTCTATGCCCTTTTTACAGCTTTATTACAAGTTAGTTTTAAAAGATTATTCATGATAGTATAAACATATGTACAACAACTCTCTAAGTAGATTAATAAAACAACAGGAATCTTTACAATTGATTTCTCAGATGGCATTACCTTATTCAGCTCTATATCAGTTAAGTAACAATCTTGAATCTTTTAATAATATTCAAAGGACAATGAACCAAATTTCTACAAATAATGCCTTAAATTTTTATAAAAACCTTTGGTCGATAACATCGTTTGCTAAATTTTATGAAAATAATACATTTACTTATTTAAACCAAGTTTATCAAAAAATGGATACACTTTCCTCATATAATCAAGTATTATTTCCGAAAATTTATGAGTATCAAAATATATTAAATTTTCAACAAGAGATATTTACTAAATTTAAACAGTTTGAAAATAAAAATGTAGATGAAAAGAATCTAGATGATATACTTGAAACCGTAAATATTGAAACATTAGAAAATCAATATAATAAAATTGAACAAGAAAAAAACTCTGCATATAAAATCTACTTAAAAGAGAATCATTTAATGATATTATCCTTAATTATTCCAATTGTAATATTTATTTGGACAATTGTTCTAAATAAAGAAGATTCTGAGCAAAATAAACGAATAATATCCCTCTTGGAACAACAAAATCAAATAAGTATAGAAACATTAGCAGAAGAAAAAGAGCAAACAAAATTAATAAAAATTCAAAACGAATTGCTTAAAGAATTAATAACTGATATTAATACCAAAGTTGAGTTATCTCAAAATAATAAATAAATCACCTTAAGTTTTAAATCTAAACTATGTAATTAACTTAAATCATCTCTAGATTTAATAACTCAAAACCTTTTAATAATTCCATTAATATTTTGATAAGTTTCTTTCATCTTATTTTGATTAAATATCTGTAGTTAAAATGATTTACTTATATTATTACCTTTTTATGAAAAAACATTATCAAGTGTTTTTGCTTGTTTGATTTTTTGTAATGTTGTATACCTAGGAGCTTGGGGAGCAAGGTTTTTATTTGTTCCTAGCTTAATAGCTTTATCAAGTTTTATTGCTTTATCTTTAAAGTATACTATATATTTATTAGAATCCTTATATTTTGCTATATGTTCAACTTCTGCGTAATATGTAATTGCTGAAATTGGAGAAGTTTGATAAGCTGCTATGTATTTTATTTTAGATAACATTGAAGAAGATATTTTTATTTCATACCAACTATTTTCACCTAAAAATACTCTATTAAAACCTTCTTCACGTGCAGGAACAACAATTGTATCTAGTTCCTCAACATCAATTTGAGGTGCAAGTTCTTCACTTTCTCTAATATCTTCTTGAAAAGGAGTAAATTTATATACAAGGTCATTCTTATTTTTAAATGCCTGAAAAATAATGATATCTGTATTTATCGTTAATTGACTTAAAATATTTTCTAAATCCTCAGATTGTTCATCTATGATTACGATACAACCAACATCTTTCTTGAAAATTATATCTTCTAAAAAAGCATCGATATTTCTATAATTTGACTGTCTCAACTTTTCATTAATTAATGTTTTATCTTCATCATGGCTATCAAGATATTGTAATAAAACCTCTTTTAATTTGTGTCCGCTAGCTTTATATGAAACGGCAAATTTTAAAATTTGCTCTCCTATATGCCTAAATACATCATGACTTGAAAGCTCATTTTCAACTATATATAAGCGAGGGTTATTCTCAAAAGTAAAATCTATTAGATATCCATCTGGAATAGCTATCACTTCTCCTTTGGAAAGTCTTTTCTTTGTATCAAAATATACAGTATCATTTCCGAATATCGATTTTGAATACTCAACAACCTTGGATTCAAACTCTTTCTCTAAAGAAAAATCATATTTACTGTATATCTTATTGTTACAAATTATCTTTTCCATTAATAGCTCCTGTTTATTATACAGTGGCATTATATCATATTTTTCTAAATTAAGAATAGTTAGTTTGAGTTTTAATTTTTGGTAAAATGTACAATTTGTCATTTTAGCAATTTTCAAGGATTTCAACATGAATAATCTAAAAATAAAGAATTTTGCACAATATAAAATATCACAGCAAACGGGAATTTGTATTTAAACACAAACAACTAGGACAATTCTAACCTCAATCGTTTCAAGATAGAAGTTTGTCTCTTTTAAAACCAAAACCAATAATTGAATATCAGATTATAAATAATTTTCATATATAGAATTTACACTTTAATATACATGAGATAATTTTACTGTTAAGTTTTTAAAATTTGTTGCGAATAATACAATTTCGCTTTATCATTAGCATGTTACACTATTACCAAAATCTCGAGGTATTTATGAGTGAAAAACTTAAACAATATCGATTAAATATTATACAAGGAAAGATAACTTTAGATGGAATTGATGAAACAATTGTTGTTATTATTTCTATATTAGGTATATTATCTCCATTTGCACCTAGTTCTATACCTAAATTTACATTATTCATTTTGATAACAATCGTTCTTGGTATTTTGATTTATATTCGCTTTTTTGTTCGTCAAGCATATAAAAAAATTGAAGCTGATAAAAATTATCTAGATGAAGAAGTTTTACTATTAAAAGAATATGCACACGAACTCGAAAATCAACAAAGACAAACTAACTTAAATTTTAGACTTTTAACTCAAATCCAAGGATTTGTTGCAGCTTTAGATTTTATGCTAGATTGTGAAAAAAATATTTTAAATAATGAATCATTAAATTTTGAGCAAGTAAGAAGACTTTTAGAAAATGCTTTCTTTTCTATCTACAACAGTTTACACAATAATTTTGAAGATTATCAAGAAAAAATAACACTGGCACTATATATTTATTCTTGTGAAACAGGAAAATTCTTAGATTTTATTAGTTATAAACCATATATTTCTACGCAATTGAAAGGAAGAGTATGGGATAAAAATGACGATGCTCATATATGCTATGTAGCAAGACATCCAGAACATACAGAATTTATTTTTAATAATATCAATGAAGATTTACCTACCCCTATGAATGCAGCGAAAACTGATAATGAAAATTATGTTTCTTCAATATCTATTCCAATATATTTTAATAATAAACAAATCCGAGCAGTGCTATCTGTAACAAGTAATTATATTAATAGATTTGATAGAAAATCCAATAATGTATTTAAAAATCAATGCAATACAATTCTCATAAGTTATTTTCAGGCTATTGCACAAATAATTGAAATTATACTAAATAACAGATTTCCTACCAATAATAATGCTATACTATGGCATACTATTAGGGAATATCTATCAAAACGCCCAGATCAAGTAACAGATGACTTAAAAACATTATTAGAAAATGTCACTAAGTAGAAGCTTGTATTTGTTTTATATATTTAGCAGTATTAAAATATTCATACATAGCTTTTGCAGCTAGTCTCTCTTGCCCTTTTCCAGAAAATTTAATATATTCTTTTGCACAAGAATCAAAACCAGGAAGTTTAACTTCTTTACTTTTCATAATACTCCTTCCTTGACAATTTTACATTATCAATAAAAGTATGTACAGCTTTTTGACATTATATTAACATATATTAATTAATTTAACTTCATTTGCCTAGTGTATTTATATTATGACATACTTTTGCATTTTTACAATACTTCAATATTTATTCTACAATACCTAGCTTTCTCAAAACATATACCAAACTTCATCATGAAAAAATAAATGAAGAAGTTTTCCCTATTTATTTTTTTTTTATGATTTGGTAAAAAAAAAAATTTCAAAATGTGATAATATTTTTTTTTGTAAATTCTGCAAGATTGGTTGAGCATAGAAAATCATCATATATATCTAGGATTAATCTTCAATAAAACTACGTTAGCATTAAGTTATATGATATATAAAATATACTACAATAGTTCAAATAGAATGATTGTGAAGATTTATTACAATCTTGATTTAGATAAAAAAATGCCTTAACATGCATGGGGAGCTGGATTTGCAGCGTAGAGAGGTGAAAACCTAACCAATAGTCGTAAGGTAAATTAAGCGGAGGAAAGTATGAAAAAAATTAGATTCATTAAAGAAGAAGATGGGATCTTATATATGATAACTAATTGGAAAAATGTTAAAAATAAGATTATTTTTTCTTCTGGAAAATGCTGGAAATTTCCAATTAAAAAGAAACGTGCTGCATAAAGCAACACGTATTTAAATTCTATCTAAGGGGGCTTTGCCCCCATTTCCTTTAAGTATTTTTACATAAAAACTTGTTCTTGACAACTTTGTCAAGAATCTTCACGAAAGCATGTAAATAATAAATAAAGGATGTGGTAACAAAGTAAAGCGAGCTTTGTTATTTGTGTAAAATCGCGATAAGGAGATTTGTAAAATGACAAATCAACATATTACGCCACATCCGGATGGTGGGTGGCAAGTGAAGGCAGCCGGAGCATCAAGGGCAACAGTTCGAACAGATACTCAGCAACAAGCTTATGAAATTGGTCGACAGATAGCTATTAATCAAGGTTCTGAACTATTTGTTCACAATATGCAAGGACAAATTAGGCAAAGGAACTCTTATGGGAAGGATCCTTTTCCTCCACGAGGGTAACACTAAAAGTCGGACAATAGTCCGACTTTTGTTTTAAATCTTACTTGAATTAAGATTAATAAATATTGAGTTAAGCTTATCTGCTAATTGGTGTAAATTTGCCAAAATAGGGGTTATATTATAAAGTTCTTCAATTTCTCTTTTATTAGAACAATAATAATTAAGTACGACAACTATGTTGTAGATACTATCAGCTAAATTCTCAAGAGTTTTTACTTCATCTGCGGTAAATAGAAAACCTTTAAGTGTGTTCATATTTTCGTCCTTTCTTTTCTAATTTTTTGAAAAATAACTTTTATTACAATTTTGGATATATTTCAATAAAATTAAGCTATTTAGAGATATTGAAAATTTTTCTAAAATTCCACAAAAATATCGACTAATATTTTTTAGAATTTCAATTGGCTTAAAACATAGACTATGTAACGCTTTGGTAATTTGCCAGTTTCAAGCTGTATGTCAAGCTCCACCATAAAAAAGACGATGACAATTGTTATCGTCTTTTTTATTTTGTAAGATATGAAGTAATAAGTACAAATTTTAATAGGAAGAAGATACAGTATGACACAAATAATAAATCTAAAAAACATTGAATACCTTGATACCATAAATAAAAAATTCGTATTTGATAATGAACAGAGTTCACTAACACTCCTTTCATTCAAAAGTGGTGTAGAAAGAAGCATTCACGTGGATGAAAAAGATGAAGTGGCACAAATTATAGAAGGTGTTGCCGATATTACAGTTGGAAAAGAAGTTTTCAGACTTCATTCCGGAGAAATGATAGTCATGCCGGCGCGTATACCACACGGCTTAAAAGCAATTGAAGATACAAAAATGCTTCTTTTAAGACCTAAACATGAACATAATTAAATCATATTAATTACGTCTGGTCGGAGAATGTATTTTATCTTTTTATCCCTAAAATGATTAAATGGTTCAAGTTGTCAGAAACACCCTTTTACAATACATTCCGCTCTCCTTTAATACAGAAGATAAAATCAACCCAAATAGGATTTTTAGTATTAATAATAAGGAAATAAAAGGCGATTGTGTAATCTACTTATGCGAAAGAGAGATACGAGCCAAAGACAACTTTGCACTACAATTTGGCTTAGAAAAATCCTCTGAAATAAATTTGCCTTTTAAAATCGTTCATCCCAAAATAAGTTTTGAATATCAGCCCAAACAAAAATTTATCAACGAACAAATCCTCAAAAGCAAGCAAGTTTTTTTAAAGAACAATATTGATTTTGAAATCTTTGAAGGCAGTTTTGAAAATCTTTTAAATTATCTTAAAAGCCTAAATACAGCCCTATTAATCATCGACTTTAACCCGATTTTAAATAGAACTTGGCTTTCAAAAACAAGCTTTAAGATTTTAGAAATAGACAGCCACAATATAATTCCTTCAAGGTTCCTCTCTAACAAACAAGAATACGCTGCCTCAACTTTACGCCCGAAAATTTATCATAATATTTACCCCTACCTGAATGAATACGAGCCAATTATAAATTACAATTCAGAAGCCGATTTAGTCTTAAAAGATTTCATAAAAAATAAACTTCCTTACTACAATGAATTCAGAAATAATCCGAATAAAGATGTATTATCTAACCTTTCCCCATACATAAGCAATGGTTTCATCTCTTCACAAAGAATCGCTCTTGAAGTTATAAAATCAGATGTCCCAGAGATTAACAAAGAAGCTTTCTTAGAAGAATTAATCATAAGAAAGGAGCTTGCCGAAAATTTTTGTCTGTATTGCAAAAACTTTAAAAGTCTAAATTGTATTCCCAATTGGGCAAAAACTTCTCTTACCAACCACCGCTATGATTTAAGAAGTTACACATATACACAAGAAAAATTAGAAAACGCAGACACGCACGACAGATTATGGAACGCAGCCCAAATTCAATTAATCAAAGAGGGAAAAATCCACAGTTATTTACGAATGTATTGGGCTAAAAAAATTTTAGAATGGACTCAATTAGCTAAAACTGCATTAGAAATTACGATTTATCTAAACGACAAATACGGGTATGACGCTCCCTCCCCAAACGGCTACACAGGAATCCTATGGGCAATCGGAGGGTTACACGACAGAGCATTTAGAGATTTTCCCGTTACAGGAAAAATCCGAAGAATGACCTATAATTCTCTAAAAACAAAGTTTGATACTGAAAGCTATGTCAAAAAATATTCATAACTAAATTTGCTTAATTACCCGACAAGGATTTCCAACCGCAACAACATTTGACGGAATATCCTTTGTAACAACGGCTCCGGCTCCGATTACCGCATTATCTCCAATGGTGACTCCGCCAAGGACGGTAACACCGCCTCCAAACCAAACATTATTCCCAATCTTTATAGGCTTTGCAGTCTCCAAGCCCTTATTTCTCGTTTCATAATCCAACGGATGCTCAGCTGTATAAAAACCGCAATTCGGCCCAACAAAAACATTATCACCGAAAACAACTTTACCAGGATCCAAAATCACCAAATTGTGATTTGAATAAAAATTTTCACCAATCTCAATATTATATCCGTAATCACAATAGAAATTTGGCTCAATAAAAACATTTTCGCCACTTTTTCCCAAAATTTCTTTTATCTTAGATTTTCTCTCATCCAAATTTGCAGGATGCAGGTTGTTATACTCATAGCACAAACTTTTACATCTAATTCTTTCGTCAAACAAAGTCTTATCAACCATTGCATCATATAGTAAACCATTCAACATTTTTTCTTTTTCATTCATTTCTAAAACCCTCTTCATAATATACTTATGAACGATTCTATCATAAAAAATACCTGCTATGATTAGCAGGCATTTTTATTTATTTGTAATCTCTATCTTTTACAGGCTCTAACCAAATTGAAGTATTGTTTGGTAAATTTGTCTCAATAGATATATGAGCAAAAGTGCTGTCAGGTGCAGCCCCATGCCAGTGTTCTACATTCGGCGGGATTTTCACAACATCACCGGGTTTAAGAATTCTAAGTTCTTTACCCCTTTCCTGGTATCTTCCCTCTCCTGCCGTTACAAGTAGGATTTGACCGCCGGTATGTTTATGCCAATTAGTTCTTGCGCCTTTTTCAAAAGTTACATTTCCGATAGAAGAATTCCAAACATCATCTTTTGTACACAACATATTTAAGTATGTTGTTCCCGTAAAATATTTGCTATACGGATTAACCTCTCCAAATTTGAACGGCTGTTTAAAATCACTTGTAATTTTATTTTCACCATCCACATTCTTTAGAACCCTCAAAGCTCCTAAAGCATTAGGAAAACCGACATAAGGAAGGCATTGTACAATAGCAGCAGCAATAGTTTCCTTGCTGTTACCGGCTTTCATACTTCCTTCAATATGGCTTTTTAAAGTTACGTTATTACCTGTTGTAGTCAAAATACATACTGCAAGTAATTCTCTTGTTTTTGTATCCAAACCGCCTCTTGTATAAATATCACCAAAACAAAATTCAGTAAGGAATTTAGAAACACTCTCTCCGACATTATCAGGAAGTCCCTGCATTTCCCTTGCAATTTCATCTCCGTATAAAGGTGTTTGAATTTCTGAACCTTTAACAAATCTCTCGTTTTCACTTACTGTTCCTGCTTTTTCGAGAGGAAGTGAAATTTTTCTTGAAGCCAAAACTTCATTCAAAACCCCTAATGCGTTTAAAGTTTTAGGAAAACCTATAAACGGTGCACACAAATATATCGCTTCTCTAATCTCTAAAGGCTTAACTCCAACGTTTAAAGCGGCATTAATATGCGCATTAAGCTGAGGTAGGGTTTGCTGTACTGAAAGTGATGTAACTGTTATCAATTCTCTCATTTTCACATCAAGATTACCAACAGTAAACACTTCTCCAAAAATATATTTTTGAAGTATTTCCATCATCTCGGGATCATTACCGACATTTGGATTCCAAGTCGAGTTGAATAACATTTCATAATTCTTTTTACAAATATCTGCTCTATTCATTTGAGAACCTTCTTTCTTAACCGCCGCAAATATAGTTCCTTGGTTTAATGACAATAAACACAATATTGCAGCAGTTATTTTTTTTAAATTTATCATACTAATAACCCCATATCATAAGCTTCCTTAAGTGCAGGGGAACTTTCAGCATCCCCGACACTTTCTAAACCTAAGCCTTTTATTACACCTTTGAGCTGAGTTTTAGAATAACATTCAATCCAGCCTTTAAGCCCGTTTATCGCGCCATCCATAGCATAATCCCCGCTATCAGCTGCAGTTGCAAGTAAATAAATATCTCTAAAATCATATTCATCAGAAAACAATGGATTAGACCTGTCAATCATAGTTTTCATCTGACCTGACATTTCGTAATAATAAACAGGAGTTGACCAAACAATTACATCAGAATGCTTCATCTTATCAACAATCTCATTCGCGTCATCCTTTATCACACATTTTTTCGTCTTTTGACAAGCCAAACATCCCTTGCAAAAATTTATATTTTTATCACACAAATAAACAATTTCTACTTTATTACCGGCACTTTCAGCACCCTTTTTAAATTCTTCTGCTAATCTGGTTGAATTACCTTTTTTTCTGGGACTTGTTGCTATAATCAATACATTTTTTGACATAATACTTCCTCTTCTTTCTTATAAATATATTATAAGACCTTAGAGTTACTATCAGTCAAGAGGCAAAAATTTCTTATTTATTGTTAAGAGATAGCATATCGTATCTCTCTTTTAGCCAGCCAATTCGTTTATCATAATATCTAACTTCTTTCAGAGCATTAAGAGAACTGTAGATATCTCTTGATTTTTGATACATTTTTATAGCATCCAAAGGTTTCCTTTTTTCAATCATCTTTGCCAAGTCAGAATATGTAAATGCCAACTGAACCTGTACTCCTTCTTTGGAAGTTGGAGCTTTTACGATACTATCATAATTTGCTACATTTTCTTCATAATTTTTTAAAATCCTTTTACAACATTCCTTCTTTCTCCTAAGGACTCTAAATAAATCATGTCTTGAATTATTATTTCTATAAAGTATTTCCAGATCACTAAGTCTTGCAAGTTCGTGCAAACCGTCATTTTTACGTCGACAATTCTCGACAGCCATTTTAAGTACTTCTTCTGCATGATTAGGTTTGTTAAAATACAAACACATTTTGCCTAATTCATTAACAAGCATATCACTTAATTTCATATTACCATTAGACTTAAGTCTTTCTGTAAGATTAAGCGTTTTGTCATAAAAATCATCCAGTTTATTCGAACGTATAAACATATCTCCAATATCTTTGAACCCACGTTTTAAGGTCAAGATGTCGGTGTTTTTATCAAAACAGCTATTAGAAAATTTTTTATATGTATTGTGAACAAACTCATCATTTGTCCACAATCTTCCCATTTTACATAGAACTTTCATATATATAATAAGCATCCTAATCCTAAAAAATTGCTATTATTTTATATATTCATTAACAATATTTTCAAAAAATTTATATTTTGTCTTTACCATGTATAATTTAGAAAAGAAACGGAGAAATATCAATGAGTAAATATTTATTGGAAGTAGGTGTTGAAGAATTACCATACAAATTTATACCGATGGCAATTTCTCAACTTGAAAATGGATTTAAGAATTTTTTAGAAAGTAATAAAGTTAAATTTGATAATATAAAAGTAATGGCAACTCCAAGACGTTTGGCAGTATTAGTAGAAGGTCTTTCAACAACACAGCCTGACGTAGAAAAAGTTGTTAAGGGACCTATCGCAAAAGTTGCTTTTGATGAGAATAATAATTTAACAAAAGCCGGTGAAGGTTTTGCGAAAAAGAACGGAGTAAATCCTCAAGATTTATACGTTGAAGACAATTATGTGTACGCAAAAATTTTAATCAAAGGTAAAAATACAAAAGAATTACTTCAAGAAAATGTTCCAACAATATTTTCAAAACTCCAAGGCCCACATTTTATGAGATGGGGAAACAATGATGTTAAGTTTTCACGTCCTATCAGATGGGTTTTATCAATTTTAGATAATGAAGAAGTTAAAATAAGAATTATTGATAAAGACTCTTCTAATATTACAAACGGACACAGATTTTCTAAACAAAATATAGTAATCAATAACCCTGATGAATATGTAGACAAATTAAAAGATGCTTGCGTAATTGTTGATCAGGAAGAAAGAAAAGAACGTATTTTAGAATTAACAAAAAAAGAAGCTGACAAACTTAATGCGATTACAAAGATTTCAGACGATTTGTTGGAAGAAGTTACATTCCTTTGCGAATATCCTGTAGCTGTGGTTTGCAACTTTGATGAAGCATTCCTTACAATTCCGCAAGAAGTTGCAGTTACTGTTATGGAAACGCATCAAAGATATTTTGCCCTTTACACAAAAGACGGCAAATTAACTAATAAATTTATAACGATTACTAACTACGTCGGAAATGAATTTGAAAACATAAAAGCAGGTAATTTAAGAGTTATAAAAGCAAGATTGGATGACGCTGTATTCTTCTTTAATGAAGATACAAAACGTCCTTTGGAATCTTATGTCGAAAACCTTAAGGGTATGACTTTCCAAAAAGGTATGGGCTCTGTTTACGATAAAACTCAAAGAATTGTTAAACTTTCAGAGAAAATATCTTCCGAACTTGGAATCAACAAGCCATCAATCAAGAGAACCGCTGAATTATGCAAAGCTGATTTAGCTACAAACCTTGTATTTGAATTTACAGAACTACAAGGCTTTATCGGAGCAGATTACGCAAGAGTATCAGGAGAAAGCTCAGAAGTCGCAGAAGGAATTAAAGAACATTACTTCCCTCTAAACGCTGATAGCGAAACCGCTCAATCAATAGAAGGTCAAGTAGTCGGAATCGCCGATAAGATTGATACAATTTGCGCGGTATTTGTTTCAGGCAAAAAACCAACAGGCTCCTCTGACCCACTTGGTGTAAGACGTGCAGCTTTAGGTATTATTAAAACAATACTTGAACACAATCTTAAGCTTGATGTTTCAAAATTAATCGACGAAACTTTAGCACTTCTTCCTATGAAAGGGGATGTGAAAAAGGATGTGGAAGAATTCTTTGTTCAAAGATTAATTATTTTCTTGAACAATGATTACAGCAAGAATGCGCTTGAAGCATGCTCTACAACAAATCCTTGCAAAGATTTTTGCGACTATTTGGAAAGAGTAAAAGCAATTTCTGCAGGCGTTGATGAAAAATTAGTTGAAAATGCTAACAGAGTTCTTCGTATACTTAAAGACGAAGTTTCATCAGAAATTAAACCTGAATTGTTTGTTTTGGATGCAGAAAAAGAATTATACAAAACAATTAATTCTATAACATTCAATGGAGATTACAAAAAATATTTAAACGACTTAACAGAAATAAACCCTGTTGTAACGAAGTTTTTCGATGATGTTTTAGTAATGGACAAAGACGAAAAAATTAAAAACAACAGACTTGCACTATTGAAGAGTTTGAAAAATAAGTATATAATACTAACAGATTTCTCAAGAATGTAAAAATTTGTAACAAGTTAAATAAAAAGAGTCAATTTTTACCTTGAGGAGACTTTAATAAAGTACAAGTGAAGGTAGTAAAAACTAATAAAAGAGGTCGTTATGTTCAACCTGAAATTCTTAAAGTCACTAAAACAAGCATTAGATACTAAGGCAAATTTATTAACGTTTGCAAGTTCACAAAAACAAGCAAATGAGGATTATATAGCTTCATTGTCAAGCAATGAGCTAAAAATAAAAGCTGACGAACAAAGGCTGGAAGCAATGGTCAGACAACAATTAAAAGAAGAATTTCCGAATATTGAAAAGAGTTCTTCATACGACTTACTGGTTGATGCAGTCATCCACAATTACAAGTCAAAACAGCTTCAGGCCACAGACGATGCAATTATAGAATAATCAAAGCATCACACAAATCAAGAAAAAAATAAAAAACACTCTGTTTCAGGACAGGGTGTTTTTATTTTAACACTTAACTTTAAACAACTCTTCAAGCGGTATTTCCAAACAATTACTTATATCTATAATGGTATAAAGAGATGGTCGGTCATATCCCACTTCTATTTTACCTATGAAGTTTAATGACATACCGAGCTTATCAGCCAATTGCTGCTGGGTTAAACCTTTTGCTTTACGATACTTTTTTATATTCAGACCTATATTCTTATAAACTTCATCGTATGTCATTACGTAAAGTTTACACGTAAAAATTTATTTATTATACGTGACAGTTTCACGTAATATAGTATAATATTATATGCATATATATTAAAAAGGAAATTTGAACATGGACAACATAGACAACTTGCAAACAGTCAAAGAACTTGTTAATAAAAACTTTTACTTACTCAACGCTCTAAAGGGATATTTTTTGTATGACCTAGGTATTACAGAGGATACTACTGATGTTATTGCAGGAATAGAATATTCACTAAAAAATCAAGAACAAATTATTAAATTATTAAAAACAATTTAACTTCACACAAACCAAATCTTGATGTAAAATGAACTTATGAAAAATGTTTTAATCTGTGGTCTTGGAGCTGTAGGGCTTACTTATGCGGTCAAATTCAGGGGAAAATGTAATCTTAAAGTTCTTGTTGATGAAGCTAGGCTTGAAAGGTATTTGAAAAACAAACCCGTTTTTAATGAGGAAATACAAGAATTTGAATATATTTTGCCGGAAAACAAAGATTTTAAAGCCGGTTTAATAATAATCTCAACCAAATTCCAAGGGTTAGAATCGGCAATAAAAAATATTAAAAATTTTGTAACCCCAAATACCAGAATAATTTCACTACTGAACGGTATATCTTCAGAAGAAAGTATTTCAAAGATTTATCCCAAAGCTAAGGTGTTAAAATCTTATTTTATAGGTCATAGTGCGGTAAGGGATGGAAACAAAGTTACCCAAGACGGAGTAGGAGAGATTGTCATTGAATATGATCACGAAACAATCAAACTTTTTGAATCTTGCGGAATAAATTATCATATTCCTGAAGATATCGATTACGCACTTTGGTTAAAATTCACAATGAATATTTTTTCTAACCAAACTTCAGCAATACTCAAAATGAACTTTGGAGAATTGAAGCGCAACAAGACTTTCCGAGAAACAGCAAAAAAAATTATCCAAGAAGTAAGACAAATTGCCCAAAAGAAGGGGATTAAGAATTTAGATAATTTAGAAAAAGACGCCCTAGCTTCACTTGATAGAATGTGTGATGAAGGAAAAACTTCCATGCATCAGGACATTTTGGCTGGCAGAAAAACGGAAGTCGATATGTTTGCGGGAGAAATTATAAGACTTGGCAAGGAATTTAATATTCCTACTCCGTACAATCAGGTGTTTTATGATTTGATAAAAATTGAGGAAGAAAATAATGAACATAGCCTTCATTCCTGTTAGAGGTGGAAGTAAGTCCATACCTTTAAAAAATATAAAAATTTTAAACGGCAAACCACTTGTTTATTGGACAGCCAAAGCCGCTAATGATGCTGAATGTATAGACAAAGTAGTTATCGCAACTGATAGTGAAGAAATTAAGGCAGTTATAAAATCTTTTAGCCTGACAAAAGTTGAAATCTATGACAGAAAACCTGAAAACGCAACAGATAGAGCGTCTACAGAAAGTGTCATGCTTGAGTATTTAAATAAAAAAGACCTTAAAGATAATGATTTATTTTTCCTGATACAGGCAACATCACCAATGCTAAAAAAATGTGACATAGAAAATATGTATAAGACATTTATGGGAAGAGATTATGATTCAATGTTTACAGGCGTTTTAGAGAAGCAATTCCACTGGAGATTTGACAAAAACGGAGTCATTCCCGTAAATTATGATTACAAAAACCGTCCGAGAAGGCAGGAATTTGAAGGACTAATAGCCGAAAACGGTGCTTGTTATATCAATTCAGTAAAAAATATTCTCCAAGATAAATGCAGGTTATCCGGAAGAATTGGCGCTTTTCAAATGCCATCTTACACCTCATACGAAATAGATGAGCCGGAAGACTGGATTATTATTGAAGAATTGATGAAACAATTCGGGTATTAAAAAAATTTTCCTACCTTAGTTATAGATTTTTTATAGTTTCGGATAATTAATATTTTTTGAAAGAGTTATTAAAATAGAAGTATGGAAATCCGAACTTCACAAAAATATTGTATAATAACTCCACTCAGTCCCAAGCTGGATTCAAGAGAAACAGACAGGCTAAAAACTGCAATTTCAGAGAATTCTGACAAGAATATCGGCATAGACTTGAATTATGTAGAGGATTGTACAATAGAATTTTTGGAAACGATAAAAAAACTGAAGGCAGGATTTTTCAATATCCAATCAGACGTATTTTCACTTTTAATACTCATGGATATTGATAAAACAACAGAACTATACACAACCGAAGAAGATTTTCTAAGCCATCGTCGCCGACTTTTAAATCGACATTTTAGTATCGTATAAATAGCCATATCGGCTAAAAATGTTACAAAAACATGGTTTGGGGTTGAAAAATTTTCATATTTGTATTAGTATGAGTTTGACATAAATTCTGTATAATTATTTATCCAAGCCGGAGTGCGGGGAAATATGAGGACAGTCGCCTAACAAATTTTGGTGCAGGGTAACAAAAAATTTAGGAAAGACGCCGTATAGGGAACCAAACGAGAACAAAGTGAAACCGTAGGGAGGATTTTTTATAATAGTTTGCAGAATCCAATTTACAAAAGATAAGAGGATTTCAATGATTAGAAAAACAGTCTTAACAACTATTGCATTGCTAGCTTTGCTGTGCGTTAGGGTTCAAGCTGCTCCCACTCCTGAGAGTGTAGTAAAAGAGACCATTGTAAAACATTCAATTGAAATGAATGTAGATCCGGCGTTGGCTCTAAGTATTGCAAAGAAAGAATCAGGATTTAAACACGAATTGAGGAGTCCTTATGGCGCAGTAGGCGTATTCCAACTACTCCCGTCAACAGCCCAGAGAATGGGTTTTAACCCTTATTACTTGAGTGAAAATATTAAAGCAGGCCTAACATATTACAAAATGATGTACAAAATGTTTGGTTCAACAGAACTTGCTCTTGCGGCATACAATGCAGGCCCTGGCAATGTCAAAAAATTTGGTGGAACAATTCCGCCATACAGCGAAACAAAAAGATTTGTGTCCCAGATTATGCTGGAATACAACAGGCAAAAAACAAATCCTGATCCTGCAATTGTAAAAATTACACAAGCAAAAGCAAAAATGCCGGAAAAACAAACTGAAGCTAAAAAAGCTCCGAAAGAAATTGAATTACCTAATTTAAGTGAAATACCTGAAGTTAGACATTCGGAACCGGCAATGGAAATACTTTAAAGGAATTTAAAAAAGACTCTTATAAAAGAGTCTTTTTTGCTATAATGGTTACTATGGCAGATAGAATAATAATTTTTTCGGGCAAACAATACGCAGGTAAAGATACGGCAGCTAAAATCTTAATGGAAGCCATGCCGGACTTTAGGCGTTGCGCAATGGGCGATATCATCAAAATTGAATACGCAAAAGAAAATAATATAACTTACGAAGAAATAGAAGCCCACAAGCCCAAATACCGCCAAGGATTAATAGATTTAGGCAACTGGGGCAGAAGTATCAGCCCTGATTATTGGTTAGAAAAAATTGTAGCGCAGGATGGTAATATTGTTGTAACAGACGTTAGAATAAAGCACGAGTACGAAGTTTTCAAGAAAGCCGGTGCAATTTCAATCAGAGTCGAAGCTTCAAGAGAAATAAGAGAAGCCAGAGGCGGCAAATTAGTCGGAGAAAACGATATTACTGAAGTTGATTTAGATAATATTCAAGACTGGGATTTTCTAATCGACAATAACAAGGATTATGAAACATTGAGAACAAATGTGCTAAAAATTGTTGAACAAATACGTTAAGCATTATTAGTTACCTCCTTATTTTGTTGTTTTGCTGCAGATGCTTGTAGATTTTGAGCAGGTTTTTTAGGTAATAAAATTCTATCCGCAGCGCTTCCGATTTGGCTGAGTCCGATACTTGCCAGCGAACCGTATATTAAACTCTGAACCCCTGAAAACAGCATCGCAGCAAAGGTCATAGAAGCCCCGATACCTGCAACCGCAGGAAAACCTAACGTAAGAGCTTTAGACAATCTTTCCTCTTTTGTATCAGCTGTACCAACTGCAATTCCGCTCAAACCGATTGTTCCTATACCGGTTAATATATCGGTTGGTGCACCACCAAGTACCAAATCTCTTTTTTTATCAAAATATTCTATACATTCACTATGATTTGCCTTATTTAGTTTTTTCTTTGCAGATTTTAAACTTGAATCCAACAATGCTTTTTCTTCTTGGGTTATGTGAGGGGAAAGTAAATTAACAATCTCATTATATTTTCCTTGAACACCTTTTCCGTCACCCATAAGCTCATTAACAGCTTTTTTGCCTTCTTGTTCAAAATTATTTCTTGCAGGCATTAACATATCTTCTGCCCAAAATGACATATTATCCTTAACGAGTTTTTTATTATGCTCCATCTTTTGCTTAAATGTTCCTGAAGATTTTGGACCCTCGAACTTTTTCAAATACCCGTTAAACAACTTGTCTTTAAAATCCTTCTCGATATTTGACATTGATTTTTCTTGCATTAAAAGGCGTTCAGAAGTTTTGTCGTGAGAAAAATATTCTTGTGCTTTCTTTATTTCACTCAACTTATTTTCCAATTGTTTTTGCTCTGCGGGAGTAAGTTTTGATTTATAGGTATTTATCAAATCATCTACATAATTCATTTTTTTATTTGCAGAATTATATTTCCTATAAACAGTAGCTTTACTTATGTTATCAAACCAATTAGTAATCCCATCGTGAACAGAGCCCATAACTTTCCTAAAACCGGCATCACATTTTTTTAAGACAGTTTTTGTATGTTCATTTTTTACATTATTAAATTTTTCTTCCTTACATAACCACTTAAACCCCACATCCTTACAAGCGTTAATCGAGTTTGTAAACTGGAAAATATCTACAACTTTCTGTAAACCTCTTTCACAAGCCTTATAAAATTTGCTGGTTATAAAATCATTCCTGTTTTTCTGAACATTATTTCCTGCTTTTTGGGACATTAATTTTAACTTATTAACAAATTTCCCTGAAAATCTCGGGTTCAAAAGAGCTATAATAGCAGAAATAACAAGCGCTGTACTTCCTGCAGCAATTGCAGCTTTGTTTGATTTTTTCTTCTCTTCATCCTGCGGTTCTTTTACAAAGGTGTCTACCGTTGTGTTGATAGCAGATTCCACCTTTTGAATAGGCTTATTAATTATTTCAGATGCACCTGATGCTGCACTTGAAAAATTCATATAAGTATCCTTATTCGGTTGATTTATATTAGTGTACAAACCAAATGACATAGATATATTACCTTTTTAAACCTGCTACATTTATACAAAGTATATTTTGCTATAAAAATTGCTAGTTATAAGAGGTTTATTAAGATATGTAAAACCAAATCAGGTTATTTTTTTATAGTTATAATAAGAGTATGGAAAAAGGGTTCTCAAAAATTTTTTGGCAATCAATTCTTGTAGGTTTATTAACAGGCTTAATTGTTGTACTCTTTAGGCTTGGAATTGAAAATTTATTCAACTTTGTTATGGCACATTTTTATTCCACCCCGTTAATTTTTCTTTGTGTAACAACCTTAGGCGGGCTTATTGCAGGATTTTTGGTATACAAATTTGCTCCGGAAACTTCAGGAAGCGGAATTCCGTACGTTAAAATGTCGCTTTTAAGAAGCGGTAAATTAATTAGAGTCAGAACAGTTTTTGTAAAATTCATATCCGGGGTTTTGGGAATAGGCACAGGGCTTTCTCTCGGGCGTGAGGGACCAAGTGTTCAATTGGGGGCAGGAGTCGGCTCTTTTGTCGGGAAAATTTTTAGATTAAACGGTAATAATCGGGATAAACTTATCGCCTCCGGGGCAGGAGCTGCAATCGGCGCAACTTTTAATGCTCCTATTGCCGGAACTTTATTTGTTTTGGAAGAATTAATTCATAAATTCTCACCTTCAATGCTTTTTCCGACTCTTATTGCAACTACAGTTGCAGCATCTGCTGCCAGACATTTCCTCGGAAGCAACCCCTCTTTTGACGTAACTTTACCCCCTATTACGCTTGAAGGGAGTATGATTTTTGTCTGCATAATTTTAGGTTTGTTATGCGGAGTTTTAGGAGTTTTGTTCTCTAAAACCATATTTTTCTTTAACAATTTATATTCAAAAATTAGACTTCCAAACTACACAAAACCCGCAATTGCAGGTTTTTTAACAGGACTTGTTGGGTTATTTCTTCCATACATTCTATCTTCCGGAAACGGAAGTGTAAATATGCTTATGAAAGGTGAATTTCCAATCTCATTAGTAGTCATAATTTTTATTGCAAAATTCATAATAACTCCCCTATGTTTCGGATCCGGTGCCGCTGGCGGAATATTTCTTCCGATGTTAATGTTAGGCTCTTTTCTCGGATACATTACAGGATACAGCGCAAATTTATTTATTCCAGAAATTAGCTTCACAGCCGTTGCATCCCTCGGTATGGCAGGCTTTTTAGCATCTGTTGCAAGAACTCCGCTTACTGCAGTTGTCATGGTTTTTGAAATGACAGGAGGGTACGATTGTATTTTGCCACTTATGTTAACTGCGGCGATTGCTGATATTACGGCAGGAAAATTAAACCACAAACCGATTTACGCCAAACTTGTTGTTAATCAGTACAAAAATGCAGGAGTTAATATTGAAAATAAGGCTTGTGTAAAAGATGTTATGAGTGGGAGTGTAAAATGTTTTTCGGATAATACAAAGATTGTGGACATTCTTGAATGTATGAAAAAAGAAGGTCATCATGCTTATCCGATTGTTGATAAAAACACAACTTTGATAGGAATTGTGACCAAATCCGATATAGAAGATGTTCTTGTCGATAAAAACATGCAAAATGCTAGCGTAAGCAGGATTGTTGAAACTTCTCCTGTCACAGTTTATCCTGAAGAGAATTTGTACACAGCATATTATCGTTTGCACGAAAACTCTACTGAGTGGGCTATCGTCATTGATAAAAATAAAAAAGTTTTGGGAATTGTTACAAGAAAAGATATTCTATAAAAATTTATCCCTTAACAGCTCCGTCATTTTCGCCCGAAATAAAATATCTTTGCATCATCAAAAAGAAAATGATTATAGGTATTGTAGAAATTATAGAACCTGCGGCAATAAATCTCCAATTTGAAGAAAACATTCCCTGCAAATTATTAATACCAACAGGCAAAGTATACATAGCATCTTTTGTAAGCATAATGCTTGGCCAGAGAAATTCGCCCCAAGAGCCAATAAACGTAAAAACTGCAAGCACGGCAAGAGTAGGTTTAACCATAGGAATTACGACTCTTACAAACATCTGAAACACGTTACACCCGTCAACAATAGCTGCTTCTTCGACTTCTCTCGGAACTTTCAAGAAAGCCTGCCTCATCAAAAAGATTCCGAAAGCGCTCACTGCAAAAGGCATTACAAGACCGATATATCCCATTACATTATTTACGCTGTCAATTAAATGTAGTTTCATTGTAATTATGTAAACAGGAAGCATAATTGCCTGAAACGGTATCATTATGGTTGCTAAGATTGAAAAGAACACGATTTTTTTACCTCTAAAATTCATTCTCGCAAGCGGATACGCAGCAAGAGATGATAAAACGAGGTTTAATATAACCGTAAGAGCAGCTACTATAACACTGTTCCAAAAATATCCCATAAAATTTACCTTGCCCCAAACATCTATATAATTTGACCAGGTAAAGTCTGATGGAATTATACTTGGAGGATAAGCAAAAATATCTTCATTCAATCCCTTTAGAGAGGTTGAGGTTAACCATATAAAAGGGAATATTGAAAGTAGTGATACCAATATTAAAACTGTATGAATTAATGCTTTACTCGTTATTTTCTTGAACATATTTTAACCTGTTGTATAAATAAAGTTTAACATAAAATGTTACATTTACCCCCTAATGTAAAGATTTTGTAATGACTTGACATGTTTTTGATATAATAAAAAAATGCGAGAGATTATAACTAGTCGTACGAGGAATTAATTTTATTTAAGGAAAAGATTATGAAGAGATTTATGATGTTGTTTTTTAGTATGTTAATGACCCTGCAATCAGTACAGGCAATGAACGTAGATGCGTTTATGGATAAACATGTCGCGCCTGTATCCGATGCGGTTGCGAAATTAATCTTTTTCCCTATAAAAATATGCGGTTATGATGTACCGTTAATTATTTTTTGGGTACTTATCGCAGGATTTTTCTTTACATTCTATTTTAAAGGAATATCCGTTTGGGGATTTAAACACGCAATTGATATAGTTGCTAAACCTACTGAAAAACATCACGACGGATTTGGTGAAGTTTCATCATTCCAAGCATTAGCAACAGCTCTTTCCGGAACAATAGGTATCGGAAGTATTGCAGGTGTTGCAATTTCTATTTCTATCGGTGGGCCTGGTGCTGCTTTTTGGATATTCTTCGGAGCATTATTGGGAATGTCTATAAAATTTGTTGAAGCAACTCTCGCTGTTAAATATAGAAGATTTAATCTTGACGGTTCTGTGTCAGGCGGCCCTATGCACTATATCGCTCACGGACTTACAAGAAAAAAATTACGCTGGCTCGGACAACCTTTGTCAGTTTTATACGCAATACTTTGTATCGGTGGCGGTATAACCGGCGGTAATATGATTCAAATTAACCAAACTGCACACCAAATGGTATTCATAACAGGCGGAAGCCACAGCTTCCTGCACGGACACACTTGGATTGTCGGTTTAATCGTTGCTATATTAATCGGTATGGTTATAGTCGGAGGTATTAAAAGTATAGCTAAAGTTACTACAATTCTTACTCCTACAATGTGTATTATGTATATTGTTTCAGGATTAATCGTTATATTTGCAAACTTTATGAACATACCTCACGCAATTGCTTTAATTCTAAAAGAAGCTTTCCACCCTACAGCAGTTGCAGGTGGTATTTTCGGAACTATAATTATCGGTTTGAGAAGATCCGTTCAATCTAATGAAGCAGGTACGGGTGCAGCTGCAATCGTTTATGCTACAGCGCAAACTAAAGAACCTGTGTCACAAGGTTTTGTAGCTCTTATTGAAACATTCTTGACAGGTGTTTTATGTTTATTTACATCCTTTGCAATTGTTTTCTCAGGAGCTTGCACGCAAGCTACAAAAGAAATTTCAGGTATAGAACTTGCATCTAACGCTTTCCAATCAGTAATTCCGTTCTTCCCAATAATTCTTTCAGCTATCGCTGTTATGTTTGCTTTGTCTACATTAATTTCTTGGGCTTATTACGGACAGAAAGCTTGGACTTTCTTGTTGGGTGAAGGTAAGAAAAGAGTTTTAGCTTTCAATTTAATATATTGCTTATTCATAATTATCGGATCAGCTATGAATGTTAAATCCGTTATTGATATTACAGATGCTATGATGATTGCACTTTGTATTCCAAATATCATTGTACTTTATATCTTAGCTCCTGAAATCAAGAGGGATTTGAAAACATATTTGGATAAACATAATATGAATTTTATGAGATTTTAGATTTTTAAAAATAAACAAAGAAGCGGCGGGGAATTAAAATTCCCCGCCTCTTCATTTGAATAAATATAAATTAAAAATCAAATAATTCACCCAAATTTTTATCCAAAGCTTTTGCAAGTCTCTTTGCTGTAGAAATAGTTGTATCTGTGATTCCACGTTCTATAGCACTCAAATAACTTGTTGAAATATTGACCTTGAAAGCAAGCTCCTCTTGGGTGAAATTCAATTGTTTCCTAAGAGTAACAATCTTTTTCCCAAATTTTTTTACTAAAACTTTATCATATTTGAAAGCTCTGTTTCCCATATACAAAATTCTAAATAATTGTTTGACAAATTTGAAACTATGGGATAGTATTTTATTGTATTTATCCTTTTAAATACCAAGTTTCACTGATTAAAAAAATAAACGTTCCGATAGTAATACTTTTAAAAATATTAAAATATATGACTAAAACATTATTAATAGATTTAGACGGAGTTCTCAATACCTATAGCGGTAATTATAAAGATGAAAAAATTCCAGAACCTCGCAAAAATGTTGACACATTTCTCAAAAAACTTTCAGAAAAATACAAGATAAAAATTTTTACAGTCAGAAATAAAAAGCAAACTCTTCAATGGCTTATCAAATATAATTTAGATAAATATATATGTGACATTACAAATATTAAAGAACCATACGCTAGTATAATAATAGACGATAGAGCTTTAAAATTTAATGGCGATTTTGAAAAAACTCTGCTTGAAATAGAAAACTTTTCGCCTTTTTGGAAAACATAAACTTATTTCAAACTTAAATAATACTCTTTCAATAGTTTTGCATCATCTTCGATATTCGGGCTTTCGCAAACCAGCGCACCTTTAACATTAAATTCTTTGAAAGCTTTCAATAAATCTTTGTAATTAAAATCAGATTCTTGAAGGTTCAAATGTTTTTTCTCTCCCTTTTCTCCGTACTCAATTCCCGCAACGTGGGCGTGGAAATTATCGAGGGCAATTTGTCCCAATTCTTTTCCTATATATTCAAAAATTTCGCAAAAATCTTTGTGAGTATTTACCGCACCATTGTATCTTGCATGAAGGTGTGAAAAATCTACGCAAGGAAGAACAGTTTCAAACTCGCGCGAAAGTCTTACAATCTCTTGTAAATCACCCCATTGAGTTGCTTTACCTGTTGTTTCAGGACGTATCCAAATTTTATTTTGAGATTTTTCAAGCGCATCTGCAATAATTTTAATTTTAGATTTTATATTGTTATAAACCAATTCTTTATCTTGTCCCAAATAAAATCCTGCGTGAAAAGTTATACTAAATCCGCCCAAGGAATTTGTCACTTCCGCTGTTTCAATAATTCTTTGTACGCTTGCTTCCAGCTTATCTTCTTCTCTGGCGTTAAGATTAACGTAGAAAGGAGCGTGAGCAGTAATAACTTTTGTAGTAGCGCTAACCGCATCACGGCTTTTGTCACTAATTCTTACACCTCTTACAAATTCCAACTCAAGCCCGTCAAGTCCCATATTGTCAAGGACTTTAAAACCTTCTTCATACCCCTTATTTCCTGCTTTTATAGGAACACCCGCTGTCAAAAAATTTAGTTTATCCATTTTAATCCCATTTTCTTTTTTGTAATGTCACCCGACTGAATAGTTCTTTTCCTTTTGTTTTTTTTCGTTAAGTTTGTAGTTTCACTTTGAGGGTGACTTGGTTTTCTTCTTTGTTTTTGTAGTTCCTGCCTTTGTCACCCGACTGAATGGTTCTTTTCTTTTTGGTGACTTTTTCTTTTTATCAAGTCTGTAGTTCCACTTTGAGGGTGACTTGGTATTCTTTTTTGTTCTTGTAGTTTCCACTGATGTCACCCGACCAAAGGTCTACGTGCGTAGCACTACTTGAATTCTTCTCCTATCTTTGGATTCACTATCCTAATAAAATCCTTGCTATCCCCCATAAAGAAGCTTCCAAACTGCATAACAGTCGGTACAACAAGCCCTTTAGAAGTCGCAATAAAGAATTTATCATCCTCAATTTTAGCCACAGTCCCCGCAGGATGAGGAACACAGAAAGCGTCAGAAGCCACTTCGACTTTCATAATCTTCATCATATTTCCCCTGAAAGTCGTACTTGCCAAAATAAAAGGATTAAGCGCTCGAACAAATCTTTCGATTTCTTCTGCGGTTTTGTTGTAATTTATAAAAACTTCTCTTTCATCCAACCCTTTTCCTGAAATAAAATCCCCAACAGGTTGTTTAATTCTCGGAAGCGGTTGATTTTCGTAGGCTCTGAGAACTTGAAGTAAAAGCTCTATTCCAAGAACGTTTAATTCGTTAAAAATAGTTCCCATTGTCGCTTTAGAATGAATATGATAAGGTTTTTGAGCAACAATATCACCCGTGTCAAAATTTTCATCCATAAAGTGAATAGTAACACCCGTTTCCGTTTCCCCGTTCATAATAACTCTAGAATACGGATTTCCGCCTCTGTATTTAGGAAGCATTGAAGGGTGAACGTTCAAAAATCCGTCTTTTACAGCTTCAAGTAAAATTCTTGGTATTTTGTAATTAAAAGAGCAAACAACTGCTGCATCAATATCTAACGAGCGAATAGTTTCAATCAATTGCGGCTCATCAAGTTCGTCATAGTCAATATAGTTTAACCTTCTTGAAAGCACAAAATTCTTAAAATCATAATACATATTATGATTTTTTTTAGGTCCCAAAACACCTACAATATTAACTCCTGCCATCAACAGTCCATCAAGCCCGATATAAGCCATATCAGGAATTCCGACAAAAAGTATTCTTTTTTTGAACAGGGTTCTATTGAACATTAGACCTTAACCTTAATCATTTCTTCTAAAATTTTAGAACAATCATTAACCATATTAGAGCAGTGTGCTTTTCTCTCTGGAGAAGCCATATCTAAGCCGGAAATCAAAACCCTGCAACAAGTAGCTTTATGATTTTTCTTGAATTCTTCAATAAACTGCTTTGCCAAAGCTCTTGCTTTAACTTCATTACCGTCTTTGTTATTTCTACCATAAAGCCATCCAATAACCATTTGAGAAGCGGCAACAGCTCCGCAAAGGCAACCTGAGCCCATTCCTCCTGAAAACGATGTTGCAACAGGAAGTAATTCTTCTGGAACAATTCCTTTTTCTATAGCTTCTTTAATAATACTTTCGGAGCAAGAAAATCCGTTATTAAAATACTCAACTGCTTTCATAATTATAATCCTCTTTGATATATATATTACCATTAAATAGGTTTTTATACCAGTAGGGGTAAATATGGGTGTGGGGGGGGGGAAATACTTATAGTAGGAAGTAGGAAGAAACTTCGAAATGAGTCTGGAATGACTAATAAAAGTTTTTAAGCCCCTTGAGCTCCTACGCACGTAGACCTTTTGTCGGAACACAGAGTAAAACTTTACTAATTATTTTTGAACTCCTTGTGTTCCTCATTGGTTCCTACTCCAAATTCCCCCGCCCCTTGATAGAGTGGGTTAGGTGGTGGGGTAAAAGATCCTGAAATAAATTCAGGATGACATTTGATAAGTAGAATCTGTCATTCCGAACTCGTTTCGGAATCTGTTTTGTTTAATTTGTGGATTTAAGTTTTATAAGATGCTGAATAGAGTTCAGCATGGCAGATAAACACTCGACTCAAATTGAGTCCCCCTAAAAATGGAAGTAATACAATACAACAAATTTTTAGCCAAACACATGACTTTGAAAAAATATTCATTAAAAAAATATCATCCATATAAACGATATTTGTATAAAACGGTAAAGAACGTCAAATAATATCCGATAATAAATAAGGAAGGACGGTTTATATTGTTTAACACAATGAATACAGTGCGCCCGCGCCCTTATCCTCAAAGGGAAACCGGGAATTATAATGCAGGCAGTGACAGTACAGACAAGGACGGTCACAACGGTAATTCGCAAGATCCGCGCCAGCAACAAAATCAGCGTACCGTAGCCCGTGGAAGAGTAGAAGATGTTCAATCTCAAAACATTCCTCCGCGTCAGGCAATATATTCTCCTGCATCAAATGCATATCCTTCAAGCTATCCTCAGAGGCAGACATATCAGGTTCAAACCCCGCCTCCTATCAGATACAACCCGCATCAGGTAAATCCGATGCAATATCAGGCTGCAAGCGCAGGTTATCAACCAATAAACAACAACCCTGCACCTGCCCCAGCAGCACCGGCTTCACCTCAGAGAAGCAACAAAGTTAACATTGCCCAAATTCTAAAGGATTTCAGAAACACAATCAAAGCAATCGCAACTCCGCCTGAAATCGAAGAACAAGTTAATCATTATTTGCAAATTGTAGATCAGCAGGTAAGGGAAGCTCATCCGCAAGTTAATTTAATCCAAAGTAATTTGAAAATAGCAGCTTCAATGCTCGACAGATACATTTCAGATACTTTGCACAAGGATTCGAAAGTAGTTCAAAACTGGCTTGACGCCTTATTCTTACAAAAAATTAACTACAACTATGACGAAGCAGAAGTAAATCCGAACTTCTTAGTAAAATTCCCTGAAAACAGAACGGAAGAAAAGAAGCCGAAAGAAGAAGCTTCTCCAAAAGCAGAACCCGTTCAAGAACAAAATATACAACCAGCAGCTTCTGAACAGCCAATTCCCGAAAATTCTGAAGTAATAGAAATTGAGCCGGAAGAATTGACTCTCGAAGAAGAATTTATTCAGGCTAAACAAACTATTTCAAAAAAACCAAATATAACCATCATTCCGCAAGATACAAAATTAAAATCATTATTTGTAGAGGCTAAAAAACAAGCTTTCTCAAACAATCCGCAAAGAGCAATGCAAATCTTCAAAGAAGCATTCACTCGCGCACAGGAGCTTAAAGACAATGAAACTCAATCAAGAATTTGTCTTGAAATCGGAAAAATTTATGATGATAACGATCACTACGTTCAAGCTCTAAACAGTTACAACAGGTCATTGCAATACACAACAGATGTTAATGTAAAATCAAGAGCTCACTATTCAATGGCACAAATTTATGATGACATTAATGAAATTGAACCAGCTCTTAACCACTACATGACATCAATTTCTTATGCCGGAAAATCAGATGATCTAATCGGACAATCAGATTCTCTAACAAGAATGGCAAATATTTTTACGGATAAATACGATGAAGGGGCTTTTGATTACTACGATGTAGCCAGAAAATTAATCGAACAAACTACTGATAACTCTATGAAAGGCTACGTTTTAAGTAACACTGCAGATGCTTGCGTTCAATTTAAGAAAAATGACAAAGCTTTAAAGTATTACGCAGAAGCTGTAAAAAATTATGAATTAACAAATTCAAGAGAAGAAATCGCCCAAAATTACAAGGCTGCAGCGGAACTTATGATAGATTTTAAAAGTCCAAATAAGGCAAAATCATTATTAAAGAAAGCCTTAGTAAATGCTGTCAAAACAACCAACGAAGATTTAATCTCAGAAATTAACGCACTTCTGGCTTCCGTAGATGCCTAATTTATTCTTTAATCGCACCATCCATCGGATTATTGATTAAGTATTTTTTGCCCAGAATAAATATTAAAATAACAGGAATAGAGCAAATACACGAGCACGCCATTAATTCGCCCCAAAGAGTTATTTCTCTAAAAGAACTCTTAAAAATTGTAAGCCCGACAGCTAAAGTTCTCATACTTTCTGTGTTTGTAACAATCAAAGGCCACATAAAACTATTCCAAGTTGTAACAAACGTAAAAATACTGAGAGTTACCACTGCAGGAAGCGCACACGGAAGCGCAATTTTGTAAAAAGTTTGAAACATGTTACACCCATCAAGCTTTGAAGCATCCTCCAACTCTTTTGATAACCCTAAAAAATACTGCCTCATCATAAACACCCCAAACCCGCCAAAAATTCCCGGAACAATAAGTGCTTGATATGTATTTATCCAACCCAGCTTGCTCATTATAAAAAATAAAGGAACAATATTAACCTGAGGCGGAACCATCATCGTAAGAATGATTATGAAAAATAAAACATTTTTCCCCTTAAAATCAGTCCTTGCAAAACCATATCCAGCAAGAGAAGCAATTATTACCTGACCTAGAGTCGTAAATAACGCCACAATAAGGCTATTTAAAAAATATCTGACAACAGGAATAGATGAGAAAACATTTTTATAAGCCGCAAAAGTTAAATTTATATTCTTATAATCCGTAAAAATATTTTCATTTCCGCTAAGTGAAATCAGAAACATCATAAAAAACGGAAAAATCATAGATAATGCAAGAATTATTAATACAAAATGCAAAAAAAGTTTTCTCATAGGATTATTTTATTATAAAATAAACTTTGTGTTAGAAATTTATCATGAAATCGCCGAAAGCAATAAATAGAATACTAGATTCCACAGCCCTGTCAACAGGAATGTTTCTCACAAGCAGCTGTTACAAGACCTATAAAGATTACAAAACCGCCAGTCCCAAGTATAAAGATCGTTTCTTGACAAAAGATTGTGTGGTACTTTCCGGTGCAGCTCTCGGTATGTTTGCGTTTCACACAACCTCAAAACACTTTACAAATTCAAAAATGTATAATCAAATAATCACCAACATCTCAAAAAAAGTTAACAAATCGGGTGTTAAAAATGGTATAAAAACTTCTATTCAATACACAACTGATATAGTAAAGGAACTCGCATCCAGTTTTCTATCAACTACAGCAGGGATTCTCGGAGCATTAGGCTCAGATTATTTGTTATCAAAAACCTCTTTTAAACAACCAAAATACAAAGATTTTCATCCCGACAAAACTAAGTTCTCAACATATATAGACAATAACCTTTCTAAAATCACGAATGAGAACACAAGAGATATAATTTATACAAGCGTTTCAGACCTTCCTAAAGTGAGAATTATAGCTTCCAGCATGCTTGGAGCAGATGCTATAGAACTTGCTAAAGACAAAGAGTTTGACAAAAGATTGGAAAATACAACTAAATACTTAATCAACGATACCCTAATCCCACTAATATTCCTCTCTACATCAAGCGCATTAACAAAAAATCTCAGCCTCAAAAAACGTATACCAATAATATTCTTTTCATTATTTTTTGGAATATTAGGAATACAAAAACTCCAAGAAAAATTAACAAAATCAAAATAAATGTAAATTTTTATAAAAATCGTATATACTTTTATTGCACAAATCAAAACCTATGCTAAAATCATGCTTAAGATATGAATGTTTACAGTATGAATAACATAAGTTTTAGCGCAAAAATTCAGTTTGATAACAATACCGCTAAGGCCTCATTTAATCCTCAACCAAAATCCTTACTCAAGCAGGCAGGTAAAACATGCTTTGTAGGATATCAGGTTGCAAAAAATATTATAACAAGAAGAATATCGATTTCTGCAATATTATCTAAAATTATAAAAGTGAAGAACAGTATAAAACTACCATCCTAAATGGAAGAAAGGAATTTAGAAAATGAAAATTAGTGCTATTGGTGTTACAACTTTCGGAAACAAATCACAAGTAATGAAAAAAGCTGCCACAGGCTTTATGGCAGCAACAGGTGCCGGACTGGCAGCTGACACGTTTGTAAAAGGTTTATCAAAGCCTGATAAAGCTAAAGAAAATGAAATTCTAAAGGGCAATGATGAAGGTTGGAATCCTGTAGATCCTTGTTGTGATGCTGCTTGCGGCACTCCTGAAGATCAACGAGAAGAATGCTGCTAATGCCAATTTCTTCGATTGTAGCAGTTGATAATAATAAAAATTACACAAGAGGGTTGAGCTTTAAGAGTTCTACCCTCTTGTCTAATAAAGCCATTCCCGCTTATAAGGCACTGGATGTTAATTCTGCTGACTTTATTAAATACATTTATCAAAAATTTAAAAAAATTTGCAATGAAGTTGTTGAAATTAATGTAGAAACCGGCAAACTTCAAGATATCGTAAATACTGATGAACCGCGCATTTTCATAATGAATCACACAAAAGCCCAAACCAGAGATATTAATGCAGCCAAATTTTTTAACACGCTGTTATACAGAGAGTATTTGTATCAATCAAAGGCAGAAACCTGTCCGAGAAGCAAAGTAATGGCAAGTGTCGGTATGTTAAGCCGTACAAGAGATAAAGGTGAAGAATATAAATGGATGGGTGCAGTTCCGGTTTATA
This sequence comes from Candidatus Gastranaerophilales bacterium, assembly GCA_944323165.1. Lineage (GTDB taxonomy): Bacteria > Cyanobacteriota > Vampirovibrionia > Gastranaerophilales > Gastranaerophilaceae > CAG-196. Next base: position 70,550 of record CALURK010000001.1, on the reverse strand, counting down.
CCGGAATTGAAGGTAAAGATGCCAAAAATAAAAATGCATTAACAATAAAACAACTGACAAAAGATTTAATCGAAGGAAAAATTAACCTATTTTTATTTCCTGAAGGCGGACTTGCAATATTAAACTTTTTACCTTTAAAATACAAATTCCAAGCCGGAGTTTCCGCAATTATAAAAAAAGTTTTGGAAGTAAAAAATCATATAAGAGTAACTCCTTTGGGCATTGCTCACAACAAAAACGAAAGCGCAATTCATATTGGAGATGAAATAGTTTTTACAAAATCTAACGATAAATTCTATGCCTCACGCGGAAACGTTCATTCTAAGTCTTTTGATAAAAAACTTGCTAAATTGTATGGAGAAAATGAGAATCTTCTTATTACAGAAAAGGGCGAAGCTGTAAATTCGGAAAACATAGTTCCTTATCTTTCGGGAATTTTAATGAAAAACCTTGAATGCTGTACAAAAGAGGCAAAAGCCGATTTAAAAAACAGCAGCGGCGAGGTTTACAAGTTATGAAAATATCTTCCCGCCTAACGGCTATGAGGTATAAATTGGCATATAATACCCTCCTTTTTGTAAATAAAAATAATAAAAAAACGAAACAATATCAGGAGGAAGGATTACAACTGATTGCCGGAAAAGTTGATAAATTACCTCAAAAAATAGCCTTCAGACCCAAATTCATAACTCAGTCAAGCTGCGTAAAAATTTTTGATAAATTGTATCTCTTTATATCCAAATCAAATTTAAAAAAGCCACCTTCCGAGAAATTTGACGCCCTGTTTCATGAAATAGGTCATTGGCTTCACTTTCCCCAAATGCCGCCTATAAGTGAGTGTAGAGAGGTTTGGAAGAATATTGATACAGAAAAAGTTAAAAAAGATGTTTCTGAATATGCAATTAAAAAAAATGACGGAAGAGAATTTGTTGCAGAAGTTTTTAAAGGTTTAGTCAAAGGTAAAAAGTATGATGATTATATAATGCATTTTTATAATTCATTAAAGGGTCCAAAAGTGAAAAATAAATAGTAAAATTTAACCAAATAGGTTATAATAAGATTTATAACAGGAAAAAGGAGAGAGTTATGGAAATAAAATATTTAGGTCACAGTGCATTTGAGCTTGAAACAACAGGAAAAAAGATTTTAATAGATCCATTTTTAGCTTGTTCTCCAAATTATAAACCTGAAAATATATATGACATTTTTGTAACTCACGCTCACGGAGATCATTTAGGCAGTGCCATAGAAATTTCCAAGCAAACAGGAGCACCAATTACTGCAATATACGAACTTGCCAATTACTGCAAAATGAAAGGTGCAAAAGCAAATGATATAGGTATTGGTTCTTGGCGTGAATATAGTTGGGGAAGAGTAGCTGCAGTACCTGCATTTCACTCAAGTTCAACTCCTGACGGCATTTATGGAGGTTCACCTTGCGGATATATTTTCGAAATAGAAGGTAAAACATTATATCATGCCGGAGATACCGGATTAAATTCTGAGATGAAAGTAATAGGCGAAATTTATCAACCCGATATAGCAATGCTTCCTATAGGCGGGAAATACACAATGGATATCGAACACGCAGTAAAAGCAGCTGAATGGCTTGAAGCTAGCGAAATTATCCCTATGCACTATAATACGTTTGATGCAATAGAAGTTGATATTGCAGAATTTGAGCGTCAAATAAGAGAAATCGGTAAGTTACCTAGAATTATGAATATTGAACAATAATTAATTATTTATTCAATTCATACAAAAATCTTAAACCTTCAAGCGTCAGATAAGGATTAACAAAATCAAACTGGCGCTTTGTGTATTTGGAAATAAGAGAAGAATACCCTCCTGTTGCAACGATTACGGCTTTTTCTCCAAGTTCTTTTTCGCACTGTTCAATAAGTCCGTCAATTGCGCAAGCAGAGCCCCTTATTACCCCTGATAAAATAGCATCTTCCGTATTATTACCGATAGCTGTTTCTACAGTATCAGCCTCTATTTTTGGTAGCTTAGAAGTGCAATTATTTAAAGCTCGAAACTGTAAATTAAGTCCGGGCATTATAACACCGCCGAGGAAATCCCCATTTTTATCTAAAATATCAAAGGTTGTAGCCGTTCCCAAATCCACAGTTATTGCTGGCTTAGAATACAAAACATAAGCTCCGCAAGCATTTGCAATCCTGTCAGCACCGGCTTCTTTGGGATTTTTCAGTTTTAATTTTATACCGAGATTTAATTTATAATTTAAAAGAATTGAATCTAAATGAAATACATTATCCGCAGCATGTTTAAAAACCCTATTTAATTCATCAACTACTGAAGCAATAATACACGCGTTTATATCGTATTTTTTGAATAAAGTATGAAGTAAAATTTCATATTCTTCTTGAGGAAGTTCTTTATCAGAAGGAAGCCTGAATGTTTCCAAAATACTTTCATTTTCAAAAACTCCAAGAGTTATGTTCGTATTACCTATATCCACAGCTAAAAGCATTATACTTCTCCATAATTACTAAGTGCAGAGGTGAGAATTTGTTTCATTTCTTCTCTGTACAATTTTGGGTTAATTATTTCGCATTTGTCATCATATCTCAAAAGTCTTGAAAATAAAATTTCCTTACTCTCACCGTGATTAGAAACCGTTATACTATGCCCGTCAAAACTCTTCATTAAACGTTCATTTTCACGCAATTTGTATCTTTCGGCAAGAGGTGATTTCAATTCGAAAATGACAACTTGATCATTGTAATTTTTAGCAAATTTTTCGCTTAACAACTGAATTCCTGATAAACGATTTGCGTCCACCATTTTTTCTTTGTTTTTATACACTACATGAAAATAAGTCTTATTCTTATTTTCAACTATCGCAATCGGAATACAGTCTTGAATAGATTTGTTTTTAAACAAAAGTCTAATTTTTCTTTTCTCAGATATTGCAAGCTCAAAAAGTTCTACAGTAACTTGATAAGTTTCTTTTTCTATCCTTGTAATTTTCTTGTTAGAGAATCTGCCGATTTTTTCCAAAAAGCTATCAAAATATTTATTATACTTACTTCCCAAGTCCTGCCTAACTATGCTCTGCATAAATTCTAAAACACTAATATCATCAAAAGAAAGTTCAAAGCCAAACGGCATATTTGTTACAAAGTATCTGTTATGTATTTTAGGAATTTCAAACCCGGCATATCTACAAGTATTAATATATTTACTCACAACGCTATTATTAAAAATCGGAGCAGGCTCAAGTGAATTTAATTTATCAACAATTTCTTGCATTGTATAGTTATCTTGAAGCATAACTAAAAGAGTTTTTAATACTTGCAATGAAGAGAGATTTTTTTTAACAGAAAGTTTAGCCACCATAAACACCTCTCATACTTTTCAATTTTTCAATTACCTTAGCCCGAAAATCCGTCGGCTCAATTACCGTACAATCAGCACCAAATGACAATATACGCTGTATTGCAAGAAATTCGTTATAATATTTTCCAATAATTAATTTCCCATCAGGCAAATTTTCTACAATTTGTTCATTTTCATCAGTGTCTAAAATACAAGAATTTTTCAGGAAAAATTTTACATCAATTGTCTTTATATTAATATCATTATTTCCTCTCTCACGCGAAATTATTGACAAAATTCTTTTTATATTTAATGTAACCGATTCTTTTCTCTTAAAATCATAGCAATACAAGAAAATATTATCATTCTGGACAACTAACCTTTGTGCAGAAACAACCTTCTCATTAGCTTGTTCTCCAGGTTTTTTGTAATTTAAAGTTAAAATTCTCTTTTCCTTACAATCATTAAGCAAATCTTTGACAAATTTCACATCAAAATCTTTTAACATAGAAATTCCGCAAAGAGCTTCCCTCGCTTCTTCATCCATAACATGAGCTGCAATTTTTCTGATAAATTCGTCAAACTTTAATATAATTTCAATTCCGGCATAACTTCTCATTTTGTTATAAACTTTATGCAAAACACCGATTTCATCTTTGCTTAATTTTAAAGCAAAAGGGTGCTCCAGAAGTTTGTACTTATAATTAGTCTTAGAACCGGCACGAGTAATTTCACATCCTATATTTCTCAGAGTGTTTAAATCAATTCTTATAATATCATCCGAACTATCCGGCTCCATGATTTTAAGATTAATAAAAGCTTGTTTAATTTCTTCAAAAGTTTTTGGCTCATCCAAAAGAAGTGTAAGAAGAACGAGTGCTCTTACGCCGGTTAAAGATACTTGATTAATTTCTGTATTATCTGCAAGTTTTAACAATACAATCCCTCTTTTACTTATTATTTGCACAAATTGGTTAAATATTCAATCATAGTATCGCAATAGCGTCTATCAACGGCACTAAAAGGTAAAACATCACCTTGCAACTCTTTTTTTACCTTAGAAATAACACTGAGCTGTTTGCTTTTCGGAACGTAATCTATCTTTGTTAAAACTGTAAACACAGGAAGGTTGTACGCACTAACCCATTCTCGCATTTGAAAATCATTTTTCTGGACATCATGCCTTGCATCAATAAATTGTATTAGAGATTTAATCTGTTTTCTGTTTAAAAGGTACTCTTCCAAATATTTTTGCCATCTTGCTTGCGCTTCCTTAGAAACTTTCGCATAACCATATCCCGGAAGATCTGCCACCATAAAAATATCAGAAAAATTAAAAAAGTTTATTAATCTGGTTTTTCCGGGAGTATTTGAAGTTTTTGCAAGCTTTTTGTGATTGGCAAGAGCATTTATAAAAGAAGATTTGCCGACATTAGAACGCCCTAATAGCGGGAATTCCGGCATTTGAAAATCCGGACATTGCGAAAGCTTTTCTGCACTTATTATGAATTTTGCATTAAGCTGACTCATTTTCTTTTTCCTTTTCTTTTTCTTTTGCCCTATGTGTCACAAGGGAAAGTAATTTATAAACTTTCTCATTATTAACAACAGTTATTTGAGCTTTATCCTTAAATAAAGAAACATCTACAGATGGTTTATGTTCAAATATGTTTCCGGTTTGAATGCTGACAATTTGTATAAAATTATCCCTTAAAATACTTAGGGGTTCTTTCAAAAATGTCTCAAAAGTCTTTAAAATATTCATACGTACCGCTTCAAACTTTAGTACAAATATTGTATAATATACAAGGGTAAATGTAAACAATGGATAGCAGAGAAAAAGAATATATAGAATCATTTAAAACTTATTTGAGTGTAGAAAAAAATTTTTCTTCTCATACACTTAGTGCCTACGAATCCGATATTGTAAGTTATGTATTATGGCTAAACGGTACAAGCTGCGTGGATATTGATTTTAATAAACTTAGAGAATATCTTCATTTTATCCAGAGATTTGATTATAAGAAAACAACTATTGCAAGAAAAGTCGCAGCTATCAGAACTTTTTATAAGTTTTTATTTAGAGAAAGATATATCGACTCAGATCCTGCTTTGTCATTAACGGCGCCTAAAAGACCAAAATCTTTGCCAAAGTTTCTTACACCTGACGAAGTGGAACAAATTTTAAACAATGTAAAAATTGACACTCCGGCAGGTTTTAGAAATAGAGTTATACTCGAACTTCTTTGGGCTACTGGAATGCGTGTTTCGGAATTAAGCAACCTCAACTTTGGCGACCTTAACCTTGAAGAGAATGAAATCCGCGTTTTTGGTAAAGGTGCAAAAGAAAGAATTGTGCTTATGTCAGACAGAGCTAAAGGATATCTTATTCAATACATAAATTATGCAAGAAAACTGCTTGCTCCTGGATATGATATCGGAGAAGTTACTGATGATTCGCCTCTTTTTATAAATAATACCGGGTACAGACTACAGAATAAAACAATAAGAAAAGTAATAAATGAAACAGTTGAAAAAATAGAGTTGCCGAAAAAAGTAACTCCGCACGTTTTCAGACACAGCTTTGCGACAAAACTAATAGAAAACGGAGCCGATTTAAGAGTTGTTCAGGAGCTTTTAGGCCATGCCGGAATTTCTAATACCCAGATTTATACACATATATCAATGAAACACATGAAAGACGTATACGAAACAGCACACCCTCACGGAAAGTAGAGTTTGGTTCGGAACACAAATATTTCTCCCGCCCCTTGAGGGAGGGGGTTAGGGGGTGGGGTTTGAAAGAAGATCCTGAAATAAATTCAGGATGACAATTAAAATCTCTTACCCTCCCTTGGAAGGGGAGGGATAGGGTGGGGTAAAAACAGATTCCGAAACAAGTTCGGAATGACAAATAATTTCCCCGCCACTTAAGGATAGGGTGGGGTCGAGAAACAAAAAAAGAAGCCCACGAAAGGCTTCTTTTCTAAATGGTCGGGATGACACGATTTGAACGTGCGACCCCCTCGTCCCAAGCGAGGTGCGCTACCAAACTGCGCTACATCCCGATATTTAATTATCAATATCACTAGGCTTAAAGTGCATGTATATTCTACGTTAAACAAAATTAGAAATCAAGTGTTCTTTTTTTATTCATATATTCACTATTTACCTAAGACCATGATTTGATGTATAATACCCTTAATATGACAAATCTTGTACAAGTCAAAACTTCAGCATCCGCAATTGTAGATACCTTGTGTAAGCTCAATGTAGACAGTATTTTCGGTTATCCGGGAGCAGCTGTTCTCAGTATTTATAATGAGCTTTCAAAAACAGAACAAATCAAGCATTATCTTGTAAGACACGAGCAAGCAGCCGTTCACGCCGCAGAAGGATACGCAAGAGCCAGCGGAAAGACAGGAGTTGTTCTTGTAACTTCAGGCCCCGGATTTACTAATACAATTACTGGTATTGCAAATGCCTATGCCGATTCTACACCACTTGTTATACTGGCAGGCGACGTTAATAACTCAAATAACAGTGAAAAAGTTTTTCAAAAAATTAATATCGAAGCTATTACAAAAAATTGCTGTAAAAAAACATTCACACTCGGCAAGGACGATAACGTATCAATGGTAATCAAAAAAGCTTTTGACGAAGCTGAATCAGGTATAAAAGGCCCGGTTGTTGTGGTTCTTCCTAGGAATATTCTTGAAGCAGAGGCTAATTTTTCAACAGACACGCTACAAAATGAGAACACAAGTTTTAGTGAAAATGTTGATGATAAAATAAGTGAATTTATTAAGCTGATAAATTCAGCACAAAGCCCACTATTACTAATCGGCGGAGGCTGTATTGATTCTGCAGAAGAAGTAGAAAAATTTGTATCAATGCTACAAATCCCTGTAGTTTCAACTCTTATGGGTATAGGGATTTACCCTTCCGAAAACAATTTATATATTGGAATGATTGGACTAAACGGAATTGAAGCTGCTAACGAAGCTTTAAGCCAATGTGATTTACTAATCGCCCTTGGAGCAGCTTTTTCAGACAGATCAACCTGCAAAAAGAATGATTTTGCAAAAAATTGCAAAGTTGTATCAGTTAACCTTAAAAAATCTAAGAGAAATTTTGAGTTACAAATAAATACTGATGTAAAAATTTTCTTACAAAAATGTTTAGAGAATAAACAAAATTTCCAAACACAAGCCAAATGGAGATACGAGGTAGACGCTTACAAAGATGAATTCTTCCCGCTTGAAAAAGAACAGCAATACCTGCACTCATCATTTGTACTTGAAACTTTATCCGAATATACAAAATATTATGAACCGATTGTAGTAACTGATGTCGGTCAACACCAAATGCTTACCGCACAGTTTTTCAATTTTAATAAACCAAGAAAATTTATAACTTCAGGCGGCTTAGGTACTATGGGATTTGGGCTTCCTGCAAGCATTGGAGCATACGTTGCAAAGCCAAATAACCTCATTTTAAATATAACAGGAGATGGTTCTTTTCAGATGAACCTGCAAGAACTTGCTACCTGCAGAGAAAACCAAATTCCTGTCAAAATAATTATCATGAATAACAGCTATCTCGGTATGGTAAGACAACTTCAAGAAAAAATTTACCAAAACAGATACCAAGTCGAAATGATTAACCCGGACTTTACTAAAATAGCAGAAGCGTATGACTTGTTTGCAATAAGAGTTCAGAAAAAAGAAGAATTAATTCCCGCTCTCGAAAAAGCCATCAACCACCCGGGAACTGCTATTGTAGATATTGTCATAGATTCGTTTGAAAATATATAAACAAAGAAGTCGGACTCTTTTTTGAAAAAAAAGAGTCCGACTTTTGTATCAAATAATTCTATAAATTATTCAACTTCTATAGCAGATACAGGACAAGCATTAGCTGCTTCTTTTACACATTCTTCGTTACCTGCAACATTTGCTTCTGTCACAACTGCTCTATCTTCTACGTGGAAAACTGCATCGCAAATTGATTCGCATGCGCCACATCCAATACATGAATCATTAATTGTTACGTTCATTTTATTTCTCCTTTTTTATACTATACTTATCGGTTGACATTCCATTAACCGACATTATTTAATTTTCAACTACAGGTCAACCTCTGCTGACCTTATGCCCTGCGGGTTGCACTGGACGCTTTTTTAATCTTGTTCGGTTGACATTCCGCTAACCGACATTATTTAATTTTCAACTACTGGTCAACCTCTCTTGACCCTGCGCCCTGCGGGTTGCACCGGACGCTTTTTCCTTCTCGTTCGGTTGACATTCCGCTAACCGACATTATTTAAATTTTCAACTACGGGTCAACCTCTGCTGACCTTGCGCCCTGCGGGTTGCACCGGACGCTTTTTCCTTCTCGTTCGGTTGACATTCCGCTAACCGACATTATTTAAATTTTCAACTACGGGTCAACCTCTGCTGACCTTGCGCCCTGCGGGTTGCACCGGACGCTTTTTCCTTCTCGTTCGGTTGACATTCCGCTAACCGGCATTATTTAAATTTTCAACTACTGGTCAACCTCTCGTGACCCATATACAAGCTAACCTATTATACAATTAAATCCGAAAAATTAAAATAACCAATCGGATATTCTCTTCGCAATAGAATCAAATCCAATTTCAACCCCTAAATCTTTTGGTTCTATACTCGGCGAATAGTACAATACAGGCACTTGTTCTCTTGTATGGTCTGTTCCTGGAACAGTAGGATCACAACCATGGTCAGCTGTTATAACAAGCAGGTCATCCTTGCCAATCAAAGGCAGAATTTTTGACAAATATCTGTCAATCTCTTCAATTGCTTCCCCATAACCTTTTGCGTTATTTCTGTGACCGAAAAGCATATCCGTATCTACAAGGTTCGTAAATATTACTTCTCTTTCATCATCACTAATCTCAACATCAGGATATTTAATTTGTTCCAAATCCAATGTTCCATTAAGAGCTTTTATAGTTAATTCCAAACCTTCTTTGTTAGAACCTGTATGAATAGCGTGAGTAATACCGGCTTTGGAGAAAATATCCTCAATTTTTCCAATACCGATAACTTTAGCTCCCGCATTTTTAACCTTATCTAAAACAGTAGGTTTTGGAGGTGCCATTGAGTAATCTCTTCTATCCTTAGAAATTCTTGTAGGTTTTCCGTCAATAACCTTGTAAGGACGAGCAATTACTCGCGCGACATTATAATTACCCTCGTCAAGAATTCTTCTTGCAATCTTGCACCAATCGTAAAGCGTATCAAGCGGAATTAAATCCGTATCAAGAGCTATTTGGAAAACACTGTCTGCTGAAGTATAAACTATCGGACACCTGGTTTCGTGATGTTCGTCATTAAGTTTTTCAATAATTGCAGTTCCGCTTGCAGGAATATTGGCCAAAACCCCGCCGCAATTCGTTGCTTCTACGAACTGATCAATAAGTTCTTTCGGAAAACCATTCGGAAAAGTTGCAAACGGTTTTTCAGAAACTAAACCTGCAATTTCCCAATGCCCTGTTGTAGTATCTTTTCCCTTTGACTTTTCTCTGAGTGTCCCGTATTGAGAAGTAGGTTTGTCGTTCTTTTTAATTCCCTTAAAATCTTGAATATTTCCTAACCCCATTTTTTCCAAGTTAGGTAAATTAAGACCACCATTGAATTCACACACATTTTTTAGCGTATTGCATTCTTTAATATCACCGAATTCTTCACAATCAGGCATTGCACCTATTCCCATTGAATCGATTACAACAATTATTGCCCGTTTTTTCATAACAATCCTCCTAAACCTTCTTAATTATACCACACAAATTACCAGAAAGCTTTCGGCATCATACGTTTATAAACCCAAATTTCTGTATCGTCATAGCTAAGTCCAAATTCTGAAGCTAATTTTTCGTCTACGCCAATTGCACGGATTGGAAGATTAATTTTCTCACACGCTTCCTTAAGCTTATTATATCCTTTGATTATATCCTCTTTGGTAGTTTCATCACCAAAATGAGTATTGGAAATTGCACCGCAAAACTTGTACTTATTATTTGTTCCACTCGCAAAATCAACATATTCAATAATATTATCAACCGTAGAAGTTTCAAACTTGGAAGTGTTAACTACCAGATAGACTTTAAGATTTTCCTCATCTTTAATGTTAGTTATAATATCAAGAATATCAAGTCCGCCTGCACCATACCCGACATCGATTATGATATCACCTTTTTCAGAAAGACAATTTATCTGCGCAGGTGTAACATAACTTGCAGCTTCTCCAAGTCCGAAGTTATCAGGCTGAGTGATTACATTGATTCCCATTTTTTTTAAATCCTTTGCAATAGGACGCAAAGTGTAAGCAGGCTCAACCGTATCCAAATCTACTAATGTAATTTCCTTATTCAAGGCTGCAAATTGTCTGGCACGATTAAGCGCAGTTTCAGATTTACCACTTGCATAAGCACCCGCATAAACTTCTACAACTCTCATTTTTAAACCCCTTTTTTTGATAAATTTTATATCAAATAAAAGTAAAATTAAACACCATATTGTCATACTGCGAAGCACTATCTTTTCATGCCGGAATTAAAACATTTACCCCGCCCCTTGAGGTGCTACGCACGTAGACCTTTGGTCGGAACACAGGAATCCCCCTCCCCTTGAGAGAGGGGGCTAGGGGGTGGGGTTGTTGAAAAAGATTCCGAAACAAGTTCGGAATGACAGGAAAATACCCCCCTCCCCTTGAGGGAGGGGGGTAGGGGGTGGGGTAAAAAAAGATCCTGAAATAAATGCAGGATGACAAATAAAATCTCTTACCCTCCCTTGGAAGGGGAGGGATAGGGTGGGGTGAAAATAGATTCCGAAACAAGTTCGGAATGACAATACACATTATTCCATCACCTTATTGAGGAAGGGTGGGGTGATGTATTTACCCCTGCTCTATACATTTACCCCCAAACATGGTATAATAAGCGCATGTTCACGGGAATTACAGAAGAAAAAGGCAAAATCCAAGCTATCAAAAACAACTCTGTCATTATTGACTGCCATAAAGTATTGGACGAATGCAAAATCGGTGATAGCATTGCTGTTAACGGAGTTTGTCTTACTGTGACAGAAATCGGAAAAAGTTTTTTTAAAGCAGATGTTTCACCTGAAACATTTAATGTCACAGCTCTAAAGTATTTAAAGAGCGGAGATTCAGTAAACCTAGAGCGCGCCATGCCTGCAAACGGCAGATTTGGAGGGCATATTGTCTCAGGTCATATTGACGGAACAGCCAGAGTAATCAACATTTTAAAGAACAATGACTTCTATGATTTAGAAATTGAACTAAATCCTTCTGAAAGTCGTTATGTAATCAGGAAAGGTTCTGTTACAATAAATGGCATTAGCCTGACAGTAGCAAGTATTGAGGGTGAAAGAATTAGGATTGCCGTAATTCCGCATACTTATGAAAAAACTAATCTTTCTGATTTAAAATCGGGAGATTATGTAAACATTGAGGTTGATATTGTGGCTAAATATATTGAAAAATTTTTATCAACGAGTGATAATAAATCAGGTATAAGCATGGATTTTCTTGAAAGAAACGGGTTTTGCTAATTATGACAAATCAATTTAACACAATAGAAGAAGCATTAGAGGATTTCAAAATCGGTAAACCTATTATTGTTGCTGATGATGAGGATAGGGAAAATGAAGGTGATTTGATTTGTTCTGCACAGTTTGTAACACCGGAACTCGTAAACTTTATCACAAAAGAATGCAGGGGAATTGTTTGTTTGGCAATTTCTCAAGAAATCGCAAAACAGCTTGATTTGCCTCAGATGGTAGAAAAAAATACCGAAAGTATGCAAACAGCGTTTTCATTGAGTATTGACGCTCATCCGAAATACGGTGTAACAACGGGAGTATCAGCCTTTGACAGAGCAAAAACCATAGAGGTCGCAATAGCTCCTGATGCTCAACCATCGGATTTGCGCAGACCGGGGCACTTGTTCCCTTGTGTTGCAAGAAAAGGTGGAGTTTTAAAAAGATGCGGTCACACAGAGGCTGTTGTAGATTTGGCAAGACTTTGCGGACACAGAGAAGCAGGAATTATGTGCGAAATTATGAAGGACAACGGCGAGATGGCTCGCAGAGAAGATTTACATAAATTTGCAGAAAAACATAACCTAAAATTCATAACCGTTTCTGATTTAATTGCTTACAGAATCAAGCGTGAACGTTTTGTAAAACGTGAAATAGAAGTTTTTCTTCCAACTCAATTCGGAGATTTTAATATTGTCGGCTATACCGATACAAACACAGGCTGCGAACACGTAGCACTCGTAAAGGACGACGGTTCGGACAAAATTCCTCTAATTCGTGTCCATAGCGAATGTTTAACGGGCGATATTTTCCATAGTCTTAAATGCGATTGTAATTGGCAGCTACATACAGCTCTTAAAATGATTAATGAATACGGAAAGGGTGCTTTAATCTACATAAGAGATCACGAAGGACGAGGAATCGGTTTAATCAATAAGCTCAAGACGTACAAACTCCAAGAGCAAGGACAAGATACGGTAGAAGCTAATGTTTCTCTCGGTTTTGCACCTGATCTAAGAAATTACGGCGTCGGAGCGCAAATAATTCTTGATTTAGGGTTCAACAACTTTAATCTTATAACCAATAATCCAAAGAAAATTATCGGATTAAAGGGTTATGGACTTACGATACATGAAAATATCAATTTGAAGTCAGAAGTTAATAAATACAATGAGCGTTACATCAATACTAAACGCGAAAAAATGCATCATCTAATGTAAAAGGACAATATATGACAGAAACAACGTACGAAATAGAATTATTAAACGGAAACATTTCTAAAATTTTTGCAGGTGTGTATAATGATTTTAAGGCAAAAGCCGTAAGCGATTACAAATTTGAGCTTGAACCGTTATCCTATGAAGAATTTGTAGATGCCGTTGAAAAAAAATACATGCAATGTATTGTCCTAAAAGAAAATGAAATTCCTACAGCATTTCTTGTTTACACAACATCAATTTCTGAAGCTGTAGAATTAAACCTAATCCACTGTTTGGGAACAGAAGATGAAACAACGAAAGTTAAACTTTTGATAGAAAAATTTTTAGAATTAACTGAAACAGAAAGACAATCAAAAGTTGTATCATATCCAATGATAGGTCATCAATCAGCATTTACTTCTGATATCGCAAAATTCGGATTTAAGTATATTGGACTTGCAATTTTAAGATTTATGATGGGAAATGCTTCTTCAGAGAGAATTCTTGAAAATATGAAACTTTCGGCAAAGCCTGAAGAATACAAAATTGTAAGTTACGATGATTCATATAGAGAAGATGCCATAAGAATTATCCACGAATCTTTTCAAGATACCCAAGATGCAATATATGACACCCGTTTTAAGTCAATAGAAGGTACTAGAGATATCATCAATAAGATTGTAGAGAATGTATATGGCGAGTTTTTGCCGGAAGTAACCTCTGTTCTTTTGTACAAAGGAGCTCCTGTAGGTTTCGCCTTCACAAACGTAACAGGAGGAAATATCGCCAATTTACCTCTTGTAGCTATAGAAAAAGAACATAGAGGACACGGATTTTCAGAGCATTTACTTAACCGTTCAATCAAAACAGTTGTTGATTGGACTAAAATAGGAAAAAGAGCTTTTAGTGAGATAAACGTTACGACTGAAACCAACAATTATAAAGCGTTAAAAATGTATCGCAGAATAGGTTTCAGAGAAGATTTCTGTTATCCTCAAGCATATTTATTACCCAAAAAATAAAATACATCACATGGTTTAAATACTTACGTTTTACTTTCGAGTAAAATTTTGTAGAAAAAGAAAGGAGAAGTATGAGACTATCAAAAGAATTATTAGCAGCCCTTGGTGCTGTGTGTGTTACCACCGGAGTCGCTATGGCAGGAGAACCTGCAGATGTACAAGCATATGCTCATCCTACATTATTTGGTACGCAAGCTCAAACCCTTGTAAATACCGACAGTAATGTAATTATTGGCGGCAAAGTTTACAAACCTTGCACCGCAAAAACAATGGAGAGCAAACAAAATGTAGTTATTGCTCGTTGTACCAAAGAAATGCTTGAAAAAATGAAAAGCAAAATGGATGCAAAAAGAGCAGGATTATTTAATCCAAAAATGCCTGTACTACGTTCTGAACTTGCCTTCATACTTGCAGATGGTTTGAATTTATCAGAAGTTAAAGCTAACAACTACACCGATGTAGCATCTGATTATTGGGCAAAAGACCAGATAGACAGAGCTTTAAGCGCTGATGTAATGATCGGCTATCCTGATGCAACATTCAAACCTGATCAACCAATTACAAAAGCAGAGGTCTTTGCAACTTTTGCCAAAATGATGGATGTATCAGCTGATAAGAATGCAACACCAACATTCGAAGGACAAACCGTTAAGTATGTTCCTGCTTGGGCTTACGCTGCTACAAACGAAGTTATAGCTTCAGGCATTTTAAACAAACTTTCTGATAAAGACAAAGTTGTTAATGATGAATATCTTTCTAAAGAACAAGTTGCTTACATGCTAAATGCAATGAAAGCAGGATTTAAGATTGATACTTCTAATGGTGCTGTAAATTGCGCAACTAAGTATGAACCAATTCAAATGAAAATTAAATTGTCAGAAAGAATAAGCGCAAGAACTTCAAATGTAGGCGATACATTCACGGCAAAAACTGTTGAAGATGTAACAATCGGCGGAGTATGCTATCCTGCAGGTTCTACCGTAAAAGGCGTTGTATCATCTGTATCAAGACCTGGAGTTAAAAATCCTGGCTATGTAGCTATTGAATTTAAAACAATTAAAAACGGTGACAACTGCGCTGAATTCCCTAAATTGATGTCATCTGCTTCAGTTGATGTATCTAAAAATCCTAATGTAGTTTCAAGAGTTTTAGGCGCTCCATTCTCAATGGTAGGAAGAGTTGCAGGTGTTGCAGGAAGAACAGCAGCTTCAGGCGTTGAAGTTATCGGAAATGGCGTTGAAGAATTCGGCGATAACTGGTCTGATGCGTTCTGCGATACAGCTTCACTTCACCCGCTTAAAGGTTTAAAGAGCGTTGGAAGCAGCTTTATTACTATCGGTAAAGGTGTTTACAATATCGTTAAACTTACCGGCAGCGGTGTGTTCGGTATTTGCTACGAATTTGTTGACGAAGCTAAATATATCTTCGTTCCTAACACAACTAATGATTCCAGCTTAAATCCGGATGAAGTGTTAACAATTCTTTACTAAGAAGTTTAATTCTTAAAAAACTGACATCCCTATCAATACTAATTGGTAGGGATGTTTTGTTACATTACTTTACATTTCTGCTACAAAAAAGCAATTTTATTTTTTCTCTAAACTTTATATATATATAGGATATCAAAAATCATTACATAGTAAAGGAGAAATATATGGCAAGAGTACTAATTTCAATGCCTGAAGACTTTTTAGACAGAATAGACAAAGTAGCAGAAGGCGAAAACAGAACACGTTCAGAATTAATCAGAGAAGCTTTAAGAAGCTACATGTACAAAAGCAGAGTTAAGGCTAACACAATGGCAGGAAAAAATGCTGCAATTCTAGAGGCTCTTCTGGATTAGTACTACTTGACTCAGTTATATAATTATTAAACCTTGTTTAATAATAAAAAAGTTATATTTACGTCAGGTTAAATATACATACCCCTCTGCCTAAGGGCAGAGGGATTGTTGTTTTTGGGATGTTAGCCTTGACAAACATGATATAATTATATATATGATGAAAAGGGTTTTCATACTATTTTTTATAGCCGTTTTTTGCTGGAATAATTTAGCCGTGATAGCACACGAAGACGATATTGATGACGAATTGTTTCACCCTATAGAAATTAAAGACGGAAGCAATATTTCAATTATGGATTGTGTTGCATCAGCGTTCAAAAACAGTCCAAAAATAAAAAGGCAAAAATATAATTTGGATATTGCAAAAAGTAACGTGGGAATTGCAAGATCCTCTTATTTTCCAATCATTAATGCAGGTGTCGGTTTTTATAACGAAAACAATTCGGATAACATCTATTACAACCACCATTACAGGGAACTTCCGAATGTCGGAGTTTCTGTTAATAAAATGATTTGGGATTTTGGCAAAACAACTTCCTATATTAAAATGGAAGAGTTTTATAAAATTGGTGCCGAATATGAATTTATGGACAGTCTTTGCGCGACTCTATTTGATGTAAAGGTTAAATATTATAACCTCTTGAGGGCTCGGGCTTTGATGCAGATTGCAGAAAACAATGTAGAAATTAACAAAAATTTTGTTAAAAATGCCAAGGGCGACGCCGATAAAACAACCGCTAAACTTAATTTAAGCGAGGCAGAGGTTGCATATTTGGAAGCAAAAAATAATTTCTATAATGCAAGAGTGGATCTTACAAATTCAATGTATTTGGATAAACAACCTGATTTTAGTATAAAAAATACAAAAACTTTTGATTTCGATAACGACTATTCTTATTCACAAAATTCACATGAACCGCAAAAATATTCGGAATATAAATTTCCGTTTGACAGAAATGATGCAGTAGATTTGGCTTATGCAAGCAGTCCTGATTTGAGAATATTGGAATCTACGCGTGATGCTATGATTCAGTCACTTAAATACATCAAAAAAACTTACCTTCCGACACTTTCCGGAAATGTAGGATATGGATTTAATAACACGAATGAAGTTTCTAATAACAGTCTGCAAGTCGGTGTTAATCTTAATTCTAACGTTAATCTTATGGAACTTAAACATTCCATCAAAGGTGCGGATGCTCAGGTAAATTTGGCAGACAATGAAATCGTTTTGTTCAAAAAAGATTTGTATTATGAAGTAAAACGAGCTTTCAATAATTTTGATAAAGCTCAAAACCAAATACCGACTTCGCAACTCGAAGCAAAACAAGCACTGGAGAACTTAAAACTCGTCGATAGCAAGTATAAAAGCGGTGAATTGAATTATGTAGCGCTTCAAGATGCAAGAAAAGACTACATAATGGCAATTAATCATTATGTAGACACCATTTATAACTACAATTTGGCACTAATTCAGGTTGAGATGGCAATGCATTATCATATAGTGGACATTCACCACAAATCAGAACACGCTATGTGTTACCATTCAGAGGCTTTGATAAATCATTTGAACGAAGTTTTGGGCTGCGACGAACACGAAGCAAATATGCCAAAATCTAATAAAAAGATTAGAAAGCAAAAAGATAATTTGTAATCATTTAACCACTCCACCCTAACCCAGTCTTGGATTTGCTCCACGCTCACAGAGTTTCGCTTATGAGCCTAAAGGCTCAGTCGCTCAATCAGTTCGCTATCCGGACTAACTCACTCTGTTCGAGTAGTCCGTCCGCAAATCCGCCCCCTACAAAGGGAGGGAATGTATAAAGCTTGTGTCCTGCTGAACTCGTTTCAGCATCTTTTAAATTTTCAATCTGTAAATCAAACAAAATAGATTCCGAAACAAGTTCGGAATGACAAATAATTTCCCCGACTATTGTAACAATAGATTTTGTAGTTTTACTTCCAAACTAATATACATTTACCCCCGCCCCTTGAGGGAGGGGGGTAGGGGGTGGGGTTTGAAAGAAGATCCTGAAATAAATTCAGGATGACAATTAAAATCTCTTACCCTCCCTTGGAAGGGGAGGGATAGGGTGGGGTAAAAACAGATTCCGAAACAAGTTCGGAATAACAAATAATTTCCCCAACTATTGTAACAATAGATTTTGTAGTTTTACTTCCAAACTAATATACATTTACCCCCGCCCCTTGAGGGAGGGGGTATGGGGGTGGGGCTGTTGAAAAAGATCCTGAAATGAATTCAGGATGACAATTAAAATCTCTTACCCTCCCTTGGAAGGGGAGGGATAGGGTGGGGTAAAACAAGATTCCGAAACAAGTTCGGAATGACAAATAATTTCCCCGACTATTATAAAAATAGATTTTGTAGTTTTACTTCCAAACTAATATACATTTACTCCCGCCCCTTGAGGGAGGGGGTAGGGGGTGGGGTGCAAAAAAGATCCTGAAATGAATTCAGGATGACAATATATCATTCCCTCCCTTAAAAAGGGGAGGGAGTCAAATAAATAATCCTCCAAAACTATTTATCAGAATATTTTTGTACTATAATCATGAATTATTGGAGGTGGAATGTATACATTAGTTTATTCAATAGATAAAAGTGAACATCCCGAAACAGTTTATATAAACCTTACAAATTCTTGTACAAACTCCTGCATCTTTTGTCTTAGAAACCAAAAAGACGACGTTTGCGGTGCTGAGATGTGGCATGATGACAATTTCACTCTGGAAGATATTATAGAACAATTCGAAAAATATAATCCTAAACCTAAAAATGTAGTCTTTTGCGGATATGGTGAACCATTTTTAAGACGCGAGATGATGAAAGAGTTTTGCAAATATTTAAGAAAAAATTATCCTTCAATAAAAATCAGAGTAAACACAAACGGTCATGCTAATGCAATTTACAAAACAAATGTTGCAAAAGAATTTCATGGTTTAATAGATTCAGTATCTGTCAGCTTGAATGCGGCAAATGAAGATGATTATGATAAAATTTGCAAACCAAAAATTAAGAATGCTTATGAAGAAGTAAAAAAATTTATCAAAGCTTGTGTCGATGAAGGTATGGAAGTTTCAGCTTCAATAGTTACAGGTTTTGATAAAGTTCACTACATTGATGCAGGTGAATGTGAAAAAATCGCAAAGAGTTTAGGTGCAAAGTTCAGAAACAGGGAATTTATCGAAAACGGTTATTAGGGAGTAAATATGAAAATTCAAACAATACAGAACCAATCATTTGAAGCAAAACAAAGATTTTTACCCCCAAATACACATAAACAAGTTCAAGAACTTTTAAACAAGATGAATAATGAAACAACTTGTGTTAGTACAAAAGATATGTTTTCTTCAAATATTTTAGGTGCTATAAAAATCAATCCTCAAGAAGCATACTTTTATGACCAAAGATGTTTTTTAAACAAGGCAAAAGACTTTTTTGCCGGTGAATCCTTTTTAGAAATGGGTAAGGTAAGATTAACAATTGACAATAAATCAGGGGAAATTACAAAACATAAAAAGCCATTTTTTAAAAGTTGGAAAAGTATTTACAAACAAACGAGTGAGGTTATAAATTGCGCTTGTGAAAATTTCGAAAAAAAGGAAGTTGTAGAGAAAAGATTTATTGGGATTACAGGGGTAATAAGAAAAGCCTGTCAAATGGTTAGAGAAACACAAAACGATTTAGAAACAATGTTTAACTCCGACAAAAAATAATTCAGAAATCTTTCGTAACTACAAATGGAGCTTTTTATGACAAAACTTGTATTAGCATCTAATTCACCAAGAAGAAAAAAAATCTTAACGGATTTAGATCTGAAATTTGAAGTAATCCCTTCAAATTATGACGAAAAGTTACCTGACGATATATTTAGTTACGAAAAAATTGAAGATTTAGCTACCCAAAAATGTCTTGATGTTGTTAGGCGTGTTGATAAAGATTCAGTAGTTTTGGCAGCTGACACAGTTGTAGTTCTTCATAACAAAATTTTAGGGAAACCACACTCCAAAGAAGAAGCTTTTAAAATGCTAAAAGAGCTTTCCGGAGCCACTCACTCTGTTGTAACTTCGACTTGTGCAATTAACACAAAAACAAATCGTGCAGCACTATTGTCTACAACAAGTTACGTGCGTTTTAATGAACTTACGGATTATATGATAAACTACTATATTGACACCTATAACCCTCTTGATAAAGCAGGAAGTTATGGCATACAAGAACTTCCTCCGAATTTTGTAGACAAATACGAAGGAAGTTTTGAAAATATTGTAGGCTTAGCTCCTGAAGCTGTAAAAGCCGTATTAGAGCAAGTAGGTTATCCGATTAACCAATAACAGGTGCTACGAAAGTTCTTGTTGCAAGATCTTTATCAAGTAACAATAAAGCTTTTTTATCATCACCGATTAATCTCAAAGTAGCAAGAACGCCACCTACGGTTGCTTCTTCTTCAACCTGTTCTTTAATGTACCAATCCAAAAGATGCAAAGCAGCTCTATCGTGAACTTCATCAGCCACATCTGCTAGATGGTTAATTCTTAAAGTAACGAATTCTTCATGTCTTAAAACGTGTTCAAAAACTTCTAAAGGAGTAGAGCCTTCAACAACAGGTTTTTCAATCGCTCTCAAATCGACCTTACCGCCTCTTTCATTCAAATAATCTATCATTCCGACAGCATGTGCTCTTTCTTCTTGAACTTGTACATCAAACCAATTTACAAAACCTTGCAGATTAAGTTCTTGAAAATAAACCTTCATAGCATAATAAAGATACTCAGAATAAAGTTCTTTGTTAATCTGGTCGTTAAATGCTTCTTCTAACTTCTCATTAATCATTTTTACGCCCCTTTCTTAAAATTAAATCCTTCCGTCTATGTTTAAATTTTATCACGAATTTGATAAAATAATTTTATGCTTAAGACAATATTAATAATTATCTTACTTCTTTTTATCTGGTCTTTTCTTATAGAGCCAAACCTGCTCATAGTAAAGCATTACAAGGTAGAAGCATTAAGTGGAATAAAGGTTGTTTTTGTAAGCGATTTTCACATTTCAAAATTCCAAAAAGGAAGATTAAAAAGAATCGTAAAACTTATAAACAAGCAAAATCCCGATTTAATCCTATCAGGAGGAGATTTTATAAAAGGGCATGACGGAAAAAATACTTTACCGATAGAAGAGCAGGCAGAAATTTTAAAAAATCTTAAAGCACCATTTATAACTGTACTTGGAAACCATGATGGCTGGTTTGATAAAACAAGAGTTACAAATGTATTAAAAGATAGCGGATTTACAGTACTTTCTAACTCAAACACAAGATTTAATGAAATTTATATTTGCGGTTTAGACGATATACAGACAGGAAAACCTGATATTGAAAAAGCACTGGAAAATACCGACGGGAAAAGAATACTCATAACCCACAGTCCCGACGTTTATTATGATGTAAAAGATTCTGTTGACTTAATTCTTGCAGGGCATACGCACGGCGGACAAGTAAGTTTTCCACCTTTTGGCGCCCCGATTGTACCGTCTGAATTCGGGTCTAAGTTTGCTAATAGAATTATAAAAGAAACACAAAACACAATGATTATAACAAAAGGTATCGGAACAAGCATTTTGCCTGTAAGATTTTGTTCTGTTCCTGAAATTGTTGTAATAAATTAGGAGAAGAAAAATGCCAAGGCTTCCTGAATACTTAAAACGTCCGATAATAGATACAGAAACAACTAAAACTGTAAGACGAATTTTAAAAAACAAATGCTTAAATACGGTTTGCGAAGGCGCAAGATGCCCTAACAAAAGTGAATGTTACTCCCATAACACTGCGACTTTTTTGATAATGGGAAACGTTTGCACAAGAAATTGCAGGTATTGTAACATCTCTCCCGCTCGTCCCGAACCTTTAGATCTAGATGAGCCTAAACACATCGCAGAAGCGGTTAAAGAATTGGGTTTAAAATACGCAGTAATAACTTCCGTAACCCGTGATGATCTACCGGATGGCGGAGCTGAACATTTCAAAAACTGCATTGATGAGATTAGAAAAATCTCTGACGCCAAAATTGAAATTCTGACTCCTGATTTTAAAGGTAATAAAAACTCTTTAGATATAATTATCAAAAGTAGACCTGATGTTTTTAATCACAACATCGAAACAGTAAAATCAATTTTTAAAACTGCACGACCTCAAGGGAATTATGAATGCTCACTTGAAGTTTTAAAATACGTAAAAGATAATTCATCCATAATAACAAAATCCGGCTTGATGATAGGTTTGGGAGAAAGTTTTGAAGAGATTGAAGAAACTCTTATAGATTTGAAAAAATCAGGAGTAGACATTATAACAATAGGACAATACATTCAACCTTCAAAAAAACACTTGGAAGTTTCTAAATACTATACTATTGAAGAATATGAAGATTTAAAAAAACTTGCAAAAAAAGTAGGATTTACAAACTATCAGATAGGCCCGCTTGTAAGAAGTTCATACCACGCTAAAAACACGTTTGAACTTGAAATAAATTAAAGAAACAGGTAAAATAAAATTAATATTGAGCTTTAAATTTGCGGATGTCCGTCCGTATAGAAGAGAGAAGATGATGACAACATTAGAAGATGTTAATAAATTAATAAATATAGGATTCTCGCTCCACGAAGCCGGAAAACTTGAAGAAGCTGAGAAAGCTTATCAAGAAGCCTTGGAACAAGATAGAGAAAATGCTGAGATATATAATTTGCTTGGGGTGTTAAAATTACAACAAAATGACGTCATCTCTGCAATTAATTGGATAGAAAAAGCCGTTGAGCGTAAGCCTGAAGCTTATTTTTATGAAACACTTTTTCAAGCTTATGTAAGAGCAGGACTTTTTAAACAAATTGTAAAGCGTCAGGATGAAGTTTTAAAACTTTTTCCTGAGAATTTTTCCCTATTATTTAATGTAGCTTTGGCTAACACTAAAGTAAAAAATATTAAAACCGCAATAAAATTTTATGATAAAGCACTAAAAGTTAATCCGGGCTCTTATGATGCTTGGTTCAACTTATCACATTTATACAGTATAGAAGGCGAAGTTAACAATGCGATTTCTGCTCTAAAAATCTGCAAAAAAATTCGTCCAAAAGATATTGATATCGATTATTTTTTGGGTCTTGCCTACATGCGAGCAAAGAATTATGAAAAGGGGCTCAAACTCTTTGAAACCAGATTATGCAAAGAAACAGCGTTTGCCTTAAGAAACAAAACCTATCCGAACAAAGTTACAAGAGAGAACATGTGGAAAGGTGAAAACATCAAGGATAAAACTATTTATGTATACTACGAAGCAGGTTTTGGTGATGTAATTATGTTTCTAAGATACCTTCCTCTGCTTGCAGAAAGGTGTAAAAAAATCCTATTCTTGCCTCAAAAACCTTTAGTACCATTATTTAAAGACAATCCGCTTGGAGTAGATGAAGTCATTGACAAGTTTATTCCTGAAAAAGATATAGATTTTGATGTTCACGCTCCGTTACTTAGCCTTCCTTACCTTTTAGGACTTAAGGGAGAGAAAGTTTTTCCGTATTCTGAAGGTTACATCAGGCCTAATAAAAAGCTTGCTGAAGAATACAAAAACAAGTTTTTCAACAATGACAAAATAAAAGTCGGGATAAAATGGCAAGGAAATACTTATTATGATCAGGACAGAGTAATCCCGGTCAAGTATTTTAAGCCTTTGATGGAAGTAGAAAATACTCAGTATTATTCATTCCAGACCTTTGAAGGCTCTGAAGACGTTAAAGACTTAGACGGAATAATAGATATCGGTAAAGACCTAGTAGATTTCGGACAAACAGCCGCAGCATTAAGTAATTTGGATTTGGTAATCTGCAATGACACATCTCTTGTACATTTAGCGGGAGCAATGGGAATCCCTTGCTGGGTAATGCTTCCTTATGAAGTTAACTGGAGATGGCATAGTGATTTAAGCAAGTGCGACTGGTACGACAGCGTTAAGCTTTTCCGTCAGCACAAAATCGGAGATTGGCAAAGCGTTTTTGACGATATTTTAAAAGAAATGATTGTTGAATAAAAACGGTTTTATATTAGCCAAGTGGCTTAAATTTTATTAACAATAAGCAATTTTTTCTGCACAAAATACTTTATAAATATATGTGAAGGTGGTTACTGTGTCAGAAATAAGTCCGATACTTTATCAAAATGAAATAAATAAACTTCCTCAAATCCAAAGTGATTACGAGGACGTGAAAAAGCGTGTGGATAAGGGAAATAAACTATCCTCCATTTTTGATATATGTCCTATATTTCGTCGAGTTGAAAATGTACCGGAAAAGTTTGAAGCAAGCGACTATATCCCGGCAGCAGGTCTTGTTTCGCTTGCGGTACTGAACGCGCCCGAGGACTGGCGCGATATGAAATCCGCTTTTTCTCAGATTAAATCAGGCGCTCAGGGTAAAAACTATACCCCAACTTATGATTACAGAAAAGCTCAACACCCGTTTTCGTTCTTCCGCGGAACACTGCTTCACAATTTCGCTAACCCCGCAACAAGCCCGTTCCCAAATTTTGCTAAATGGCTTTTGAAAAATGATACAACACTTTGGGATACAAAGTTGAAAAATTATATTTCTAAAAAATTTGATATTAACACAACACCAATTAATACAACAATAAAAAATATAACAGATTCTGAAACAAAACCATCACTAGTATTAGCTAAACAATTTACAACCAAATCACCATTTGGTGAATTAACCGCAAGAGCTATGACAAGGACAACCAAAATCGGTGCAGCCGTCCTTGGAGGTTTAGAAACCGCCCATTTAATAAAAGAAATTTCAGACGGAGAAAATGCACTAAAAGCGACCGCACAATCCGCAATCAACTTTACAAGTTCAATCGCAGGAATAGGCTACGGCGGTGCAATAGGTGCAAAGCACTTCGGTCCTGCCGGTTCCCTTATCGGAATGGGACTTGGAGCAATTGCAGGAAACAGCATTAGCAAAGTTTTTGATTAACCGCGCTTGATACATTCCATAACGTGATTATATGCTTTCATACTCGCATCTGTAACATATTTTCTTACAGCTTTCATTGTGTCAATTCCATCTTGAACAGATATATCCTTGAACAAAGTCACATCATCTCTTAATGATTCATACCAGGCAGTATCAATATTTTTTATTGCAGCATAATCATCCTGTGCCCATTTTAGATATTTTTGGTTAACCTTCTGAAATGCAGGCTGGTTGATTGGATTATTTACTGGATTTACTTTCATTGTTACACACTCCTATTTTGCTCGCTTGATACATTCCATTACGTGGTTGTAAAAATTCATACTGCCTTCTTTAACATACTTTTTTACAGCCTTCATAGTATCAATTCCATCCTGTACTGATATATCTTTAAATAAAATTACATCTTCTCTCAATGAATCATACCAAGTGCCGTTTATATCACCCCTTCTTTTATACCATTCTTCAGCTTTTGCCAAATATTTTTGGTTAACCTTCTGAAATGCAGGCTGGTTGATTGGATTATTTACTGGATTTACTTTCATAAAAATACACTCCTATAATACTTTTTCACACATATTGGTTATCAAACCTTTATTTACACACATATTAACAAGACTATATTAACATATTTTCCCATATTTGCAAATTTTTTTGTGTTAATACTTAACATAATATGTTACAATTGGTTTATGCAAGAAATATCTGTCGGAAAAATTTATAGACACTACAAAGGCAATATATACAAAATTATTGCTCTTGGCAAACATTCAGAAACTTGTGAAGATATGGTAGTATACCAATCCACAAAAGACGGAGCTGTATGGATTCGTCCTAAAAGTATGTGGAATGATAAAATCGATGAGAATACACTTAGATTTACTCTGATTGAATAGAAAAATGGTCAAAAAATGATTACACGCGAAGTTAGAGAATGGTTAAATAAGGTTGAAAGAAGGCAATATTCATACGATGATGCGATGTATGAATTTATGAGATTTTCCTCATTTCTTACAAGAGAAGAGATGAAAATGATAAAATCTAAACTTGAAGCTTCTTATAAAAAATAAAAAAACATGCTAAAATAAGAATACAGGTGAGAGCATGTTTAAAAAGAATTTAAAAACCAAAATGGAAATGGAAATTACCGAGCAAACGGGAATAATTCCTTATATTTTGATGAAATACATTAACCCTGAAACAGGAGAAATCAAAATAGATTTGCCCGATAACATAACCAAAATTGTTCTTGTAGCAAGCGGTTCATCATACCATTGCGCAAGATTTGCGGTAGATTTGTTGGAAAAATTTTCTAAAATCGAATCAAGAGCAATTTATTCAAGCGAATTTCTTTTAAAAAACGTAATTCCGCATGACGATAACACGCTTTATATCTTTATCACCCAGTCAGGCGAAACAAGTGATACGGTTAAATCTGCCGAAAAAGTTAAGAATTTAAGTAATGTATCAACCCTTTGTATTACAAATAATGAGAATTCAGCTATTTGGAATATATGTGATTACAAAGTTGCCTGCTGGGCGGGAGTTGAAGAAGGGATTGCCGCTACGAAATCTTTTACCTCACAAATGTTATGCCTGTTATTAATTTCACTCAAATTAATCGAAAAAATTCACGGACAAGAGGCTTCAAGAGTTTACAAAAAATCACTATTCCATCTTCCAATGGTTGTAGAAAAAGCTTTATCTAAGAGAGATGAAATAAAAAAACTGGCAAAAATTTTATCAAAAGAGAATTTGATAGTAATTACAGCAGACGGAATTTCATATTCTTTAGCCAAAGAAGCAGCTTTAAAAATAAAAGAAACATCTTATAAAAACATAAGTGCTGCAATTTTAGGCGAATTTATGCATGGACATGTTGCCGTATTTAATAACAAAGGAGCGCTTGTTTATATTGCAATAGACAATATTTCAAAACGCTCTGTATCAAATCTTGAAAAAATTCGTCAGGACTATCACCCAAAACTTGTTATAATAGGTCCTACAGGTGAAGTTAAAAATTATGACTATAACATCTATGTTCAATGTGAAAACGAAATTCAGCAAATGTTTGCAAACGTTGTCATCTGCCAACAGCTTGCACTTGAGATTGCCCTCAGACTAAAAAGAAATGTCGACCACCCGAAAGGTTTACATAAAGTCGTTGTAGATAAAAATATCTAGCCCTCATTCATTTCTTTTTTCTGATATCTTGCAGCTTTAGCATTTATTGCATAACATGCTGAACAAAGTTTTTGTGACAGCATAAACATATTTCTCTGAATAGTTGCAACATCATTCATTGCTTCAAGCATTTTATTAGGATCTACCATAGATTCCATTGCTTCATGATTATCAACTTTTTCATCCGCATATTTTTTAACTAATAATTTGTCGATATAATCTCTTGCTCCGATAGCCATAATCGAATCTCCCTATTATTAAATTCCCATATATATATAAAGAAATTTAAGAATAGAAAATTGACTAAATGTAAAGGAATATTAAATTAACCTCTCAATTGAACCGGCATTACAAGATACAAGTAATCCTCATCAGAAACCGGCGCAAATACCGTTGCTGAAAGTGATGAGTTTAACTTAATTGTTATATCTTCAGACTCAACAATCTTCAAAAATTCAAGAATAAATTTATAATTGAATGCGATTGCAAGAGGTTCACTCATATATTTAATATCAATTTCATCTTGCGAATTACCGGCATCAGGAGAGTCACCTGAAAGTTTAAGAGTATTATCTGCAAATTCAAATTTAACAATACTGTTTTTCTCGTTAACCATAACAGCAACTCTTTCAAGTGCTGAAATGAGATTATTTTTATTAACAACTGCTTCTTTAGGAAAAGTCTGCGGAATAAGTTGATTATATTTAGGGAACTGACCGTGCATAAGACGAGTTACAATCTTAGTTTTGTCAATTGTAATAACAATTTTCTTCATTTCTTTGCAAATCTTTATGGTATCAGAATCTGCAATAAGTGAAATTTTTGACAATTCAGAAAGAACTTTTGAAGATATAAGCATTTCAAAAGGATTTTCGCTGTCAGAAGAATTGTTCTTAACAACTTCTCTAACTCTTGCAAGCCTGTTACCATCTGTAGCAGCCATTTCCAAAATATTTTTGTTAACTTCACAAACAACACCTGACAAAAGATTATTGGTTTCGTACCCTGCAGCAGCCGAAACAACTTCTCTTATCGCCTTAGTAAAAGGTCTTGTTTCAATTTCCATACAATCTGTTTCAGCAATATTTTCCTCTACTTGCGGAAATTCATTTGCTGAAATACCAATAATATCAAATTTAGAGTTTTTGCAGGTTATTGTTGCTGTTGAACCGTTAAGTTCAAGATTAATAAGTTCATCATTCAATCTGGATAAGATTTCACCGAGTTTTTTGGCAGGAAGTGTAAATTTACCTTCTGTTTCAACATTTGCATTAATGAGTGTAATAATAGAAAGATCAAAATCTGTTGCTGTTAACTTAATCTGATTAGTCCCAACTGTTTCTATCAAGACATTTGCAAGAACAGGCTGAAGTCCTTTAACAACAGTCGCTCTTTCAACAATTCTTATACCGTTTAATAAATCGTCCTTATTTGCAACAAATTTCATTTAATACACCCCTTAAAAACTCTTTTTAACACGGTAATTTTAATACAAATAGGATTTATTTACAAGCTTTTGACTTTAGATTGTATAGCATTAAAGAGATAATAGAAGCCACCTTGTAAACATTTGTAACAAAAACAAGTAAAACTCTAAAGTTTTGAAAAAAAATGCCGATATAAAAAAATGTAAGTTAAAAACCTTGAGAATTATTTAGGAAAGGATTAATAGTATATGCGTATCGAAAATGAAATGTTATCAAGATTCGGAAATTTGGAGGAACAGTCGATGAATAATTTTGAAATGTCATTATCACAAGAATTGGACTTTTTCTTTGATAATGTGATGGATACCGTTGTAGACTACTTTAAAGAAGAAATAACAGCATAAATTAACCTCAGCAAGACTCGAAAATATACGATGGAAGGACATAAATAAAATCTTTGGGCGAGTTATCATTACCCCAAAATTTACCCCAAAATTTACCCCAAAATTTACCCCAAAAATTTACCCCCAAAAATTTACCCCCAAAAGATTTACCCCACAAAAAAATATTTACCCCCACCTTCCTCCATAATCGGTTTGAATAAATATCAAGCCGTTTTTTATTGTTCAAATTGCAAAACATGACTTTTGAGAAATTATCCTTAAAACATGTACAAAAGACTAATTTCTATAGTTTATGAAAAGCAGAATAATAATTTTATGAAAAAATTTTTGAGTTTAACAGTTCTAATATTCTATTTAATACTACCTTGCTGCTCTGCAACGTTTCAAGGCGGAGTATATGAGCAAGGTAGCGGAAACGCAAGCAGGATTATAGATAAACAGACAGGAGAAGGTATCGGAGGAGCACAAATCAACCTTCCTAAACAAAATTACGCCACAAAAACAGATGCAAACGGTTTTTTTGAATTGGATACACAAATTAACGGTCCAAGCATTATGTCTGTTCAAAAGGGAAATTATAAACCTTTCACAATGACAGTTAACGGAAACACCTTTAATGCCCCGATTGTTGTTGGAATAGAAAAATCTAACGCTTCTGATTTAGCGCTCGATGCCAACATGTACCACCTTGGAGATGACAGTTACTCTGATTTGAGCGCAAATGCAGGAGAATTCAGAATGCAGGCTATAGGTCCTTTCTATACAAAACGCTTTACATTAAAAAAACTTAACCTAAGCAAACCAATTTATCTCGTAATCGGATCAATCATCGGAATAGATACAGCAATGGCACGTTCTATGGGACAAAATAAAATTCCAAACGCTTTTGCTTCCCCGCCGGAAGTGTATTTTAACGGCAACAAGATTTCTGAAATACAATTAAATGGTGACGGGCAAAAAATTAAGCTTCCGCCAAATTTAATAAGAAAAAACCAGATTAACGAAATCACAATCAAAACAGGCAGAAACCTTATGCAAACAGCCTATATTGATTACGATGATTTTGAGTTTATGAATTTAATTATCGAAAATTAGTATTTTGACAAATGCTCAACAACTTTTCTAAGTGCATTTGACCTGTGAGAAATCTTGTTTTTCTCTTCTTCGGATAATTCTGCCATCGTTGTATTAGTTCCCTTAATCAAGAAAATAGGATCGTATCCAAACCCGTTTTCTCCTCTCGGAGTTTCTGATATAGAACCATCACATACACCACGGCATGCGAGTTCAACCTCTCCATTGGGATTAATAAGAGTCATCGCACAAACAAATTGAGCTTCTCTGTTTTCAATTCCCTTCATTTCATTCAAAACTCTCTCAATCCGCTTAGCCGGAGTTTCTGCGTATCTTGCTGAATGTATTCCCGGTCTTCCGTCGAGAGCCTTTATGCACAAGCCCGAATCGTCCGCCAAAGTCCAAGTTTTTGAAACCTTCCAAGCTTCCTTTGCTTTTATTAAAGAATTATCTTCAAAAGTTTCACCGTCCTCTACAGGGTCAAAATCTCCTGATGGAAGAATAAATTCTATCCCAGTACCTGAAATCATGTCATTAATTTCCTGCACTTTATGTTTATTAGACGTTGCCAGAACTATTTTCAAAACCTATTCCCCCTTTTTGTAATAATAATTAAGCTCTTTTTCAGTATCTAAAGCTTTTCCACCCTCTTTAAATAACTTAATCTTAAATCCCATTTTGGAAAGGCGATATTTTAGACTCACCAGCAAAACCTCAAATCCATATTTGCAAGAGCGTACAAAATTAATTGAAGAAGCTTCCGCAAAGTATTTTGTAGGACAAGAAATTTCACCGATTTTATAGCCATTGTAAAGAATTAAGGCCAACATCTCGTTATCAAAAATAAAGTCATCGCTACAATCCTCAAGCGGTAATTTTTCAAGAATTTCTCTTGTAAAACCTCTAAAACCTGTATGATATTCGGATAATTTCTCTCCTATAACAAAGTTTTCAAACTCGGTTAAAAATCTATTGGAAACAAATTTATAAAAAGGCATACCACCTTTTAGAGCAGAATTCCCGAGCATTCTTGACGCTATAGCGGCGTCATATTCTTCAAATGCCATCATTGAAGCTATTGCAGGAATAAGCTTTGGAGTATACTGATAGTCAGGATGAAGCATTATTACTATATCAGCCCCTGCTTTTAATGCTGCACGATAGCAGGATTTCTGGTTACCGCCGTAACCCTTATTTTTTTCGTGCACAATTGTCGTTATATTAAGCTCTTTTGCTATCTCTTTTGTCTTATCAGAAGAGAAATCGTCGACAAGGATTATCTCGTCGACGAATTTTTGATAAATCTCATTATAAGTTTTTTCTAATGTTTTTTCTGCATTATATGCCGGCATTATTACTACAACTTTTTTGTTGTTAATCATTACTACTTTTCACTTTCCAGTATATAGAAAATTATCTATACATCTACCATTAATCTTTTAACTCAATCTTCTGTTATAGTACGTGCCTTTGCAGACTTAATTTTCTAGCTTTCTATAACCTCAGCTGCTTCATCAGATTCTGCGGAATCAGCAACTTCTGTGTTTCTGATAGAAGATTTGTCAGAGGTTAGAGCTTTGTCTTTGAATTTCTTAACCTGTCTTGACAATTTGTCTGCTAACAAATCGATGCTTGCATACATAGATTCAGCAGCTTCTTCACAATGAACAACACCGGTATTCATCTTGCAAGATACTTCTGCAACGTGTTTACCTGTTGCTGCCGGATTTTTGATTACAGACAGGATTACATCGATTCCGGTAATCTGATCGTAATGATTAGCCACCTTACCGATTTTTTCCTTTACATAAGCCTTAATAGCATCTGTAATCTCAATGTTTTTACCATTTACGTGTATATGCATTTACACCTCCTAATGTACTACCCTTCCATTGTACAACATTATTCTACTTTTTTAAAGGGGGGGGGAGGGGAAATGTATTTTGGGGAAGTAGTAAAACTACAGGCTTGATGTAACAGATAGGTGGGGGGTAAATGTATTTTGAGGAAGTAGTAAAACTACAGGCTTGATGTAACAGATAGGTGGGGGGAAATGTTTTTGGGGTAAAAGTGTAACTACAAGATTGATGTAAAGTGAAGTCATGTTACCCCCGCCCCTTGAGGGAGGGGGTTAGGGGGTGGAGTAAAACAAGATTCCGAAACAAGTTCGGAATGACTCAGTGTCCCCCGCCCCTTGAGGGAGGGGGCGAGGGGGTGGGGTGTGAACCAATATACAAAAAGAGGCGTAATTAGAAAATTTACACCTCTTTTTACTTAAATCATATTAATAATTATTTTCTAACTATTCTAATTGCGCTATCAGGGCAAGTCATTTCGCACTGTCCGCATGCTATACAAATTTCCGGATCCGGTGCTACGGCTGGAGTTTGGTATAGACCAACCTCTTTAGACCATTGCAAACATTTCTTTCCGGCTTTATTCATAGGGCACTTAGCAATACAGAGCCCGCAGCCTTTGCATAGGTCTGTATAAACGTAATAATCAGCTTTACCCTTACCCACGCCTTCTATTTTATAGCCTTTATATTGTTTTTCTGTCATTTATTTATCCTTCTTTCAGTAAGTTTTATGCTTCTACCTTTGCGTTGATAAGTCCCATACCCATTTCAAGAGCCTTGTAATTCAATTCTCTTAATTCAGGTTTAGCGTCAAATTTCTTGCCTAAAGCTTTTTCCATTGCGTTTTTAATATCGCTCAATTCAAGAACTTTTGTTGCTTCAAGAAGTACACCCAATATAATTATATTGAAAACTCTTGCGCTAAGTTGTTCATTAGCGATTCTATTTGCATCAACACCGATAATTTCTTTACATTTTACTTCAGGTTTCTTTGTACAAACAGAAGTGTCATAAACAACTGTTGAATTTTCATCAACGTAAGTTGTACATCTATCGATTGCTCTATCAGAAAGCATAATTATAATATTACCTTTAGCGAATCTAGGTTCACCGATTTTCTCATCAGCAATTTGGCAAAAAGCAATAGAAACACCGCCTCTTTGTTCTACCCCGAAATTTGGTATATAAAGAACTTGTTTTCCAGCTTCGTACCCGGCTTCAACAAGAATTTTTGCAATCGATTGAACACCTTGTCCGCCTTCACCAGCTAAAACTATTTTTGTCCTTGACATTTATCGTCTCCTTTTTAAATTAATACTCTTGACTTACCAGACCTAACATTTACCTTCTTCTTCCGGAGTCAAGAATTCTTTAACTTCGAAGAACTCTTCCATTTGAGCAAGTCTTCCAAAAGTATCAACATTGTTTGTTCTCCAGTTAAGAGGACAAATTGAAAGCACTTCTACAAATGAAAATCCGCCGTTTTGAACGTTCTTTAAGGCTTTTACAAAAGTCTGTTTAAGTTTCATCATATTAGAAACAGAAGAGCGTGCTACAAATGATTTTTGAGGATCAGCAATTGCAGCAACCATCTCAGCAGCTTTAGCAGGTTTACCCGTAACCGAACAATCTCTTCCGTAAGGAGTTGTTTCAGTTTTTTGTCCCGGCATAGTTGTAGGTGACATTTGACCGCCTGTCATACCGTAGTTAGTGTTATTAACTACGACAATCATCATCCTTTCGCCTCTAACAGTTGCATTTACAAGGTGCTGCGCACCAATTGCAAGTCCGCCGCCGTCACCCATATATGCAATTCCGATTGCTTCAGGGTTTGCTCTTGTAAAACCGTATATTACAGGAGTTGTTCTACCATGGTGAGTTTGAACTGTATCCAAATCCATATAATTCCATGCCAGCAATGAGCATCCTATATCACATCCAAAAACTGTTTTTTGTTTAATACCAAGTTCATCAATTGCTTTTGCTAAAGCTTTTAAAGTTATACCGTGCCCGCATCCCGGACAAAATTTACTAGCTCCGACCTCTGCATTTTGTGCATCCGGTAAATTAGGAGGTAACGTTAATATTTCTGCCATTATTTATTCTCCTTTAAAATCCATTAAACTGCTACAGCCATTGACTTAACTTTGTTAACGATATCATCACCGGTAACACCTACACCCATTTTGAATAGTGTAGAATATGGAGTTGTTAAGCCATAGAGCTTTTCCAATACCATCTGAGCCAATTGTCCGTTAGCTGATTCAGTAAACAATATTTGCTTAGCTCTGCTTACGGCAGCTCTTAGAGGTTTTACAGCAAGCGGTCTGATTGTAATAGGTCTGAATAAACCGGCCTTAATTCCTTGCTCTCTTAACTCATCTATAGCAGTTCTTGCAGAACGTGCCACAATACCGTGAGCGATTATTAGAATTTCGGCATCATCTGCTTTATATTCTTCCCATTCTGCAATTTCTTCCGAAATCTTTTCATAATCTGCTTTGTACCCTTCAAGAACCTCCATAAGCTCTTCTTCCATATTATAAGTGTTTCTAAGGTGAGCCGATTTTCTGTCTTTACCAATTTCACCTTCACCCAAAAGAGCTTTTGTAGTCGGTACCATTTTGATACCACGTGATGCCGGGTCGTAAAGCAAGACAGGTTCTCTCATTTTGCCTTGATAACCGTCTGCTAAAACATAAGTTGGGAATCTGTATTTCCAAGCTGTGTTAAATGCTTTAATCATATAGTCATACAAGTCCTGATGACCTGCTGTAGAATAAACTATTCTAAAGCCTTCGCCATTTCCACCGAAACAAGTTAATCTTGTTTCTTGCTGAGCGTAAATTACTGTAGCAGTGGAAGGTCCGCCTCTTTGCATAACTGCACATACAAAAGGTATTCTCATCATTTCTGCCATTGATTGCGCATCTTGCATAATTACATTACCAGGGCCTGCCGTTGCAGTAAATGCACGCTTACCTGCTAAAATACCTCCTATGGTTGAAAAACCTGCAGAAATTTCATCTTCTGTTTGCAAAAATCCTGCACCTGTTTTAGGAAGCAATTTACACCAGGTATGCATAATTTCATTCTGAGGTGTAATCGGATATCCGTACATAAATTCTGCTTCTGCAGAATTTGCCGCATAAGCCAGTACTTCATTTCCGGTTAAAAACATTTTTGTGTCTTCTTTAATAAGTTTGTTTACCATACCATTAACCTTCCATAAAAAATCTACAACATCATTTTACTACAATTTTTGCTTTAAGAAAAGTTTGGAACAATATTATGCACATTAGCAAAAAAATATTTTTAGAAGTTTTAGAAGAATATGCGAGTAAATAAACTAGAGAAGGTTAATATAGGAAACTCAAAGCATCGATATAAATCATATCCATATGCTTTAAGTTTCGGAGCAATAAAGAACAAGACAATTCCGCTAAGTACGCAAAAAGGGCGATTGAAACAATTATTCAATGACTTTATAATCAAATTAAAACAAAAAGGGAGAGCGAAAATGACAGAAAATTATATTAATTTGAGAGATGAATTTTCAAAAGAATTAGAAAAACTTTCCGTAAGTCTGCAAAAAGCTTGTTGGGATTTTTACACAAATTCTACTTCTGATAAAATGCAAAAATATGAAACCTTACAGGATGGATACTCAAAACTATTCAAAAATGAAAATTTTTATAAGAGATTTCGGGAAATTGACAAAACCAAACTCCCTAAACACGAGCAGAAACAGCTCAAAGATTTGTTAAAAGAGTTTGATGAAGAACTTAATGCAGGAGAGGAGCTTAAAGCTTTAAGGCAAAAAGAAAACGAAATTGCTAAAAAATTTAATTCATATATTCCGAAAATTGATGATAGAGAAGTCACCAAAACAGAGATTTTTAAAATCCTTCAAACAGAAACCGACCCTGACATAAGAAAAAAAGCTTATGAAGCAAAGATTAAAGGCGGAGATTTGATTTCAGAAGACTTAGTCGAATTTGTCAAGATGAGAAATAATTTTGCCCAAAATAAAGGATATAAAAATTATTTTGAATACAAATTGAAAGAAGATTATGATGTAGATTCAGAGTTTTTGGATAAATTGATAGAGGAAACTTATTCCAAAGCACATTCAAAAATTACTGAAATTCTAAAGACAAAACAGGATGAATTAAAAGACTTTTTTGGAATAAATTCATTAGAAAATTACCATTATGGACTTCTTTTGGACTCTAACCCTGAAAAAGGGGTAAATGAAATTTTGGAAGAAATAAGTCAAACTACTCCGCAGGGTAAAAAAGGGGTAAATGAAATTTTGGAAGAAATAAGTCAAACTACTCCGCAGGGTAAAAAAGGGGTAAATGAAATTTTAGAGAATAATGATATTGTTAAAATTTCTAAGTCGATTTATAAAAGCATGGGATACGATATTGAAAAACTTGAGAAAGAGGGAAAAATCACTCTTGATTTATTCCCAAGAAAAGGCAAAAACACTCACGGATTTTGTTTTGGAATAGAAGCCGGAAAAGACTCCAGAATTCTTGCAAATTTGACCAACAACGTAGCGAGTCTTGATACTTTAAACCACGAACTTGGGCATTGCATGTATGATTTAGGTATCTCAACAGCGCTTCCGTTCTTAGACAGACGCCCTTCTTCTCCGGCTTTTACAGAGGCAATAGCGATGATGATGGGAGATATTATAAAAACTGAAAATCCGCTTAAAGAGATTATTCCAAGCGAACTTTTAGAAAAATTTAAGTCAACGCACAAAGAGGACGAGGCATCTTTTGTCGCAAAAAGTCTTTTGATAATAGATTTTGAGCGAGAGTTGTATTCAAATCCAAACCAAAATCCTTCCGAATTATGGAATAAACTTACAAAAAAATACTTGAATAGAGAAGTTAAGACTGACAATGAGTGGGCAACAATACCTCATTATCTATCACATCCTGCTTATTATCAGAATTATTTCAGGGCAAATCTTATGAAAGTGCAGATTTATAATTACCTGAAATCGAACCTCGGAAATCTCACTGAAAACAAAAACAGTGCAGAATTTATGAATAAAAACATTTTCGAATGCGGCGCATCGGTTGAAGAATACGATTTAATAAAACAGCTTACAAGCAAGGATTTTTCGGCAGACGATTTCATAGAAAGCCTTAATTAAGAAAAGAATAACAGAATAATAAAAGAGAGTTCGAGTGTATAAAAGTAATCAAAGTCTAATCACCCACTTGGACTCTCTTTTTTGGTAATGTTTTAATTTCCAAAAAATTCCATAATTTAGGAGTCAGAGGGACAAATGTATTAAAAAGTACATTAAACTCTCTCAGAAGGGGTATATAAAGTTTGGAAAACACGCCAAACGACTCCAATTAATGCAAAAGGGGTAAATGAAGTTTAGAGAATGAACGTAAATCTACTCCACCTATAACAAAGGAGGTTAAAATGACGATTAGAAAACTTACTGTGGCAGCTGCAATTGCCGTTGGGATAGCAACGTGTTCGTTCAATACGGTAATGGCAGCCTGCCCGTGTGATGAGCGTCCTGTAGTAACCCAAGGCGCTTGTCCTTGTGACGAAATTC
Organism: Candidatus Gastranaerophilales bacterium; assembly: GCA_944323165.1. Taxonomy (GTDB): domain Bacteria; phylum Cyanobacteriota; class Vampirovibrionia; order Gastranaerophilales; family Gastranaerophilaceae; genus CAG-196. The sequence goes on along the minus strand of CALURK010000001.1, from coordinate 32,964 downwards.
CAGAAATGACCGGTGCAGCTTGTCCGTGTGAAACAACGCCGGCTCCTGATTGCGGTTGTGGAGCAGCTCCGCAATGTGATCCGGATCCTGTTCCTTCCTGTGCACTTTGCCCGGGAGTTAAAGATTTATCCCGTGCGGATATGAAACAAGTTTATTCTTATCCGAACGCCGTTTATGGTTACAACAATTTTGTAGGTACAAATAAGGATTCTATCTACACAGCAGAAGGTTTCTCTGTAAACAGAGAAGTAAATCAATTAACAGCAGGTACAATGGGTACAACAGTAGCTTCAGACGGCTCGATAACAGGTGCAGCAACTGATATTCCTTGCTTAAATGATATGCCAAGACATACCGGCTCACCTATCGTAAGAGATGAAGCTAAAATGGACGGCAACGGATGTCCTATCCAAATGAGTACGGCAAATTCAATTCAAGCAATCAAGAAAACATTAGAACCATTTGATTTGTCACCATTCAGCAATATGACAGGTGCAGCAGCAGGTTTACAAATGTTCCCTGACGTTCCTGACGGATACTGGGCTTCTTGCGAAATCGATAAGCTTGCTACAAATGATGTTGTAGTAGGTTATCCTGACAGATTGTTCAAGCCTTCTAAGAACATTTCACGTGCAGAATTTGCAACAATGTTAGTTAAAGGCTTTAACAAAGACATGTACTCTTGTGCACCTGAAAAATTATTCTCAGATGTTCCGACAAATCACTGGGCAAATTCTGCGATTACAGTTGCAGTTCATCAGGATTTGTTAAAAGGATATCCTGACGGTAAGTTCTTACCAAATCACAACGTAACAAGAGCAGAAGCTTTATGTGCATTATCTAAAGGAATTACTTGCCCGACAATGGATAAATGCAAAGCTCAAGAAATCTTGTCTAAATACTGTGACGGTAACACTGTTCCGGAATGGGCACAAATTCCTATAGCAATTGCTTTGGATAAGGGTGCATTAAATAATTCACCAAACCCTAACACAATTGCACCATTTAAAGATGCTTCACGTGCAGATATCGCAGCAATGTTACAAAACATTCGTGTAGCAGCAGGCATAGACAAAAACCCTGTTACAGCTAACAACGATTGCCCAATGTGCCCAACTGACAAAAAAGCTTTCATTGAAAACGAAGAAATCGTACAAATTCCTACATTACAGTTAGAATTTAAAGATCAAGTAAGTGCTAAATCATCTCACGTTGGTCAAAGATTTGCAGCAAAAACATTAGAAGATGTTACTATTAACGGTAAATTATTCCCTTGCGGATCAAAAGTTTACGGTAAAGTAGTAGAAGTAGTAAGACCTTCAGGCTGTGAAAAGGGTGCATTAAAACTTGCATTCACAGAAATCGAAAACTGCGGCTGCAAAGCAACTCTTCCTAGACAAATACTTAATGCAGAAATCAACAAGTCTAATACACCAAACATCGTATCAAGAATTGTTACAGCTCCACTTACTTGGGGTGGTCAAATGTTAGGTATCGTCGGCAGAACAACAGGCGGTATGATTTCTAACCTGGGTAACGCTCTTGAAGACGTAGCTTCAGGTACAGGTATCGCTCTTGGCGAAGCTTTCCAAGGACAATTCATGGCATCTGCTAGAAGCTTGGGTGACGTTGCCAAAGATACCATTAAGGCTCCTATAGACCTTACAAGAACTGCTATTTCAGGTACTGTCGGCTTAGTTCAAGCTACAGGGGATGAAGTCGGTTACTTAGTTGATGCTAAAGGATACAAAATTTCTGCCATCAACCCTAAAGAACGTGTAACCATAGCCTTTGGTTGCAGCGGCGAATAGTAAGTAAGTCGTTCGCTTATACAAAAGAAGGGGGTGAATTTTTCACCCTCTTTTTTTAGCTTAATCTGTTTTTCTAACCTGTTAGACTCTTTTGTTTGTGTTATAATTGTTCTACAATTACTTTTGTAAAGGAGAATAACAATGTCTTTAAGAAATGAAAGAGTTCGAAAAGAACTTATGAGAGATATCTCTGAAATTATTCGTAAGGAAATCAGAGGAATAGAAGGAGTTTTATCTATAGTTGACGTTGAAGTTTCTCACGATAATTCGTACGCAAAAGTTTTCTACAGCGTTTTAGGTTCGCCTGAACAAGTGGAAAAAGATAAAGAGATTATTGAAAAAAATACAGGAAAAGTCCGCTTTGAAGTCGGAAAACGCATCAGATTGAGAGTTACTCCGGAAATTAAGTTTGTATACTCTGACGGACTTGAACAAGGCTCGAGAGTTCTTGATTTAATTAACAAAATTTCTAAAGGCGAGATAAAATAAAATGTTCGGGTTTTTAAATGTTTATAAACCCGCAGGAATGACATCCCACGATGTTGTTGCCGTTTTGAGACATATTACTGGAATTAAGCAAATCGGACATACAGGCACCTTAGATCCATTCGCAGAAGGTGTCCTGCCTGTTTGTATCGGAAAAGCCACAAGGCTTATTGAATATTTAAACGACGATAAAGCTTATATCGGAACTGTTCAGCTCGGAAGTTCAACCACAACTTTTGATATTGAAGGAGAGATTGTAAATTCTTCCGATAAAAAAGTTGATTTGGAAGTAATTGAAAAAAATCTTGAACTCTTTAGAGGCAATATTGAACAACTTCCGCCAATTTATTCGGCAATAAAAGTTAAGGGTAAAAAACTCTACGAATACGCAAGAGAGGGAAAAGAAGTCGAAATTAAGCCGAGAAAAGTTAATATAAGCAGATTGGAAATCAAAAATTTCGACAAAGAAAAACAACAACTCTCCCTCATAATTGAGTGTTCAAAAGGAACTTATATCCGCTCAATCGCAAACGACTTAGGCGAAAGGCTGGAAACATACGGTCATTTAATTAAGCTCGTAAGAATTAAAGCCGGAGATTTTAATGTAGAAGATTCTGTTCAACTTAAATCTCTTGATTCTAAAGAAAAAGTAGAAGAAAATTTGATTTATCCTTCTAAAAAGCTTAATCTTCCGACTTACGAATTAACAGACGAAGAAAAAATAAAGGTTTCTAATGGCATGGCACTTACAATTACAAACCCTCAAGGAGAATTTTCTCCAATAAAATTGATGTATAAAGGAGAACTGGCCGCTATTGGAAAAAACGTTCAAAACCAGCTGAAATGCGAAAAAGTGTTCATATAACGCATAAAAACTACATGCCTATTGCCCAAATCGGCTAAATATGTTATAATACCGACGTGTTTATTTGGAAAAAGGAGAATACGCATGGTGGAACAGTATTCGGATATTGATTTTGAAGCTCTTCTTTCGAAATATGATTACAATTTCAAACGAGGAGACATTGTAAAAGGTGTAGTGTGTGCTTATGAATCCGATGGTGCTATCGTTGATATCGGTTCAAAAAGTGCTGCATTTGTACCTTCTTACGAAGTTTCTGCGGATAAGAAAGCGAAAGTAGAAGATGTTTTGAGCTTGAACACTGAATATGAATTTCTAATCACACAAGATTGTGACGAGAATGGCAAATTTACTTTATCTTACAAAAAAGTTCACCTCGCTCACACTTGGGCAGAACTTGAAAAAGTTAAAGAAGCAGATGAAACAATTGCTGTCGTTGTTTCTCAAATAGTTAAGGGCGGCGTAGTAGTTGATGTATCAGGGGTTCAAGGATTTATTCCTCAAGGTCAACTCTGTGCAAGAGAAACGATATGCAATCCGGGCGATAAAATCGAAGTTAAAATTCTGTCACTGGATAAATCTCAAAATAACTTGATTCTATCAAATAGAAAAGTTTACGAAACCAACATGGCAGAAACACGTAAAAATGTATTTGAACAAGTTGAAGTAGGACAAATCGTTAAAGGCGAAGTTGTCAGAATTACGGACTTTGGCGCTTTTGTAAATGTAGGCGGTGTAGATTGCTTACTTCCTCTTTCACAAATTTCTTGGAAATGGGTTGAACACCCGACAGATCTTCTAAAGGTCGGTCAAGAAATTAATGTTGAAATCATCGATGTGGATTACAACAAACAAAGAATAAGTCTTAGTTTAAAAAATACAGAGCCTGATCCGTGGATAAAAGCAGAAGAAGAATTAAAAGAAGGTGAAGTTAAAGAGGGTATAATTACAAGAATCAAGCCTTTCGGCGCATTTGTTGAAGTTATTCCAGGTGTTGAAGCGTTATTACCGCAAACTTCACTTAGCGAATATCAAAATAAAACTAACTCAATACTTAACGCGGGAGATAAAATTAATACAAAAATTGTTAAATTTAATCCGAAAGATAAACGTATATCTCTTGGACTCCCTGATGAGGACGCTGAGTAATTAAATTTTTGTTTTCGAAAAACTAAAAAAGGAAATGTTTATGCATTTCCTTTTTTTAATTTCATCCCCATAAAAAAGTAAAAGCGATAATCGTCTGAATTACCGCTAAATTATGTGTGTGTATTATATTAAAATTTAAAAGTGTGTGTGTGTTCTTTTGGTAAATGTTAAATCTTTATTCGAAACTAAGCTACAACTGAGAATTGTTTAGTTTCATTTTGAGTTTGTTGATCGTTGTTTCTAATCATACTAAAGGTTCTGTACAATTTGTAACCTAGAGCCTTTAGCGGATTTGTATCAACAGAATCGGCATTTTGAGCAAATTCCTGGCTTTGTTGGAACTTAACTGAAGCCTTTGGATCTCTAAGCATCAAAATCGCATTTTGTGATTCCATATTTGTAGAAACTGTATTAGATCTGAAATTTATATTATTATCTATATTTGAAATTCTATTAACTAACATAACTATCACCTCTGTGAACTTTCTGTTGTTATTAAGTGTTTGATTTACACTTCATTCAACAATTTCATTATGCAACATATTAAATAAAAAGTCAAGAGGGTAAAAGTCTTTTTGTTAACTTTTGTGAAATCCAATAAAGAAGAGCTTTTGAAGGATAAATGTTAAAAGTACACTTAAAAAATAGCCCAGATGGCTTACACCTTTTTTCGCTATGTCATGAAAAAAATTTTTTCCATGACATTTGTTAATGTTCTTTTAAATTTAATGCTGTTATGATAAAATTAAGGAAATGGGGAAGTTATGAGGAGAAGCGTTAATACCAGTAAGAATAAAGTCTTTTCAGAGCGTCTTGTGTGGATACAAGGCTTTTTTCTCATTGCAATATTATTATTTATTGTTTACCTTTTTTGTATTCAAGTTCTCGATGTAAAGCATTTCAGAGTTAAGGCAAAAAATCAAAGAAGAGCAAGTTCTTTTGTAATGCGTGGAAATATTTATGACAGAAACGGCATCAAATTGGCTACTGACACCGTTTATTATGATATTTTCGCAAGAAAAGAAGATTTTGTTCATACTCCTGAAGAGCTTGCAAAAATGCTTGCACCTATTTTGAAAATTTCACAAGTTGATTTAACTGAAAAATTAAAACAGAATGTTTCTTTAATTTCGTTAAAAAAAAATGTAGACAGGCATACAAGAGATCAGATTGCAAAGCTTAATTTGCGTGAAATTCCTATGGATAAGAAAAGTATAAGGACTTATCCTCAAGGGACTTTAGCTGCGCATGTTTTAGGTTATTACAATTTTGATGCTGATGTGGCATCTGGAGTTGAATTAACTGCTAAAGACAAGTTAGAGAGTGTAACACAGACTTCTAACTTTGAGATGACGCCTAAGGGTAAAGTTATTTATAACATAACAACGGATCCTGTTGCTGCCACAAAGCCTGTTAAGGGTAAAGATGTTACCTTAACAATTGATGCGGCTGTCCAGCACGTTTGCGAAAAAGAATTAATGAAATCCATTGAAAAATTCAAAGCGCACAGGGGTGCTGTTATTGTAATGAATCCAAGAAACGGCGAAATTTTAGCTTACGCAGTTTATCCTTATTTTGATCCGAACAATTTCAAAAATGCAACAAGTTTTCAGACTAAGAACTGGACTTTAACGGATGTTTTCCCTCCGGGTTCAACTTTCAAGACAATTACTGTAGCTTCAGCTATTGAGCTAGGGAAAATTAATCGTTATTCAAGAATAAACGATACAGGTAAGATTAAAATCGGTTGGTGGACAATTAAGAATTATGATTATAACCGACATCCAAACCCTGGTATGATTGATTTGGTTTACTTATTCGAACATTCAAGCAACGTTGGTTCCGTAATTGTTGCTCAGATGATGAGCAAGTATGAATTTTACAACATGCTTAAAAAATTCGGTTTCGGAGAAAAAACCGGCATAGATCTTCCGGGAGAGTCTGTCGGACTTTTAAAATACCCGAGCAAATGGGATGCGTCTGATCACGCTTCTATGGGCTACGGATACGGCTCTTCCGTTACTGCAATACAAATGGTATCAGCGGTTTCGGCATTAGCAAATGATGGTGTAAGAGTTACTCCTCACGTTATAAAATACTCACCTGAAGAGGAGGCTATAAAAATCAAACGAGTTCAGGTTATGACTCCTGAACATGCAAGAGTTGTTACGGATCTTTTAACAGAAAGTATTAACAGAGGAAAATCTCCTATTAAATCAAACAGCTACAATATCGCTGCTAAAACAGGTACTTCTATTAAACCAAAAGAGAATGGAAGTGGTTATACTGACAAATTGTATACTTCAATTGTTGGTTATATGCCTTCGTCAGATCCGCAGGTTCTAATTTATGTAATTGTAGATTCTGCTCAAGGAGGAGAAATTTGGGGTAATACGGTAGCTGCACCTATTTTTAAAGAGATTTCTACACAAATCGCACGTATTTTAAATTTGCAACCGGATAAAAATACTTTTAACAATGATCTTCAGAAAGGAATTACAGAATAATGAAATTAAGAAATTTAATTGACAGCATCAATTACATTGAATTGGTAAATGTAAATAATATGTCAGAAGAGATAATGGGAATATCATACAATTCAAAAAAAACAGTACCTAATGATTTATTTATATGTTTAACGGGAGAACACGTTGATGGGCATGAGTATGCAGAAGAAGCTTTTGATAACGGAGCCTGTGTATGTGTAGTTGAGCGCAGATTAAATCTTGATGTTCCACAAATCGTTGTTGAAGATACAAGTGAAGCTATTGCTCAAATTTCTGATTTACTTTACAATTCGCCGTCTAAAAAACTTAATTTAATCGGAGTTACGGGGACTAATGGTAAAACAACCGTAACACATCTTATACAAAAGCTATTCGAAGCAAATAATCAGCAATGCGCATTAATAGGAACATTAGGACATAAATTCTTTTCTGATGACATATATCGGGATGCAAAGCATACAACACCTCAAGCTCCTGAACTTCAAAAACTTTTGTATGAAGTTAATGAAAAATGCATTAAAAATGTTGTGATGGAAGTTTCTTCTCACGCGCTTGCGCAGCATAGAGTTGATTATTGCGATTTCAACGGGGCTGTATTTACTAATCTTACACAAGATCACCTTGATTTTCACATTACGATGAACAATTATTTCAACGCAAAAGCTATTCTCTTTGAAAACCTCGTTGCAGGAGATTTTGCAGTAATAAATGTGGATGATGCATACGCCACTAAATTTTTAGATAAAATTTCACCAACAGTAAGCACATATACTTATGGGATTAATATGCCGGCGGATGTTAGGGCTAAAGACATCAAATTTAACCATGACGGAGCTTCTTTTGTTTGCTGTGTAAAAGACAAGGAATATAATGTTAATTTGAAAATGAACGGACTATTTTCGGTCTACAACGTACTTGCAGCAATAACAACAGCCTTAGCGCTTGAGATGGATATAGAAACTTCTATAAAAACATTGGAAGGTATTGGCGGAGTTGCAGGAAGATTTGAGGTCATAATAACAAAACCTACTGTAATTGTAGATTATGCTCACACTCCTGACGGATTAGCAAACGTTTTGAAAACCGCTCGTGATATTACCCCAAGTGACGGAAAATTAATATGTATATTTGGATGCGGAGGCGACCGTGATGCGACAAAACGTCCTAAGATGGGTGCAATTGCAGAAGAGCTTGCAGACAAAGTTATTGTCACAAGCGATAATCCGCGTTCTGAAGACCCGCAGCAAATTATTACAGATATTCTTGCCGGTTTCAAGAGCGTTAACGATGTTATCGTTGAACCGGATAGAGAATTGGCAATAAAAGAAGCTTATAAAATCGCTCAGCCTAATGACGTTGTTTTAGTTGCAGGCAAAGGACACGAAAATTATCAGATTTTGGCAAATGAAACTATTCACTTTGATGACAGGGAAAAGGTCAGAGAAATTTTCGGTAATCACTAAATAGGGCAAAGATGAAAACAAAATTAATAGTAGAACAGCATTTCCACGGCGCGTACGGTGTTGATTTTAACAAGGCAAGTGTTAATGAAATTGTCAATTTAGCTGAAAAATTACGTAAAATCGGTATAGGCAAATTCTTCCCAACACTCGTTACTGATTCTGTGGAAAATACTAAACGTCAAATCAGTGTTATAAAAGAGGCGGCTAAAAAAACTAAAAGCATTATGGGAATTCACCTTGAGGGAATATTTATTAATCCGGAAAAAAAAGGTATTCATAATCCTGAGCATTTTTTACCTTTAACGGTTGATAACTATAGATTACTTGAAGATGACTTTATAAAAATTGTGACTCTGGCACCTGAACTGGATGAAGGCTTAATTGATTATTTAAGAGAAAAAAACATAAAAGTACAAGCAGGCCACTGTGTCGGATTTGGCAATGTTAACGGCGCTACACATACGTTTAATGCAATGTCAGGAATTACACACAGAGGAACTTCTACAGCTCTTTCGGCTCTAATTAGTGATAATGTTTACGCTGAAATTATTGCTGACGGTATTCACGTAAGCGACGACGCATTAAAATTATTCTTTAAAGCAAAACCTGAAGACAAAGTAATTTTAATAAGCGACGCTCTTCCAATAACTTATAGTAATTTAAGAGAAACTATCTTTGCGGACTCAAAAATCTATTATGACGGAAATAAAGCTACCTCAAAAGATGGAACTATTGCAGGAAGTACAAAACTTTTACCGGAAATAATTAAAATTTTAGGCAAAAAAGGGATGTTTAACCCTAAATTTATTGAAAACACATACACCTACCACAATATCGAACCAGACGAAGGTGAGATTGAATGGGATGATGAGTTTAATATAATTAAGATTAGTTAATCTTGATATACGCTTTAAAAATCTTGTTCGAAATCGTATCATCAAAAGCTTGTTGTATTTTATCAAGCGGATATACTGTTGTAAGATTTTTTACATTAACTTTTCCCGAAATTAAAAGATTGTATGAATCCCTTAAATCACTCGGAGAAGGAGAATAACTGCCTAACACAGTCAATTCCTTGTAATAAATTTCATTATTCGGATACCCGTTACTCAGAGGTGTGCTTGAAAATACAAGAATTTTTCCACCCTGCCTTACAGCTTTTAAAGCAACATCAATAGCTTTGTCAGCACCCGAGGTCATAAATACCGAATCTACTCCAAAGTTTTCGGTTTTACTTTTTATAATCTGCTCAAATTCATCCAAATTTCTTGAATTAAACGCCTCAATTCCCATGCTTTTAGCAAGTTCAATACGCTCAGGAATCAAATCACATCCATAAACTTTGTACCCCAAAGCCCTTAAACCTTCGCTCATCAAAAGTCCGATGGAGCCCAAACCGACTACCAAAGCAGAATCACCTTCTGATAAATTACATCTCTTTATTGCCCTGATACAGCAGCCTAAAGGCTCATAAAAAGAGATTTCTTCATTAGTAATATTATTAGGTACCAAATACGCAACATTCTTTAAATGCTCTTCTGATACAAAAACTCTTTCACTGAATCCACCTGGGAAAATATTGGTTTTCTTAAAATGTTCACACATAGAAACATTACCATGCTTGCAATATTTGCAAGTACCACAAGGAATATGATGAGAAGTTACGATTTTATCGCCAAGTTTAAATGATGTTTCGGAATTAATCTCAGATATCTCTGCAACAATTTCATGCCCCAAAACAGCACCATCATGAACAATATTATGCTTAAATTTTACGATATCAGAACCGCAAAGCCCGCAGCCCAGAACTTTTACTATCGCACCCTTTCTTCCGTCTAACTTTATATCATTACTATCTTTAACAATAATTTTATCTTTATAAACCTGTGCTGTCTTCATCTTCCTACTACCTCAAAAAAAAGGAAAGTCTTGCAGTGTGTGCAAGACTCAAAAATATACATTTACCCCACTAACTTTATATCACATTAATAAATCTTTGTCAACAAAAATTTCAATGCCAATAAAATCAGGGGAATACACCGCTTAATTGTTCGCAAGTTTTTCACGAACAAGAGTTTCAACTTGATTTAAAATGTCAGGATTAGCAGCCAAAAACTCTTTAGCCTTATCTCTACCCTGTCCCAACTTATCATCATTGAAACTAAACCAAGAACCTGCTTTTTTGACAATATCCAAATCAACAGCTACATCAAGGATATTGCCGATTTTGCAAATTCCTTTTCCAAAAATAATATCAAATTCAGCAGTTCTGAAAGGCGGAGCCACTTTATTTTTCAAAATACGAACTCTAACATGGTTTCCGATTTCTTCTCCGTCACCCTTCAAACCTTCAACACGCTTAATTTCCAAACGCACTGAAGCATAATATTTAAGAGCATTACCACCTGTTGTAGTTTCAGGATTACCGTACATAACACCGATTTTTTGTCTTAATTGGTTAATAAAAATAACCGTAGTTCTCGTTTTTCCGATAATACCTGTTAATTTTCTCAAAGCCTTTGACATCAATCTTGCCTGAAGCCCCATTTGTTGATCTTCCATAGAACCTTCAATTTCGGCCTTTGGAACAAGAGCTGCAACAGAGTCGACTACTATTACATCAACAGCACCTGAACGAACCAATTCTTCAGTAATATCAAGAGCCTGTTCACCCGTATCAGGTTGTGAAATCAATAATTCATCAATGTTTACACCAAGATTTCTGGCATATTCAGGATCAAGCGCATGTTCAGCGTCAACAAATGCAGCAATTCCGCCAAGTTTTTGACATTCTGCAACAATATGCTGAGCTAAAGTAGTTTTACCTGAAGATTCAGGACCATAAATCTCTATTATACGTCCGCGAGGAATACCTCCAACACCTAAAGCAACATCCAAAGCTAAAGAGCCTGTCGGTATTGTTTCAACACTAACAGCAGGCTTGTCACCAAGCTTCATTATGGCACCTTTACCAAAATCTTTCTCAATTTTTTCTATCGCCAATTTTAAAGCTTTATTTCTTTCATCTGTTGTATTTACTGTTGTTTCTTCCTTTACAGCCATTACTTAACCTTTCCTTCCCCTAGGGTTTTTCTACAACATAAAGTTTACGTCTTCTTCTTTCTTTATATAAAAACCACACATTAGAGGTTTAAAACTATTTAATACATTCTTAAGCTTAAAATTCTCTTTATTTAACTCATTAACCTTATTTTTTAGATTTTCATTTTCAGTCTTGCATCTAACAAGTTCCAAAACTACATCATCCATACCTTCCAATTTTTCATCAATAAGTTTTGTCATAGATGTAGTTATATTATTTTCCATTTTATTAAGAGTCTCTAATAAACCGTTAACAACAGTTTGAGAATTAGGTTTAGTCATGGGTAATGTCACATTTTTGTTGCCATTCGGGCTAGTCGTTTTCATAGGTTCCAAAGCTTTATTCACTCCTTTTTCATTCATGCCTGCAATAATAGAGGATTTTGCATTTCTTAATTTCTTAACCTCATCTACTGAAAAATATACTTGACCTCTGTGGTCTTTTTTAGGTGTTACTGCAGTCTTTTTGCATAACTCAACTATCTCTTTATTATCTATATTTAAAAGTTTTCTTACGTCATTAGGTAAAAGTACTTTATTTGCATTCATTTTATAAAATTCCCCTCTTTCTACACCCAATAGATATTCTAATCAATAAAAAAATTTATTTCCACTATTTGTTACAAATATTTAAAAAACGCTTTACAAATTCTTAATATAAAATCTATTGACCGATCAGAAAAAATAATATAACATAGAGTTTTGGTGTAGATATTACAATTATTATTAAGAAAATGGAGGGTATGTATGGACTTTCAACATCAGCCTTTAAGTGGCGCAAATTACACTGACGCAGACATCAAGCGACTTATTAACGAGTACAATGTTCAATTTATCAAGCTTCAGTTCGTTGATATAAACGGACAGGTTAAAAATATGGCAGTACCTTCGGAGCATATTGACAGAATTTTGAATAACGAAATAATGCTTGATGGCTCTTCAATTAAAGGTTTTAGGAATATTGAAACATCAGATATGTTTTTCTATCCTGACAAAAATACTTTCCAAATTCTACCTTGGCAGGAGAGAGATGGTAAAAACTCCGCAAGATTAATTTGTGATATTTATAATGCAGACGGAACACCTTTTGAAGGCTGCCCGAGATGTAATCTAAAAAGATTAATGGCTGAAGCTCAAAAATTAGGTTTTTCTATGAATATTGGGCCTGAAGCTGAATTTTTCTTATTTGAAAAAGATGACGAAGATCACATTACAACAAAAACTCACGATAGAGCAGGTTATTATGACGTAGGGCCTGATGATTTAGGCGAAGCTGTTCGTGCAGATATCGTAAGCACTCTTCAAGAAATGGATTTTGATATCGAAGCTTCTCACCACGAAGTTGCTGACGGTCAACACGAAGTTGATTTCAAATATTCTGACATCTTGACTACAGCAGATAACGTTGCAACATTTAGGGTTGCAGTAAAAGCTGTTGCTGCTCAATATGGATTACACGCAACATTTATGCCAAAACCTGTATTCGGAATTAACGGTTCAGGTATGCACTGTAATATATCTTTGTTTAAGGACGGCAAAAACGCTTTTTATGACGAAAAGGCTGAATATCAACTTTCTGACACCGCAAAATATGCAATCGGCGGACTTTTAAAACATATTAAAAGCATTACGGCTATTCTAAACCCGACTGTTAACAGTTACAAAAGATTAGTTCCGGGCTATGAAGCCCCTGTTTATATGGCTTGGTCTTTGGCAAACAGAAGCGCACTTTTAAGAGTTCCTGCAAAGAGAGGTATTTCAACAAGAGTAGAACTTCGTTCACCTGATCCTAGCTGCAACCCTTATTTAGCTTTTGCAACTATTTTGGCAGCTTGTTTGGATGGTGTAAGAAATAAAATCGAACCGCCTAAACCGGTTGAAACAAATATTTATAAACTTTCTGACAAGGAAAGGAAGAAAATGAGAATTGAATCTTTGCCTGGAAGTCTGAAAGAAGCTTTGTATTATATGGATAAGTCATTAATTGCAAAAACAGCTTTGGGAGAGCATATTTTAGATGAATTCATGACCGCAAAAGATATTGAATGGGATTCATTCAGAACTTATGTTTCTCAATGGGAAATTGACAGGTATTTAGCAAGATACTAAACATTATAATAAAGAGATTGGGCGCGGGAAATTTTTGAAAAATTTCCCGCGCCTTACTTTTTTGTACAACTTACTAATTATAAAATTTCAAAACACATGATAATATTTTTTATCGAGGATTTATCATGTTTAATAATATTATTAAAGAATTAAAAGAATTTATATTACGCGGAAACGTTCTTGACATGGCAGTCGGAATAATTATCGGAGCTTCGTTTGGTAAAATCGTAGATTCGCTTGTTAAAGATATAATTATGCCACCTATTGGTTTAATTCTTGGTAAAGTAAATTTTTCCAATCTATATTTACAAATTTATCCGAGAGGAGTTCATTATTCTTCATTAGAAGCAGCACAAAATGCCGGAGCGGTTACAGTGAATTACGGAATATTTTTCAATAATATTATTAGTTTTTTAATCGTTGCCTGTGCAGTCTTTATTCTTATAAAAGCTATAAATAAGTTAAGAGAAAAAGCTTGTAAACAAAAAAATTTGGAGCAAGAAAGTACAATAAAAGAATGTCCTTATTGTTTTTCGACAATACCTATAAAAGCTACTCGCTGTCCTTATTGTACATCAGATATTCAATAACCTTTATTACATTTTCTTTTGTAATTATCTTTGTGTTAAAATTCTTTATATAAATCTTTTTTGAATAATAATTCTCCACAGGAGAATGATGTTATATAAAAGGAGAGGAAAGATATGGAATTTATTCACAATTTTGTATCAGCGCATGATGTGATTATCTCTGCGGGATTACTGATTATTGCGTATGCTTTCATCGCAACTGAAAAAATCCCTAAAGTTACAATCGCACTTCTTGGCGCTGCTATTACAATTCTTTTGGGACTCGTTAGCCAAACAAAAGCGCTTGACGGTGTTCTTAATCCGCTTTACTTTGCACAGTACATCGATTTTAACGTAATCTTCTTACTTGTTTCGATGATGATTATCGTTAATATCACTACAAGAAGCGGCGTTTTCAGCTACATTGCAAACGAGCTCTTAAAAATGACCAAGGGACATCCGGTTTTAATCCTTATTGCGCTTGGTATTTTTACAGCTGCAGTTAGTGCATTCTTGGATAACGTTACAACTGTTATTCTTATTATGCCTATCACTTTTGCAATTGCTCAAAAACTTGATATTGACCCAATACCGTATTTGTTAACAGAAGTTTTTGCTTCAAATATCGGTGGTACAGCTACTTTAATCGGAGATCCGCCTAACATCATTATCGGTAGTGCAGCAGGATTTTCTTTCATGGATTTCATTTATAATCTTACATTACCTATTGCAGTTATTCTTGCTGCAGTTATTTTTACAATGGCTTTTCTTTTCAGAAAGAAGCTTAAAACAACTGAAGAAAAAATGCACGAAGCTGCTAATATCGATAACTCAAATACGATTACTGACAAAGTTCACATGATTCGTTCATTAATCGTACTCGGCTTTGTTATTTTAGGTTTTATAACACACGATATGACTCATATTGAAACTTGTGTTGCTGCTATGCTTGGTGCGAGCATTTTGTTATTATTTGAAAAACCTACCGAAATTCTTAGAGATGTTGAATGGAACACTATTTTCTTCTTCATCGGCTTGTTTATCATAATCGGTGGCGTTGAAGCTTCTGGCGGCATCAAGCTTATGGCTGAATGGATATTAAGAGTTACACAAGGCTCTCAAGAAGCTGCTTCTATGCTTATTCTTTGGGCTTCAGGACTTATTTCCGGTGTTATCGATAATATTCCTTACACAGCAACTATGTCACCTATGCTTGTCGAAATCGAAAAAGCAATGGGTGCTGATTATACTTATCCTCTTTGGTGGTGCTTATCTTTAGGTGCTTGCCTTGGCGGAAACTTAACTATGATTGGTGCCGCTGCTAACGTTATCGTTTCTGAAACTTCAGCTAAACACGGTCACCCTATGTTCTTTATGAAGTTTATGAAATACGGGGTTATCGTTGTTCTTATTTCGTTAGTTATAAGCTCTATTTATATTAATCTTAAATATATTTAGACAAAATATAATGAGACAAAAAATAAAGGGTATATGAAAATATACCCTTTATTTTTTTATTCTTTTTTATTCTTATTTGCGATTTTTAAATTTTTTTAATTCATTACTGTCCAGAAAAACAGCCCCGCAAGAATTACACACATCTATTTCAAGACCTGCAGCACCGCCTGTTTTAACCATATTAGTACTGCATACCGGACAAATCCTTACTTGAGTCGTGTCCGGACATTTAAAACTATTATTTTCCAAATATTTTATTATTTTTTCAGAAATTTCATCTGATTTGCAAACAATTTCAAGTTCTCTGTTATCAAACAAAATCCCTCCGCAGCCTTCCGTACAAATATCAATCGTAAAACCGACATCAGGAATATTTACTTTTAGCATCTTATTTCCGCAAGCAGGACAATATATGGTTTTTATAGTATTCATAACTTTGTCTATCCTAAAACTAAATCACCATGCTTTTTGATATGCTCAATTAAGCCACCATCCTCAAGAAGCTTAATCATAACATCAGGAAGCGGCTCTATCATAGTTGTAGTACCTTTGGTTAAATTCTTCAAAGTACCTGCCTTGATATCCAAATCCAATTCATCTCCGGCATCAATTCCGTCGGTATCACATTCGATTGCCAAAAGCCCTATGTTGATCGCATTTCTGTAAAAAATTCTTGCAAAAGATTTAGCAATAACAGCTCCGACACCTGCAATTTTAATAATTTGCGGAGCGTGTTCACGAGAAGAACCTAATCCAAAATTATTCCCGGCAACTACAAAATCACCTTTTTTCATGTTTTTTGCAAAATTTTCATCAGCATCCTCTAAAACGTGTTTCGAAAACTCTTGCAAATCCGAACGAAGGTGAAATAATCTTCCCGGAGCTATATGATCTGTTGAAATGTTATCACCAAACTTAAATGCTTTTCCTCTCATTTTTAATCCTTTTTATTAACTGCTTTCTTCAAACTATTTTACTACGATTTTTCAAATTTTGTCTATTTATTTAATATAAAAAGAGGCGCGGTTGGATTTTAAAAAATCCAACCGCGCCTTATGTATTTATTATTTCCAATCTCTATAGATTATTCTTTTGTAAATTCTGCATCAATTACATCATCGTCTTTCTTGTCCGATGAAGTGTTTTCACTGCCTGCTGAATTTGCTTCACTGTTAGCATTTCCGCCTTCTTTTTGAACTGCTTCGTATGCCTTTTGTGAAATTGCAAACATTGTTTGCTGCAATTCTTCTGACAATTTCTTCAATTCATCTACAGATTTGTTCTCATTCAAAGCCTTTTGTAATGCTTCTCTATGTTCTGTTAATTTCTTAACATCATCATCTGAAATCTTGCCTTCAAAATCTTTTACGATTCTTTCTGATGAAGCAATTAATGAATTAGCATTATTTTTAATTTCTGCTTCTTCTTTTTTCTTCTTATCAGCTGTAGCGTTTGCTTCTGCTTCCTTAACCATCTTATCGATATCGGCTTCTGAAAGGTTAGAAGAGTTTGTAATTGTAATCTTTTGTTCCTTATTTGTAGCCTTATCTTTTGCAGAAACATTAACGATACCGTTAGCATCTATATCAAATGTAACTTCGATTTGAGGAACACCTCTCATTGCAGGTGCGATACCTTCAAGTCTGAACATACCTAAAGACTTGTTATCTGATGCCATTGGTCTTTCACCTTGAAGTACGTTAATATCTACCGCTGTCTGGTTGTTTTCAGCTGTTGAGAATACTTGTGACTTACTTACAGGGATTGTTGTGTTACGTGGAACAAGAGGAGTCATTACTCCACCTAATGTTTCAATACCCAATGTCAATGGAGTTACATCAAGTAGAACGATATCTTTAACTTCACCTGCCAATACACCTGCTTGAATTGCTGCACCTACTGCAACTACTTCATCCGGGTTAACTGATTGGTTAGGTTCCTTACCTGTATATTCTTTTACCAAATGTTGAACAGCAGGTATACGAGTTGAACCACCTACCAGAACTACTTCGTTAATGTCATTCTTTGTTAAACCGGCATCTGATAAAGCTTGTTCTACAGGTTTTTTACATCTTTCTAACAAATCGTGAGAAAGTTCTTCAAACTTAGCTCTTGTTAATGATAATTCCAAGTGTTTTGGACCATTAGCATCTGCTGTAATATATGGAAGGTTAATTGTAGTTTCAATTACAGAAGATAATTCACATTTAGCCTTTTCTGCAGCTTCCTTAATACGTTGCATAGCTTGTTTATCACCTGTAAGATCTATACCTTCTTGTTTCTTGAATTCTTCACAAATCCAATCGATAATCTTCTTATCAAAGTCATCACCACCTAAGTGAGTATCGCCTGATGTTGATAAAACTTCGTGAACACCATCACCAATTTCTAGGATTGATACATCGAATGTACCACCACCTAAGTCGAATACAAGAACTTTTTCTGATTTATCTTTTTCCAAACCATAAGCCAAAGCTGCAGCTGTAGGTTCGTTAACGATACGAAGTACATCTAAGCCTGCAATCTTACCTGCATCCTTTGTTGCTTGTCTTTGAGCATCGTTAAAATATGCAGGAACTGTGATTACTGCAGATGTAACTTTTTCACCCAAATAAGCACTTGCATCATCTGCTAATTTTCTCAAAATCATTGCAGAAATTTCTTGCGGAGTGTAATCTTTTCCGTCAATATTTTTCTTGTAATCTTCGCCCATGTGTCTCTTGATTGAAGCGATTGTTTTATCAGGGTTCAAAATTGCTTGTCTTTTTGCCAATTGACCAACTAATCTTTCACCTGTTTTAGAGAAACCAACAATAGAAGGAGTTGTTCTCATACCTTCTGCGTTTGCAATAACGGTTGGTTTACCACCTTCCATAACTGCTACAACGGAGTTTGTTGTTCCTAAGTCTATACCAATTGTCTTTGCCATAATACTTATCTCCTTTTTATTTTATGTTCTTTATAATTTTTCTTACATTATCATTAAATCACTATTTTTCATTAACCCTTAAAAAATAAACAAAAAATTAATATTTGGGGTAAATACGTTAAAGATTGAGTAAATGACAATAAATAGTGAAAAATATGCAGGTAAATACTTAAAAACCCCACCCCCTAACCCCCTCCCTCAAGGGGCGGGGGAACTCACGTCATTCCGAATTTATTTCAGAATCTATTTTCACCCCCTAACCCTCTCCCTCAAGGGGCGGGGGAACTCACGTCATTCCGAATTTATTTCGGAATCTGATGTTTTTTGCAAAAGGATTTCCCATCCTGAAGATCCTGAAACAAGTTCAGGATGACACAATACATTTTCACACACATTTACCCCAGACTACCCCATCAAATAAATACTAAATCTAAAACCATCCACTAACCCTCTCCCGCAAGGGGCGGAGGAACTCGCGTCATTCCGAATTTATTTCAGAATCTATTTTCACTCTCTAACCCTCTCCCGCAAGGGGCGGGGGGAACTCACGTCATTCCGAATTTATTTCGGAATCTGATGTTTTTTGCAAAAACATTTCTCTTCATAAAGATCCTGAAACAAGTTCAGGATGACACAATACATTTTCACACACATTTACCCCGTCTTTACATTTACACCCATTTATGCTCTAATTAAAAGAGGTTTGGTAATATAAACCTTTAAAATAAAGATTAATAAACTCGACCGTACAAGCTAATAACATATATATTTAGGAGAGGTTATGAAAACAGAAGAAAGAACATTTGTTGCAATTAAGCCTGATGGTGTAAAAAGAGGAATGATAGGCAAAATCCTTGAAAGATTTGAAAATAAAGGATTCAAAATTGTTGCCATGAAATTACTTCAGGTAACACCTGAATTAGCAGCAAAACATTACGCAGAACATCAGGGCAAACCTTTTTATAACAGATTAGTTCACTATATAACAAGTGGCCCTATAGTTGCAATGGTTATTGAAGGATATGAAGCCGTTGAAAGCGTTCGTCACGTCGTAGGTGCAACAAGCCCTCTAAAAGCTGATGTAGGAACTATAAGAGCCGATTTCGCTCAAGTTATGGAATACAACGTTATCCACGCATCAGATTCTCTTGAAAGCGCACAAAGAGAAATCAATCTTTATTTTAAGCCTGAAGAAATTTACGACAACTGGCAGTCAATGCTTGAGATGATAACTTATGATGAAGAACGATTCCAAGGATAATAACAATTTTAGTTATGATTTAGTTCATATAGACAAAAACACCGGAGCACGTGCCGGTGTTTTGCATACGCCTCACGGCGATATTGAAACACCAATATTCATGCCTGTAGGAACAAATTCTACCATTAAATTAGTTACAAATAACAATCTCTATGATACAGGTGCTCAAATTATTTTGGCAAACTCTTATCATCTGTATCTGAGAGCCGGCCACAAACTTATTGAAAAATTTGGCGGCATCCACGGCTGGATGAATTGGCAAAAGCCTGTACTTACTGATTCTGGAGGTTTTCAAGTATTTTCGCTTGCACACTTGCGCAAGATCTCTGAAGAAGGGGTTGAATTTCGAGATCCAAAAGATGGTAAAAAACATTTTATCAGCCCTGAAATTTCTATGGAAATACAACAATCCATCGGCGCTGATATAATAATGGCTTTTGATTGGTGCGCACCATTTCCTTGTGATTATAAAACCGCAAAAGAGGCAATGGAGAGGACTCACAGATGGCTAGAGCGTTGTATTAAGGCCAAAACTTCGACTAATCAAGCTCTGTTTCCGATTTGCCAAGGTGCATTCTACGATGATTTAAGAAGAGAAAGCGCCGCGTTTGTGTCTTCAATTGATGCTCCGGGTTACGCAATAGGTGGCTTGAGTGTCGGAGAAGACAAAGAAACCATGAACCACTTTGTAGAACTCACCGCACCATTACTACCTCAAAACAAACCAAGATATCTAATGGGAGTCGGGACTCCTGAAGATTTGCTTGACGGAATTAAGCGCGGTGTTGACATGTTTGATTGCGTCTTACCGACCAGAAACGCACGTCACGGTTCTTTCTTTACAAGTGAAGGCAAAAAACAAATTAAAAACGCTCAGTTCACGGAAGATCCTAGGCCGCTTGATGAAAACTGCGATTGCTATTGCTGCAAAAACCATTCTAGAGCGTACTTGAGGCACTTATATAAATGCGGAGAAGGTACAGGTCAAGCTCTTATGTCAATTCATAACATAAAATTCTTGATTGATTTTGCAAAAAAAGCAAGAAAAGCTATTCTGAATGACGAATTTGAAAACTTCTATAATGAAAATTATTCAAAAGTTTTATCCGGCATTAACTAAATTTTTATCCAAAACTGACTTCAACTCAAGATTAAGCTTGTCATCAGAATTTTTTTCCACAAATTGATAATGATTTTCTAAAGCATCA
Source organism: Candidatus Gastranaerophilales bacterium (assembly GCA_944323165.1). Classification (GTDB taxonomy): domain Bacteria; phylum Cyanobacteriota; class Vampirovibrionia; order Gastranaerophilales; family Gastranaerophilaceae; genus CAG-196. The sequence goes on along the minus strand of CALURK010000001.1, from coordinate 12,050 downwards.
AGAATATCATCTTCGCTTAACTTCTTGGAATTATTTGTAGGAAGATCCTTCATCGATTTATTCCACAAAGTTATCTTCTTATCAAACGAATACAAGTTATCCATCGGCGAATCCTTTTCTTTACCGCATATCATGGTAAACTTAACGCCTAAATTATCAAGAGCGTCAGCAATTGTATTGTATAAATCAAAACTTTGTACGGAATCTTTGTTCTGGGTGCTCAATTCCCAGCCGCCGCAAATCAATCCTCTAATATCATCACACGCTTTTTTTAGAGATTTAATTTGTTTTTCTAATTCAGATTTTACAGTTTTCAAACTTTGCATCTCAGGTGCCGCATGAAACATAAAATGTTTGTCCCCTGCTTGCAAAACACCTGCGGTACAACTATTGATATTCTCTGTTGTTAAACCTCGTTTGATTGGAGATAAACTACCTTTATTAATGAAATAGTCATGAAAATCTCCGACTATTTTAGTATTTTTTGCTTGCAATACCGGCACATCAGTAAGTTTTATTGATAACATACACACACTCCTTTTAATTGTATAATGCCTATAAATTCTTAAAATTGCTTAATTGTTAAATTTTGTTAAAAACCTTAAAATATGTTATAATAATAAGCAAGAGGTGTAGTATGAAAAAAATCTGCTCATTTGTCTTGTGTGTTTCTTTTATTCTTCTTATAACATCTGCCTGCACCACCAAGCAGAAAAAATCAATTATAAATTCTCAAAGACGCTTTGCACAATATTTGGAGCCGAAAAAAGAAACACCTAAGGGAGTAGTAGATTTATCAGAAGGACCAAAATTAAAGTATGATGCGTATTTTGGGCCTAAAGCATTAGATTTTGACTTCAAGATAAAAAATCCTTATTAATTCATTATGGAAGATATAAAAAACAGAAAATTTATAGGTCGACTCATTTATTCAGTATTAGCCGAAAGGAAAAGCGTAAGAGAAGCATTATTACTGTTTCCGGACAGTTCCGACAAGAGCATTGAATGCGCATATCACGCACTTGTACATTTGGCAGCAGATGAAGATTTACGTTATCAAGATTTTGAATACAGAGAAGAACAAAATGATTATTTGGAATTCATTGCCCAAACCCTATCCGCAGGCAAAAGCCTTCCAAGAAACATAATCGCAGATTATGAGCCTTATTACAAAGGTGTTTCGCACAAATGGCAAGAAGGTTCTAAGGGATTCTGGAAGGAATTTTTACGTTTTATAAATCTTTAAGAATTGTAACAACTACTTGCATGAAATGAATTTTATGCAATAATTGGATATGGATATAAAGTGTAATTTTAACTCTTATTCATTTAACAAATATCAATCTCCAACAAAAACCATTGGAACAACATTCTGCGGGGTGCCAAAAGTCCCTGACGGTGTTGCAGAAAAAAGAGTAGATATGTTTATAAAAAGACCGGCTGAAGTAGAGTGCGCTGCCGGTCTTTTGAGCTTAGATGATACAAATAAAAAGCATTTTCCACTAATAAATAAAATTAAGAATTATGCTCATAATTATGTAAAAAATATCAAACATACTTATGAGCACAAAATAATTTTTTCATTAATAGAAAAAGAATTATTGGGATACAATACGATTGACAGTTTAACTCACGACGCTGATAAAATGATATTGTACATTTTAGGTTTTCCTAAGTCTTTTGTATCAGATTTTCACAGAAAACATTCTGCACACCATCCTGAAAGCGGGAAAAAAATGAATTTAAGAAGCATGTTATGTGACAATATTGCATCTTCGCCGGAATTTAAACCCGAAAAAAAATATTCACTTCGTGAGCATTACAAAAACAGTAAATTACTCCAAAGTGTTGATGGATTCAAGAATATTTTAGAAAAATATAATTATGGTGAAAATATAAATTTCAATAAAATTAAATCAATAAAAGACGCAAATTACACGGGCGTTAAGGGTGTAATACTTGCTGCTCGCAAATTCAAGTTATTCCACCTCTTTTAATTGCGCCCAAATTGTAGGGTTTTCTGTTTCATAATCCATAACATCTATAATTCTATAAGCCGGCAGCCCGCTGGTCGTTATTTGAGTAATGCCGTGAACTGTTTTTTCGCTATTAACTCCAAAGTGTCCTGAAACTATTGCTTTAACATTCTTATGCTTTGCAAGAAGCATCAAGTAATTTTCAGGTTTGAAAGTATAATAAGTTTCCTTGTCTGTTGGCGGAATTAAAGGAAAGTGTTGAAGAATAATTACATTATTCTCAGGATATTTTGAAAGTTCCTCATCAAGCCAGCTTAGCACATCATCTTTATAATATCCGTTTGTGCTCGGTATAACTTCTTTAGACCCGTCAACAATTGCAAAAATTAATCCGTCTTTTTCAAAAACGTAATTTGGTTTTTCTTGTTTATATTTTCTAACATTCTTCCTGACTATCTTAAAATAATCAACTTTGCTCATACCTTTAAGTTTATTAACATCTTTGTCGCCGAGTACAATGTAGAAAGGACAATTTAATTTTTTTGCTTCTTCAACAAAAGCTTTTAGGACCTCAGCAGAAGGTTTTGCGATATTATCGCCGGTAAAAACAACAAATTCAACGTTCTTTTGCTTATTAATATCTTTAATTGTCCTTTGCAAAATATTATTGTCAGGTTCATTAGAGAATCTGGCGTCGCTAACTTGCACAAACCTCAAGTCTTGAGCTTGAGCGGATGCTAAACAGAATAAAAACGTAAAAAATAAACTTAAAAATCTCTTCATTTATACCTCAATATAATAATTTTAGCACAAAAACACTATACTTTTTTATAATATAGGTTATAATAAACATGCAATGTATAATAAATAGGCATCAAAATGTCTTTTGATTTCAGTAATGTCAACCCAATTAACAAAGCTCAATCCGCCTACAAAGATGGAAGCGGAATGGGTGGTGGCGGAATGTACTTTCGCCAGAGCAAAAAGCGTAAAGATGAAGAGCCGGAAGACGACATTTTTGAAAGAACAGAAGAGAAAGATCCTAATGAAATTGAATTTGAAAGTGAGCTTAAGGAAGAAGATATTCCTCAAGACAATTTATTTAACAAATTTGTTAATTGGTTTAGATTAGGTAACAAATAACCCCGCTCATTCAATAATATGATTTTTGATAAAAATCATACTTCATCAGATGTATTTTTTTCAAAATATTATTGAACTTTGTACACAAATTGGTAAAATCGTTGTATAGTGTCCCGATTAGGAAATTTTTCATGAAAAGAACATTGCTAACAATGCTTATCCTGGTATTTTTTTGTATACCGACAAGTGCATCCATGGTAATAATAGATTATCAAGGGGATACTTCGGTGTATCCTCAAAGTGTTGAGCGCAGTTTAATTGTTAACAGTGATGACGGCGGAACTTATAATGTTGCAATAAGGCCTCTTGAAGATGCATTAAGGAGTACTGACGGAAAAGTCTCAATTCCGTTAGAAAATCTGTACATAAATAATACACGCGAGGATGTGTATTTAAAATATAACGAGTTTTCTAACATATATGACAGCAGTACAATGGGCAGCATGCCTGTAATTATGACAGCAAAAATCCGAGATTTCGGAGTCGTTCCGGCAGGAACTTACAGTATTAACTTTGAAGTACAAGCTACAAGTTTAGAAACTCAGCAAATAACAAGTTCGACATTCAATTTGCAATTTGTGGTAAACTCATCACAAGAAATCAATTTGTACAACGAAGTACCTAAAATAGTTATTAGCGCAGATAATGCGTTTAATAAAACCCAAAAAGCAATCAATGAAACATCTCCTATGATTTATATAAATTCCAACAGCGATTGGGAATTGGCATTAAATGCCGATAACTTTGGAGATAGTGTCGGGAATTATTACATAAGAACCGTATCAGCTTCATCAAATGTTGGAGAAAGGCTGATAGAACGTGTTCTGATACAACCTGGGAACGAAATAGTTATTGCTAAAGGCAAAGCTCCGGCAAATAACGAATTTGTATCAGTTGAATATTCGCTTGAGAGCAAAGACGGAAAATTTATTCCGGCTGGGAATTATGAAAACAGAGTTAAGTATATTTTGAGAGAGGGGAATTAGTAAGAAGTGAAAAAGATTTTGGGAATATTATTATCAATGTTAATAACAATACCGGCGTTTGCTTCGCTTGGTGTTGCGCCTACAAGGATTGAAATTAACGCAAATAAATTAAAGAATAATTACGTAACAACCGCAATAGAAATTAAAGGTGATAATAAGCAGTTAATGAGATTTAAAGCATACCCTGGATTTTTTACGATAAACGAAAAGGGTGAAGTTGTTATGGTAGATAATTCCAATGATCCTCATGATTTATCTAAAAAAATCCGTTTTGTACCATCAGAATTTACTATAGCACAAGGGAAATCCCAAAAACTCAGAGTAAATATTTCAGGCTTAAACCAACTTCCTGACGGAGAAAACAGAACAATGCTTTATATAGAAGATGTTAACCCAAAAGAAATGACTATCCCAACACCAAGAGCAGGAATAGGTGCTCAACTTATTGTAAAAACAAGGGTTGGCGTTCCGATTTATGTCGATAAAGGCAAAGTTACAAAATCAGCGGATATTGAATATTTGAATATAGTAAAAGGTAAAGACGGCTTATATACCGATATGAAAATTGTTTCAACCGGTAACAGCAAAGTACGTTACACAGGAAATGTGCAAATAATGCAAGGCAAAAAACTTATTGATGAGTATGCAATAAGTGGTAAAACAGTCGGGGAAAACAATTTTTATATTGACAAGCAAAAAATCAAAACCGACAACATAAAAGAGAGCGGAGAATATACTCTTCGTGTTGTAATTTCATATTTTGATGAAAATGACAAACGCAAGAATATTAAAAAAGAAACTAATCTAAATATAACAAATAATGTGTAAAAGAAAAAAGAAAGGAAGGTTTACCCTATGAAAAAAAAGAAACTAACAAAATTGCTTCCTGCGGCATTAGCACTAGTGCTAATGAGTACAGCAGCGTATGCAGCTCCATCAGATGAAGCCACATCCACTTTACAAATTACTGTACCTGAATTCATAAATATTACAAAGGACGGTTCATCTACAGAAACAACAAGTGCTACATTTGACGACAACTACAGTACAATTACATTGTCACCTAGTTTAAATGCTATTTTTAATGTAATTAATAATCAGCCTGACAGGGAAATATATTTATCAGCAACCGCTCCCACGAGTGGTGGAAGTACGACTGCTTTATATGGAGATGATGCAGATAATATGAAGATAGTTTTTACTAATAGTACCAGACAACCAGCTGATACATCAGTAACAAATATAACATCAGGTTCAGGAACTGCATATAAAGAAAATCCTGATGCAATAGCATTTGCTATATCTCCTACAATTACACCTGATACCGAAAGTGGTGCTGCTGAACCTCAAAAAGAATTTGCAGGTAATAAAGCTACATATACTATAAAGAATGGTAAATATAAAATGCAATATACAATCGGCACAACAGCAGAAGCTAATACCTTCTCTACTCACGATACCGACGGTACATATCAGGCAACGATGACATTAACAACAACAGGTCCTTAGTCAAGTAAAACAATAAGGAATTAAATGAAAAAACAAAATTCATTAAATTTAATAATATTAATGCTATCGACATTATTAATGCCGATAAGGGCTTATGGTTACTCAGAAGCTGAACAGTCCGTATTAACGGACGTTCAGCCTGCAGTAGCTATAGAGAAATCAACTTCATCGAAAGAATCCGGTTCAGTAAATCCGGAAACAGGTGTATTACAAGAGGGATTAAGTTCAATATTCAATCTGCAAACCAATGGTAGTGATGAAGATTATGATTTTATAGTGACATCAAAAATTATGACTGAAGGGGGTGAAGTATCAGGATATGGTAACAACGGAAGTATTTTATTCGGGCACACATTTTCGATGCCAACATCCGCCGCAATAGAGGATGCAAAATCAGGCGGTAACAATAATAAAAATGTAATTGCTTATCCAGTAACAGCAGCAATTACAAACCCGATGACAGTAGAATTTCAAAATAATTACGGAATACACGGGGATTGTTATGTAGTAAAAGTTAATGGTGGAACAGAAGGAACTTTGACTCATACAGTTGGTCAAAATCCAATTTCCGGAACCTATAACATCGGACAAGACGAAGCCGGAGAATACAAGGCTGTTGTAACTTTTTCTGCAGTAAGTAAATAGAAAATACTCTCTTAACGGAATAAAACCGAGAGTAAAACGATTTGTTAAATAGAAACACATATATAAAAACACAGGCATAGGGATAATGCCAAAATAGTGGAAGAAAAGAGAAGAGTGGAATAAAAATCCTCTCTGACCCTCCCAATAAGAGAGGGAATGTGAATGTTAAATAGAATAAAGAAAAACTTAATAGCTGTGATAACCGGCATGCTTTTGGCGTTACCGGTATTTGCGGTTGATTCTACGGTAACATACATAAATATTAATAACAAAGCTTACCAAGATGTAGAAATCGCAATTACCGAGAAGGCTGAAATTCTTGTGCCATTTAAACAGCTTGCAGATATATTTAACATTCCATACAATGCAAACAGGGTAGATAAACAAATCGGATTTAAAACTTTTGACGGCAAAGAGGGTGTAATTAATCAAAACGGAGTATTCATCCAAGATTATCCAATCACAAACCAAAAACCTGAATTTATTAAACAGGGAATAATGGATGGCGTATTTAATGAAGCTTATATAACATCCGATGCAGCATCAAAGATTTTCGGTGCAAAAATAAGCGGAAATTATGAGGATTTGACATTATCTGCGCAAATAGATAGAGATATACCAATTCTACACAATAATGACAGTATACTCGACGATAAAAGTCCAAAAGCATATCAGGATATCATAGCACCTAAAAAGCCTGGGAAAATAACACTTAATACAATAGGCTTGCGTTCAAACCTTATTAATGACAGCTTAACCGTAAGAGGCACAAACTACAGGACTCTTAATGATACTTTTTCAGGCAGTACACAAGTAAGTTTTAACGGTAATATTTTTGACGGTAAATACCGAATAGAAGCAACAGAATATCACTATCGCTCAGATGCATTTATGTTTGGCGGAATTACTGGTGCTTATAAAAACAGTATTAAAAACAAAGAAACCGGAAAAGAAGAATTATGGTATGAAGTAGGTAAAGTAAAGGGCAGAAGTGATGTTGACGCTTCAATTGGTACAAATATTTTTGGTGCTCAGATTTGGAACTATGATTATGAAAAAGAAAGACCTGACCAGATAAACGGTTATGTAAAACCGACAAGTTTGGTAAGAGTAACTGTGAATGACGGAGAACCTGTAGTTTTAAGCACTTATGCAGGATATTACACGCTTAAAGACATTCAACTTCCGAGTCCTGTAAAAACCTTGAAGATAGAAGAAGTTAATGAAGACGGTAGTATAGAAGTTATAAAAGAAGAAAAATATTCTTTATATGGCGATAGACCACTGGAAAAAGAACAAAGAGGTTCTGCTTATGCAGGTGTTTGGGGTTATCAAAACAGATTCTTTAGAGAAGGTAATAACATTTATCGTGGAAATAACAAAAAAGTAACAGCAGGAATTGATTATCAATATGGTATAAAAGATAATTTAACCTTTGAATCGCGTATGACCGGAGATAAATTGTATGAAAAGAACGGAACAAGCATAGTATATAGAGTTCCGACAAATGATACCTTGTTGGTAAGCGGAACACAAAAGAGCGTAAATTATCTTGAGGGTGCAACATCTCTAAATAGCTTGGAGTGGGTAAACCCCAAGAACAAAAATATCAAATTAAGAGCAACAGCCGGTGCCAGTGTTGCGCATGATATAAGAGAGGAACATACTCACGCAGGTTATATCGGCAAATTAAGCGGAGATTACGAAAAAGATTTAACTAAATACGAAAAAGGTATTTTCAAACCAAAACGAGCATTCGGTAAACTGGAATTATTCCAAACGTCACCAGACTTTTATATAGCAAGCAGTGATTCAACTTCCAAAAACGATAGAACCGGCGGAAAAGTTTCAGGCGGGGTAAGTTTTAATTCTACAAATGCAAGCGGAAGTTATAGCAGATATTATTCGAATATGAACCATCGTTATCGCGGAGGAACGATAAAATTTGATGAAGCATCAGTCAATGCCTCAACAAAAATTCCTAAAGTTGCAAATTTAAGATTCAATAGCTACTACAGACGCGGAGAAAACGAGCTTGGACGTAACAAGAATTATTTTTATGATGCGAATGCTTCGCGTGATATAAAACATTGGGCAAAAATACAGGTAGGACGCAGAGAAAGTTTATACGATACAGAATATGACGTTCCGACTTCGACAGAGAGAAATTATCGTTCTAAATATGCAGATAATTATGCACAATTAGATGTACCAATTCCGGGGAATCACGGCAAATTTTCTCTCGGACATAATATAGTACGATATGACACTTCTTCTTACAAAAACGGATACAATATGTTCCGCTTTGGCTACACATTCCCAACTTGGAAAAGATTAACGTTAGGTTTAGGTTTTGGCTTCCGTTATTACGGTCAAGGCGGAAATGATTTTAATGTAAATCTTGGTTACCGCGCAAAATCAGGTCAAACTATTGCTGTCGCTTACCAGTATTCAGAAAATGGCGGTTACTTTATTGATAATATGTTCACACCTCAAACCAACAGACATTCTATAAATTTCATATTTAATGACGCATTCCAAGTATTTAATAACGGACTTAAATCAGTAGGAACTGAGGATTTAGACAAGGGTATATTTGAAGCGGTTGCATTTGTTGATGTAAATAAAAATGGTAAATTTGACAAAAAAGTGGATATTCCTGTACAAAATGTACCATTAATAACAAGCTGGACAGGGGAAACAAATTACACCAACAGACGCGGAAAAGCTTATTCTTCAAGCTTAACTCAAGGTATTTATACAGTATCTCTTGATATGAACCAACTTCCAATAACAGTAGCACCGCAAACAAATGACATAATTAATAAGAAAATTAAAATAGATGGCGGACAAACAACTCTATTAGAAATTCCACTAGTAAGTACAGTGGGTTCTGTTTCAGGAACATTAAAAATCTTTGACGATTTTGCACGAGATTTAAAAATAACGGATTTCGTAGTCGTTCTTCTTGATGAAGAAGGAAACGAAGTTAATTATTCAACGGTTGATTCGACAGGAGAATTTTATATATCAGGCTTGGCACCTGGGAAATACACATTAAAGCTTGATGAAAAGTTCATTAACGCTTATGGTTTGGAGTGTTTACCAGAAAAAAGTGAAATAAGTATTTTCATTCCATACGATTATAAAACACCAATAGATATAACAGATCAAAGTCTGGAATATAAGACAATTGCTCTGTAAGAAAGATTCTATTTAACATTAATACACATATGTGTTATAGCTGCCAAACGGCAGCTTTTTTTTCTTCACGTTATCCCCTTGATTTTTTAGTATTTAGTTGATAAGATAGGTTTAGTCACGGGTTTGTGGCACTCTACCGAGGGGTAAATGGGTTATCAAATTAAACTTGGTTATGCCCCGCTAAAAGAGGAAGGTGACTAAATGTCACGTTCGAGGAGAGGTAGGTAGCGCACCGAGTGGAGCGAGGTCAGCGCTAACGCAAGCCCAAGATTTGAAAACAAAATACATAAAAGTCGTCACGGGCCTGTGGCGCAGCGGTAGCGCAGAGGACTCATAATCCTTTGGTCGTGGGTTCGAATCCCTCCGGGCCCATAAAAAAGGACATAACTTCGGGTTATGTCTTTTTTTTATGTCCGGAAAGCGGATGAGAACCCCAAACGAGCGAAGCGATGTTTTTTAGGTTCGAGCGCGAACGAGCAGAGGCTGGAGCATTTTTGCGAAACGCAAAAAGCGTTGAAGCAAAATGCGTAATTGCCGTTTAACGCGAGTGAGCAAGACAATCCCTCCGAGCCCAGAAAAAGGACATAACTTCGGGTTATGTCTTTTTTTATGTCCGGAATGTGGATGAGAACCCCAAACGAGCGAAGCGATGTTTTTTATTTATTGCTGTTAGATTAGTACATCCAAATAGCAAACTAATCTTCTTCCGCATATTTCTTCCATATTAGAGCTTCTTGCTCTAAGTTATAAGGTATTTTTATATCTTCATTCACTCTAGCCTGATATAAAAGACCTCGCCTAATATCCCAAATAGCGACTTCTGCATCTTGGAATTCATCTATTAATGCATCTTGCATTATCTTTTGCATTACTTTTATTTTTGCATTATCAATAGGAGATTGTTTAAAATACATTTTTATAAAAAGTACTCTTTCATTGATTTTTAAACCTATTTCTGGATTTACTTTTAACAAAAGTCCTGAATACTCAATAGTTTTTTTAGGTGGTTCAACCCAAGTATAATTTATACCTTGCATAAAACCTTGTATTTGATCTATCAATTCTTCATAGTGAATATACTTTTTAGGCTTTATTTTTTTTAAAATATCTTTTAAATTAGTTAATGATTGATTCTTTTTTATTAGACTAATAAGCTTAGTTCTCAATGCTAAATAATAATCTTTATAAAAAACATAAGGTTCTTTATTAATTACTTTGCTTACAAAACTTTTTCTTTTCTGTGGCTTTTCAGTTACAAAATTAGCAAACCATTCATAGATAATAGCGTCGTCTGGCATACAATCCACCTTTCCTCTAAAAAATCATTATACTTAACTTGGTTGATACTTAATAAGGGGCGTAGCCTTCCAGCCTGCTTTTGTTTGTGATAATTAAATTATGCCGAGTACACATACCCTTCAAAATATCCATTTATATTATAGCATATAATAAGTGTTAACTCAACACTTAACCATGCTCTTCTCTGCACATTAAATTAAACTTTGTCATAAGTACATATAGACTTTATGATAAAATACATTTATGACATCAGAATTACTTTTTGAATTTGACAAAAATTTTAAACACAGTATTGTAGGGACAGATGAAGCAGGGAGAGGCCCTGCAGCCGGCGGAGTTTTTGCTGCAGCAGTCGAGTTTGAAGAAGTTACTGATGGGCTTATCAAAGATTTAAGCATTCTTAATGATTCAAAAAAACTTACCCCTAAAAAGCGAGAAGCTATATTTGACACAATTAAAAACAACACCAATAACAAAATTGTTTGTGTTGAAGTCGATGAGATTGAAAAAATTAATATTTTAAATTCATCTTTAAAAGCAATGAATATTGCTTGCACAGGAATTATTACAAAACCCGATACTTTAGTTTTGGTCGATGGTAACAAGTTAATTAAGGATTTTGGATACAATCAACAATACGTAATAAAAGGAGACTCAAAGTCTGCATCAATTGCAGCGGCCAGTATATTGGCAAAAGTTAGCCGTGACAGGTATATGAGCAGATTACACGAAGAGTTTCCAATGTATAACTGGGCAAAAAATGCGGGATATTTGACGAAAGAGCACATTGAAGCAATCGACAAATACGGATTATGCAAATATCATCGCCCGTCATTTTTGCGAAAACATTTTGCGAATAAAAATATTCCAGTATGTTGTTAAAATTACTGTTCGTTGTCGGGCTGACTTTCAAGCAAAAGCATTCAAGACGCAACGAGATCCTGAAATAAATTCAGGATGACTAGTTGTAAAAATCCTCAATACGAAATTTTGTCACACTTCACACTCAAGTAAAGACAAAAGCTTTACCCCCGCCTGTTATAACAATAGATTTTGTAGTTTTACCTTCAAACTAAAATACATTTACCCCCACCCCTTGAGGGAGGGGGCCAGGGGGTGGGGGGAAAAAACAGATCCTGAAATAAATTCAGGATGACAATATCTTATTACATAGACTCTTGAAGGACTATGCATGTAGATTTCTGGTTGAAACACAGAAATTCCCCCGCCTGTTATAACAATAGATTTTGTAGTCTTACCTCCAAACTAAAATACATTTACCCCCGCC